>VAWW01000034.1:0-52520 GCA_005884575.1 Actinomycetota bacterium
CTCGACCGGATTCGCCTCGCCTACCGGCGCTTCGGCAACCCGGCCGCACGCCGATCGTGCTGCTCCAGCACTTCATGGGCAACCTCGACAACTACGGCCCGGCGATCACCGAGGCTCTCGCCATGGGCCGCGACGCACCGCTGTTTCGGAAGGTCTACACCCCGCAGGATCTGATGTGGCTCCCGATCTTCTTCTCGCCGTCAGACGCATTCAGCGGCCGCCCGCGAGTGGGGAGCGGCTGCACCGGACAGCTTCGATTACCTCAAGCGAATCCCCCACGCGGCGCATGTGGTCAACGGCAGCGACGACATCGTCGTCCCCACGGTCAGCTCGTACATCCTCCAGCAGAACCTGCCAAACGCCGAGCTGATCCTCTTTCCGGACTCGAACCACGGATCGCAGTTTCAGTTCACAGAACCGTTCAACCGGTACGTGACCGACTCCCTCGATCGCTAGGCGCAAGGAACTCCCGGATGGTCTGAGCGAGCGCGAGGGGCTGGTCCAGGGGAACCAGTGTGTAGCTGTCGGGTACCTCCACGAATCGTCCCTGCGGGAGCAGTTCCGCGAGGCGGCGTCCGTGCTCGGGCGGCATGACGCGGTCTTGGCTTGCCCAGACGACGAGCGCCGGAGCGCCGTAGTGGGGCAGCCGTTCCGCTGTCTCGACCATGAGGTTTCGTTCGGCGGCGATGGCGCGGAGGACGCGGACGGTTTCGCGGCGGATCTCGGGTTGCCGCAAGATGGGCGTCATCCAGCGGGCGGTGGCGGCGTCTCCTCGCATCGTCAGCCAGCCGAAAGCCATCGGCAGTCGTCGGAGCGGGCGGAACCGGATCTGCTGCATGAGAAGGCCGAAGAGGCTCGACGGAAGCTTGCCGGCCAACACGAGCGTCTTGCCGGTGAGGCCTGGCGGGAAGTTGTCGAAGGCCTCGCAGGAGACGAGCACGATGCGCCCGACGCGGGCGGCGCCGTCGCGGACGAGGAGCTGGACGAAGGCGCCGCCGGTGTCGTTGCCGACGAGCGTGACGTCATCGAGCTCGAGGCGGTCGAGGAACTCGGCGATGAGCCGGGCGATCCCGCGCGGGGAGAGGTCGGCGTCGGGGCGCATCGGGTGGCGATGCGCACCGAGCGGCAGCGTGGGCGCGATGCAGCGGCGGTCGGGAGCGAGGTCGACGACGACTTCATCCCAGAGCGTCGCGTCCATCATGAGGCCATGCAGGAGCACGATCGGCGGGCCATCACCGCCGCTGTCCCGATAGCCGATCGTGCCGGCGGAGAGGTCGATCTGCTGGGTCCGCAGCTCGTCAGGCCTTTTCATCGGCCTGACCTGTGAACCATTCCTGGAAGGTCGGGCCGGCGAGGATGGCGTGCGGGCCGGGTAGGAGCGCGCCCGACTCGTACAGGGCGCCGTCTGGGTCGTCGGGGTTGCTGACGGGCTCGATCCGCACCGTCTCGCCGCGATGCGCGGCGAGCAATCCGGCAACCTCGACGAGGTTCTCCTCGCGAGGGCCCGCGATCTCGAGGATCGGCCCTCCGTTCGATCCGCGCGCCGGCGCCGGTCCGCGCCCGGTGGCGAGATCAGCAAGCAGCTCGCCGACGGTGCGGGCGGCGACCAGCTGGGTGCGCATCTTCGGCGTGTAGATCGTTCCGTCCTGCCTGCCCCAGTCCATGAGCTGCGAGACGAACTCGTGGAACTGCGCGGCGCGCACGACCGTGGCCGGGATCGGCCCTGCGAGCATCGCGCGCTCGTGGACCTGCTTAGCGGCGCCATAGCCGGCGGTGAAGCGGTCGGTCCCGATGATCGAGACGACGACGATCCGCTTCACGCCTGCCTGCGCGCCGAACTGCTGCAGGTTGTGCGTCGCGGCGGTGAAGAATTCGGTCGCCGCGTGCTGCTCGGGCGAGGCGCCGCTGCTCGCGTCGACCACGGATTCGACTCCGCGCAACGCCTCTGCCAGCTCGTCACCGGTGACGACGTCGACGCCAGCGGAGCGGGAGATGGCGACGACCTCGCATCCCTGCTCCGTGAGCACGTCGACCACGTGGCGGCCGACCCTGCCGGTCGCCCCCGCCACTGCGACCTTGCCGTGTGTTTCCATCGCTGCTCCTTTCCGGAGCGGTGCTGCTCGTTTATGTGACTGCCTCGACGATCGATCCGATGGTGCTCGCGCGGAACAGCGGTCCGCATCGTGGGCCCGCCCAGATGCGAACCGAAGTATTTCGGCTGCCGTACCGCTAGACGAGTGCGGCGAGCTACGCGCGCGCCGGTTTGGCGAGCGCGGCCGCGAGCTGCGAGCGCGAGCTGATCCCGAGCTTGCGGTAGATGCTGGTCAGGTGCACCTCGACCGTCCGCTGCGTGACGAAGAGCGCCTGCGCAATCTCCCGGTTGGTCGGCCCTTGGGCTGCCATCTCCGCGACGCGCCGCTCGCTCGGGGTGAGCGACGCGACGCCGCTGAGGGCGACGCGGCGAGGGCGGGCGCCGGTCGCGAGCAGTTCCTTCTCGGCTCGGGCGGCCAAGGGAGTCGCACCGCAGATAGTCGCCAGCTCGACCGCCTGCCGTAGGTGTTCGCGCGCCGCGGAGCGGCGATTGGCTCTACGCAAGGCCGCTCCGAGTTCCGTGCATGCCTTCGCGTGCTCGAGCTTCGCCGGCGACTTGCTCAGCACCTGTTCCGCTTCCTCGAGAAAACGGAGCCCTTGCTCCCCGCCTGCGATCACTCCCGCTGCGCGCAACGCGGCGCCGAGCGCCCGCGGGGCAGCCCAGACGCTGGCAAGCTCGAGCTCCTCTGTCGCCAGTCGGCGTGCTTCGTCTACCTCGCCGAGCTGGTGGAGCGCCAAGGCGGCCACCGAGCGCCAAGCGATGAACGCCGGGTTGTGGCTGCCAACTTGCTCGAAGCGGCGACCGGCGTCGAGGAGATCGGCGACGCCGCCGGCCACGTCGCCGCGCAGGATGCGGAGCCGTGCGCTCGAGTCGCGGAGATAAAGCAGTCGGACGCTGTCGGGCAGCGTCTCGCTGGAGCTGACGCGGTCCAGTGCAGCGGCAGCTTCGTCGAGCTTTCCCTGCTCCATCAGCGTGTCGGCGAGAAACGCGGCCGCGTGGCCGGCGAAGCGTGCGGACGTTCCCCACGCCTGCCCGGCGGCGAGCGCGTCGCGGCTGCTGGCTTCAGCCTCGCCCAGATCGCCGCGCCACAGCAGCGTCTGCGCGCGAAAGACCTTGACCGCGGCGTAGGCGAAGGTCGAACCGCGACGGTGGGCCTCGGCCAGCAAGTCATCGTAGACCGTCAGCACCTCGTCGAGGTCCGCCATCGCGAGGACCGTGCAGAGCGGAAAGAGTAAGCCCGAGACGTTCGAGCGGACAAGCATCCCGTCGGCGAGCGCGCGGCGGGCGAGCGGGACGACCTCGACGGCGGGAACGCCTGCCCGCGCGTCGTGGTAAGCGAGCAGCGCGAGCAGGACCTTCTCCCCGATCGTCTCGTCCGCGAGGCGGGCGCGGACACGCTCCAGCCGTTCGGTCGCCGCGCCGTGAAGCGGCGGCGTGAACAGGTCGTTCGTAATCAGTCCGGCCTCGAGCAGGTGCTCGAGCTCGGTATCGGCGCCGGCGAGCTCGTCGAGCGCCTCGAGGAAGACGGGATCCGATTCTCCGCCGCGGAGGAGGAAGAGTTGGCGGCCGAGCAGGAGCGCGGTCTCCGCTCTACGCACCGGATCCTCGATCAGCGCGTGCGCTTGCCGGAGATGCTCGATCGCGGCGTCGCCGTCGACGTGCGTCTCGACCGAGCCGAGCTCGCGCAGCAGCTCGGCATGCTCCGCCGCGGGCGGTGGCTCGACAAGTGCGCGACGAAGGTAAGCGACCGCGCTCTCTGGCGCGCCGCGGCCGCCGGCTCGCCGCGCCGCATCGCGCAGCACGTCGACGACGTCGGTGTTCCCGGCTGCGGGAGTGCGCAACAGGTGCGTCGCGACGCGTTCCGGCTCCGCGCCGGCGTCCGCCAGCAGGCGCGCCGCCCGTGCGTGCCCGTTCGATCGCTGAAGCGGCGTGAGCGATTCGTAGACAGCCGCCCGGATGAGCGGATGCGCGAATCCGAGCGGCGGCTGCGGGCGCAGGACGTCGGCCCGTGCGAGCGCGGCGGCGGCTTGGAACGTCGTCGCCTCGTCCAGGTCGGCCAGCGCAGCAGCCTGGTGCGGATCGGCGTCGTCGCCCACGATTGCGACAGCCTGCGCAAGCGCTGTCGCCTCCGGGGACAAGCGGGAGAGCCGCTGCGCGACAGCGCGAGAGCCGGCCCGCGCGGCGAGCGGCTGCAGCTGGGCGACGTTCGCCGCGCTCGGCGTCAGGCCCTCGTCTGCGATCGCGTGCACGAGTTCGCGCAGGAGCAGCGGGTTGCCGGCCGTCGCCTCGTGGCAGCTGGCGCAGAAGGCGTCATCGGCATCGGACGAGAGCCGCTCGCGCAGCAGCCGCGCCGTCGCCGCACCGGTCAAGGGGGCAGGCCGAATGACGGCGGCGAGCGGATCCGCGAAGATCTGCGCCAGGAGAGCTGGATCCTCTCCCACGTCCGGCCGTAACCCGACGACGATGACGACGGCGAGGCCCTCCATCCGCGGCAGCAGGTAGGCGAGGAAGCGCAACGACGGCAGGTCGCACCAGTGCAAGTCGTCGAGCGCGAGCAGGAGCGGCCGGTGCGCGGCGAGGTTTGCGGTCAACCAGTAGAGCCCGTGCAAGCTCGCCAACGACGAGTCCGCCGCCGAATCGGCCGCGACCTGAGCAGGGTCGAAGAGCGGCTCCGCGAGCGCGGCCGCCCCCGCCATCGCGTCCGCCCGCTCACCCGTTTCCAAAGAGGCAAGCAACGGCTCGAAGAGCTGGCGCACAACGCCGTAGGAGAACGAACGCTCGAGTTCCGAACCGCGCCCCGACAGAACCCGCAGCCCCGCCTCCTGAGCACGCGCTCTCGTCTGCGCGAGCAGCGCCGTCTTTCCGATCCCGGGCGGGCCCTCGATCGCCAGAAGCCGCCCGCCGTCGCGGACCCCGGCGATCAGCTCGGCCACCCCCGCGAGTTCACCCTCGCGCTCGAGCAAGTCGAATTCGACGGCGAGCGCCCCGCTCTCTAGTGGTGCACCGTCAATAACTGTGGGTCGAATCTCGGCGCGCCCACGACGCGCGCCCCCTCCCGGTCTCAGCACGATCGACCCCATGGTCATTAACAACGACGCCGGCGCGGGTCCTCTGCCCGGACGTCGCAGAGAAGGAGAGTGAGGTCGAGATCATGAGCGCAGAGCCGTATCCGAGGGTGGTCACCGAAGCCGAGGGGCCGTCGCTCCAATCGCGCCGCGGCGTCGCGATTCTTCTCCTACTCAGCCTCGTCCAGTTCATGGACGTGCTCGACGCCTCGATCTTGAACATTGCACTGCCGTCGATCAAGAACGACCTCGGCTTCAGCCAGCAGAGCCTGCAGTGGGTGATCAACGGCTACATCCTCACCTACGGTGGCTTCCTGCTGCTCGGCGGCCGGGTCGCCGACCTGCTCGGCCGCCGCCTCATGCTCGTCACCGGCTTGGTCGTCTTCGCCGGGTCGTCCTTGACCGGCGGCCTATCCCACAGCAGCTCGCTGCTCATCGGCGCCCGCTTCGCCCAGGGAGTCGGGGCCGCGATGCTCTCGCCCGCCGCGCTCTCCTCCCTGACGAGCACGTTCCGCTCCACCCGCGACCGCAACACCGCCCTCGGCGTCTGGGCGGCCGTCTCCGGGATCGGCGGCGCCGCCGGCGTCTTGTTCGGGGGCCTGCTCACCGAAGGGCCCGGCTGGCGCTGGGTGCTGTTCATCAACGTCCCCTTCAGCGCGATCGCCTTCGTCGGCGCCTTCGCCCTCCTCAAGCGCGAACGGATGCGCGCCGCACGGCTCGCGAACTTCGACGCCCTCGGCGCCTTCCTCGTGACCGGCGGAATGCTGCTCCTGGTCTACGCCCTCGTGAAGGCACCGGACGTCGGCTGGGGCACGGCGCGCACCATCGCCGAGCTCGCAGCCTCCGCAGCGATCCTGGCAGCCTTCGTCGCCAACGAGCTGCGCGTGGCAAACCCACTGGTGCCGCTGTCGATCCTCCGCGTCAAAGGAATCGCAGCCGCCGACGCAACCCAGATGATCGCGTTGGCCGGCTTCCTGCCGATGTTCTTCTTCCTCACCCTCTACATGCAGACCGTGCTCGGCTACTCACCGATCCAAACGGGCATCGCTTACCTGCCGCTGACAGGCGGATTCATCATCTCGGCCGGCATCTCCTCCCAGCTGTTCGCGCGCATCGGCACCAAGCCGGTCGTCGTCCTCGGCGCCGTGATCGCAGCCGGCGGCCTCTACTGGCTCTCCCGGATTCCCGTCGACGGCGCTTACATCTCGGACATCCTGCCCGGCCTGCTGATCACGTCCCTCGGCATGGGCGGCGTCTTCACCGGTCTGACCACGGCAGCCAACGCCGGCGTCGACGCCGACAAGGCCGGTCTTGCCGCGGGGCTCCTCAACACGGGCCAGCAACTCGGGACAGCGCTCGGACTCGCGATCCTCTCCGCGCTCGCCACGGCTCGCACCACCTCGCTGCTGCACGCCGGTCACGACACGCTCGCGCAGGCATCGACCCACGGGTACCAGCGCGCATTGATGGCCGGCGCCGTGTTCCTGGTCGCAGCCGGCGTCGTCGCGCTCCTGGCGCGGAACACGCGCCAGAAGGCGCCCGTAGCCGAGGAAGAGCCGACGCTCGAGCTCGCCGCCTAGACCGGACCATGGGGGAGCCGTACGCGGCTCCCCCAAACGCGCAGACCGGAGCGGTGAGTTTCGTCGGCCGGGGGCGTCACACATGTGTGAATCGTCAATCGCGAGAGAAGTTGTGACGCGGCCGGCACTCAGCCTCGCTCGTGACGAGCACGTGGCATGGGCGGCCGCGGTGGCGGGTGACCGCGATGCCTTCGCCATCGTGACAGCGCGCTACCGCCGCGAGCGCCCGGTGCACTGCTATCGAATGCTCGGCTCGCTCGATGATGCCGAGGACCTGGTGCAGGAGACGCTCTTGCGGGCGTGGCGTCGCCGCGAGAGTTTCCGGGGGCGCTCGACGCTTCGCGCATGGTTGTACGGAATCGCGACGAACGCGTGCCTGGATGCGCTCGACCGTCGCGGACGCCGGCTGCTTCCACCTGCGGTCACCTCAGCCGCAGACCCGCTGGCGCCGCCGCCACCGGCGAGCGAGGTCGGCTGGCTGGAGCCATACCCGGATCAGTTGCTCGACGAGCTCGTCGACGAGCAGGCGGGCCCCGACGAGACGCTCGTTGCCCGGGACACCATCGAGCGCGCGTTCATGGTCGCGATCCACGCCTCGCCGGACTGGCGCAGCATCGGCACGTGCGCGAGCGTCGCGAGCCATTCGTCAGGCGTTTCTCGCGGCCCGAATACCGGGAGCTTCTCGAAGAGCTCGACAACCGCCGGCAGCGAGAAGTCAGAGGGAAAGCCCCATCCGGCACGGGAGGTCAGGACGTCCTCGACGGTGATCGGGCGCAGGCCGGCACGACGTCGTCGATCGGACTCTGAGGCGTCCG
Source organism: Actinomycetota bacterium (assembly GCA_005884575.1). Classification (GTDB taxonomy): domain Bacteria; phylum Actinomycetota; class Thermoleophilia; order Gaiellales; family Gaiellaceae; genus AC-16. Next base: position 7,553 of record VAWW01000034.1, read on the forward strand.
CACGACCCGCGGCGACGCCAGCTCGGGCAGCCACCGCGCGATCGGGTCGTCGAGCGACACGAGCCCGTCGTCCACCAGGATCATGATCGCGGCAGCGGTGATCGGTTTCGTGATCGAGGCGAGCCAGACGATCAAATCCGGCTCGACCTCGCCCACGCCTGCGATCTCGACGTCCTCACCACGCGCAACGAGTGCGGCGGCGCCCGGCAGCGTGCCGCTTTCAACGGCCGTCTCGAGCAGGTCCTGCAGGGGCGTCATCCTGGGTACAGACCCCGACCGCGGCCCAAACTCATCGCACCACGGTGGGGCGCCGGCGATGAGGTTCTGCCGAGGCGGCCCTCGTCGCGCACCGCGTCGTGCGCAGATGGGCCAGGCTGCATGGCTCGTGGTCAGGTAGCCGGCCGCGCGTCGTCCCCCGACGGGTGGGCAGCAGTCGGCGCGGCGGCTTCCGCTCGCGCGGTCGCATACGCGTGGACCGCCTTGGTCAGCTCGAGGATCTGGCGCGAGAGATCGAGCAGCTCCTCGTTCTGCTTGTCCTCGTCCTGCACCGTGCGCCACTGCTGGTCGGCGACGACCTGATGCTTCGCGTCGGCCCGGTTCTGGCTGATCATCACGAAGGTCGAGAGGAAGATCGCCTCGAGCGAGACGATCATCGTCAGGAGGCCGAACGGGTAGTGCTCGACCCGAAAGCCGATCCAGGCGCCGAACCACAGAATGTGGAGGTAGACGAACCGCATCGAGCCGGCGAACGCGGTGATCCGGTCCGCGATTCGGTTCTGGAGGCTCTCGGCTCGCTTGCGCGAATGCTCGACGAGCGCTGGGTTCGGCTCCAGCGCCAAACCCGTGCTCCGCGGTGCCCTCTGAGGGGAGTCAGCGTTCGTGGTGCGATCGTCGTTGTGTGCGACGGAGCGTCGCATCGGCGCAAGCCCCGACCGGCTGCGCGCAGTTCGCAAAGCGTCAGCCGGGCCCATCAGACGGCGCCGCCCAAAATTTCTTAGGCAGCTCCTACCGTCCTCTGAGCTCGTTCTTAGCTCTGCCTGGCACAACGTACGTAGACACGTCGAGCGAATGCCGAGCAAGGAGCACCATGACGACACAGACCCTCACTCACCAACGCATCGCGAACGCCGCACGCGCGGCCGGCCGACGTAGCATCAAGGTGCTCGGCCGCCTTCGCGCGCGACTGATCCTCGCCACGATCGTCGCCGTGGCGGCACTCGGAGTCGGCACGGGACTGGCATTCGCGCGCAGCAGCCCATCGGCGATCGGAACCGGGGTCGTCGTCATCGACACGAAGCTCGGTTACCAGGGCGGCGCTGCGGCGGGCACGGGCATCGTGCTCACCTCGTCGGGAGAGGTGTTGACGAACAATCACGTGATCGAAGGCGCGACTTCGGTCGAAATCGTGGTACCGGGCTCCACACACCATTACTCCGCGAAGGTCGTGGGCTACGACAAATCTGCGGACGTGGCCCTCCTCCAGCTCAACGGCGCTTCCAACCTGAGGACCGCCTCGCTCGGCGACTCGTCGAAGGTGACGACCGGCCAGGCCGTAGAGGCGCTCGGCAACGCAGGCGGCACCGGCACACTGACTTCCGCCTCCGGCACGGTCACCGGCCTCGTCAAGTCGATCACGGTCAGCGACGACCAGGGCGGCAGCGAGCGACTGGCCGGACTGATCGAGACCAACGCTCCTCTCCAGCCCGGAGACTCCGGCGGCCCGCTGCTGAACACGAAAGGCCAAGTGATCGGGATGGACACCGCCGCCTCGACGGGCTTCACCTTCCAGGCTGCGCACGCGAGCGACTCCTATGCGATTCCGATCGACACTGCGCTCACGCTCGCCAAGCAGATCGAGTCCGGCAAGGCCTCGACCGCCGTCCACATCGGTCCGACCCCGTTTCTCGGCGTCGAGATCGCCGGCACGGTCGGCAACGGCGGGTTCGGAGACGGCGGCTACGGTGGGGCTACTCCTGCGGGCGGCCTGATCGCAGGCACCGTCGCCGGTGGACCGGCGGCCTCGGCGGGGCTGACAGCCGGCGATGTGATCACTGCGATCAACGGGCGCACCGTCTCCTCGCCGTCGGCGATCACCTCGCTCATCCTCACCAAGAAGCCGGGCGCGAAGCTCAGGGTCACCTACACCGATCACTCGGGTACCAGCCACGTGACGACCGTCACCCTCGGAAGCGGTCCGCCGCAGTAACCGGGCGCGCCTAATCGAGCGCCGAGTCGTGGTGGCTACCCGGTAGTTCGAATTTGGGGGCTCGCACAACGCACAAGATTGATGGTGGCCCTGGTGACGCACGAGGACTGCGCGGCGATCCTTCCGGCGCCATCGCAATTCGAACAGGGAGCCACCAGATGTCCTTCAACTCGTATCTACGCCCACGCATCCTGCTTGCCGCCGCCGCGGCTCTTGTCGCGGGCGCCGCCGTTTGGCTGGCGGTCGCGAACGGGAACGCCGGGGCGGCGGCCAATGCCGGCTCGACCGGCACGACCACCACGGCCGCGGCACCCGCTGAACCGGCGGCCGGTACGTCCAACACGAACCTGTACCCGTTCGGCGCTCCGAGCGGCGGCGTCTCTGTCAAGGTCCCGCCGCCTCCGACCGAGCCGACGCTGTCGCCGACGTACACGACGAAGACGACGACACGCCTCTACGGCGCGAATCCCTACGAGGAGGCGGTCTCGGTCACGCAGCACATCTGGCCGGCCGTCGTCCCCTTGAACAACCCGGCCGAGAACAACAACGATCCGGACCGCCCGTGGGGCGTCACGCTCGTCACCCCTGACGATCCGCTGACGGCGATCACGGCGACGCCGCTGATCCACTTCCCGGACGACGCGCCGATCCTCTACGTCACGAGCAGCGGCATCCCGGACGTCACGCTCAACGAGCTGAAGCGGCTCGGCGACACCGGGATCTCGCGGTTCAACAACGTCGACGCGTTCCTCGTCGGCGCGGCCGCGAACAGCGGCGTCGAGAACCAGCTCAAGTCGATCGGCCTGAAGTACGTGACGGTCACGGGCGGGGATGCCCCGACGCTGGCCGACAACGTCGACAAGCTGTACGGGTCGATCGAGGACCCCGACACGGGCGTGCCCACGATGCCCGGTTACAACACCGCGATCGGCTCGATGGACGGGAAGGACTGGCAGTACCTACTCCCGGCCACGCACTGGGTCGCCCACATGCCGACGGGGCTCCTCTGGGTGCACACGGACTCGGTGCCGCAGCCCACGATCGACGCGCTGAAGCGCCGCGGCGGGATGGGGAACATCTACCTGTTCGGTGGTCCCAAGCAGATCTCGCCGGCAGTGGCGAAGCAACTCTCGCAGTACGGGAGGATCGTGCGGGTCACGAACGACGATCCGGTCGCCTTCAACGCTCCTCCGGTGGACTCGCCCGAGGCCACCGCGATCGCGTTCGCGAAGATGTACGACCCGATGGGCATGTTCGGCTGGAAGATCACCGGCCCCGGCCACGGCTTCTCGCTGGTCAACGTCAACGACTGGCAGGCCGCGGTCGCGTCGGCGCCGCTCTCGCACCTTGGCTTCCACGCGCCGTTGATCCTCACGAGCAGCGCAACGACGCTGACGTCCGACCTGGACGGATTCTTCACGTCCGTCTCGCCGTTCTTCCTGGACTCGCCGGCGGACGGCCCGTACAACATGACCTACGTGATCGGCAACTGGGACCAGATCAGCTGGGACCAGCAGGCGCGGGTGGACTACATCTCCGAGATGCACAACCGCCGCGTCGTCGGCAGCAACACCGGCAGCAGCTACGCCGACAGCCAGCCGGGCGCATAAACGCACCCACCACTGCTCGAGCCGGGTCGCCTACGCGACCCGGCTCGAGCAAACGAAGGGCAACCGAAATGAACACACTTTCCCTTACCCACAGCGTTCGCAGCATCGTCACCCGCCGCCATCTCCAGATCGCGCTGGGATTGGTGTGGCTGCTGGACGGCGCGCTGCAGCTCCAGCCCTTCATGCTTGGAACCGGCTTCGCGACGCAGGGCATCGCCCCGCTCGCGGCCGGACAGCCCCACTTCGTCGCCGGCCCGATCCGCTGGGCCGCGAGCCTGATCGCGGCGCACCCGGTCGCGTTGGACGTGCCCTTCGCGGCGATCCAGCTGCTGATCGGGCTCGGGCTGCTCGTCCCGCGCACCGCGAAGCTCGCGCTCGCCGCCTCGCTCCCGTGGGCGCTCGGGGTGTGGTTCTTCGGCGAGGGCCTATCCGGGCTCGCAAGCGGCCACACGAGCCTGCTGACCGGCGCGCCCGGAGCCGCGCTCCTCTACGGCGTGCTCGCACTCGCGGCATGGCCGCGGCGCGATCCCTCGCACGAAGCGCCCGCGCGCTGGTTGCCGCTCGCCTGGGCGGTGCTGTGGGTCGGCGCGGCGATCTTCCAAGCGCTTCCGGGCCAGAACACCGGCGCAGCGGTCGCGGGTGCGATACCGCAGGGCGCTCCCGGCTGGGTCGGCCGACTCGACGCGTCGGTCGCCGGTTGGACGACGCACCACGGAACGGCGGTCGTCGTCGCGCTGGTCGTCGCCGAGGCGCTGATCGGGCTCGCCGCCCTCCACCGGAGGAGCCGCGGCCCCGCCCTCGCGGCCGGCTTCGTGCTCGCGCTCGCGATCTGGGTCGTCGCGCAGGACCTCGGCCAGCTCTACAGCGGCCAAGCAACCGACCCGAACACCGCGCCGCTCGTCGCGCTGATGGCGATCGCGCTCCTTCGGGGCCGTCGCACCGGCGCGGTGGCGCTGGCGCGCGCCCGCCGTTCAGTCGTTTTCAGTGATTTCAAGAGCGTGCGGCTCATGCCGCGTCTACCTGTCCGCCTGCGTGCTGTCGGGAGCCGCAAAGCTATGCACGCTCGGTTGCCAGGTCGCGCTGCCGCTCGCGTATCCGAAGCACGGCGCGGGTCCATGCGGGCATCCACCAGTTCGCGTTGCCGAGCAGGCGCATGAGCGCAGGCACGAGCAGGGCGCGGATCACGGTCGCGTCGAAGATGATCCCGGCGGCCAGGCCGATCGCGAGCTCCTTGACCTCGAAGCCGGGACTCGACGAAAGCACGAGAAACGCGAACATGAGGATCAGCGCGGCGCTGGTGACGAGCTTGCCCGTTCGTGCGAGCCCGAGCTCGATCGCGCGCTCGGTCGATCCTGTCTCGTCGTAGGCCTCGCGCATGCGCGTGAGCATGAACACCTCGTAGTCCATCGAGAGGCCGTAGAGGAACGCGAAGATCATCAGCGGGATCCAGGCGTTGATCGCATGGACCGCGTCGATGTTCCAGAGCGAGGAGCCGTGGCCGTTCTGGAAGATGAAGACGACGATCCCGAACGCCGCGGCGAGCGAGACGAGGTTCAGCAGCGCCGCCTTGAACGCGAGCACGATCGAGCGGAACGCGCGCGCGAGCAGGATCAGCGTCAGCACGATCACGAAGGCGAGCACGTACGGGAAGTTGCCGTAGACCGCGTGCACGAAGTCGCGGTCGGCCGCAGCGGTGCCGCCGAGCGTTCCCTTGGTCTGCTCGAGCGCGCGATGGACGTGGTCGATGGTGTGCTGAATGCCGCCCGCGGCGTCGTCGACAGCGGGGAACGTCTCGACGATGGAGTCGCCGCCGCTTCGCCAGTCCGCCGGCGCCGCCGCGCCGGCGATGCCCGGAACTGTCCGCAGCTTCGCGGCGATCGGCGCGGCGTCGGCGCCGCCCTCGACCAGCACGTCGAACGGCTTCATCACGCCGGGCGTGATGCCGGCGACCGCCAGCTGGCCGCGGCCTGCGATCGCGTCGCCCGCGCCGGGGAAGGACTTCAGCTGCGCCTCGTTCGGATTCAGCTGCGTTCCGATCGTCGCGAACACGGCCACGATCACGATCCCGGCGAGCGCGACCGGGAGCGGCCGCTGGTTCACGAAGCGCGCCCAGCGGCCCCAGGCCCCCTCCTCCGGGTGCCCGCGGTCGATCAAGCGCTGGGAAGCACTCTGCCTTGCTCTCTGGTGGCGGCGACGCTGGCCGTTCGCCCTCGGGCTGGCCTCGCTCCCGATCCTGGTCATCTCGTCGTCCGCCGGACCGGCCGGCCTGATCATCCTGTTCACCGTCGCCGCCTACCGTCGCTGGCAGCTGGCCCTCCTCGTCGCCGCTCTGCAGCTCACGCTGCTGCCGGTCGCGCGCGCCGTGCACCCCGGAGGCGACTCGCTGACGGCGTACTACCTCGGCGGCACCCTGGGCACAGCGGCGATCGTCGCGTGGGGGATGTTCCTCCGCGCGCGCCGCCAGTCGCGGCGGGAGCGCGTACGCCACGCCGAGGCGGAGCAACAGCTGCGTCTCGAGCAGGTCCGCTATGCCGAGCGAACGCGCATCGCGCGCGAGATGCACGACGTGCTGGCCCACCGAATCTCGTTGCTGAGCCTCCATGCCGGCGCGCTGGAGTTCCGCCCCGATGCGCCGCCCGAGGAGGTCGCGCGCGCGGCCGCCGTGATCCGCGCCAGCGCGCATCAGGCACTCGAAGATCTGCGCGCCGTGATCGGGGTCCTGCGTGACGGCGCCGACGGCGAGGCCCCGCAGCCGCCCCAGCCGACGCTCGCGGCGCTGCCCGGACTGCTGGAGGAGTCACGCGCCGCGGGCATGCGGCTGCACGCCGACGTGCGCGTTGCCGACGTGGCGGCCGTCCCGGACTCGGTCGGGCGCCACGCACTGCGGATCGTCCAGGAGGCCCTGACGAACGCGCGCAAGCATGCGGCATCGGCCCCGGTCGACCTGCGCGTCGAGGGAGCGCCGGGGGAAGGGCTGGCGATCGAGGTGTGCAACCCGGCGCCGGTCCTGGCCGCCGGCGAATCGGAGATTCCCGGCTCGGGGACCGGGCTCGCCGGCCTGGCCGAGCGCGCCGCGCTCTCCGGCGGCCACCTCGAGCACGGACTCGACGAGGACGGCGAGTTCCGCCTTCGGGCCTGGTTGCCGTGGCCGGAGTAAGCGAGCGGATCCGCGTGCTGGTCGTCGACGACGACGCGCTCGTCCGCGCCGGCCTCGCGATGCTCCTCGCCGGCGCCGAGGAGATCGCGATCGTCGGCGAGGCGGCTGACGGCAGCGAGGTCGCGCACGCGGTGGCCGAGCACGAGCCCGACGTCGTGCTGATGGACATCCGGATGCCCGGGATGGACGGCCTGGCCGCCACGGAGTTGCTGCGCGCGGGGGAGGACCCGCCCGAGGTCATCGTCCTCACGACGTTCGAGGCCGACGACGACGTCCTGCGCGCTTTGCGGGCCGGCGCCAGCGGCTTCCTGCTCAAGGACACGCGGCCGGCCGACATCGTCCACGCGGTTCGGGCCGTCGCTGCCGGCGAGCCCATGCTTTCTCCGACCGTCACGCGCCGGCTGATCGGCCACGTCACCCACGCCGGCATCGGCGAGCGACAGCGCCACGCCCGCGAGCAGCTCGACCGCCTCACCGAGCGCGAGCGCGAGGTCGCCGTCGCAATCGGGCTGGGGAAGTCCAACGCCGAGATCAGCCGCGAGCTCTACATGAGCGTCGCGACGGTCAAGGCACACGTCTCGCGCGTGCTCGAGAAGCTCGAGTTCAACAACCGCGTCCAGATCGCCCTGCTCGCCCACGACGCCGGCGAGGCCTAACGGGAGCGTTGCGACCGGGTAGGGGAAGGACCACGACGTTCGGCCAGTAGCCGCGCCCGGCCGGCTCTGCGAGTCTCCGTCATGCGGCGGGGACCGGGCTCGCGGCCAGACGTGCTCGTATGGGCGGCGGCGGCCACTCTTGCCGTCGCGGCGACGACGGCGCAGCTGGTCGATTTCGGCGTCTATCGCCAGCGCCTGAAGCTGCTCGACATGATGACGCACCGGAGCATCTTCGGAATCGCGAGCCTCGCCGTACTCGCGATCGCCGCGTTCTCCTGCGCGCTGCTCACGCTCGGCGAGCGCGGTCACCGGACGAGGTTCGCCTTACTCGGGGCTCTCCTCGCGGCGCTTCTCGCGCTTCGGGTCGCCCAACCTCCGCACGTGCTGCTACTCGCGCTCCCGGCGAACGCAGCTGCGCTGGCGCTTCTGTGGACCGCGCCGCTTCCGGAGTCGGCCCGGCGCGTGCTCCGGGACGGCTGCGTCGTCTTGGCGTTCGGCGTCCACGCAATCGGCGGGCTCCTCGTGCCGCTCGTGTCAGCGTTCGGTCGCGCCCGCGTCGCAGCGAAGCCCGCTGGCCGGCCGCGGGTTCCCGAAGTTGTCGGTAGCCGGGCAGCCCGGTCGACGGCGACGCGCTTGCTCTGGAGCTGGTGTCGTGAATCCCGAGCCGGGGGCTTCTCAGACGGCCCGAACCGACCTATGCTGTATGCGGAGATAATGCGGTAATGCGGCCGCGAATCGAAAGGCCGCGCTAAGGGAGAGCGAATATGAGTGACGGCGCCCGGCGGACCGTTGTCCTCGTCGACCAACATCCGCTGTGGACTGCAGCGGTGGAACGAATCGTAGGAGGCCTCGGCATGGAGGTCCTCGGCAGGACGGCGTCCTCGAGTGCGGCGCTGGAGCTCCTGCAGCAGCACGAGTGCGACGTCCTGGTCACGGACATCACGATGCCCTCGGGCGAGCCGAACGGGATCGAGCTGACGGCCAAGGCGGTCGCGCGCGTCCCATCGCTCAAGGTGATCGTCCTAACGAGCGACGACGATCCGAGGCAGATCGACGCCGCGTTCCGAGCCGGCGCCGTCGCCTACGTCGTCAAGACCGCGGCCGCCGAGCTGCGTGCGGTGATCCAGCAGGTCTTCAGCGACTCGATCTTCCTGCCGTCGCTCCTTCCGGCTCCGGCCGCGGAGGCGACGACGACGGCACCGCCGCCCCGCGCGATTCCCGTCGTTCCCACCGGCGCGCAGAAGATCGGCGGCATCGACCTGACCCCGCGTGAGGTGGAGATCCTCCAGCTCGTCGCGCAGGGGCTGTCGAACGCCGAGCTCGCGGACCGCCTCTGGGTCAGCGAGCAGACAGTGAAGTTCCATCTCTCGAACGTGTACCGGAAGCTGCACGTCGAGAGCCGCGCGAAGGCGAGCCGCTGGGCTGCAGTGCATGGGCTGCTCGCGCACGAGGCCCGGGACTCGGCGTCGCCCGCCTGACGGGCCCGCCCGGCCGGCGTGGCAGCGAGCCGAGGCCGACCAGGACGCCGAGGAGCTCGCGCAACCCGGCCGAAGGCGCGTAGGCGTGCGCGGTCGTCGCGCCGTCGCCGTCCCCGTCACCGCGGGAATTCAGCAGGACGAGGACGAGCGACGGGTCACGCTCGAGCAGCTCGCGTGCGGCCTCGAAGCCGCCCGGCCGCGGCGCCGACATCACGATCAGGTCGACCGGCCCGGCCGAGATGAACGCGCACGCTTCCGCCTCGTCGGGCACCTCGCCGACGACGTGAACGTGCACCCCGAGCGCCGCGCGCAGTGTCGCCCGGAAGGACGGATCCCCGTCGATGATGAGAGCACGTGCCCGTTGCAGCATCGGGACTCACAGTCACAGGTTGCTCGGCCTCCGTCAACTGGCCGCCGGGCTGGTACAGGTAGACCCAGGAAGGCCTACGCGACGGAGTTCTGCGGGGATCTCGTCTCCGTCGCCTCGAGCGACGAGACGCCGTGGAGCTCCGCCCAGCGCGCAGCCGCCGTGCGGTTCTGTACGCCGATCTTCCGGTAGACGTTCGAGAGGTGGAACTTCACCGTCTGCTCGGCCAGCCAGAGCTTGCGGCCAATCACCGCGTTCGAGTGGCCTTCGGCGACGAGCTGCAGGATCTCGAGCTCGCGCCGTGTCAGCGACTCGTTGTCGGACGCGGGCGGAAGCGACCTCGCGACGTGGATCGCCGTCGTCTGCGCGAGCCGGAGCGCCGCACCGATGTCGCTCTTGTTCGCCGTCTTCACGACGAACGCGGCGGCGCCGGCTGCGAACGCGCCCCGCACGGTCTCGGCGTCGCCGGACTCCGAGAACGCGATCACGGTGAGCTGCGGATCGAGAGCCACCGCTTCGCCGATCACCCGCAGCCAGTTCGACTCGCCGTCGCGGACAGCCGGGTCGAGCACGAAGTACCGCGGCGCGAGCCGCGCAATCGCGTCGAGGGCCTCCTGGGGAACCGTTGTCGCCGCAGCGACGCTCATACCCATCTCGTCAAGGACCTCGCGAACCGAATCCAGCCAGATCGGGTGCAGGTCCAGCAGCACGATCTTCCCGTGCCGTTCCTCCAAAGCAGCCTCCCGCAGTGCGCCCTGGTCTCCAGACAATCTTCCCGGACGTTGTATGGATATGTACAAGGGCGGAGCCTCCACCGCAATAGGCCGGTCGGCCCAGACGGAAAAACGGTCATCGGGTGTGTTGAAGTCCGGAAGACTGTGAGCCTGCCCCTCAGGCTGGTCGGGCGAACCCAGACCCGGCGGCCAGTTGTCGCATTCCGCGGCGCCTTCGAGACTGGCTCTTGATCAAGCCTGTGAGGTCTGCAAGGCGGCCGTGCCGGTTTCTGCGGAGAACGGAGGTTCCGCATGGGCTGGCGGAGGTTTCTCGCGGTCGGGGTGGCCGCCCTCGGTGGCACGGGGATCGGCGCCGGCGCCGCCGGCGCATAGACCGGAGCCAGGCGCTCGCGCTCGACGTGTCGGCGCAGGCGAAGATCGACCGCACCTGGAGTGGTCGCTGCAGGAGCAGGCCTCGCCGGCTCAGTCGACGCTCTACCTCGGTGAGAGCGCGCAGCAGAGCTCGGTCCTTTCGGCCGCCACTGCGGGCTCGACGGACACGCGCTCGCTCGTCTGGGGCATCGTCAGCATCAATCCCGACCCGATCGTCCAGATGACGGCGATCGACGGGATGCTCTACACCGGCCCGCCGGAGTCGTACACGCTGTCGCCGTTCCAAGTCACCGACTGTCGAGGCGGGTTGCCACAGATGGCTTGGCGTACGCCGGTCGGCCGGGCCGCCGCGGGCGGTCGCGGCGGGCCTGCTCTCGATCGGCACCGTTCACGACGCCGGCGCGGCCGGCGCTGGCCTGGTCGCCGCGTAGTCCTTCGACCAGGGATCGGGCACGAGCGCCCCGATCTCTCGGGCAACGGCAAGCGACGCTGCACAACGCGACCTTCGCGGTGGGCGGCAACGGCCTGCCGCGCGCATACGCGACGACCGGGCTCGTTCACGAGCGCGACCGGCTCCGCGGCCGTTCCGCTCACGACCTGGAAGTTCGTCGCAGCGACGTACGACGGCTCGACGATGCGCGTCCACGTCGACGGGACGCAGCTCAGGAGCGCCGCGACGTCGGGGTCGATCGCAATCTCGGGCGGACAGCTCTCGATCGGCGCCGACTCGGCCTGGGGCGAGTACGGGCGTGTCGGCGACGACGCGAGCGTCGGCCGTTGCACCAGAATCCTGTCTCGGTTGCACTGGGTCGCGGGTGACGGCGATGCCGCGCGTGGGAAAGCCGGCGACGCCGTGCGATCCTCGAGCCGCTCGGCGCGTCCATCGAGCTCGCCCGCGCCTCCAGCGTGCTGTCCCAGTACGGCAACGACTTCGTCAACGTCGGCGACTCGAACATCGACTTCGACGCCTTCGCGGATGCGACGCCGCACGACGTCTGAGTGTACGACAACCTCTTCCACATCGCGACGAGGATCGACCCGTATCCGGACTTCTTCCGCTTCTACCGATCGAGCGGCGTCACGACGACGTCGGTGACGAACTTCAAGCTCTGGAACAGCCTCTTCGTCGACGACACGGGCGGCGGCGGCATGCCGCCGGTGAACATCTGTTACTACTCGTGCTCGAGCCCCGACCGGCTCCGGGAACGAGATCAAGAACAATCTGTTCGTCAACACAGGCACCGGCGAGGCCTCGCAGTCCGGAGCGAGCCTCTTCGTCGGAACGGCTGGGTTCACGCGGTCGTCGTTCGCGGTCGGCAACAACGTGTTCGCGCGTACGACCGGGACGAACGTCGTCTGCCTGGTCGGCAGCTGCTCGGTCGGCAACAGTGCGATCGCGGCCGGCGGGGATGCCAACGCGGCCTTCGCCATGCCGGCCTTCGTGCGGTACGCCCCGGTCGGCGGCGCACGACTTCCACCTCGTGTCCGGCGACACCCTGGCCCGCGACACGGGCGTGGCGCTCACGTCGTTCTTCGCGACGGACAAGGGCGGCGTCGCACGTCCGCAAGGGAGCGGCTGGGACCGCGGGCCGTAGAGCGGTGGGCAACTGAAGGCCGTGGAAGGTGACGATCCCGTCCTTGTGGATGACGCCGCGCACCGCCTGGGCGTAGACGCCGGAGATCGTGCCGGAGGCCCTCTCGCTTCTGGATCACGTTTCCGTCAGCGTCCCGCGACGAGCTGATCGAGCGAACGGATCGTTCCGACGCCACTCTCCTCTGTCGGTTGCCGGAAACCGCCACCCGAGCGATGATTTCGGGCTTCGACCGGAGTCTCACCCGTGTGAGCGACAAAACACCACCGACAAGGAGGTCGAAAAGATGAATACGGTCGCATCGACGGTCGGCAAGTTCGTCTGGCACGAGCAGGTTTCGTCCGACCCCAAGCAGGCGCAGGACTTCTACACGCAGCTGTTCCGCTGGGACACGGAGGTCTTCAAGCCCGGCGAGCTCGACTACACGATGATCTCGTCAGGCGGACAGAGCCACGGCGGCTTCAGCAAAGCCCTCGAAGGGGCACCGCCGCCGCACTGGCTGAGTCACGTCCGGGTTGAGAACCTGGCCGAGACGATCGAGAAGGCGAAGGGCGCAGGCGGCAAGCTCGCGGCCGGTCCGTTCGAGATGGCCGAGGTCGGGCGGATCGCGATCCTCACCGACCCGCAGGGGGCCTTCATCAGCGCCTATCAGCCGGAGGGCGAAGGCCCCGCCGCGCAGGGCGTCTTCGTCTGGGACGAGCTCGGGACGACGGACGCCGACGAGGCGCAGCGCTTCTACGGCGAGGTCTTCGGCTGGACGACGACCGACATGGGGTCCGAGTACGGCGGTTACCGGATCTTCAACCGCGGCGCCGGCGACGAGAACGGTGTCGCCGGACTGATGGCGCTTCCGGACGACTCGGTGCCGCCGCACTGGCAGCCGTACGTCGCGGTCGACGACCCCGACGCGACGACCGCGAAAGCGAAGGAGCTCGGCGGCGGCGCGCTGCTCGAGCCGACGGACGTCCCGAAGGTCGGGCGGCTCGCCGTCCTCCGCGATCCGCAGGGCGCCACGTTCGGGATCATCAGACCCGACCCCGCCTCATAGCTCTCTCGCGCCGGCCGCCGTCACGCGGGCGGCGGCCGGCGACTTGCCTTCCCCTTGGGAAGGAGGCCTGTCTTCCAGTGCCTGCTTCCCCCGCAACACCGGGGCTCCGCTCCGGCCTCTCCGCGCCGCTGCGAGACCAGGGTTGCAGACCAGGGTCTTCCACAGGTTCGGAGCGGGGCCGAGACCGCCAGGCTGGTCCGACTACCAACCACGGCGTCAGGAGACCAGATGGCTGTTTCAAGCACCGGCCTGCAGGCGCAACGACCGAAGGCACCACGATTCGCCCCTTCCACATCGACATTCCCGATGCGCAGGTCGACGACCTTCGCCCCGCGCGTCAACGCGACCTGGGGCAGCGACTACGACTGGCGCAAGGGCGAGGCAAAGGTAATGCCTTGCCCCAGTTCGTGACCGAGATCGACGGCGTCGACATCCAGTTCGCGCACGTTCGCTCGAAGCACGAGGACGCGTTGCCGCTGCTCATGACGCACGGCTGGCCCAGCTCGATCTTCGAGCTCCTGAAGGTCGTCGGGCCTCTCACCGATCCGACGGCCCACGGCGGCAGCGCCGAGGACGCAGGCGCCGGAAGGACTGCTCGCTATCCACCTCAACATGCCCGCGACCGTGCCGCCGAGTATCGCGAAGCTTCGCCGCGAGCACGAACCGGTGCCCTCGGAGTTCTCCGACGCGGAGAAGACCGCGTACGCGCAGCTCGGTGCCTTCTACACGAAGGGCTCCGGCTACGCAGCGATCATGAACACGCGGCCGCAGACCATCGGCTACGCGCTGGCGGATTCGCCCGTCGGCCTCTCTGCCTTCTACTACGACAGTTCGCCGTCTGGACGGACAGCGGTGGTGAGCCCGAGCGGTCGCTCACGCGGGACGAGATGCTCGACGACGTCTCGCTGTACTGGTTCACGAATACCGGGACGTCTTCCTCACGGTCGTACTGCCTGGGAGCAGCCCGGACTTCTGGACGTACACCTGTATCAACTGGCTCCGCACGCTCCCCTACATCCGCGCCTGGCCCGGAAGTACAGAAATCGGGGATTGGTGGTGATCGGCGTGCACACGCCCGAGTCGCATTCGAGCGAGACGCCGACAACGTCCGCGAGGTCACGAATGACCGGGAGATCGACTATCCCGTCGCGATCGACAGCGACTGCACGGTCTGGCGCGCTTTCGGCAACCGATACTGGCCGGCCCTCTACTTCGTCGATCCAGAAGGGTCCATCCGCCAGACCGCTCGCCCGAGCGGCTGAGCTCAATCAGTGGGCGCTCGCGGGGTGACTGGACGCTGGGAAGCGAGGCCACTCTGCTCAACCAGGCCGGCGGACGGATCGTCCACCGCTTTCATGCCCGCGACCTGCATCTCGTCATGGGACCGGCAGCAGGAGGGGCGCCCAGCCGCTTTCGCGCTCTCATCGACGGACTGCCGCCGGGCTATCCGCCAGCGTGACCCGGTCACCGAGCGCACGTTCGAGATCGCGTTCCTCGACAGGGCGTTCAGGCCTACGTGTTCACGTTCGGTTAGGGACGCCGCGGAGCGTGAGAACATTGACGGTCACACGACGTGGCGGAGTAGTCGCCGCTCGACCACGACTGGCACGAGCAGGTCGCGGTAGCCGTGGGCGTCGAAGAGCACCGTCACCTGGTCGCCGTCGTAGCGCTGGACGGTGCCCTCGCCCCAGCGGTCGCTTGCGACGCGCTCGCCGACGGCGAACGGCTCGACGATCGATTCCTGCGTCTGGGCGAGGCGGTCGTTGTCGCAGTTGCCACAGGGACCGCGGTAGTCCTGCCCGAAGTACGAGAGCAGGAACGAGCGGCGGCAGCCCGCGTGCTCGGCGTAGCGACGCATCATCTCGAGCCGTGAGCGCTCGACCTCGTTCTCGCGCTCCGTCTCGGCCTCCGATGCTGCGATCGCGGCGGCGACGCTCAGCGCTCCCGTCCAGCGGACGTCGCCGCCGGCGTCCCAGACTGCTGCGCCCAGATCGACCAGGCGGACGAGCGCCGCCGTGAGCTGCCGCGTCGCACCGACGTCGCTTCCCACCGCGAGCAGCTCCGCGACGCGCGCGACCGCGTCGCTGCGAACGCTACGCGAAGTGAGGTGCACAGCGGCGCCGAAGTCCTCGGGCCGGAAGAGCAGGCGTGCGTGCGCGGCCTCGTCGTCGCGGCCGGCCCGCCCGAGCTCCTGGTAATACGCGTCGAGCGAGGCCGGCGGATCCATGTGCAGCACCCAGCGCACGTCCGGCTTGTCGATGCCCATGCCGAAGGCGACCGTGGCGGCGACGATGCGGACTGAGCCGTCGAGGTATGCCGTCATCGACTCGCGCCGCACGCGCGGCGAGAGGCCGGCATGGTAGAGCGTCACCTTGTGTCCCGCCGAGGCGAGGACGTCGTGCGCCGCCTGCGCGCCGGCGTGCGTCGCGGCGTAGACGATTCCCGGCCCGGCGAGCTCGGCCGCGGCGCGCTCTGCCTCGCGGTACTTCTCCCCGACTGAGCCCACCCGCCGCACAGCCAGCTCGATGTGCGGTCGGTCGAAGTCGCCGACCACCACTTCGGGCTCGCGAAGGCCGAGACGGCGGCAGATCTCGAGCCGCACGGGCTGCGCGGCCGTCGCGGTCAGAGCGATCCGCACCGGAACTTCAAGCGCATCCGCCTGCGCTCCCAGCCGCATGTAGTCCGTGCGGAAGTCGTGACCCCACTGGCTGATCAGGTGCGCCTCGTCGACCACGAACAGCCCCGGCCGCGCGTGCTGCAGCGCCTCCCGCGTGCGCGCGTTGCTCAGCTGCTCGGGCGAGAGGAACACGAACGTGTCCGCGTCGCACGAGGCAGCGAGCGCCGCCGCGTGCGCACCCACCGATTGATGCGAGTTGAGGACAATCGCCGGTAGACCGGCGGCGCGAAGATGCGCGAGCTGATCGTCCTGCAACGCGATCAGCGGCGAGACGACCACCGTCGGCCCGGCCCGCATGAGGCCGGCGAGCTCGTAGATCGCGGACTTGCCGCCGCCGGTGGGCAGCACGGCGAGCACGTCGCGTCCGCCGGCCGCCGCGGCAACCGCACGGAGTTGCCCGGGCCGCAGACGCTCGAACCCGAGTCGCACCCGCGCGAGCTCTGCAACCGCCTTCTTGTTCATACGAGCTCAACGCTAGCCCGCACGAGCGCGCTCACGCGGGCCCGACGCCTAGGGAGCCGCTCAGCCCGTCTTCAGGCCGGGCCCGGGCACGCTCTCGACCTCCTCGGGGCGGAGGACGGCTATCCACGCTTCGTCAGCGGCTCAGTAGCCGCCGTGCCGCCTCGCGATCGGGGACGTGGAGCTTCCGGAGGACTGCGGCGACATGCGTGCGCACGGTGCCGGGCGCGATGAACAGGCGGCGCGCGATGTCACGGGTGCCGAGCCCCTGAAGCATGAGATCGAGGACCTCGCCCTCGCGACCGGTGAGCGCTACCCCCGATGCATCGGCGATCGCGACCTGCCGCCGGTCGCGCGCGCGGAACTCGGCGATCACGCGCGCGGCAAGTCGGCGCGAGAGGGCCGCTTCACCACGCAGTACGCCGCCGAGAATCGCCGGCAGCCGCTCGGGATTGGTGTCCTTGGAGAGGTAGCCGGAAGCCCCCGCGCGAAGCGCGTCGAAGAGATCGAGGTCGTCCTCCGCCGCGGCGAGCATCACGACCGCGGTCTCGGGCAGCTTCGCCGTGATGCGGGCGGCCGCAGCGATGCCGCCCCCATGCAGGCGCACGTCCAGCAGGCAAACCTGCGGGCGCTCTCGCTCGGCAGCCTCGACGGCGCCGTCGGCGTCGGCGGCGTCGGCGCAGACGGCGAAGCCCCCGCGCTCGAGGGCGAGGCGCAGGCCCGCTCGCGTCGGCGCGTGGCTGTCCGCGAGGAGCACGCAGATGCGGCCGTTGCGCTCGTCTCCCACCGGCGCCTAACCAGGCGCAGCGTGCCGGCCGCGCCGGGCAGTCGCCGCAGGAAGGAGGGGCCGCAGTGCCATCGCCGTTGCTCACGTCATCCCCTCGTGACGACGCTGACAAACGTCGCGCGGCGGAACGCCCGTATCTCGCGAGCGCCGTCGCGCGTTGCAGAGTCGCATCCGGCGGCGGCGTTCGCGATCCAGCTCAATCGTGCTGTGGCTGGTCTGGAGGGCTCACGGCGTCGGCGGGGGGTATCCGCCACTGCAAAAAGCCACGGAGGGACCATGAAGGGCACGCTCCATACGCAGCGGCTTGGGCGCCTGTTTTTCGCTGCCGCGACATTCGTGCTGCTCGTGGCGGGCGCGCTGATCGGCGCGCCCGCCGCGGCGGCGGACACGGCGGTCTCCGAAACAACTGCCTTCACGTACACGGCCGACAACCTGTGCACCGGAGAGCTGATCAGCGGCACGGGCAACATGCACTTTCTCTTGCATGAGAACCTGTCGGCGAACGGCGCGATCGAGCACTATCTCGACGTGCATATCGACGGACTGAAGGCGATCGGGATGCCGAGCGGCAAGACGTACATCGTTCAGGACGTCTACAGCGACGAGTTCGTGATCGCCGGCGCAACTGAGGAGACGTTCGACATCACGGCGCATTTCATCCGTCAAGGCGAGGACGGCACGCTCATCCTCGGCGACGACTTCTACGAGTACATGCGCACGCACATCACCGCGAACGCCAACGGCATGGTGACGGCGTTCTCCATCAGGACAAACGACATGCCCTGCCAGTAGGCGGGTGAATGACGATATGTGGCGCCAGCGCGTCGCGCGTCGGCCGGGGATACGGCTGGGAGCGGCCGTGGCTCTCGCAGTCGCGGCGGGTTTGATCACGTGGCTGGCGCTGCGCGGCAACGGCGGCTCGACGCACGCCGTGCGAGCGCCGGCCCACGCGGCATCGGCACACGAGCTCGCGGCGCTGCCGTCGAACGTCCACCACCCGGTGTACTGGGCCGGTCCGAAGCCGGGATACACGTACGAGGTCACCCGCACGCACGCCGGGCTCATCTTCATCCGCTACTTGCCGACCGGCGTCGCGGTCGGCACGAAGCACGAGTACCTCACGATCGGCACGTATCCGACCAAGAACGCTCTGGCCGCCGTGCGCGCGATTGCAAAGCGCCTGCGGGCGACGCCGCTGACGCTGAGCGGGGGCGGCTTGGCGGTTCAAGATACGAAGCATCCGAGCAGCGTCTACTTCGCATACCCCGGGTCCGACTACCAGGTCGAGGTCTTCGATCCTTCGCCGGCCCGAGCGCGAAGCTTGGCGTTGTCGGGGCGGGTAACGCCGATCGGCTCGGGCTCGGGACCGACGAAGGCGACGACAGTGCTAGCCGCGGCCGCCAGCGCCGGCGATCTCCGTCGGCTCGCTGCGTCGGTCGGTCACCCCGTGTACTGGGCCGGAGTCCAGCCGGGCATGACCTACGAGCAGACGCGGACGAGCGACGGCAGGATCTACATCCGCTACTTGCCGGCGGGGGTCAAGCCTGGAGATCGGCGGCCGCACTTGACCGTCGGCACCTACCCGCTGCCGCACGCAGTCGCAGCGGTGAAGGCCATCGCGAAGCGGACGAGCGCGCAGACATTCCCGGTCGCCGGCACTGGGGTCGGCGTCGTCGACTCCGCCCACCCGACGAGCGTCTACCTCGCCTTCCCGGGCTCGGACTATGAGATCGAAGTGTTCGACCCCTCCGCTGCACGAGCGCGCCGGATCGTTGCCTCGGGCCGGATCGCGCCCGTGCGCTGACGCCGCGAACGGCGCCGGAACGACACACGCCGGGATTCGATGACGAGCCTCCTGATCGCGTGGCTCGCCTTCCCGCTGATCCTCGCGGTGCTGTCGCTCGGGTGCGGATTGCTGCTCGACGCGATCGGCGGCGTTCCCGGCCCGCTCGTCCTCCCCGCCGGCTTCGCGTTGATCGTCGTCGCGCTCGAGTTCGCGACGACGTGGAGCGCGACCGCCTCGCTCGCAACGCCGCTCGTCGTAGCCCTCGCAGTCGCGGGCTTTGCGCTCTCGGCGCGACGGCGGCCCGGCCGCATCGATCCGTATGCGCTCGCCGCCGCCGTGGCGGTTTTCGCGGCATACGCGGCGCCGGTCGTGCTCGCCGGAGAAGCGACGTTCGCGGGATACATCAAGCTCGACGACACCGCGACCTGGCTCGGCCTGACCGATCGCCTGTTCGACCACGGCCACAGCCTCGCCGGCCTTCCGCCGTCGTCGTATTCCGCGGTCCTTCACGATGATCTGCCGCAGGGTTATCCGGTCGGCTCGTTTCTGCCGCTGGGCGTGGGCCATGCCCTCCTCGGCGAGGACGGAGCGTGGCTCTTCCAGCCCTACCTCGCGTTCCTGGGCGCCCTGCTCTCGCTGGCCCTCTACTCGCTCGCCTCGCCGCTGCTCCGGTCGCGAACTCTTCGCGCCGTGGCCGTATTCGTCGCGGCCCAACCCGCGCTCCTGTACGGCTACGCGCTGTGGGGCGGCGTGAAGGAGATGGCGGCCGCTGCGCTGCTCGCGACGGTCGCGGGTCTCCTCGCGCCGTTTCTGGGTAGCGAAGCCTCCATCCGGCCGGCCGTCCCGGTCGCCGTCGCGAGCGCGGCCGTGCTAGCCGCGCTCAGCTTCGGCGGCCTCGTGTGGCTCGCCCCGATCGTCCTCGCCGGTCTCGCGCTGATCGGCCTCGCGCACGGCCCGCGAGCGGCAGTACGGCGCGCGATCGTGTATGCGGGCTTCGTCGCCGTGCTCGCCGTGCCCATCTTCGCCGGCGGCCTCACGTTCATCAGTCAGGTGTCGGGGCCGTCCGATCTCACGCGAAAGGGCGTCCTGGGAAACCTGATCCATCCGCTCAGCAAGCTCCAGCTCTTCGGGATCTGGCCGGTCGGCGACTTTCGCCTCTCGCCGGCGCGACTGGACGTCACGTATGTGCTCATCGCCGCCGTCCTCGTCGCCGCACTCTTCGGGGTCTATGTGGCGTGGCGGAAGCGTGCGGTGGAGCTGCTCGTATACGTGGCAGGGCTGGTACTCAGCTGCCTCGTCCTCCTTGCGCTCGCGTCGCCATGGGTGAGCGCGAAGGCGTTGGCCACCGCGTCGCCTGCACCGCTGCTCCTCGGCATCTCGGGCGCTGCGGCCGCATTCGAGCTCGGGCGCCGCGTGGAAGCCGTGCTCTTCGCCGGCGCGATCGCGGGCGGCGTGCTCTGGTCGAGCGCGCTCGCATACCACGACGTGAGGCTCGCGCCGCGAGCGCAGCTCGCCGAGCTCGCGCAGATCGACGAGAGGTTCAAGGGAGAAGGTCCGACGCTCCTGAACGAGTACTCCCCGTACGGCGCACGGCACTTCTTGAGAGACATGGATGCCGAGAGCCCGTCGGAGCGTCGCGTCCGCCCCATCCCGTTGCGGAACGGCGAGCTCCTGCCCCCGGGCCGGTCCGCGGACCTCGACGACTTCCAGCTCGGCGCGATACTCGTCTACCGGACCTTGGTCCTTCGCCGGGCGCCCGCCGCGAGCCGACCGCCGTCCGTCTACCGGCTCGTCTGGGCCGGGCGGTTCTACGACGTGTGGCAGCGAGCGGAGCCGGCCGCCGCGACGATCGTCGAGCATCTTCCACTCGGTGGCCGTTACGAGCCGGCGGCAGTGCCGAGCTGTCGCGAGTTGGAACGCGTAGCGACCCTCGCCGGACGCGGTGGCATGCTCGCGGTCGTGCCGCGCCCCCTCGTTACGAAGGTCGAGCTGTCCGCTGTCCCCTATCCGGCTCAGCTTCAGCGGGCCGGCGAGGACCGGCGGGTCGTCTATCTGCGCGCACGCACGAGCTTCGACGTCGAGGCACGAGTGCCGGGCTCGGGCCGCTACGGCGTCTGGCTCGGCGGCTCGTTCCCGGGTCGGTTGGGGCTCTCGGTCGACGGGCGCTTGCTCGCGACGCGTCGGCACGAGCTGAACTGGCCCGGCCAATATGCGCAGATGGGCACGGTCGAGCTGAGCAAGGGGCTCCACCGATTGACGGTCGCCTACGGCGGACCGGACCTCCATCCCGGAAGCGGCGGGGAGCCGCCGTACGGAGCGGGGCCCATCGTGTTGAGCCGCGTGCCGAGCGATCTCGCCGTTACGTACGTGTCGCCCGCGCGGGCGCGCTCACTGTGCGGCCGGAGCCTCGACTGGATCGAGGCGGTTCGGAGCTGAACAGACGACGGGGGCCTTGCGGCCCCCGTCGTCGTTCTCGTCCTGTAGCGGCCCAGCTACGAGCCACAGATGGCGTACGCAGTCACCATGACGTTGCCACCACCGGTGACAGTCACGATTCCCGTCGCCGTCCAGCCGGTGGGGGTCCCGGTGCTCGGTGTCGGCTGCGAAACCGCGACCGCGCCCTTGGCACCGCTTCCCTGCGTGATCGTTGCGCCGCCGCCCAGCAGCTTCTGCCCAGCGGAGCACGATGCCGTGCTGGCCGGAGTCAGCGTGGCGACGGCCGGGTTTCCTCCAGTCGCCTGCGCTGTACCGGCCACGACCACTGTGTTCGCCACGGTCCCAGCCAGACCCTGCGGGCCTTGCGCGCCCGTCGCTCCGGTTGCGCCCGTAGCACCGGCCGGACCCTGCGGCCGGACCCTGCGGGCCTTGCGGGCCGGTGGCACCGGTATCACCCTTGGCACCCTGCGGACCAGCCGGACCCTGCGCACCAGCGGGGCCAGTCGCACCCTGCGCGCCTGTCGCACCGGTATCGCCCTTGGCGCCGGCCGGACCCTGCGGGCCGGTCGCACCCTGCGGACCCTGCGGGCCGATCGGACCCGTCTCACCGGTGTCACCCTTCGCACCCTGCGGGCCCGTATCACCGGTATCGCCCTTCGCACCCTGCGCGCCCTGCGGGCCCGTGCCACCGGTATCGCCCTTCGGACCCTGCGGACCGGTATCGCCCTTGTCACCCTGCACGCCCTGCGGGCCGGTCGCGCCCGTATCGCCCTTGTCACCCTGCGGACCGGCCGCGCCGGTGTCGCCCTTCGCACCCTGGTCGCCGGTGTCGCCCTTCGCACCCTGCGGACCCGTCGCACCCTGCGGCCCCTGCGGGCCGACCGGGCCGGTCTCGCCCTGCGGACCCTGCGCGCCCGTCGCACCGGTGTCGCCCTTCGCACCCTGCGCGCCGGTCGCACCGGTGTCGCCCTTCGCACCCTGTGCGCCGGTCGCACCCGTATCGCCCTTGGGACCCTGCGCGCCGGTTACACCGGTATCGCCCTTCGGGCCCTGCGCGCCCGTTGCACCCTGCAGACCCTGCGCGCCGGTTGCACCGGTATCGCCCTTCGGACCCTGCGCCCCGGTTGCACCGGTATCGCCCTTCGGACCCTGCGCCCCGGTTGCACCGGCGTCGCCCTTCGGGCCCTGCGCGCCCGTCGCACCCTGCAGACCCTGCGGGCCCTGCGCGCCGGTTGCCCCGGTATCGCCCTTCGGACCTTGCGCGCCGGTCGCGCCCTGCGGACCCTGCGCACCGGTCGCACCGGTATCGCCCTTGGGCCCCTGCGCGCCCGTCGCACCAGTATCGCCCTTCGGACCCTGCGCCCCGGTTGCGCCCTGCGGACCCTGCGCGCCCGTCGCACCCTGCGCGCCGGTTGCACCCGTATCGCCCTTCGGACCCGCCGGCCCCTGCGAGCCAGTCGGACCAGCGGGACCAGCCGGGCCGGCAGGCCCAGCCGAGCCGGCCGGACCCTGCGAACCGGCAGGACCCTGCGGGCCAGGCGCACCCTGCGGGCCGGCCGGGCCCTGCGGGCCGGTCGGGCCGGTGTGGTTCCAAGTGATCGGATTCTCCGTCGCGCTGCACGCCTGCGACGACGAGTCGATGACGCGAAGACTGCCGCTCGTCTTCGAGTAGCACGCGGCGATGACGCCGTTGCTATCGGGGATGGTCGCGTATGCGACGCCGGCGGCGAGCGCAAGAATCCCGGCGCATAAGAACAGCAAGCGCCTGGAGCGCCGACCGATGGACATGCTGAAAACGCCTCTCGAGACAGTGCCGCGCCTGCGTTTCATGGCTCTCCCCCTGGACCGCTCGTCTCTGCTTATTGCGCGAGGCGGTCCTCGATTACGGATCGCACTATTTTCAAAGCGTGAACGCTGACCGGCAATGGGCCGTTCGGCCTAGGCGGCGTCGATCTTTCTCAACGGGCCTCGCGGCCCGCCCAGCGCTCAAGGCGACTGGGCGAGCCCGATGACGTTGCCGTCGGCGTCCTTCACGACTGCGATCAGCTTGCCCCCACCGACATCGGTGGCCGCCTGCTGCACCTCGGCGCCGGCCTCGCGAAGCCGCTCGATCGTCTTCTCGATGTCGTCGACCTCCCAACATGCTGCGCTCGCGCAAGTCTCGTCCCAAGGAGCTCCTCGATTCGGACGTGCCTGCCGAGATCGACCGAGCGGGTGGCGTTCGTCCTGCACGACGGTTCCCGACGCCGATCTCGCGCGCCGGTGAGAAATCGTTGACGCCTTCCTCGCCGCCTCGCGCGGCGGTGACTTCGATGCGCTCCTCGCGCTGCTCGATACCGACTCGAGCTCGCTACAGAGTGACGCCGACGATCCAGGGGTTGAACTCCTCCTCGCCGACTCCGGCGAGCTCGCTCTTGGTCGGCTTCCCCGACGCGACGGCCAGGAGCTCCTCGAAGATCTCGCCGCCGACGTGCTCGACGGCCGCGCCTTCGAGGATCCGGCCGGCGTTCACGTCCATGTCGGGCGTCTGCGCCGCGTAGAGATCGGAGTTGGACGCGATCTTGATCGACGGCGCGGGCTTGAAGCCGAAGCAGGAACCCCGACCCGTCGTGAAGACGACGATGTTGCAGCCGCCGGCGACCTGGCCGGTGACCGAGACGGGGTCGTAGCCGGGCGTGTCCATGTGCACGAACCCACGCTCGACGATCCGCTCCGCGTATTCGACCACGTCGTTCAGGGGCGTCGAGCCGGCCTTCGCGACCGCACCGAGCGACTTCTCGTAGATCGTCGTCAACCCTCCGGCCTTGTTGCCGGGAGCGGGGTTGTTGTCGATCGAGGCGCCGAACATCGCCGTGTACCGCTCCCACCACCTGATGCGCTCGAGCAGCTTCTCGGCCACCTCCGGGCTGCGCGCGCGCCGCGTCAACAGGTGCTCGGCGCCGTAGACCTCGGTCGTCTCGCCGAGTACGACCGTGCCGCCCTGGCGGACGACCTCGTCCGCGGCGCGGCCGAGCGCCGGGTTCGCCGTGACGCCGGACCAGCCGTCCGAGCCGCCGCACTGGAGCGCGACGACGAGCTCGGACGCCGGCACCGGCTTACGCACGGCCTCGTTCGCGAACGGCAGTAGCCGCCGAACGGCCTCGACGCCGTCGTCGACCGTGCGACGGAAGCCGCCGTCCTGCTGGATCGTCAGCACGAGCGGGCCGCCTCCGTCGAGCTCGATCATGTCGCCGGGCTGGTTGTCCTCGCAGCCCAGGGAGAGGACGACGTAGGCGGCGACGTTCGGATGGTCGACGGTCCCGCGAAGTGTCCGCTGGAGCTGAGCGAGATCCGGCGAGCCGTAGTGGGCGCCGCAGCCGCCCTTCGTCGGCAGCGCGATGACGTCGTCGACGTTCGGGTAGCGCGCGAGCTCCCCGCTCGCGCGGACCGCCTCCACGACCTGCCGGGTCGCCGAAGAGGAGCAGTTCACCGAAGCAAGCACGGCGACGTAGTTCCGCGTTCCCACGCGGCCGTCGGCGCGACGGAAGCCCAGGAAGGTCCGCCGCTCGGCCTCCGGGACGAGCTCGACGGGCGCGTAGTCGGAACCGACCGCGTAGTCCAGCCGAAGCTCGCTCTCGCCGACTCCGAGGTTGTGGGCATGGACGTGCTCGCCGCACGCGATCTCGCGCGTGGCGAAGCCGATGATCTGGCCGTACCGCCGCACCGGCTCCCCGGGCTCGACCGTGCGCAGAGCGATCTTGTGCCCTGCCGGCACAGCCTGCTGCACGCGGACGGGACCGCCCGCAGCGGTCAGCAGCACCGTCCCCGGCGCGAGCATCTCCTTCGCGATCGCCACGTCGTCGCGGTCGTCGAGGAGCACTGCGACGCGCCCGAGCTCGACCGGCTCCGCCGGCGCCGCGCTCAGCCTCACCCGCTGCGAGCTCACCTCAGGCGCACGGTACACGGGCCGCGGTCGACAAAACGCGCCGCCTCTTGACAGGCCATTCGTCGCCGCTTCAAGATCGCCCCAGCATACCGTCGACGGTCGCCCGTCGCCCGTCGACCGGAATGGGGAGGACGTCGTTGTCCGCTGACAGTCACATTCGGCCGCTCGACCAGTCCCGGCTCGGCGAGGAGGTGGCGCAGATGCTCCGCCGCGCGATCATCAGCGGCGAGCTGGACTCGGGGACGCACCTCGTGGAGAGCATGCTCTCCGACCGGTTCCAGGTCAGCCGCGCCCCGATCCGGGAAGCGCTGCGCGAGCTGGAGAGCGAGGGGCTCGTCGAGTCACGCCGCCGCGGGGTCTACGTGAAGTCGCTGGCGCCGCAGGACGTCTGGGAGCTCTACAGCCTCCGCACGATGCTCGAGGGTGCGGCGGTCGAGCTCGCCGTCAGCCGGTTCGACGAGGACGACATCGGGGCGCTGCGCCGGCATCTGGAGGCGATGGCGGCTGCGGCTTCGACGGGCCGGCGGAGCGACTTCGCGGACGCGGATATGCGCTTCCACACGGAACTCTTCGAGCGGGCGGGCAACCGCCGACTGTTGCGGGTCTGGCAGAGCTTCGCCGAGACCTATCGGGTCATCCTCGAGATCACCGATACCGGGAACCCGGATCTCGAATCAGTCGTCGCCGAGCACCAGCAAATCCTCGCCGCGATCGAGCGCCGCGACCCCGAAGAGGCGCGCCGCCTGGACGAGGAGAGCCTGCGGCACGGGCAATCGGAGTTCGAGCGGCGGTTCGGCGCGCAGGCCGGAGGGGGTGGTACGGCGAGCTAGCGAGACGACGCGCGCTCAAAGCGCAACGACACGGTTCCGCAGGCGATCGACTCAGGAGGAGGTCTTAGGAGATGACGCGAAAGAACAGGATCGCCCACACCGGCGCACTCACAGCGCTCCTCGTCGCGCTGGCCGTTGCCGGCACGGCGATCACGGGCGCTTCCGCAAACAGCAACAGGGTCGCTGCCCCCGTTGCGAAGAAATGGAAGATTGCGCTGTCCAACTCGTTCATCGGCAACAAGTGGCGCATCGAGATGGAGAACCTGTTCAAAGCGGCCTGCAAGATGCCGCCGTATTCGCAACAGGTCGACTGCTCGGTCTACAACTCGGGGAACGACGTCAGCAAGCAGACGCAGCAGATGTCGAACCTGATCTCCCAGCATGTCGACGCGATCGTGATCAACGCCGCGTCGCCGACGGGCTTGAACGGGATCATCGGGCAGGCGTGCGCCCGCGGAATCCTCGTCGTCTCCTACGACAACGTGGTCACCGCACCCTGCGCTCTCAAGGTCAACACCGACCAGTTCAAGTTCGGCCAGCAGCTGGCGCAGGAGCTCGTCACCCGGCTGCACGGCAAAGGCAACGTGATCATGGTCACCGGCGTCGCCGGCACGTTCGTCGACGAGCAGCGGAACAAGGGCGCCGACTCGATCTGGAAGAAGAACCCGGGGATCAAGGTCGTCGCCCGCTACACGGGCATGTGGGACTCCTCGACCGCGCAGCGGAACACGGCGGCGCAGCTGCCGTCCCTGCAGACGGTGGACGGCATCTGGGCGCAGGGCGGCACCGACGGCGTCCTCAAGGCCTTCATCGACGCCAAGCGCACCCCGCTCCCGCCGACCGCCGGAGAGGCGGAGAACGGCTTCCGCAAGTTCATGCTGGCGAAGGGCTACCTCGGACAGCACGTCGTGGGCGTGTCGATCGGGCAGCCGCCGTTCCTCGTCCTGGCTTCGCTCGAGCTCGCGCGCCAGGTGCTCTCGAAGCAGCGTGAGAAGGGCGACATCGAGATCCCGTTCCCGGCGGTGACGGAGAAGACCGTGAAGACGGGCGTGACCGTCTTCCCGAATCTGGCCGACAGCTTCTTCACGGACTTCACGGACTCGGGTCCCAAGGCGACCGTGAAGATCTGCGTCCAGGCAGCCCTGAGCGGGAAGGCCTGCCCGGGCTCCTTGAAAGTGACCCTGCCGAAATAGGATCCCGCGCGTGGCGGCGGCCGGGCGACCGGCCGCCGCCCCGTCCACCCCGGAGGGAGGAAAGCTGAGCACAACGAGCCCGGCGATCGAGGGGTTCGGCATCTCGCGTTCGTTCGGCGGCGTGCGCGCGCTCCTGGACGCCTCGTTCAGCGCGGACTTCGGCGAGGTGCATGCGCTCGTCGGCGAAAACGGCGCCGGCAAGAGCACGATGATCAAGATCCTGAGCGGCGTTCTTCGGCCGGACGCGGGCACGCTCAGCGTCAGGGGGTCGCAGGTCGAGTTCCGCAGCCCGCACGAAGCGCGTGCGCTCGGGGTCGCCACCGTCTTTCAGGAGCTGACGCTGATGCCGTGGATGACCGTCGCGGAGAACCTCTTCCTCCACAACGAGCCGCAGGGGCGCTCGCGTCTGATCCACAGGCGCAAGCTCGCCGGACGCGCCGACGAGGTCTTCGCGCGGCTCGGGATCGAGGGAATCGACCCGAACGAGCTTCCCGCGGCGCTCTCGCTCGCGCACCGCCAGATCATCGAGATCGCGCGCGCGCTCCTCAGCGACCCGGACATCCTCTTCCTCGATGAGCCGACCTCCGCGCTCGCCGAGCAGGAGGTGGAGTGGCTGTTCGCGCTGGTGCGCAGGCTCCGCGAGCGCGGGAAGTGCGTGATCTTCACCTCGCACCGGTGGGGCGAGGTCGCCAACCTCGCCGACCGCATCACGATCTTCCGCAACGGCGAGCATGTCGTTACGCGCGACCAACTGACGGAGGCGGAGGCCGTCACGCTGATGACCGGCCGCACGATCGACCGGATGTATCCCGAGCGGACACCGGTCGCAGACGATGCGCCTCCGGTGCTCGAGGTGCGCGACCTCCACGGCGAGCGCGTGCAGGGCGTCTCCTTCACGCTCCATCGCGGCGAGATCCTCGGCGTCGGCGGCCTCGCCGGGCAGGGCCAGCGGGACCTCTTCATGACGCTCTTCGGCGCGCGCAAGCAGGCCGCGGGCGAGGTGCGGATCAACGGCGAGGCCCGGCGGATCCGGAAGCCGTCGGACGCGATCCGCATGCGGATGGGGATCGCGCTCGTCCCGGAGGACCGGAAGACGGAGGGGTTGATGCTGCCGATGTCGGTGCGCGACAACCTGACGCTCGCGGTCCTCGGCCGGGTCGCCTACTACGGCGTGTTGAAGCCGGCGACCGAGCACGCATACGTGCGGCGCGCGGTGCGACGCCTCCACATCGGGGCGAGCCGGCCGTCGGTGCAGGAGGTCGCGACGCTCTCGGGCGGCAACCAGCAGAAGGTGCTGATCGGTCGCTGGCTGCTCGCCGAGTCGGACATCCTCCTCCTCTACGACATCACGCGGGGCGTCGACGTCGGCACGAAGCACGACATCTACGAGCTGATGATGGAGCTCGTCGCCGAGGGCAAGTCGCTCCTCTTCTACTCGAGCGAGACCGAGGAGATGGCCCGGCTCTGCCATCGGGTGCTCGTCATGCGCGAGGGCCGCGTCGCTGCGGAGCTCGAGGGCGCCTCGACCGACGCCGAGGCGATCGTCGCCGCCTCGCTCCGGGAGGACGCGGCGTGACGAGCGTCACGCAGGCCGAGCACTACCGCAGCCGCAGCCGCTTCCAGCACTTCACGATCCAGTCGGCGCCGCTCCTCCTTGCCCTGATCATGCTCGCCGGAATGGCCGCGCTCTACATCGGCCTCTTCTATCGCCAGCTGTCGCGGCTTCCCGGCAACTTCGAGTGGACGTCGGTCGTGAACACGTCGATGCCGCTCGTCTTCGCAGCGGTCGGGCAGAGCATCGTCGTCGTCACCCGCGGGCTCGATCTCTCGGTCGGAGGGATGATAGACCTGACGAACGGCCTCGCCGCGACGCACATGCACGCGGGGACAGGCAGCATGCTGGCCTGGTCGCTCCTCGTCCTGCTGATCGGAGGGGCAGGCGGGGCGATCAACGGCATCCTCGTCGCGTACGGGCGACTGCAGCCGATCCTCGTCACCCTCGCGACGCTCTCGATCTTCCAGGGGCTCGCGATCAAGGTGCTCCCCGAGCCGGGCGGCGCCGTCCCGCTCGAGTACACGAAGTTCCTCGCGAACCCGAACGGCCCGTGGGGTCTCGCATTCGTGGTCTTAATCGGCGCCGCCTGGCTCGTGTTCCGCCGCACGCGCTTCGGCGTCGACGTCTTCGCGATCGGAAACGACGAAGAGGCAGCACGTGCACACGGCGTCCGCGTGCGGGCGACGAAGGTCGGAGCCTACGTCCTCGCCGGCATGTTCTCGGCCGCCGCCGGGTTGTTCCTCGCCGCGACGACGACCTCCGGCGACGCGACGTCGGGCGATGTCTTCGTGCTCACGTCGATCGCGGCGGTCGTGCTCGGCGGCATCAGCTTCTTCGGCGGCCGCGGGAGCGCGATCGGGACCGTCGCAGGCGCCTTCGTCCTGACCCTGTTGATCAACGTCCTCTTCTTCGCGGACATCAACCCGCTCTACCAGTCGTTCTTCCAGGGACTGTTCCTCGTCGTCGCCGTCCTGCTCGGGACGCTCATCCGACGGCTCGTGGGGATGCGCGGGTGACGTCCGGAACCGAGAGCGTCGCGCCCGAGCCGCGCTGGCGGCAGGTGCTGGCGAGTCTGACGCCTGACCGGCGGCGCGTGCTCTACGCCTTCGGCGCCGCGATCCTCGTGTTCGTCGTCGGCGACCTGCTCCACTCGGGCTTCGCCAGCACGGCGAGCGTCAAGGCCATCCTCGTGATCGCCTCGTTCGTCGGTTTCGTCGCCGCGGGCCAGACGTTCGTCATCCTGGTCGGCGGGATCGACCTCTCCGTGCCCTGGGTGCTCAACGGCGCCGCGATCCTGCTCGTCACGTCGTCGCTCGGCCGCGACGGCCGTGCGGCCCAGGCGATTCTCCTCACGCTGGCACTGGGACTGGTGACCGGCCTCGCCAACGGGATCGGCGTCGCGTATCTCGCCGTGCCGGCGGTCGTGATGACGCTGGGAATGAACGGCATCATGGAAGGCCTCTCGCTCGGGCTTTCGAAGGGCCTCACCTGCGCCTCGTGCGCCTCGTATGCGCCGAAGGCCGTGCAGAACATCGTGCGGAGCGATGTGCTCGGCGTGCCGGCGGATCTCTTCCTCTGGCTCGGGATCGCGATCGTGATCACGTTCCTCCTCAACGCAACCACCTTCGGCCGGCGGATCTACGCGATCGGAAACAACGACACGGCCGCGTTCCTCGCCGGGATCAACGTGAGGCTCGTGACCGTCGTGCTCTACATGCTGAGCGGTCTCTTCGCCGCGCTCGGGGGCATCGTCCTCGTCGCCTACGGCGGGCAGGCGACGCTCGGCATGGGCGACCCGTACCTCTTCCAGTCGATCGCCGCGGCGGTGATCGGCGGCGTCTCGATCCTCGGCGGCCGAGGCCACTACCTCGGCGCCCTCGCGGGCTCGATCACGCTCGTCGCGCTCGTCAGCGTGCTGCTCGCCGAGAACATGCCCGACTGGGGGCGCAGCGTCGTCTACGGCGGCGCGATTCTTGTCATCCTCCTCCTCTACGGTCGCGAGCGGCGCCATCTGTAGCGACCGATGAGTTTGGGAGGCGCGGAAGGTCTGTTCGGTGATGGCGACGTCAGGTCGGGAACTGCACCTGCTCGCGGCCGCGCGCGCGGGTGACGGGGACGCGTTCGGCCTGCTCGTCGAGCCGCATCGCAGGGAGCTGCACGCGCACTGCTACCGGATGCTCGCGTCTCTGCACGACGCGGACGACGCGCTTCAGGACACGCTGCTGCGCGCCTGGCGCGGACTCGCGCGCTTCGAGGGGCGAAGCTCGCTGCGCACGTGGCTGTACGCGATCGCGACCAACGCATGTCTGAGGACGGCAGAGCGCCGCTCCAGCCGAGTGCTGCCGTTGGACCTGTCCGCTCCGGCGACGGTCGGCGAGATCCCGGGCCGGCCGCTCGCCGAGTCCGTCTGGATCGAGCCGTATCCCGACGACCGCCTCGGACCGGATGCCGAATACGAGGAGCGCGAAGCCGTCGAGCTCGCGTTCGTCGCCGCGCTCCACCACCTTCCCCCGCTGCAGCGCGCCGTACTCCTGCTCCGCCAGGTGCTCGGCTTCTCCGCGCGAGAGACGGCGACGGCGCTCCAGACGAGCGTCGCCGGCGTGAACAGCGCCCTGCAACGCGCACGCAAGGTCGTCGACGAGCGCTTGCCCGCTCAGAGCCAGCAGGCGACGCTGCGAACGCTCGGGGACGAGACCGTCCGGGATCTCGTGCGTCGTTATGCGCAGGCGATGGCAAACGGGGACGTCGACTCGGTCGTTGCGTTGCTCGTCGAGGACGCGACGTGGTCGATGCCTCCGCTCGCCACCTGGTACCGGGGCCTGCGGGCGATCAGGGTCTTCCTCGAGGAGCATCCGCTCCGGCAGCCGTGGCGGCACATCCCGACGAGCGCAAACGGACAACCGGCGCTCCTCTGCTACATGTGGAACGAGGAGGCGCGCGTGTTCAGGGCGGAAGCGCTCGACGTGCTCACCTTCGACGGCCCGCGCATCGCCGCGATCGACGCGTTTCGAGATCCCGCGGTGCACGCGGCCTTCGGCCAACCGCTCGAGCTCGGCCCTAGCGAGGGCTCACGTCGTCTCGAGCGGGACGCCGAGCAGCTCGGCCTCGCTCTCGCCGATCCGTTCGGCGGTTTCGACGTGGCGAGCACGGATACGGCCTAGGAGTGAGGCCACGAGTGCCGCTCCCGTCAGCCTCAGCCCGGTCGGCGAGAGCACACAACTGCGTGTGGTCGAGACCCGCATTCGAGAGCTTGAGTGGCCGGAGGACGAGAAGGCGAAGTACGCGGACGATCACAGCCGGGGCTGGGACACCGAGCTCGGCGAGCTTCGCGAATACGTGTCGGGGCGGGTGCGCACATCGGCCCGGTGACGAACCGCGGCGGCGGCGAGGACGACGAGCTGTGGGCGGCGGTCGCAGATCCGATGCGCCGCCGCCTCCTCGACGTCCTGCTCGCCACGGGCGAGGCGACGGCCACCACACTCGCCGAAGAGTTGCCGGTGACGCGGCAGGCGATCGCCAAGCACCTCGCGGTCCTCGACCGTGCCGGTCTCGTCGAAGGCCGGCGCCGGGGGCCGCCAGGTGCGCTACGCGGTCCGCCCCGACCGGCTCGACGCAGCCACGCAGTGGATGGCGCGCGTCGCCGCTGAATGGGACGATCGGCTCGCGGCGATCAAACGCATCTCCGAGTCGGCGCACCGCGAGCACGAAGGCGGCTGAGCCGGAAGCCGACCGAGGCCAGAGTGGCGGCGGCGGGCACGAGCAGGAACCCCGAGGAAAAAACGGCGACCACGGTCACGAGCACGAGCGCGACGGCCGCTGCCGTGCGGATGCGTCCGCGGAGAATGCGGACGGCGGACGCAAGCGCGAGCACGTACACCGCGATGAAGCACGCCGACGTCGCGCGAATCAAGTCGGCGGTGCTGCTGAGACCGGCGGCGAGGGCGACGAGCAACGCACTGCCGAGCACGGCGAGCGCGAGCAGCGGCCGGCGCGGCACGCTCCTCCATGCGTCGCCGCCGAGCCACACGGGCAGCGCTCCATCGCGCGCGAGCGCAGCGGCGAGCCGCGCGGCGCCGCCCGTGTAGACGTTCATCGTCCCCATCGTCAACGCGACCGCGAGCGCGGCGGTCGCGTCGCGGCCGGCGCGGCCGAAGCCGACGGCGATCAGGTCGACGAGCGG
The DNA here is from genome assembly GCA_005884575.1 of Actinomycetota bacterium. Lineage (GTDB taxonomy): Bacteria > Actinomycetota > Thermoleophilia > Gaiellales > Gaiellaceae > AC-16. Next base: position 40,601 of record VAWW01000034.1, read on the forward strand.
GACCTTCGAGCCCGCGGTCGCCGTGACGGTGATCGTCGCGACCGCAAGGCCGACGTAGAGCGTCGCGATGACGCCGAAGGCGAGGGCCATCGCGCGCGGAAGGTCGTTCGCCGGATTCCGAAACTCGCCCGCGAGCTGGGCCATTGCCTCCCAGCCGATGAAGAGCCACATCAGGATGTTCGCCGCACTGCCCACGGCCCACCAGCCGTGCGGCGCGAACGGCCTCCAGTTGTCGCCGGCACGGGACGGCAGCGCGACTCCCACCGCGACCGCGATCACGGCGACCAGCACCGCCGACAACGCGAGCTGGAACGCGGAGGAGACGCGGAGCCCGAACGCGTTCGCCGCCAGAACGACGGCGAACATCGCCAGGCCGACGCCCACCGCCACGGTAGTCCCGGAGCCCGTCAGGTCGGCGACGTAGTAGCCGCCGATCAACGCGACCGCCGGCCCGCCGAGGACGACGGCAGTCACGAAGCACGCACCGGTCACCGCGGCGGCGCCGTCTCCGAATCCCTCGCGCACATAGGCCGCGACGCCGCCGGCGACCGGATGCTTCACCCCGAGCGCCGCGAACGCGATCGCGAGCGGCACGGACAGCACGAGCAGTGCGGCCCAGGCGACGATCGACGCCGGACCGGCCGCCTGCGCCGCGAGCGCGGGCACGAGCAGCAGGCCGGGTCCGACGAGGGCGCCGACGTAGAGCGCGGCGCCCCGCGAGACGCCCAGCGAACCTGCTTCGGCCACCGGCGGCACGCTAACGGGCAAATAGGGCTGATCTCGCCCGCAATCCGTGCTTCACTTCGACGGCATGCCCACGCCAGCCTCCCGCCTGCTGGAGGTCCTCGAGCTCCTGCAGACGCAGCCGCGCACGACCGGACGTGAGATCGCCGACCGGCTGGCGATCGACCGCCGGACGGTCAGGCGCTACGTCGCGACGCTGCAGGAGCTCGGCATTCCCGTTGAGGGCGAGCGCGGCGTCGGCGGTGGCTACCGGCTCCGGCCCGGCTACCGGTTGCCGCCGCTGATGCTGGGCGACGACGAGGCGATCGCCGTCGCCGTCGGTCTGATCGCCGTCGGGCGCGAGGGCCTCAGCTCCGCCGACGAGGCGCTGGCGAAGATCAGCCGCGTTCTCCCCGACGCACTCCGCCGCCGCGTCGAGGCGCTCGAGACGACCCTGGGCTTCACGATGCCACCGTCGGCCGGGACGGCGGTCGCGGGCGAGACGGTGCTCCTGCTGGCCGACGCGATCCGACGGCGCCGGCGCGTGCGGACCCGATACCGGTCGTTCGAGGGCGATGAGACCGAACGCGAGCTCAGCCCGCACGGATTGGTCGTCCACTCGGGCCGCTGGTATCTCGCCGCACACGACCACCTGCGTCGCGACCTCCGCACCTTCCGCGTCGATCGCATGAGCCGTGTCTCCGCCGGCGAGCGCCCGGCGCTGCCGCCGCCCGAGGGATTCGACTCGGTCGACCACGTCAGCCGCTCCCTCGCACGCGTGCCCTGGCCGTGGGAGGTCGAGGTGCTGCTCGACCTGTCTGTCGACGAGGCGGCCCAGCGGCTCCCCGGAACGCTGGCCGAGCTCACCGATGCGGACGGACGAACCCTGCTTCGCATGCGCGTGAGCTCGCTCGACTGGACGGCCGGCCTGCTCGCCGGGCTCGGCTGCGACTTCACGGTCGAGCGGCCGGAAGAGCTGCGCGCGAGCCTCGAGAAGCTCGCTCACCGACTCGCCCGAACGGCCGCCGCGAAGACCGGTCAGGTGGACACGGCCGCTACTGCTCGTACGGTTCGAGGCTCGCGAAGCCCCGCAAATCCACGCAGTTCGTCCGGCGCGCCGTGACGACGACCATCAGCACGCTGCCGCAGGTGCGGCAACGGACAACGGTGCCCGGCGCGCGAAGGTAGACGACGAGCTCCGCGACCTGCGCGCGGGCGCCGCAGTTCGCGCAGACGCCGATCGCAGTCGTCATCTCGCCGCCGAATGTGTCGAAGAGCAGGCCGGCGATCGCGTTTCCGTCGAGGGCGTCCATCACCCTCCTGTCGGGCCGAAGCGTTCGGTCTTGATCCGCGCCGCGTCGTGGCCGAGCTCGACCAGCGTGCTCGCCGCGGCCTCGACGAACGGCGTCGGACCGCAGACGTAGACGAGCGGCCTGTCCTGTGACGGCCACGCGACCTCCCGCAAGAGCGCGCTGTCGATGCGGCGCCGGTAGCCGCGCCATCCCTCCGGGGCCTCGCGCGTGAGCGTGAAGTGGATCTCGACACCGCCCGTGCCGGCAAGGGCAGCGAGCTCCTCGCGATAGATCACTTCTTCAAGCGATCTCGACGAGTAGAGCAGCCGTACGGGGACCGCGCTGCGACTCGCGGAGTGATGGCGCAGAATCGAGCGCAACGGCACGACGCCGGACCCGCCGGCGAGCAGGAGCAGCGGCCCGCCGAGCGGCTCCTCCCAGAGGAAGTAGCCGCCGATCGGGCCGCGGAGCTCCAGCGTGTCGCCCGGTCGCAGCTCGTCGGTCAGATAGGGCGAGACCTCGCCGTCCTCGAGTCGCTCGACGGTGAGAACGAGCTGCTCGTCCTCGGGTGCCGAGGCGATCGAGTAGCTGCGCTCCGCCTGGTAGCCGTCCTCGGCCGTCAGGCGTACGTCGACGTGCTGACCGGCGCGATGGCCCGGCCACTCCGGCGGCTCGAGGGCGATGCTCTTGACCCGTGCGGTCTCGTCGATCAGCTCGACCACGTTCGCGAGCTGCCACGTCAGTCGCCTTGGTAGCGCTGCTCTCGCCACGGATCTCCGTAGTTGTGGTAGCCGTAGCTCTCCCAGAAGCCGGGCTCGTCGTCCTCGCGCAACTCGAGGCCGCGCACCCACTTGGCACTCTTCCAGAAGTAGAGGTGCGGCACCAGCAACCGTGCTGGCCCGCCGTGCTCGGGCTCCAGCGGTTCGCCTCCGTACTCGTACGCAACCCACGCCTTGCCGCCGGTGACATCCTCGAGCGGCAGATTGGTTGTGTAGCCGCCGTCGCTGTACGCGGTGACGTAGCCGGCGCTCGTCTCGAGTCCGTCGAGCAGTGTGTCCAGCGAGACGCCTGTCCACACGGTGTCGAGCTTCGACCACTTCGTCACGCAGTGAATGTCCTTGGTGACGGTCTCGCTCGGCAGCGCCCGGAGCTCCTCCCAGCTCCAGGAAACCGGCTCGTCGACCGCACCCTGGATCGTGAACGTCCAGTCCGCGAGCGGAGTTTGCGGGGTCGGGCCGGCCGAAAGCACCGGAAAGTCCTGCGTGACGTACTGACCCGGCGGTACCCGCGCCGCGTCGACAGACGTCTGCCGGCGGCCGCGGAAGCCGCGCGATAGCGGCGACATCAGTGCACCTCCTCGTGATCGCTTGCGTTGCCCTTGCGAACGCCGGGCGTCCGCTGCGTAATCCCCCAGCACCTTCCTGCTAGCCGCCATCGCGGTTTGGCGCTCGCGGCGATGTGACGACGCCCTGCGAGACGCCATCGTTGTTACCGACACATGGTGTAACGCTTCTCCAGGAGGAACCGAAATGAGTCCACGCTTCGCTCTGAACCTCGCGCTCGTTCTCGCCGGCGCAGGAATCGTGGCGGCGAGCCAGGCATTCTCGTCCGGCGTAACCGGGTGGTTGACGTTCGCGATCAGCCTCGCCGTGCTCGTGTCGCTCGGTCTCGCTCAGCTCGACGGCGTCCGCAGTCCGGTTCAGATGATCCTCGACGCCGGCATCGGCGCGCTGGCGATCTGGTCGGTCGTGGCCTCGGTCGTCTACACGGCCACGACGCTGAAGTGGCTGTCGTTCGGCGAGGCGCTCGGCTTCGTCGGCCTTGCCGTGATCGGCCTGGTGGTGCACGAGCTGACGACGGAGCGGGTCGTGCACTCGCTCGAGTCGGTTCCCACAGGACACCGAGAGACGGAGCACGCAGCGGCCGCCTGAGCGACCGCAGATCGAGAACGGGTGAGGTTCCGCGAATGACACTGCCGTACGAGGAGCCACGCTTCGACCGCCGGACGCTCGTCGCACTTGCAGGCGGACTCGTCGCGGCGGGGGTCGAAGCGAGAGCCGCGTGGCCGCGACCCCTGCGGGCGCTGGCGGATCCGTGGGAGCTGCCGGCGCATGATCTGGCCGCCACGCGCGACGGCGACCCGATCGCCGGTACCCGTGTCCGCTGGCGCGCCGCCGTTGCGGGGGGCGTCGCTGGCGCGCCGGCGATCGTCGACGGCAGCGTCTTCGCCGCATCGGTCGGCGGCGTCGTCGCCTCCTTCGATCTCGCGACGGGACGGGCGCGCTGGCGGCGGCGCTTTCCGCCTGCCGCCTACGGGAGCGGCAAGAACGCGCGACGACTCGGCTTCTTCGGCGGCGTTGCCGTCGCGAACGGCCGCGTCCTCGCCGCTTACGACCGCGTCGTTTGCCTCGACGCTCGCAGCGGCCGAACCGTCTGGGAGAGCCGACCGCTGCGGACGAGCTCCAGCGACGACTACTTCTGGGGACCTCCCGTCGTCGCTCAGGGCGTCGTCCTCGTCGGCTCCGGCTCGGGCGCCGAGCTGCCGACGGCGCGCGGGCGGCTGAGCGCCTACTCGCTGCGAGACGGCTCGCTCGTCTGGAGCACGCCGACAGTTCCTGCGGGAGCAAACGGCGGCGGCGTCATCGCCCCGGCGAGCGTCGATCTCCGCGCCGGTCTCGCGTATGTCGCCACCGGCTCCCCGTATCGCGCGGTGGCGGGACGGAATCCGGGCACCTGCTCGCTCATCGCCCTCCGCCTCCGCGACGGCGCGATCGCCTGGAGCGATCAGATCTATCCGGCCGACAGGCACGGGTTCGACTTCAACAGCGCGCCGGTGATTCTCGGGCGGCTCCTGGTCGCCGCGAGCAAGGACGGCTTCCACGCCTGGGACCGCGTCGCGCGGCACCACCTCTGGCACCGGCGCCTGACGCCGTCGCTGCCGGAGAATGGCGGCGTCGCCGGCCCGATGAACGGGCCCGAGGGCGGACCGGTCGCGACCGACGGCAGTCGCTTCTACGTCCTCTCGAACGACGCAGCGAGCAAAGGCTGCGTCGCGGCTGCGCTCGCACCGGCGACGGGTCACGTCTTGTGGCGACGACGGTTGCCGAGCTTTTCGTTTGCCGCCCCCGCTCTCGGCGGCGATCGCCTCTTCGCGACGGGCGCCGACGGCACGCTTCGTGCGCTCGAGACCGGCACCGGCGCGCTCGTCGCTGCGGTCAAGCTGGGCGCGCCGAGCACGGGAGCGCCGGCCGTGGCCGCCGGCCGACTCGTGGTCGGCGCCGGTGCCGAACCGTTCCTGCCGGGCCACTTGCTCGTCTGCATCGCTTGATCCCAGATGGAGGCCAGCGCCGATCCTCGAGCCCCGGTACCCGCGTTCAGCTGATTCCGGCTAGCCTCATTGCGCTGCGGGATGCCTCTTGCAACGCTGATCGAGTGTCCATTCGTTGCTTGATCGTCGATGACAACCGCTCGTTCCTCGAGGCCGCACGGGTGCTCCTCGAGCGAGAGGGCCTGGCCGTCGCGGGCGTCGCCACGACGAGCGCCGACGCGCGCCGGCAGGCCGCGACGCTGCATCCTGACATCGTGCTCGTCGACATCTCGCTCGGGAAGGAGAGCGGCCTCGACCTTGCGCGACGTCTCGTCGAGGATGTCGACGGCAACTCGGTCGTGGTCCTGATCTCGACGCGTTCCGCGGACGACGTGGCGCATCTGATCGCCGCCAGCCCGGCGGCCGGCTTCCTACCGAAAGAGGAGCTGTCGGCGAACGCGATTCGCCGGTTCGTCGACGATCGCTCTAGCGGGCGTCGAGGAACGTGATCACTGCGAGCACGCGGCGGTGATCGTCCTCGGCCTCCGACAGGCGCAGCTTCGTGAGGATGCTGTGCACGTGCTTTTCGACGGTTCCCTCGGTTATCCAGAGTTGATGCGCGATGCCTGCGTTCGAGCGGCCCTCGGCCATCAGCGCCAGCACCTCGCGCTCGCGCGGCGAGAGTACGTCGAGCGGGTCGTCGACCCGGCGGGCGGCGACGAGCTCCTGGACGAGAGCGGGATCGACGACCGATCCTCCGTTGACGATCCGCTCCAGCGTCTCGACGAAGTCGTCCACGTCCGTGATGCGGCTCTTCAGCAGGTAGCCGCTGCGCTCGCCGCTCGAGAGCAGATCGGTCGCCCGCTCGACCTGGACGTGCGCAGAGAGAACGACGATCGCCGTCTCCGGGAACTCCTCGCGGATCACATGTGCCGCGTCGAGACCCTCGGTCGTGTGGCTCGGCGGCATCCGGATGTCGACGATCGCGAGGTCGGGTCGATGCTCGCGAACGAGCGCGACGAGCTCGGAGCCGTTGTCGCATTGACCCACGACCTCGAAGCCGGAGCGCTCGAGGAGCCCCGCCAGACCCTCGCGGAGGAGGACCTCGTCATCCGCCAGCACGACCCGCGTTCCGTCCGTCGTCACACCGACGATTATGGGGCACCGCCGTGGCTCTAAGTACGCCGGCGCAGCTCGCGCGGCTCGCGGAGGAGCAGGCGGCACTACGGCGGGTGGCGACGCTGGTGGCCCGTGGCGCGCCGCCGGCGGAGGTGTTCGAAGAGGTGATCGGCGAGGTCGGTCGTCTCGTTCCCGCGGATGCGGCAGCTCTCAGCCGCTACGAGCCCGATGACACGCTCACCACGGTCGGTAGCTGGAGCAGAGCCGGCGGCTACGTCCCCTCGGGGACCCGGCACGCGCTCGACAGCGGCACCCTGGCCAGGCTGATCTTCGATACCCGCCGGCCCGGTCGAATCGACAGCTACGCGGACGTGCCCGGTTCGCTCGCCGCCGCCGTCCGCGACCTGGGTTGGCGCTCCTCTGCGGGGGCGCCGATCATCGTCGAGGGCCGGCTGTGGGGCGTCGTCGCCGCCGCCTCGACGACCGACCGGCCGCTGCCGCCCGAGACGGAGGAGCGCATCGCGAAGTTCGCGGAGCTCGTTGCCGCCGCGATCGCGAACGCCGAAGGGCGCGCGGAGCTCACGCGCCTCGCAGAGGAACAGGCGGCGGTCCGTCGGGTGGCGACGCTCGTCGCGCAGGGAGGGTCGCCGGCCGCGGTGTTCGAAGCGGTCGGGGCGGAGATCGGTCCGCTCGTCGCTGCAGACTCCGCAGGTGTCGGGCGCTTCGAGAACGACGGCACGGTCACCGCACTCGGCGGCTGGGCGCGCGCAGGGAGCTACTCCGTCCCCGCTGCCACCCGACTCGCTCCCGAGCGCGGCTCGCTGGCCAAGCTCGTCTTCGAGACGGGCCGGCCCGGCCGGGTGGACGACTATGCCGAGGCGCCCGACGGAGCCGCTGCCGTGGCCCGCGAGGCGGGCTGGCGCTCGTCGGTCGGCGTGCCCGTCTTCATCGAGGGCCGCCTCTGGGGATTGGTGGCCGCCGCTTCGACGACCGACCGGCCGCTTCCCGCCGACACCGAGACGCGACTCACGGAGTTCACGGACGTCGTGGCGAGCGCGATCGCGAATGCCCAGGGTCGCGAAGAGATCACGCGCCTTGCGGAGAAGCAGGCCGCGTTGCGACGAGTGGCGACCCGCGTGGCTCAGGGTGCGTCGCCGGACGAGGTGTTCGCGGCCGTCGCCCACGAGGTCGCGCAGGTGATGCAGGTCCCGACGGTCGGAGTGTTTCGCTACGACAGCGACGGCGCGACGATGACGGTCGTCGCCGAGTGGAGCGATCGCCCGCACAGGTTCCAGCCCGGCACGCGCTGGCCACTAGCGGGCTCGCCGGGCACGCTCGCAGCCGCCTCCCGCGAGTCGGGCCTCGAGCGGAGCCTGGGCGCCCCGATCGTCGTCGACGGCCGGATTTGGGGAGTGATGGCGATTGCGTCACCGGATGCGCCGCTCCCCCACCGTGTCGAGGATCGTCTCGCGGAGTTCACGGAGCTCGTGGCGACGGCGATCGCGAACGCCGAGAGCCGCGAGGAAGTCACCCGGCTGGCGGACGAGCAGGCGGCGTTGCGGCGCGTTGCGACTCTGGTCGCCCTGAACGCGCCGCCGGTCGAGGTGTTCGAAGCCGTGAGCGCGGAGGTCGGCCGCCTGGTTCCCGCCGACGCCGCAGCTCTGAGCCGATACGAGGCGGACGGCACGCTCACCCTGATCGGCGGCTGGAGCAGGGCCGGCGGCTATGACACCGTCGGGACGCGCTGGTCGGTCGAGAGCACGAAGCTGGGGAAGCTGATCTTCGAGACGTGCCGGCCCGGGCGCATCGACACTTACGCGGATGCACCCGGCGCCGCGGCCGCCGTGTCTCGCATCGGCTGGCGCTCGTCGGTCGGAGCGCCGATCGTCGTGGACGGCCACCTTTGGGGTGTCGTGGGCGTCGGCTCGACGACCGAGCTGCCGCTGCCCCCGGACACGGAAGCGCGACTCGCGGAGTTCACGGAGCTCGTGGCCACCGCAATCGCTAATACCGAGAGCCGCGAGCAGCTCACCCGGCTGGCGGAGGAGCAGGCGGCGTTACGGCGGGTGGCGACGCTAGTGGCGGAAGGCGCGACCCCCGACGAGGTGTTCGCTGCGGTCGCCGACGAGGTCGCGCAGGTGATCGGCGTTCCGCTGGCGGAGATGACGCGGTACGACGACGATGGGATGGCGACGGTGCTCGCGACCTCCGGCGTGCCGCAGCTCTATCCGGTCGGAAGCCGCTGGCCGATCGAAGGCCCCAGCGTCACAGCGAGCGTCTTCGAGACCGGGCGCGCGGCCCGGATCGACGACTACTCGCACATGCACGGAACGATCGCCGACGTCATCCGCGAGTCATCGGACATCCGCTGGGCCGTGGGCGTGCCGATCGTCGTCGACGGAGCGCTGTGGGGGCTGATGACCGCCGCGTCGGGTCAGCCGGAGCCGCTGCCCGGACAGACCGAGGCCCGGCTCGCCAAGTTCACCGAGCTCGTGGCGACCGCGATCGCGAATACCGAGAGCCGATCGGAGCTCGCCGCTTCGCGCGCGCGGATCGTGGCCACCGCCGATGCGACACGGCAGCGGATCGAGCGCGACCTGCACGACGGCGCGCAGCAGCAACTCGTCTCGCTCGCGCTCGAGCTGCGCGCGGCTCAGACGGCCATGCCGCCCGAGCTCGGCGAGCTCGACGCCGAGCTGTCCCGCGTCGTCCAGGGGCTGACGAGCGTGATGGACGAGTTGCGCGAGATGGCGCTCGGGATCCACCCGGCGATCCTGGCGGAGGACGGCCTCGTGCCGGCACTGAAGACGCTGGCGCGCCGCTCGGCGATTCCGGTCGAGCTCGAGATACGAGCCGAGGCGCGGCTGCCGGAGGCGGTCGAGGTGGCGGCGTACTACGTCGTCTCGGAGGCCCTCGCGAACGCAGCCAAGCACGCCGAGGCCTCGGTCGTGAACATCGACGTCGAGTCGCTGGACCGCGTGCTTCGCGTGTCCGTCCGCGACGACGGCCTCGGCGGCGCCGACCCGCAGCGCGGCTCCGGACTGCTCGGCCTCAAGGACCGCGCCGAGGCGATCGGCGGCAGGATCTCGCTTCAGAGCCCGCCGGGCGCGGGCACGACCCTGAGCGTCGAGCTGCCGCTCGACGAGCAGAGCTCGCTAGCGCCGCCCATTTCTCATTAGACGGGCTAAACCGCGTAGTCGAGCTCGTCGTCTTCCTCTGGTGGCCAGCAGGTAGTCCGAGATTCGGGACGGCCGGGGGTGCGAACGGGCGCTGGCCATGCAGACGCACGGGCACGGCGCCGCGATCGTTCCTGTGCCAATAAATCGTCGAAACGGAGCCGAGGAGCCCATGTCACTGAACAAGATTCGAACCGGTCCGCGGGCGAAGGTTGCGCTCGCGCTCGGCGCTGCCCTTGCGGCGGCAGTCGCCGTCACCGGTCTCGCGGGTGGCGCGTCGGCGGGAGCCCACGCTTCCGCCGTCGGCCAGCCGCCGCCCGAGTGGGCCGAGAACGCCGGCTCATGGCCTGCGCACAACTACGACATCTTCAATACGCGGGCCACCAGCCAGACGCCGATCAACGCGCAGACGGTCTCGAAGCTGAAAGTCAAATGGCGCTTCGCCCTCAAGGGCGCGAGCACCTTCGGCGTCTTCTCGTCGACGCCGATCGTCCTCAACGGCACCGTCTACCTGCAGGACCTGAACTCGAACGTCTATGCGCTCGACCGCTCGACCGGCAAGCTCCAGTGGCGGCACAACTTCAACAAGGCGAGCGAAGGGCCGAACGGGATCGCCTTCGGCTACGGCCGCATCTACGGAGCGACCCCGACGAGCGCGTTTGCGCTCGACCCGAAGACCGGTGCGCTCGTCTGGAGCCGCAAGCTGACCCGCAACAAGAACGAGGGCATCGACATGACGCCCCAGCTCTACGACAACACCGTCCTGCTCAGCACCGTGCCCGGCAACGCCTCGGCCTTCTACGCCGGCAACGGAGACGGGATCGTCTGGGCGCTCGACGCGGCCAGCGGCAAGCCCAAGTGGAAGTTCAACACGATCGCGGACGGCGCCAAGCTCTGGGGCAACCCGAAGGTCAACAGCGGCGGCGGCCTCTGGTACCCGCCCTCCGTCGACGGCAAGGGACGCGTCTTCATCTCGGTTGCCAACCCCGCGCCGCTGTACGGGACGCACAAGTTCCCTGACGGGTCCAGCCATCCCGGCCCGAACCTCTACACCAACTCGTTCGTCGCTCTCAACGGCCAGACCGGCAAGTTGCTCTGGTTCCAGCAGGTCTTCCCGCACGACGTGCGCGACTACGACGCGATGATCCCGGCGATCGTCGCCAACGCCCGCGTCGGCGGAGTGCAGACGGAGATCGTGCTGGGCGCCAGCAAGGGGGGCAAGGCCTACGCCTTCCGCGCCGACAACGGCAAGCGTCTCTGGACGCTCTCGGTGGGTACGCACAAGAACGACACCGGGCCGCTGCCGAGCAAGCCGATCAGCATCCTCCCGGGCGATCTGGGCGGGGTGGAGACGCCGATGGCGCTCGCCGACAACCGGCTCTTCGTCCCCTGGCTCGACCTCGCCGCACGCGCGAGCGCGACCGGGCAGCTCGGCGGGTTCAACTTCAAGGCCGGCCGCGGAGGCCTCACCGCCGTGAACGCGGCGACCGGCAAGGTGCTCTGGCAGCACAAGCTGCCCTCGATGGACTTCGGCGCTGCCACGATCGCCAACGACGTCGTTTTCACGAGCACCTACGCCGGCACGATCTACGCCTTCGACACCAAGACGGGCAAGACGCTCTGGACGGCGAAGGCGCAGGCCGGAATCAACTCCTTCCCCGCGATCGACGGCGACACTCTGCTCGTCGGCGCCGCTACGACCGGCTTCTTCAAGAACCCGCACTTCCAGCTGATCGCCTACTCCCTCTCGTAGGAGGAACCTCGATGAAAAGGCTCACGATGCGTTCGACTCTTGCGCTCGCCGCCGTCGCGATCGCCGCACTCACGCTCGTCCAGCTCGCGTCGGCGCGCAGCGAGCAGAAGGCGGCTGCGTCAGCGACGACCGTTCAGGTCAGCGGCGGCGAGTTCTTCTTCAAGCTCTCGACGAAGTCAATGGCCAAGCCTGGTACGGCCACGTTCGTCTTCAAGAACGTCGGCCACATCCTCCACGACTTCAGCATCGGGGGAAAGAAGACGCCGCTGATCCAGCCGGGCAAGACGGCGCGGCTCGTCGTCACGTTCAAGAAGAAGCGCTCGTTCCACTATCTCTGCACCGTGCCCGGGCACGCCGCAGCGGGCATGCAGGGCAACTTCACGGTTCGGTGACGCCATGAGCTCGTCGAACGACTGCATCCGCTGCGGCGAAGCACCCGCGGTCGACGAGGACGGCTACTGCGGCCACTGCCACTGGGCGGTGCGGGCAGAGTCCGAGGAAGGCTTCGCGAAGCTGCGCGACTACCTGCGGGCGTGGGCGCAGTTCGACG
>VAWW01000034.1:52552-54535 GCA_005884575.1 Actinomycetota bacterium
CGCTCGGGGTCGGCTTCCTCCGTCGCGTCGGCGGCGCTCCGCTGGCGGTGGCCGCTCTGACGGTCGCGGTCGCGGCAGCGGTCTCGGCCTACGCAGGACTGCTCTGCTGGCGCGCGGACAAGCTGCTCGACAGTGGGCTCGTTCGGGGTGACCGTCACCAGAACATCGTCCATGACGCCGAGCACGTCTACTTCGCCGTCGCGCTCTGCCAGCTCCTCGGCCTGGTCGGCGCCGCCGTCGGTTTCTACCTCATCTCGACCGCCGGCGGCGCCGAGGGGGCGAGCGATGCCGTGCACAACATCATCGCCGGCCTCGGCGCCGGACTCGTCGCGACGATCACCGGGGTTCTCTGCAGCGTCGTCCTCGCGATCGAGCACCACACGCTCGTCCACGCACTGGAGCGGTGAAACCCCGCCGCGGTATCTCGCAGATCTTCGTCGTCGACTTCCTGTCGGCACTCGTTCTGTTGCTGTTCGCCCTCGTCAAGCTCGCCGTCTTCGACCCGAAGCATCGACCGCCGAGGATCGACACGTACGGCGTCTACGCCGTCACGGTCGCCTGGCCGCCCGCGAGCGACGACGACGTCGACACGTACGTCCAGGACCCGGAGGGCGACATCGCCTACTTCAGCAACCCCGACGCCGGTCTGATGCACCTCGAGCACGACGACCTCGGCCGCACGAACGACACCATCGGCGCAGTCGTCGTCAACCACAACGGCGAGCGCGAGGTCCTCCGCGGCACGACTCCGGGCGAGTACGTCGTCAACGTGCACATGTACGAGAAGCTCGATCCGGGCGGGACACGGGTCGCGCTCGCGCTCTACCGCCTCCGCGGCGAGGACACGCAGGTGACGCATCGCACGGTGACGCTGGGTCGCACCGGTGACGAGCGGACGGCGTTCCGCTTCACGCTCAACGCAGCGGGCGACGTGACCGACGAGAACGAGCTGCCGAAGAAGCTCGTCGAAAAGGGGGCCGTGCGGTGACCATCCTCGCGATCGCCTTCGTGATCCTCGCCGGCCTGCTGCTCTGGCTGCTCGCCGCCGTCCGCGGCCGCTGGCCGGTGAAGCTCGCTCTGATCTGCGCTGTCCCGGCATTCGGCTTCGCGATCCTCGCCACGGCGAACAGCCTGCGAGGCTGGCCGACGGGCGAGGAGCCGCCGAAGACCGCAACGTTCGTCTGGGGCGTCGTCGACGAGCCCGACCCGCAGACGGGGAGCTCCGGCGCGATCTACCTCTGGCTCGCAACCGGCACGAAGCCGCGTGGATATCGCGTTCCGTACAGCCGCGAGCTGCACAAGCAGGTGGAGCAGGCCGCAGCGCTCACGAAACGTGGACAGCCCGTCGCGGTCACGCGCCGCGCCTCCAACCGACACGGCGGCGGCGGGCCTCGAACTCGCGGAGCGTTCGACTTCTACCGGCTGCCGCCCGCGCAGCCGCCGAGGAAGCTGGCGACGATTGGGGTCAACAGGTAGTCGAGTTGGGCGCTGCCGGGGCTGACGTACCCGGAGCCCCTGGGGCAACCTGACTTCAGGGGGCAGCCGCTGATCGACCAGCGTCCGCCTCGTCTTCCAGACCTCGACACGAAGTGAACGGGCGACGCCCGATCTGAGCGCGCTCGCTCCAAGGAGGCTCGATGTTCAAGCTAGGTGTAGTAGGCGCGGCCGTCGCAATCGCAGCGTCGCTCGCCGGATCCGTCCAGGCTGCGCCGCAGGACAACGCTTTCACGGCCACCAACCTGGTGGCCGACAGCGGGACGTCTGCGGCGGCCGTCGACCCGTTGCTTGTCAACGGATGGGGACTCTCCGCCGGACCGACGACCCCGTGGTGGGTCTCGAACAACGGAACCAACACGTCGACGCTGTACAACGGCGCCGGCGCGAAGCAGGCGCTCACGGTGGCAGTCGCCGGGGGACCGACGGGCACCGTGTTCAACGGCAGCGTGACCGATTTCCCCGTGACCGAGGGCGGGAAGACCGGCG
>VAWW01000034.1:54569-86263 GCA_005884575.1 Actinomycetota bacterium
CCGGCCGTCGACGGAACGACCGCGATACCGGGCGTCGACCGCTCGTCGCAAGGGGCCGTCTACAAGGGCCTCGCGACCATGAACGACCGCCTGTACGCGACCGACTTCCACAACGACCGCGTCGACGTCTTCGGCGCATCGTTCAATCCGGTGACACTTGCCGGCGGCTTCCAGGACGCGAAGCTGCCCAAGGGGTACGCACCGTTCGGCATCCAGGCGCTGAGCGGCACCATCTTCGTGACTTACGCGAAACAGGACGCCGCCAGGCATGACGACGTGGCCGGCGGCGGGTTCGGCTACGTCGACGAGTTCACCCCCGACGGCCAGCTCGTGGCGCGCGTCGCGTCCGGCGGCAGGAAGAACGCACCGCCGAACGCTCCTTGGGGCGTGGCGCTCGCGCCCTCGAGCTTCGGGCCGTTTTCCGGCGACCTGCTGGTCGGGAACTTCGGCAACGGCCGGATCAGCGCCTACAAAGACAACGGCGGCGGCAAGTGGGTCTACAAGGGAGAGCTCAGACGCGACGACGGCTCGGTGCTCGCGATCGACGGCCTCTGGGCGATCGCGTTCGGGAACGGCACCGCATCAGGCCCGACCACGTCGCTCTACTTCGCGGCCGGACCGGGCGGCGAAGCGCACGGACTCTTCGGCTCGATCGCGGCCGGCTGAGGGAAGCCCTGCCTCTCCTTCGACGTTTTAAAAGGTGACGGCTCGGGCGGTCTGTTCGTGCCGCCACCTTTCGAAGGAGGACCTAGTGAACCAGCATCCCAACATGCATCTCGTCGACGTGAGCTGCTCCGCCTGCGGCGCCTCGTTCCGCGTCCGCTCGACGGCGGAGGCGATCTCGATCGACGTCTGCTCGAACTGCCATCCCTTGTACACCGGGCGCGAGCGCACCGTCGCGAGCGGCGGACGGGTCGAGCGCTTCAATCGGCGCAGCGCGCTTGCGACCGTCTAGACGAGCTTGTGGCTCTAAGCCACAAAGCGATCTAGCCGTGGAGCGCGCCACGCGCAGGGCCGTCTAGATGAGCTTGTGGCTCTAAGCCACAAGCGATCTAGCCGTCGACCCGTGTGTGAGCAGCCGCCGCGTACGAGTCGGCAGGCGGCTTCGCGGCCCGTTCCACTCCTGCGGCCGCGTACACGTCTTCCTCGTCGAGCGTCTCGTGCTCGAGGAGCGCGGTCGCCAGCGCATCGAGCTTGCTCCGGTTCTCCCGCAGGAGCGCGACGACGTCGTCGTGCGCTTCGTCGACGATGCGGCGCACCTCGTCGTCGACGAGCTGCTGCGTATGCGGCGAGACCTCGGCTGCGCCCGGCAGGAAGGGACCCTGCCCGTCGCGCGGGATCACGGCGACCGGGCCGATCGCGGAGCTCATGCCCCAGCGGCCGACCATCTGGCGCGCGATCTCCGTCAGCTGCTGGATGTCCGATTCCGCGCCGGTGCTCGTCTCGCCGAACACGACTTCCTCCGCCGCGCGCCCGCCGAGCGCGACGTTGATCTTCGCGTGCACCTCCGGCTCGCGATAGTTGAAGCGGTCGCTCTCGGGCGCCGCGAACGTGACGCCGAGCGCGACGCCGCGGGGAATGATCGAGACCTTGCGCACCGGATCGGCGCCTTCGGTGAGCATGCCGACGATCGCGTGGCCGGCCTCGTGATACGCGGTCCGGCGCCGGTCCTCGACGCTCATCATCACCTGGCGTTCCGCGCCGAGCACGATCCGCTCGAGCGCATCGGTGAAGTCCGACTCATCGACGACCTGGTGATTCCGCCGCGCCGCCAGCAGCGCAGCCTCGTTGACGAGATTCGCCAAATCGGCGCCGACCATGCCCGGCGTCGTCGCCGCGATCCTGCCGAGGTCGACGTCGGGCCCCAGAGGCACGCCGCGCGTGTGCACCTTGAGAATCGCCTCGCGACCGGCGCGATCGGGCGGCTGCACCGCAATCCTCCGGTCGAAACGACCGGGACGAAGCAAAGCCTGGTCGAGAACGTCGGGCCGGTTGGTCGCGCCGATGACGATCACGCTGGTCGACGAGTCGAATCCGTCCATCTCGGTCAGGATCTGGTTCAGCGTCTGCTCGCGTTCGTCGTTGCCGCCGCTGAAGCCGGCAACCCCGGATGTGCGCGACCGGCCGATCGCGTCGAGCTCGTCGATGAACACGATCGCCGGGGCCGCCTCCTTCGCCTGCGTGAACAGGTCGCGCACGCGCGATGCCCCGACGCCGACGATCGCCTCGACGAACTCCGACGCCGCCATCGAGAAGAACGGGACGTCCGCCTCCCCGGCGACCGCGCGCGCGAGCAGCGTCTTGCCGGTCCCCGGCAGGCCCGAGAGCAGCACGCCGTGCGGGATCCGGCCGCCGAGCTTTCGGTATTTGTCGGGATGACGGAGGAAGTCGACGACCTCGGCAAGCTCCGCCTTCGCCTCGTCGATCCCGGCGACGTCCGCGAACGTGACGCGGTCGCCGGACGGCTGGTACCGGCGCGCGCGCGAGCGTCCGAACGATCCGAGGACGTTCTGCACGTTCCCGGAGCCAGAACAGCAGGAAAATGAAGAGGATCGTCGGCCCGAAACCGAGCAGCAGGTTCTGCCACCAGGGTGCGCCGGTATCGAGCGGCTGGGCGTTGACGATCACGCCTTTCCGCTGGAGCAGGCGCGACAGGGCGTTGTTGTCGGCAAAGGCCGGAATCTCCGTCTGGAAGCGCGTCGTCGGCGCCGACCCCGCGTACCGCAGCTTCTTGGTGAATGTCCCCTGGATCGCCGTGCCCTTCGACGTGATCTGCTTCACGTGTCCCGCGCTGACCTGGCCCAGGAAGAACGGGCTGTACGGAACGCGGACGCGGGACGTCGGCTGCGTCGCCCGCGAGCCGAGGTAGAAGTTGAAGGCCAGCAGCGCGAGGGCGAAGATGATCCAACCGCGGCTCAGACGAAAGCGCGGCGGCTGCGGCGACGTCGGGGACGAACCACGAGGCGCCGGCGGCGCGCCCGCGTTCCTGTCCGCATTCTCACGCGTTGCCATTACCGCTGCGGACTCACGATCGACACGAACCATGAAGACTAGCGCTGCCTTCGCTGCCGACCGCGGACGCGGGCGACGAGAAAGACGAGGACGGCGCCGCCGACCGCGGCGAAGCCGATCGCGCCGAGCGCGCCGGATGCGCTCTGGCCCAGCACGTATGCGAGCGCGCCGATCGTGGTCGCCCAGCCGATCCCGCCGAGGGCGTTCCAGAGCACGAAGCGCCGCCACGGCATCCGCTCCGCGCCCGCGAGCCAGGAGGCGACGACCCGGAGTCCCGGCAGCCAGCGCCCGAAGAAGACGGCGGCCGAGCCATAGCGCGCAAAGAACACGTCGCCGCGCTCGACGAGCTGCCGCCTCCGTGCCGCCAAGCGCCCGGGCCGGTCGATCAGGCGGCGAAGCCATCTGCGCCCGATCAGGTAGCCGATGTTGTCGCCGAGGATCGCCGCGCCGGCGGCAACGGCGATCACGAGTGGGAGCGAGAGCCGCCCCTGGGCGGCGAGCACCGCGGCGACGATCAGGGCTGTCTCGCCGGGGACGAACGCGCCGGCCGACTCGGCGCCCACGAAGGCGAAGAGGAGGGGATAGCCGATGCCGCTCGGCACGTTGATCAGAGCCGCCAGCATCACGCGCAGAGTCTCGCAGTCGAATCGGTGCTGACCGCCATCCCCGGATTCCTGCTGGCGGGTAGCCGGGTTTCCCGCTGGCCATGCAGACGCCGCCGGGCCGAAACGCGATCGTCTGCGAGGTGAAGAGCGAACCAGAGCAGAGTCCGTTTCGGCAATTCGTGGAAGCCGTCCTCGCGTTCTCGGACGACCCGGATCCCGTGAACCTCTCGCGCTACCTCGCCGCCAGCCGCGCACTCGAGGACGACGGACGAAGCCGCGTGTCTCGCCTCCCGACACGGCGCGCTCACCGCACTGCGACCCATGTGAACGACGCCGCCGCGTAGCTCTGAACGCTGCGATCTGGCAGAGCGTCACGGGAGGGCGAGGGTGGGAACCGCACGAGCCGTCCCAACCCCTCCGGGCCCGTCTTTGCTCACGACGACGAAGCGGTCGGTCCGGACGAGGACCTCGTCCTCGCTGGCCCGCTCGTGCCCTGGGAGGACGGCGAACTGCATCTCGTCGGAGCGGAGGGCTTCGTACTCCTCCGGACCCATCCGCAGCACGCGCTTGCAAGCCAGGTCGTCGCACTCGCAGACCAGGTCGTACTCGCTCGACTAGCAGGAAGGATCGCGCGCGCCCCGGACGCGCAAGTTGCCTGCTAGCGGGGGTCGCGGTTTCGCGCTGGCGCCGATGTCCGCGCCGCGTCGCGAACGCATCGTTAGAGGCGACCTGCCATGAGCCCATTCCTCCTCGTCATCGTCGTCGTCGTCCTGTTGATGGCCAAGCGGCTCGCGGACGTCTACACGGGCGGGGAGTACGCGTGTCCCTCCTGCGGAGCGAGAAGCGAGCACCGCCACTCGCCTGATTGTCCGTGGGGCCGCAAGAGCTGAGGCAGTCCGACAACCCCACGAGACAAAGGAGCACAATGCCCACCAACCAACCTTCCGACGCCGCGCGCGCGGCGACTCTGCGCCCGTCGCTCATCGCGACCGCTGCGGCACTCGCGGTGCTCGCCGCGCTTTCCTTCCTCCTGCTCCACCCGGCGGCGGGCCACGCAGCACGCGCGAACGGGCCCGCCGTCTCGACGGCGACGACCAGCCTGGGACGGATCCTCGTCGACCCGCGCGGACGCACGCTCTATCTGTTCGCGAAGGACAAGAACGACCAGAGCGCCTGCAACGGGCAGTGCGCGACGTTCTGGCCGCCGCTGATCGCGTCCGGCAAGCCGCTCGCAACGAACGGTGTCAAGGCATCGCTCCTCGGCACCACGAAGCGCGCAGACGGACGGATGCAGGTGACCTACAACCGACACCCGCTCTACACCTTCGTCAAGGACACGAAGAAGGGCCAGACGAACGGCGAAGAGCTCAAGGCCTTCGGCGCCGAATGGTACGTCGTCTCGCCGGCTGGAGCGAAGATCGCGAAGTCGACCGCCGCGGGCCCAGCGCCCACGAGCGGCAACGGCTACTAGCCGGCGGATCGTCATCAGCGGTCGGCGGCGCCCTCCACGGGCGCCGCCGACCCCCGCGCTACGCCTGCGCTGCGGCCCGCTCGAGACCGTCGATCTCGATCTTCTTCATGTTCAGCATCGCCTGCATGACCCGCTGCGACTTCTCGCGATCCGGATCGGAGAGGAGCTCGGGCAGCACGGTCGGGACGATCTGCCACGACACGCCGAACCTGTCCTTCAGCCACCCGCAGGGGCCTTCCTCCCCGCCCTCGGAGAGCTTGCTCCAGAACCTGTCGACCTCTTCCTGATCCTTGCAATCCACCTGGAACGAGATGGCCTCGTTGAACGTGAAGTCAGGGCCGCCGTTCAGGGCCACGAACTCCTGGCCGTCGAGCTCGAAGCTCACGGTCATCACCGTTCCCTCGGGCCGCGGCCCGGCGGAGCCGTAGCGGGCGACGTGGCGGATCTTCGAGTTCGGGAACATCGACGTGTAGAACCTCGCCGCGTCTTCGCCTTCCGTGTCGAACCACAGGCACGGAGTGATCTTCTGCATCTCTCGTCCTTTCTGCCGGAGCTGTCGCAACCACCGATTAGACGACTGCGGCTGCGAGAACTCATCGGTCGGCGCGGCCCGGTTGACAACGTGTCTCGCGCCTTGTATTCAGACCCCGCTCGTGGCCGCAGATTCACCCATCTCGAGAAAAGAGGGTTCCCGAATGGCTTCGCATCTTCACAGACACGCCGTTGCGGCCGCTCTGCTGGCGGGCGCGCTCGTGCTCGCCGGCACCGCCGCGGCCGCGCGGCACGCGGCGACTGCCGACGAGCCGGACTTCGGCCCGAACGTGAAGATCTTCGAGCCGGGGATGTCGACGACCGCGATCAAGACGAGGATCGACAAGATCGCCGCCCGGCAGATCCCGAACCAGTTCGGGACCGATCGCTACGCCCTGCTCTTCATGCCGGGCACCTATGGATCTGCCGCCGCTCCCCTCAACTTCCAGGTCGGCTACTACACGGAGGTCGCCGGCCTCGGCAGCACGCCGAACGACGTGACCGTCAACGGCACTATCGACGTCTACAACCAGTGCTTCCCCGACGGCTGCACCGCGCTCGTGAACTTCTGGCGCTCGCTGTCGAACCTGACCATCAACGTCGCGGGCAAGGGCGGCTGCCAGTTCGGGGAGTTCTGGGCGACGTCGCAGGCGGCGCCGATGCGGCGCGTCCACGTCAACGGCTTCGCGACGCTGATGGACTACTGCTCGAACCCGGCGTACGCCAGCGGCGGCTTCATCGCCGACTCGCAGTTCACCGGCAGCACCGTCGTCAACGGCTCACAGCAGCAGTACCTGGTCAGGAACAGCAGTCTCGACGGCTGGACGAACGCCGTGTGGAACCAGGTCTTCGTCGGCGTCCAGAACGCGCCGGCGCAATCGTTCCCGAACCCGCCCTACACGACGCTCGCCACCAACCCCGCGTCGCGCGAGAGGCCCTTCCTCTACGTCGACTCGAACGAGCACTTCAACGTCTACGTCCCCGATGCGCAGCTCAACGGCTCAGGCACGACGTGGGCCGGCGGCCAGACTCCCGGGCACTCGATCCCGATCGAGGACTTCTTCATCGCAAAGCCCACGGACGGCGTCCGGGCGATCAACGACGCGCTGACGCAGGGGAAGAACCTCCTCTTCACCCCGGGCGTCTACAACGTCGACAGGACGATCAGGGTGAACCGGTCCGACACGATCGTGCTCGGGCTCGGCATGGCGACGCTCACCGCCCAGAACGGCGTCGTCCCGATGACGGTCGCCGACGTGAAAGGCGTCGAGGTCGCGGGCCTGATCTTCGACGCCGGCCCGACGACGTCGCCGGCACTGCTCCAGTTCGGCGACCAGACTCCGGCCGGGCCGAGCGACGCGAGCGACCCGGGCGCGCTCCAGGACGTCTTCTTCCGCATCGGCGGTCCGCACGTCGGCAAGGCTACGGCGAGCCTCGTCGTGAACCGCGACAACACGATCCTCGACGACATCTGGGCGTGGCGCGCAGACCACGGCTCCGGCGTCGGCTGGACGACGAACACCGCCGACACCGGCGTCGTCGTCAACGGCGACAACGTCGTCGCGACGGGCCTCTTCGCCGAGCACTACCAGAAGTACAACGTCTTCTGGGCCGGCGAGAACGGCAAGACGATCATGTTTCAGAACGAGTTGCCGTACGACCCCCCGAACCAGGCCGCGTACCAGCACGACGGCGTGCTCGGGTGGGCCGCGTACAAGGTCGCCGACTCGGTCACGACGCACGAGGGGTGGGGCCTCGGGAGCTACTGCTTCTTCAACGTGGATCCCACGATCCACGCGAGCCACGCGTTCGAAGTGCCCGTGACGCCGGGTGTGAAGCTGCACGACATCCTCGACCTCTCGATCACGAACCACGGGACGATCGACCACGTCGTGAACGACTTCGGGCCGCCCACGGACGCGGATACGCACCCGTCGTACGTGGTCGAATACCCGTAGTCCCGGGATGTTCCGGCGCTAGCCCGCTGCGCCGGTCACCCCTGGTCCGAGGTGCGCGAACGTGACCTGGAAGTCGAGGATCTCCTCGATCTGCACGTCCGCGATCGAGGTCATGCGGTTCAGGAACTCCATCCGGACGACTCGATGACGGTGCGCAGCCTCGAAGCTCTCCCAGAACGTGAGCCCGAGCGTCGTTCCTTCGCGCGAGAGCATGAGCAGCCCCTCGAACCCGTCGATGTCGCGAAGCCACTTCAGCATCTCCTCGGCGACGATCGTCGCGTTCTCGATCGGCTGATCCGACGTGTCGACGCGCGTGAGATTGACGTACACGCCACTCCTCTCCGTGCGGTCCGCTTCGGGGGTCAGGCGCCGGCCAGGCGCTCCGCAATGCGGTCGAAGAAGCCCGACCACCCTTGCGCCGCGCCCTCGTACACCTCGGGCGGCAGGCTACCGCGCTGCTCGAAGAGCATCTTGGTCCGGCCGTCACCGAGGTCGGTGAGGACAACGACGATCAGCTCGTACGCCTCCTCGCCCGACTGGTCGGAGAGCGTGAACACGAGCCGCTCGGGCTCGACCACCTCGCGAAACTCGCCGTTCCAGCGGATCTCGCGGCGCTCCGGGCCGGCGAACATCTTCAGCCGCCACGCGCCCCCGGGCCTGACGTCCATCGAGACCGTCGACAGCGGCACCTCGGACTCGCCGCCGCCGAACCAGTCCGCGAAACGCTCGGGCTCGGTCCACTCCCGCCACACGCGGTCGCGCGGCGCGTCGAAGACACGCGTGATCGTGATCCCAGGCTCACTCATGCAGACGCTCGTCGAGGCGGTCGAAGCTTCCCTGCCAGAAGCCACGGTACGTCTCGAGCCAGTCGGCCGCGTCCTTCAGCGGCGCCCCCTGCAGGTGCGAGGGCCGGAACTGCGCCGACCGCCCGCGCGTGATCAGCCCCGCCCGCTCGAGCACCTTCAGGTGCTTGGAGACCGCCTGGACGCTGATCGGGAACGGCTCCGCGAGCTCGTTCACCGTGGCCTCGCCGTCGGCGAGCCGCTCCAGGATCGCACGGCGCGTCGGATCGGCCAGAGCCGCGAAAGTGCTCGTCAGCTGATCGATGGCCACGCGTGGTCACCTTCCCGGTTTATCAATCATCCGGTTGATTATAGTGCCCGCTGCACCCGTCAAGAGTAGGAGGATCAGGTGGGAAGGATCGTCGTGACCGAGTTCGCGTCCCTGGACGGCGTCGTCGAGGACCCCGGCGGAGCCGAGAACTTCAAGTACGGAGGCTGGAGCTTCGAGATCGACCGTGGAGACGAGGGCAACAAGTTCAAGCTGGACGAGACGATGTCGGCCGAGGCCCTGCTCCTCGGGCGGGTGACCTACGAGGGCTTCGCCGAGGCCTGGCCGTCGAGGGAAGGCGAGTTCGCCGACAAGTTCAACATCATGCCGAAATACGTCGTCTCGTCGACTCTCGAGGACCCCGAGTGGAACAACTCGACCGTGCTGCGGGGCGACGTGGCGGACGAGGTCGCGAAGCTGAAGCAGCAGCAGGACGGCGACATCGTCGTCCACGGCAGCGTCCGGCTCGTGCAGACGCTGCTCGAGCACGACCTCGTCGACGAGCTCCGGTTGATGGTCTACCCGGTCGTGCTCGGATCCGGGAAGCGCCTCTTCGGCGAGACGAGCGCCAAGAAGCCGCTGCGGCTCGTCGACTCGAAGATCGTCGGCGACGGCGTCGCGATCCTCGTCTACCAGCCGGCTTCCGGCTAACCCGTGTGCGCCGGCTCCTGGTCCCGCGACAGCGACATCCCGTCGCCCGCGGTCAGCTCGCGCACGTCGTCGTCCAGCGTGCGCAGACGGCGCGGGTGGACGAAGCCGAGGCGCACGGCATCGGCCAGCCTCGGACGGAGCCGCTCCTCGTACCAGGCTCGGACTTCGCTCGACGCGCGGCGTTCTTCGGATGTCATGCGTATCCCCGCATGCCGACCGTCAGGCTGCATGCAGCGGAGCCGGCCGCCAAGGGGCCAGACCGCTCTCTTCGGGTACGGGTATCCGTACCCCTCACCGGGGGGCATCCGCCCTTGTCCAGCCCCGCGGCGGGTCGGCATCGTGGGGACGTGGGAGAAGCGTCGTGACCGCGCTCGCGCATCTCGTCCTCCGCCGCCGGCGGGCGATCCTGCTTGCCTGGGTCGTGCTGACGCTGATCGGGGCGTACTCGGCGAGCGCCGTCTCGTCGCGCTGGCTCGAGCAGTTCTCCATCCCCGGGTACTCCGCCTACGAGGCGAACCAGCGGACGCTGAAGACCTTCGGGACGGGCGAGAACGCGCCGCTCGTCGCCGTCTTCCACAGCAGGGGCGACGTGACGAAGGCCGGGGGCATCGAGAAGGCGATCGCCTCGGCGGCCGCGGCGAACCGGGGCTCGCGCGTCAGCTCCTGGTTCACGACGCACGACAGCGCCTATGTCTCGCGCGACCGCCACACGACCTTCGCAGAGCTCTATCCGGCGGGCAACCAGGGATTCAACGGCACGGTCAAGATCAAGGAGGCGCGCGCTGCGCTGAAACGCGCGACGCCTGCGGGCGTGCAGTCGTATCTGACCGGGCGCGACGCTCTGCAGGAGGCGGCGACCGGCGGCGACAACAACGGCCCGAGCGTCCTGACCGAGGCGCTGATCGGCGGCGTCGGCGCGATCGTGATCCTGCTCTTCGTCTTCGGCACGGTGCCGGCCGTGCTGATGCCGATCGCGATCGCCGTCGCGTCGATCCTGAACACGTTCACGCTGATCTATCTGCTGACCTACATCACGTCGGTCTCGCTGATCGTCCAGTTCCTCGTCGCGCTCGTCGGCCTCGGCGTCGCGATCGACTATTCACTGCTGATGATCTTCCGCTTCCGCGAGGAGCTCGCGAAGGGCGAAGACGCCGACACGGCGCTCGTCGAGACGATGCGGCACGCCGGCCGCTCGGTCATCGTTTCGGGCTCAACGGTGGCGATCGGCCTGCTCAGCATGGTGATCCTCCCGATCCCGGTGATCCGGTCGATCGGCATCGGAGGCATGCTGATCCCGGCGGTCTCGGTGATCGCGTCGATCACGCTGCTGCCCGCGCTGCTCGCCACGGTCGGAACGCGCATCAACCGTCTGCGCGTGATGCCGAAGCGCTGGGTCGAGCGGCAGGATCCGACCCGCGGCTTCTGGCACCGCTGGGCCGTCTTCGTCATGCGCCGCCCGGTCCCGGTCGCCCTCGCCGGCATCGCTATCGTCGCGGCGCTGCTCGTCCCCGGCCTGCAGCTCAATCCGGCCGAGGCGCAGCTGAAGGACTATCCGGGCAGCGGTGATGCGACCAACGGCCGCGCCGCGCTGGCGCAGGCCGGGATCTCGCCCGGCGTGATGAAGCCGTACGTCGTCCTGCTCGAGGGGAACGCGACGCGGGCCAAGGCGCAGACGGTGGCCGCGAGCCTGCGGCACTCGCCCGGGATCGCCGGCGCCGCCGCCCCGCCCGGCTGGCAGCGCGACGGCAAGGCGCTCGTCGAGGTATTCCCGTCGGCGGACTCCGCGAGCGGCGCATCGTCGAAGACGATCTCGCGGCTGCAGCACGACGTCCTGCGTGACGCTCGCCGGCATCTCGCCGGAGGACCGCGACTTCGTGCACGCCGTCTACGGCAAGTTCCCCTACGTGCTCGCGTTCGTGATCATCCTGACCTTCGTGCTGCTGATGCGCGCGTTCCGCTCGATCGTGCTGCCGCTCAAGGCGGTGGTCCTGAACCTCGTCTCGCTCGGCGCCGCGTACGGAATCATCGTCTTCATCTTCCAGTGGGGGCACGGCAGCGACGCGATCTGGGGCGTGCCCGCGACGAACGCGATCATCTCCTGGATCCCGCTGATGATCTTCGCGTTCCTGTACGGGCTCTCGATGGACTACGAGGTCTTCATGCTGACGCGCATGCGCGAGGAGTACGACGTCAGCGGGAACACGGCGACGGCGGTCGAGCTCGGCCTCGCGCGGACCGGCAAGCTCGTGACGAGCGCGGCGCTCGTGCTCATGTTCGCGTTCTTCGTGCTCTCGTCGAGCCCGGGCGTCGACATCAAGCAGTTCGGCATCGGCCTCGCGGCGGGAATCATCTTCGACGCGACGGTGATCCGTTCGCTCCTGGTGCCCGCGCTCGTTCGGCTCTTCGGCCGCTGGAACTGGTGGCTGCCGCATCCGATTGCCCGCGTGCTCCGCGTGCCGCCGTCTCCGCTGAGGGCGGCAGGCGCGGCCGCGGGCGGCCGGCAATGAAGCTCAGCGCTTCTTGACCGCGTAGTCGCCGAGCCCGCGCTCGAGGCGGGCGAAGGCGCGCTTGCCCTGAGCCTTCACGTCGGCGGCGAGCTCGGCGCCCCGCATGCCCGCGAGCACGTTCGCCCTGACGCGGCGGACCAGCCCACGCTGAACGCCCATCAGCGCACTCGCGACCGCCCACGGCTCCGCGTCGCCGCCACGCGGGCCGGCTTCGGCGGCGAGCAGCTCGGCAAGCGAGGCTGTGGAGCTCTCGACGACCTCGTGCTCGCGGGCCTGGAGCGCGGGACTCGATGCGATGATGCGTGCCGCCTTCGCGATCACCTCGGCCCGCTCCTCGAGACCGACGGCGCGGTCGAGCACGAAGCGGCGGGACGCAGCGAGCGCCGACTCGCCGACCGGACGGTTGCGAACGGCGTCGACGAGCGCCGCCTCGAAGCTCTCCATCTGGCTGTAGAACAGGTCTTCCTTCGTCGGGAAGTAGTTGAAGACCGTCCCCTCCGAGACGTCGGCCGCCCGGGCGATCTCGGCCACGGTCACGGCGTCGAACCCACGGTCGGCAAACAGCCGCCAGGCGGCCTCGGAGATCGCCTGCCGCGTCTTCTCCTTCTTCCGCTCTCGCAGGCCCGGTTGCGCGCTCATTCGCGGCCGAGCGTCGGGGGTCAGGACCCACTGGATCGTCGCGATCGACGTGTGATGAGCGTGATCGGCGTGCCGATGCTGCTCGCACCCGTCTTCGGCCCGGTGATCGGCGGCGCGATCGTCGACCAGGTCAGCTGGCGCTGGATCTTCTTCGTCAACCTGCCGATCGCCGTCGCCGCGATCGTGCTCGCCTGGCGGCTCCTGCCGGAGGCGGCGCCGCGGCTCGGCCGGCGGCTCGACGTCCTCGGACTCGCGTTGCTCGCGCCCGGAATCGCAATCTTCGTCTACGGCATGTCAAAGGCGAGCGCGGCCGGCGGCTTCGGCGGCCCGCGCACGCTCACGGGGGTTGTGCTGGGACTCGCGCTCGTCGCGGCCTTCGCCTGGCACGCGTGGCGTCGCGGCGACGCGGCGCTCCTCGACATCCGGCTCTTCGCGCGACGCGGCTTCGCAGCCGCGGCGGGCACGAACCTGCTGGTCGGGATCGCGCTCTTCGGCGCGCTGATCCTGCTGCCGCTCTACTTCCAGCTCGTCCGCGGCGAGACCCCGCTCGCGACCGGCCTGCTGCTCGTGCCGCAGGGACTCGGAGCGGCGGTCGCGTTGCCGGTCGCCGGGCGCCTGACGGACGAGATCGGCGCCCGCGTCGTGATCCCGTTCGGCGTCCTCCTCGCGCTCGCCGGCATGGCCGTCTACACGCAGGTCGACACAGAGACGTCGTACTGGCTGCTCGGCGCCTCGCTGTTCGTGATCGGCCTCGGCCTCGGCACGACGATCGTCCCGTCGATGGCCGTCGCCTACCAGGCGGTGCCGCGCGAGGCGGTCGCGCATGCGACGAGCACGATCAACCCGATCCAGCGGATCGCGGGCTCCGTCGGCACCGCGCTCCTCGCGGTGATCCTCCAGCGGTCGATCTCGACCGGCCGGGCACACACGCCGTCCGCCCTCGCCGCTGCCTTCGGCACGACGTTCTGGGTTGCGTTCGGACTCGTCGCCGCCGCGCTCGTCCCTGCGCTCCTGCTGCCGCGGCTCCGCCCGCGGCGGCAGGAGCAGGCGGCACCGGTCGCCTCGTAGGATCCGGGCACGGCAGCGACGAGCGTCCTCACCGTTCGGTACCGAGCGCACGACGGGCAGGCGCGCAGGGCCTACGTGCTCCTGCCCAGCGGCGTGGGGCCGCGCCACCCGGCGCCGCTGCCGCTCGTGATCTCGCCGCACGGCCGCGGCGTCGACGCGCTCACCAACACGCACCTCTGGGGCGATCTCCCCGGGCAGTGGGGCTTCGCGGTCGTCAACCCGGAAGGGCAGGGACGCAAGCTCGAGCTGTACTCCTGGGGCTACCGCCGGCAGATCGACGATCTCGTCCGGATGCCGAAGATCGTGCGCGAGACGCTGCCATGGTTCCGGATCGCCCCGAACCGCGTCTACGCCCTCGGCGGCAGCATGGGCGGACAGGAGACGCTGCTGCTCGTCGCGCGGCGGCCCGACTGGCTGGCCGCGTCGGCCGCCTTCGACTCCCCCACGGACGTGGCGCGCCGCTATCGCGACTTCGCGCGGCTCCCGAACGGCGCTTCGCTGCAGGAGCTCGCGCGGGAGGAGATCGGCGGCACGCCGGACACGAATCCGGTCGGCTACGCCCTCCGCAGCCCGATCGCGTGGGCGCGCAAGATCGCGTTCTCCGGCAAGCGGCTGCAGATCTGGTGGAGCACCGAGGACGAGATCGTCGTCGACCAGGCGGCGCAGTCCGCCGCGCTCTTCAACCGGATCAAGCAGCTCAATCCGCGCGCGTCCGTGACGAAGGTCGTGGGGACGTGGCGGCATTCACATGAGATGCGCTGGGACACGCGGCTGCCTGAGGCGCTGCGCGCGCTGGGGCTCGAGCCGGGTGACTGAGGCGCGGGCGCCGACCGTCGCCACGATCGGCGTCTACGGCTGGACGCTCGAGGCGTTCCTCGACGCGCTGCGCGCGGCCGGCGTCGCGCTCGTGCTCGACGTGCGGCAACGGCGCGGCGTGCGAGGCAGCGAGTATGCGTGGGCGAACGCCGTGCGGCTGCAGGCGGCCCTCGCCGAGGCCGGGATCGGCTACCGCCATCGCAAGGAGCTCGCGCCGACGACCGAGCTCCGCGACCTGCAGTACCGAGAGGACGAGCGGCAGGGCGTCGGAAAACGGTCGCGCGTGGAGCTCGCGCCCGAGTACGTGCTTCGCTACACGACGGAGATCCTCGACCACGCCGATCTCGCGGGGCTCGTTCCGGCCGGCGTCACGTCCGCCCTTCTCTGCGTCGAGCGGGATTCGGAGGCGTGCCACCGGTCGCTGATCGCCGACCGGCTCGCGGCCGACTACGGCATGTCCGTGGTTCACCTGCGCCCGTAGCGGGCCGGTCGACCGTCAGAATCGCAGGGTGGCGGAGACGGCGGAGCAGCTCCCTGGACGGATGACGATCCGGCGCGTGGCCGCGCCGCTCGGCGACTTCGTCCGCACCGAGACGGGAAGCGCGTTCTTCCTGCTCGGCGCGACACTCGTCGCGCTCGCGTGGGTGAACGCGGA
This sequence comes from Actinomycetota bacterium, assembly GCA_005884575.1. GTDB lineage: Bacteria > Actinomycetota > Thermoleophilia > Gaiellales > Gaiellaceae > AC-16. The sequence goes on from VAWW01000034.1 coordinate 69,593, forward strand.
CGCGCCGTCGTACGGCCGCGTTTGGACGACCGAGCTCTCGATCCACCTCGACGGGTGGGCCGTCGCACAGGACCTGCGCGGCTGGGTCAACAGCGGGCTGATGACCTTCTTCTTCTTCGTCGTCGGCCTCGAGGCGCGGCGCGAGTTCGACATCGGCGAGCTCCGCGAGCGGCGCCGGATCGTGCTGCCGGTGATCGCGGGTCTCGGCGGGATGGTCGTCCCGGTGCTGATCTATCTCGCGTTCAACGGCGGCAAATCGTCGGCGCACGGCTGGGGCGCGGCGATGTCGACCGACACCGCGTTCGCGCTCGGCGTCCTGGCCCTCGTCGGGCCACGCGTCAAGACGCGGCTGCGCGCGTTCATGCTCACCGTCGCGGTCGCGGACGACCTCGTCGCGCTGCTCGTGATCGCAACCGTCTACACGGACCACGTGGCGATCGTGTCGCTCGTGGTCGCCTTCTTGCTGCTCGGCGTCATGCTCGTGCTGCGATCCGCCGGCGAGCGGCGCGGGCTCCCGTATGCGGTCCTCGGCACGGTGATCTGGGTCGCCGTCTTCAAGTCGTCGTCATGGGACTGCTGACCTACGCGTACCCGGCACCGCGGGCCGACCTCGAGCGCGCGAGCGACCTCTTCCGCTCGTTCCGCGAGCAGCCGACGCCCGAGCTCGAGCGCACGGCGAGGCAGGGCCTCCAGTCGGCGATCTCGCCGAACCTCCGGCTCGCCCAGCTCTATCACCCGTGGACGAGCTACCTGATCGTGCCGCTGTTCGCCCTCGCGAACGCGGGAATTCACATCAGTGGATCGTTCCTGACGAGCGCATTCACGTCGCCCATCACGCTCGGGATCCTCGTCGGCTATGTCGTCGGCAAGCCGCTGGGCATCGTCGGCGCGTCGTGGCTCGCGACGCGCCGCGGTTTGCGGCTCCCTGTGGGCTGGGGCGCGCTCAGCGCCGGCGGGATCGTCGCGGGCATCGGCTTCACCGTCTCGCTCCTGATCGCGACGCTCGCATTCCGCGGGCCGCAGCTGGAGGAGGCGAAGCTCGGGATCCTCAGCGCCGCGCTCTGCGCGTCGGGCCTCGGGGCGCTCGCGTTCAGCGTCCTGCGCAGACTGCCGACCCCGCTCCGGATCCGTGCGCTCGCGGGCCGTGCCGAGGCGATCGTCGACCTCGCGGTGCCCGTCGATCCGGAGCACGACAACGTGCGCGGTTCCGACGACGCGCCCGTCACGCTCGTCGAGTACGGGGACTTCGAGTGCCCGTACTGCGGCCGCGCGGAGCCGGTCCTGCGGGAGCTGCTCTCCGACTTCGGTGACGACCTGCGCTTCGTCTTCCGGCACCTGCCGCTCGGCGACGTCCATCCGAACGCGGAGCTCGCCGCCGAGGCCGCGGAGGCGGCCCGAGCGCAGGGTGCCTTCTGGCCGATGCACGACCTGCTGTTCGAGCACCAGGACGCGCTCGCGTTCCCCCACCTCGTCGGCTACGCCGAGCAGCTCGGGCTCGACGTCGACCGCTTCCGGGACGACCTGCGCCGCCATGCGCACGCGGGCCGCGTCGCCGAGGACGTCGACAGCGCGGACATGAGCAACGTCTCAGGGACGCCGACGTTCTTCGTCAACGGCCTCCGCCACCACGGCGCCTACGACATCGACACGCTGTCGGCCGCGGTGCGGACGGCGAGGGCGCGCACGCTGCTACCCGCAGCCTCTAGTTCGTCATCGTCGTATCGCTAGAAGTTGCGGCGGCGGAGGACGAGCCCGAGCGGCAGGAGGGCCGCGGCCGCAACCCAGGCGGCGATCGGGGTCCGGGCCCGCTCGAGGCGGTTTCGGCGCACGGCGCCCGTCCCGAGGTCGACCCTGGCCGTCCGGAGGATGTCCGCGAGCTGCTGCTCCTGGAACGCACGGCCGCGCGTAGCGAGGGCGAGCGATTCGACGATCCGCGCGCTCGCCGGATCGGGCCGGTAGACCGGATCGAGACGGCCCCCGGCGTAGATCCGCTCGTTCGGGCCCCAGAAGCGGACGAAGATCGTCCGCACCCGCGGCGGCTTGCGGAAGACGGCGCCGATGCCGGCCTCAGCGAACGGCTCGCTCTCGTCGTCGCTCAACGCGATCATCAGCCTGTGCGTCGTGCCGGGCGCGAAGTAGCCCTGGTTGGCGATCGAGGCGAGCGCGCCGAGCGTCGTCGCGCGGCCGCCGGGGTTGCCGACCCGCGACGCCGGCGGCGGCGACTCGATCCGCACCACGCGCTCGACGGTCGCGTTGAAGACGGAGGTGTTCGCAGTCGGGAAGAGATAGGGAAGCGTCCGGTCGGTCATCGACGCGACGCCCGCAGGGATGTCTCCGAGCGCTGCCCGGACGCGGATCGCCAGCTGCTTGGCCCGCTCCAGCCGCGTCGATCCCGTCTCGCCCGACGCGGCCTGCATCGAGCGCGAGACGTCGAACACGAACAGCACCTCCGCGTCGCTGCGGGCGGCCTTCTCGTGCGTGACCGCGAGGACGGGCTGCGCGGCGGCGAGACCGAGCAGGACGGCCACGGCTGCGAGCGCGCCTGTGAGCTCGAGCCGCCTGCGGCGGTCCGGCGGGTCGAGGCGGAGTGCCCGGCGCACGTTCTGCGCGCGCCGCTCGAGCACCGCCAGACCGAGCAGCGGGAGGGCTCCCGCCAGCGCAAGCAGGAACCCGACCGGACTCAAGAACGTCAGCATTAGTAGCCGTTGCCCGCGTTCTGGCCCTTCGCGGCGACGCCGCCCTTGCCGTTCTGCGATTCGCCGCTCTGCTTCTGCTTCTCCATCATCCGCAGCGTCAGCTCCAGGTTGAACTTCGGATCCTCGTTCGCCGCGTCGGCCGCCATCGAGGCCCGGAACGTCTCGGCCGCGCGCGGCAGGAACCGCTGCCGTTCCTGCGGGTCGCCGTTGCCGACCGCGATCAGCTGCAGGACGCCGAGCATGTTCAGCTCCTGCGAGCGCCGCCGCGCGTCCGGCTCGCTGTCGATCGCCCGTGCGAGCAGCGCCTGGGCCGAGCTGCGGAACGAGATCACCTCCGGCCCCGCGACGAAGAAGAGAACACGCGGATGGCCGAGCTTGAAGACACGCAGCGCGTCGCGGGCGCGGATGTCGTCGTCGATGCCCAGAAGACCCGTGGACCACGCCGCCGGCAGGACGTGCGGCGCGCGCCACAGATCGGTCCGTGCCGGCGCCGTCCGGTACGCGACATCGTCGGCGGCGAGCCGGCCCTCGACACGGTTGACGTCGACGGCGAGCAGGAGCAGCACGACGCCGCCGGCGGCGAGCACCAGCGCGGCCCCGAGACCGAGGGCACGCCTCACGCCGTCCTCCCGGGGAGTGCGAGCCGCCCGCAGACGAGCTCGTTCGCCGCGAGCGCGGCGAGGAGCCCGAGCGCCGCGCCGACGAGCGCCCACGGCAGCGGCGCGGTGAGCCGTGCCCGGAGCCGGTGGGCGAGACCGCCGACGCCGACCGGCGGCGCCTCGTCGACGAACGAGTCCGCGCCGAAGATCCGCCCGAAGAGCGCCTTGTCGCTCGGCTTCGGAGCGAGGCCGAGGATCCGCATCTCGACGCCGGCGCGCCGCATCGCGATCCCGAGCTCCGCGACGTGCTGGATGTCGTCCGGCTCGGTTGCGAGGTCGCTGACGAGCAGGATCGCGCCGTTGCGGATCCCGTCGCGTTTCAACGCGTCCCAGGCGGCCTTGATCCCGGTCGAGATCTGCGTGCCGCCGCGGAAGCTGTCGTCCCACGGCGTGACCGGGAAGACGGGATCGCCCGAGCTCGTCTTTCGTCCTTTGAGGGGCCGGAAGAAGCGCTCGATCGGCCGCAGCTCGGTGCCGGGGGTGCCCGGCGGGAACAGCTCGTAGGCGATGTCGGAGAACAGCACGAGCCCGAGCCGGCCGTCCGGGGAATCGAGGCGCTTCAGCGCGCGCAGCAGCGTTCGCTCGGGACTGACGCCGATGCTGCGGGAGACGTCGACCACGACGACGCCGCTGCGGCCCTGCGGGAGCGCGCTCTCGGGCGGCGCGAGCGCCAGCGTTGCGCGCAGCGCGAGCGTGCGGCGCCGGGCGCGCCGGAACGCCGCGATGTCGACGCTCGGGATCGCCTCACGCGTCCGCGCCGTGGCCGTTCACCCCCTTCGCGATGCGCCGCTGCACCGCCGCCGCGAGCGCCCCCGTGGCATCCGTTCCCGGCGGCCGCTCCGCCCAGGCGAGTACGCTGGCCGAGAGCGCGAGCTCGCGCTCCCCGGTCCGGCGCAGCTCTCCGGCGAGGTTCTCGAGCGCCTTCCGCTGGTCGGGAACCGCGCCCCGCTCGCGCGCGCGCTCGAGCAGATGCAATGCGCGCTCGAGCGGCGACAGGACGCGCACCGGCTCTGCCGGGCGCACGGGGAGGGGCTCCGGCTCCGCCGGGGCGGCGGCGGGTGCCAGCGCGGACCGGTACGCGAGCAGCCCCGACGCCGCGAGCAGAAGCGCCGCGCCGGCGGCGAGCAACGCGACAAGGAGCGTCGGCGAGATCGCGTAGCTCGGCCGCGGTAGTGCCGTCGTCGCGTGGAACGGCGGCTGGTCGATCGGCGTCAAGAGCGCCATGTCGACCCCCGACATCCGCGACGCAACGTTGAGCAGCGGCCAGCGCACGAGCATCGCGCCGGGCGTCCCGTCGGTCTGCTTGAAGGAGAGCCGTAGTGGGGTCAGACCGAAGACGCGCGTGCCGTGGAACGTGGGATCCGGTGTGAGACAGCCGCCCGAGAGGCACTGAAGGCGGAAGCGGTAGACGACGCGCGTCACCCTCCCCTCGTCCGTCCGCGTGACGCGCGGCGGCGAGCTCGCCTCGTACCAGCCGAACGCGCCGACGAGGCGCAACGAACGAGGATCGACGACGCGACGGTCGACGACCACCACCGCCTGAGCGACGAGCGGGTCGCCGAAGAGCGCCGCGCGCGGCGAGAGGTCCGCCGCGACGCCGATTCCCTGCGCGGGCACGTCGACGTGCGCCGCGCGGCCGCCGAGCAGCGCGACAAGGGCCGCCGCGAGTGCGGCTGCCGCGACGACTGCGGCCGCGACCCCACGCGCGGGCGTCACCACGGCCGTCCCTTCAGCGCCTGGCGCCACTCCGACCACGCGAGGAACGCGCCGAGCACGTCGACCGCATCGGCCGACGAGATCACGACCGGCTGAAGGTCGAGGGCGTCGAACGTGCGCAGCAGGGACTCGAGCCGCCGCTCGTTCGCGTCGCGCCGTTGCTCCACCTCGCGGCGGGACAGACGCACGTACGACACCTTGCCGGTCGCCGGATCGGCGAGCGGGACGACGATGCCGGAGACGTCCGGGAAGCTCTGCTCCCAGACCGGGTCCTGGATCACCACGGGCACGACGTCCCAGCGGTGCTCGAGCGCGTCGATCCACACGCGGTCGTGCGGCGAGACGAGGAAGTCCGAGAAGACGAACACGAAAGAGCCGGCCGGGAGCGCACGCCGGTGAATCGCGAGGTACGAGAACGCCCGCTCGATCACGTCGTCCGGTGCGGTGAACGGCCGCTCGTCGCGGAGCTCGGGCAGGTCGCGCTGGCTGCGCGGCGGGCTCCAGCGCGGATCGCGCTCGGCGAAGTCGAGGTAGCCGAGGTAGCCGCGCGACGCGATGGCGCTGTCGAGGACGAGGTGCGCGGCGAGCGACATCGCGGCCGGCTTCGACAGCCACGGGAGCGGCGGCCGGAAGAGCGCCATGGTCGGCCGGTGGTCGATGACGACGACGACCCGGGGCGCTTCCTCCGCGTAGCTCTCGCGGACGATGAACTCGTCGGTGGCGCGCGCGGACGAGAGCCGTGCCGACGCGGGCCAGTCGATCGCGTGGACGTCGTCGCCAGGGCGGTACGCCCGCGAGCCGGCGACGTCGGATCCGCGCCCGCGGCGCGCGCTGTGCATCCCGCCGAACGAAAGGCCGATCAGGCGGCGCCGCGGGACGAGCGTGAAGACGGAGCCCGTGGGGCGCATGCCTACGTTGCGCGGGCGAAGGAGGCGCCGTCCTCCGGCCGCGGCCGCGGCGCGACGGCGAGGCATGCGCGCTGGAACGCGTCGATCGCCGCCGTCCACCCGATCGTGCGCGCTTCGGCGAGGAAGCTCGGGCGGAAGGTGACGCGGTGGATCAGCACGGGTTGGAAGAGCCGCTCGACGTCGTCGGGCAGGACGAAATCGCGGCCGTCGAGCAGCGCCCAGGCGCGCGAGGCACGCTCGAGGGCGAGGCTGCCGCGGACCGAAGCGCCGATCGCAATCGATTCGTGCTCACGCGTCGCGCGCACGAGGTCGACGATCCAGCGCTGCAGCAGCGGGTCGACGTAGATCTGCTGCACGGCACGCCGCAATACGCGAACCTCGTCGACGTCGAGCACCGGCCGGAGCGAGCCGAGCGGGTGTCCGTAGCGCTGCTCGACGAGGATCTGCACCTCGTCCTCCGCGCCCGGATAGCCGAGCTGGGTCTTCAGCAGGAAGCGATCGAGCTGCGCCTCGGGCAGGGGGAAGGTTCCCTCGTACTCGATCGGATTCTCGGTCGCGAGCAGAAGGAAGGGGTCGTCGAGCTCGCGCGTGTGGCCGTCGACGGTGACCTGCTGCTCGGCCATCGCCTCGAGCAGCGCCGACTGCGTCTTCGGCATCGCACGGTTGATCTCGTCGACGAGCACGACGTTCGCGAAGATCGGCCCGGGGTGGAACTCGAAGTCGCGGTCCTTCTGATTGAAGACGGAGAGGCCAGTGACGTCCGTCGGCTGCAGGTCCGGCGTGCACTGGATGCGCGTCGTCGTCGCGTCGTCGATCGAGCCGGCGATCGCGCGCGCGAGCACCGTCTTCGCGGTCCCGGGGACGTCCTCGAACAGCACGTGGCCGCCGCACATCAGCGCGGCGAGGACGAGCTTGATCTCCTCCCGCTTGCCGTGGACGACGGACTCGATGTTGCCGAGGAACCGCTCGGAGATCTCCCCCGCCCGCTCGAGAAACTCGTCCTCCGGCGTCCGCGCGACCTGCGTGGGTTCCATCGCCCTCCAGTTATAAAGCAGAAATCTCCCCGGGGATCAGACGCGTGGGGGATTCCGAAGTTGGGTCGGCTACGTTGCGCCGGTGGACGAGGTGATCCGCCGACGCCGTACGCACAAGGCCTTCGGGCCCGATCCGGTGCCGCGCGGGGCGCTGGAGGAGCTGCTGGAGCTCGCGCGCTGGGCGCCGAACCATCACCTGACCCAACCCTGGCGGTTCCGCGTCCTGGGCCCGGAGGCGCTGCGCCGGCTCAAGGAGGCAGGTGGGCCGGCCGAGGCTGTGAAGCTCGAGCGGGCGCCGAGCCTGGTCGTCGCGTCCTGCGTCCTGTCCGGCGACCCGATCCAGGACGAGGAGGATCTTCACGCCGCCGCGTGCGCGGTCTGTGCTGCGGGCCCCGGAGGGCCGTGCGGCTGTCGGCCTCCCCGACGGCGTGCGCCTCGTCGGCCTGATCCACCTCGGCGACCCGGTCAACGTCCCGCCGGCGCGCGAGCGGGCGCCGCTCGAGTCCTATGTGACCTTCCTCGACTAGCTCAGCGCCGTGTCGCCCGGCCGCGGCTCCGCGACGCCGGACTCGGCCGTGCCGACGGGCGCCTCGCGCGCCGGCCGCAGGTAGAGGTACTCGTACGCGACCGCCGCGATCAACGCGCCGATCGCCGGGCCGACCCAGTAGACCCAGGCCTCGCCCCAGAAGTTCGAGATGAGCTCGGGGCCGCACGCCCGGGCCGGATTCATCGCCGCCCCGGTGAGCGGGCCACCCATGAAGACGTCCATCGTGATCGTCAGGCCGATCGCGAGTCCCGCGATCGACTTGAAGGCGCCGCGGATGTCGACGGCGGTCGCCCACACGGCCCAGACGAGGAGGAACGTCAGCACGATCTCGACGACGAGCGCCTTGCCGTCAGACGTGGTCGGCGCGTGCGGCACGGCCCCCAGGATGCTGGGATAGACCGCGCGCAGGATCGCCGCCGCGGCGATCGCGCCGGCGAGCTGTGCTACCCAGTAGAGGAGGGCGAGCGAAAGCACGATTCGCCGCGTGACGAGGAAGGCGAGCGTAATCGCAGGATTGAAGTGCCCGCCGGAGATGTGGCCGAGGTTCGAGACCATGATCGCGATCGCAAGACCGTTCGCGAGGGCGATCGCGACGATGTCGAAGCCGCCGAACCGGCCGGCCGCGATTCCCGCGCCGCCGCCGATGAAGATCAGTGTGAAGGCGCCGACGAACTCGGCTGCGCCGCGGCGGAGAGGCGCGTACTCCACAGGGGCAACGGTACGTGCCCGATCGGACGGAGCCTGCTGATAGCTTGGACGCATGACGCCGATGCCTGATCTCGAGCAGACCTACGACGTCGAGTGCCCGCACTGCCACAAGCCGTTCTCGGCCCAGCCGGTCGCCGGCCGAGCCGCGCGCTATGCCGGCTTCAAGTGCCCGCACTGCCGACTTTTCGTGCCGTTCGAGCGCATCGGCGACCAGGCGCAGGCCGCCGGCGGCGAGTAGGCCGTCAGCCCCTGCGAGGGCGCCTGCCGATTTTGCGTATAGTGGCGGATTACCGCCATTTTATGCAAACAAGATCTCCATCCATCCTGCCGATCCTGCGCTCGCAGGCGCTCGCCAACCTGCTTGCGTATGTGTTCGTCAACGAGCCGATGATGAGCATCTCCCAGATCGCGAACGCGATCGGCGTCGCGCCGTCGACCGTGAAGCGCGAGGTGGATGAACTCGAGCAAGCGGGCATCCTCACCACGGTACGCGCCGGCCGAAACCGCCTCGTTCGTGCTGACGACGCGTCGCCGTTCTACCCGGAGCTTCGCGCGCTCATCCTAAAGGCGTTTGGCCCGGTGGCGATCGCCGCCGACGTGTTTGCGAAGGTGCCCAGGGTCGAGGCCGTGTACATCTTTGGGTCGTGGGCGCGCCGCTACCACGGGGAGCGCGGACCGCTTCCGCGCGATCTCGACATTCTCGTTGTGGGTGAGGTCGATCCGGACGCCGTCTCCCGCGCATCGGGGAAGATCGAGCGCGTCCTCGGCCAGGAGACGAATGCGACCATCGTCGAACCGCTCGAGTGGGAGGATGCCTCGACGCCGTTTCTGCGGACCGTTCGACGAGGGCCGCTCGTCGCGGTTCGCGAGCCATGACGACTGCCGTCGAAGATCTCGTCGCAGCGGTACTTCGCGAGAATCCTGCGGCGAGCGCTTTCGACCGTATGCGGCGGAGCCGTAACCGTTCGGAATACGGGACGGCGTACTTCAGCCGACGCGTCGTCGACACCGATCTCGAGCACGCTCGCGCAATCGTGGCCGCGGTCGAGAGCCACCTTCGCGTCGCTTCGCTAACGGCGATACCGCCTGACGCCTCGGCCGACCGGCTACGTACCGCGGGATGCGAAGACATCTCGTTGCGATCCTCGCGGTGCTCGTCGCCGCGCCTGCGGCAGCCGCGACGCCGCCGCAGCTGACGCCTGCCGTACTCCGGACGGTCGCGCCCCGGCGAGATCTCGACGCTTGGCCGCTGCACGTTCACGACCGTGGTGCGAGGAGCGACCGCCGCGCTGTTTCCGGTCGATCCGACGACGCTCCGCGTGTTCACGCGCGGCGCGACCATCTGGATCTCCGCGGCCACGCGTGCCGAAGAGGGCGCTACACGCAGTCGCGCAGAGCCTGCGCCTCCGGCAGGCCCTCGAGCTTCTTCAGCGTGTTGTTCTCGATCTGGCGGATCCGCTCGCGCGTGACGCCGAACTCGCGGCCGACCTCCTCGAGCGTGCGCGGCTGCTCGCCCTTGAGGCCGAAGCGAAGCTCGATCACCTGACGCTCGCGCTCGGGCAGTGCGCCCAGCGCCATCTCGATGTCCTCGCGGCGGAGCGACAGCTGAGCGGTGTCGTAGGGCGACTCGGCCTGCTCGTCCTGGACGAAGTCGCCGAGCTCCGACTCCTCCTCCTCGCCGATCGGCTTCTCGAGCGAGACCGGGAGCTGCGCCATGCGCAAGATCTCGCGCACCTCCTCCGTCGTCATCTCGAGCTCGTCGGCGATCTCGTCGGGGCGTGGCTCGCGGCCGAGCCGCTGGACGAGCTGGCGCTCGATGTGCACCACCTTGTTCAGCTTCTCGACCATGTGTACGGGGATGCGGATCGTCCGCGCCTTGTCGGCGATCGCGCGCGTGACGGCCTGGCGGATCCACCAGGTCGCGTACGTCGAGAACTTGTAGCCCTTGCGGTAGTCGAACTTCTCGACCGCGCGGATCAGGCCGAGCGAGCCTTCCTGGATCAGATCGAGGAACGAGAGTCCGCGGCCGAGGTAACCCTTCGCGATCGAGACGACGAGGCGGAGATTCGCCTCCGTCATCTGCGTCTTCGCTCCCATGTCGCCGCGCTCGATCCGCTTCGCGAGATAGACCTCCTGGTCGGCGGTGAGCAGCGGCACCTTGCCGATCTCGCGCAGGTAGAGGCGCAGCGAGTCGAGCGACGGCTCGACAGTCAGGTCGAGCTTCGGCGCGTTCTTCTCCTCCTCGGGCGGCGCGAGCTGCTCGTGCGGCGGATGCTTGTGCGTCTCGCCCTCGACGAGCTCGATGCCGTGGTCGATCAGGTAGGTGTAGAAGTCCTCGATCTGCTCTTTGGTCAGCTCGACATCGTCAAGCCCCGTGACGATCTCGTCGTAGGTGAGAAATCCTTTTTCCTGACCTTCGGTGACGAGCTTCTGAAGTTCCTCGACGTCAGGAAGCGAGATGTCGACGGTGAGCAAGAGCGACCTCCGAGTCTGCGGTTGACGAACTCCCGAACGACTACCTAGACACAAAAGAGCCGGTCGCTGCTACTCCCCCGGCTCACCCTCAACACGCCCGATCTTACAGAACGCTCACATTCCGGCAAGTCCTATTCCGGGCGGCGGATCGTGAGCTCCCCCACAAGCTCTCCGCGACTGTTGTCGATGCCGACGACGAGCCATCCAGGCAGCTCGTAACCGAGCGTCCCCAGGAAGGCGGCGAGCGCGGGACGATGCGCACGCGAGGCGCCGTCGTGCGTCTTCAGCGCGACGCCGAGGCCGCCTGGTCCCGCGAGACAGATCAGTCCCTCGGCGCCGCCTTTGGCGATCCACCCCGGCAGGGAGCGCATCAGCTCGCAGTCAGGGCCGTCGGGACACGGCCACCGCCGTCGAGCTGCTCCAGGCGCGCGAACACGTAAGCCATCCGCTCGAGCGGAAGCGCGAACGTCTGGACGCCGCAGCCGTCGACTGCGGCCGGGATCTCGGCGGCGTCGACCGCGGCGGCTTCGGCGTGAACGGCGAGCATCGCCTCCTGCACCGGATGACCCATCTGGGAGTAGCCTCGGCTGTCCCAGTGGCGTGCGCGGCAGAGGGCGAGCATGCCCGCGTGCTTTCCGGAGCAGTTGTGGAAGATCTTCCCCGGCGGGCGTCCCGGCTGCGGGCCGAGCTCGAGCTCGTCCTCGGCCGCGGGCGCCTTCGCGAGCAGTGCGCGGACGGCCGCGATCTGGTCGTCGGTCGCGCGGTGGGAGGCGCTCGCGATCGCGAGGTCGCGGTCGTCGACGTCGTCGCGCGCCCGGGCGAGCGGCAGCGCCTGCAGCGGCTTCGACGAGGAGCGGAGGTAACACGTGGATGATGGATTCCCTGCGTACGCGACCACCGCGCCGTCGGCGACGGCGACCGCGTGCACGACGTGCTGCGCCTCCACGATCCCGCCGCGGCGGGTCTCGACGACGATCGCGTCCACGCGCCGCACCTAACCAAGTTTTGCGAACGGGCGGGAAATCCCGTATGTTTCGCTTCGATGGACCATTCGTCGGAGACCGTCACTCTTCCGGCCCTCGACTACGACGCGGACGACGTGCTGGTCGTGAGGGAGCCGGAGCAGCTGCGCGCGCTCGGCGACGACCTCCGCACGGCGATCGTCGTCCGGCTCCGCGAGAGCGCATGCTCGACGTCGGAACTCGCCGCCGAGCTCGGCATTCCGAAGGGGACGGTCGGGCACCACCTGAAGGTGCTCGAGCGGGCCGGTCTGATCCGCGTCGTCCGCACGCGGAAGGTGCGCGCGCTGACGGAGAAGTACTACGGGCGCGTCGCACGCCTCTTCATCCTCAAGAGCGAGGAGGGCTCGCCGTCGGAGCCGTTCCACGCACGGCTGAACGCCGAGGACGCGCGGAAGCTCCGGCGCCGGCTCGACCGCCTCGCGGCTGACTTCAAGAACAGCGACACCCCCGGCGGCGCGCCCCACGAGCTCGTCGTCGGCGTCTACCCGACCGAGGCCCCACGTGGCTAGGCTCGGCGGCCTCTGGCGGCACGCGGACTTCCTCAAGCTCTGGACCGGCCAGTCGATCAGCGAGCTCGGCTCGCAGGTCTCGCTGCTCGCGCTGCCGCTGACGGCTGTCCTCGGGCTGCACGCGAGCGCGTTCCAGGTCGCGGCGCTCAGCACCGTCGAGTTCCTGCCGTTCATCCTCTTCACGCTGCCGGCGGGCGTGCTCGTCGACCGGCTGCCGCGCCGGATGATCCTGATCGTCGGCGACGCCGGCCGCGCACTGCTGCTCGCCACGATCCCGATCGTCTACAGCTCCGGCGGCCTCACGATCTGGCAGCTGTACGCCGTGGGCTTCGTCGGGGGGATCCTCACCGTCTTCTTCGACGTCGCCTACCAGTCGTACCTGCCGTCGCTCGTCGAGCGGGACAAGCTCGTCGAGGGGAACTCGAAGCTCCAGGTCACGGTGTCGGCCGCGCAGATCCTCGGGCCGGGGATGGCCGGGGCGCTGATCGGCTGGCTGACCGCTCCGGACGCGATCGCCGTCGACGCCGTCAGCTTCGTCGCATCCGCCTGCTTCGTCGTCGCCATCCGGAAGCGCGAGCGATCCGCGTCGCACGCCGCCGACGAGGAGCGGCGGCGGATGAAGGAGGACATGCTCGAGGGCCTGCGCTGGGTCTTCGGCAACGCGTACCTGCGCGCACAGGCGGCGTGCACCGGCAGCTCCAACTTCTTCGGGAACGTGATCTACGCGATCCTGATCGTCTACGCCGTGCGCGTTCTACACCTGTCGCCGGCGAAGATCGGCCTCGTCTTCTCGCTCGGCAACGCCGGTTTCCTCCTCGGCGCCCTCCTCGCGAACCGGATCGGCCGCCTGCTCGGGGTCGGCCGCACTACCCTCCTCGCCGCGCTGATCTTCGGTCCCGCCATGCTGCTCGTCCCGCTCGCGCCGCGTTCGAATCCGTTGCCGTTCCTGATCGCCTCGCAGATGCTCGCGAGCTTCGGCGGCGTCGTCTACAACATCACGCAGGTCAGCTTCCGGCAGACGATCACGCCCGAGCGCCTGCAGGGCCGGATGAACTCCGTGATGCGGCTGCTCGTGTGGGGGACGATTCCGCTCGGCTCGCTGCTCGGCGGCGCGCTCGCGACGACCTTCGGCCTCCGCGAGGCACTCTGGATCGGCGCCGTCGGCAGCACGTTCACCTTCCTCCCGATCCTGCTCTCGCCGATCGTCGCGCTGAAGGAGATGCCCGAGCCCGTGGAGGAGCCGCTCGCCGCCGCGGCGGAAGCCGGGTTGCCGCCGTCGACGGTCTCCGTCGACGCGTAGCCTCCGCGCCATGTGGCCGCGAGGCGGGCTCTGGCGCGACGGCGCGTTCCTGCGGCTCTGGGCCGGGCAGGCGATCAGCGAGCTGGGGAGCCGGGTCACGGTGCTCGCGCTGCCGCTCGGGGCGATCCTCGTTCTGCACGCGAGCGCGTTCCAGGTCGCACTGCTGCGGACGTTCGAGGTCGCGCCGCTCCTCCTCTTCGCGCTGCCCGCCGGTGTGTGGATCGACCGCGTCCGCCGCCGGCCGCTGATGATCGCCGCGGACGTCGTCAGCGCACTCGCGCTCGCGTCGATTCCGCTCGCGTACTGGACCGGAACGCTCTCGCTCGCGGAGGTCTACGCCGTCGCGTTTGTCGTCGGGGCCCTCGCCGTCGTCTTCGACGTCGCGTATCTCTCGTTCCTGCCATCGCTCCTCCCGCCCGAGCGGCTGGCGGACGGCAATGCGAAGCTCCAGGCGACGAGGTCGGCCACGGAGTCCGCGGGCCCGGCCGTCGCCGGCGTGCTCGTCGGCCTCTTCACCGCGCCGGTCGCGATCCTCGCCGACGCCGTCAGCTTCGCCGCGTCTGCGCTCCTCGTCGGCTCGATCCGCCGGCCCGAGGAACGCGTCGAGGTCGAGCGCCGCCGGCTCGGCACCGAGCTCGCCGAGGGCGTCCGGTACGTCTTCGCGCAGCCGTACCTGCGGACGCTGACGACGTGGAGCGCCGGTTGGAGCTTCTTCAACTCCGGCTTCCTCGCGCTGATGGTCGTCTACCTCGTCCGCGGCCTCGGTCTGAGCGCGACGACGGTCGGCTGGATCCTCGGGCTCGGCAGTCTCGGCGGCGTGCTCGGCGCACTCGTCAGCGCGCGCGTCGTCGCCCGCTTCGGCATCGGGCCGACGATCGCCGTCTCGGGCGTCCTCTCGTCGCTCGGCATCTTCGGCCTGCCGCTCGCGCCGCGGGCGTTTCCGCATCCGGTCGTCATTGCAGGCGAGATCGTGGCGACGGGCTTCGGGATGCTCTTCAACGTCAACCAGCTGACGCTGCGACAGGCGATCACACCGCCTCGGCTGATGGGACGGATGAACTCGGTCGTGCGCTTGATGTACTGGGGGATGGGTCCTGTCGGCGCTGTGGTCGGCGGCGCGCTCGCGTCCTGGATCGGCGTCCGGCCGACGCTGTGGGTCGAGGCGGTCGGCGCGACGGTGGTGATGATCCCGCTGCTCGTGTCCCCGCTGCTCCGCCTCCGCCGTCCGGAGGAGGTCGCCGTTCTTGCGTGAGCGCGGTGGGCTCTGGCGCGACCGGGACTACCTGCGTTTCTGGACTGCGCACACCGTCAGCCAGGTCGGCACGCAGATCACGCAGCTCGCATTGCCGCTCGTCGCGATCGACGTCCTCCACGCGAGCACCTTCGAGGTCGCGTTGCTTACGTTCGTCGACTTCCTGCCGTGGCTCGTCGTCAGCCTGCCCGCGGGCGTCTGGATCGACCGGCTGCGGCGGCGTCCGGTGCTGATCGCGGCCGACATCGGCCGCGCAGTCGCGCTTGCGTGGGTGCCGGCGGGCGCAGCGCTCGGCTCGCTCACGGTGTGGCAGCTGTACGCCGTCGGCTTTCTCGTCGGCTGCGGCACCGTGTTCTTCGACGTCGCGTACCAGTCCTACGTCCCGTCGCTCGTCGGTCGCGACCGGCTGATCGAGGCGAACTCGAAGCTCGAGCTGTCGCGGTCGGCGGCGCAGCTCGGCGGTCCGGCCGCCGGCGGCGGGCTCGTGGTCGCGCTCACAGCGCCCTACGCGATTCTCGCGGACGCGGTCTCGTATGTCGTCTCCGCGCTCCTGCTCGGCGCGATCCGCCGCGAGGAGCACGAGCCGGAGCCGGCGACGACGAGGGTGCGCTCGGAGCTCCTTTCCGGGCTGCGGCTCGTCCTCGGCGACCCGCGAACGCGGTCGCTCGTCTTCTACGTCGCCACGAGCACGTTCAGCAACGGGCTCTTCTGGGCGATCTTCCTCCTGTTCGCGCGGCGGGAACTGCATCTGTCGGCCGGGTTGATCGGGCTCGTGCTCGCGCTTTCCAACATCGGCTCGCTCCTCGGCGCGACCATCGCGGGTCCGCTCGGCCGGCGGCTGGGTATCGGCCGGACACTGGTCGCCGCCGGGCTCGTCAGCGGGCCGCCGCTTTTCCTCGTCCCGCTTGCGCCGCACGCGTTTCCCGTGCCGTTCCTCACTGCGGGGCTGCTCGTCTTCGGGCTCGGCGTAATCGTCTACAACATCACGGCGATCAGTCTCATCCAGTCGATTACACCGCCGCATCTACTCGGCCGGGCGAACGCGTCGCGGCGATTCCTCGTCTGGGGACCGCTGCCTCTCGGCGCGCTCGCCGGCGGCGTCTTCGGTTCCTCGATCGGTCTGCGCGAGACGCTCCTCGCCGCCGCTGCGATCGACGCGGCCGCCGTGGTCTGGCTGCTGCGGGAGCCGCTGCGCACGATCGGCGAGCTGCCGCAACCCGAGCCGCTCACGCCGCCGCCGGTCGAACCGGTGCTCGGCGTTACCCTGGAGTAAGTGCGCCTCCCGGCCATGCCCACCGGCTTCCGGCCCGCGATCACGCGGCGCGCTGCCGCGTCCTCGGTCGCGCCGATAGGGGTCACTATCGACGCTCCCTGCGTCCTTGCATCGTTTGGTGCTCGCGACCCGGAATTCCGGGCGCACGACCGGAAGGCGCACTGATGCCCGAGCTGCCGGAAATGGAGGCTTGGCGGCGCCAGCTGGACGACCCGGTGTCCGCCTTCCCGATCGTCAAGGCCGGGCCGGCGCACATCGCGACGCTGAAGACGTTCGATCCGCCGCTCACGGCGCTCGAGGGCCGGAAGCTGGCGGGCGCGGATCGGCGGGCGAAGCGGCTGCTCTTCCCGACGGAGGACGGCGAGCTCGTCCTCATGATCCACCTGATGTCCGCCGGCCGGCTGAAGTACCTGAAGACCGGGGAGACCGGGCCGAAGACGCCGGCCTTCCAGCTCACGTTCGAGGGCGGCTCGCGGCTCGTCCTCACGGAGGCCGGCGCGAAGAAGCGCGCGGGCGTCTGGCTCCTGACTCCCGCGGCGGCCGCGGCAGAACTCGAGCACCTCGGGCCGGAG
>VAWW01000035.1:0-10080 GCA_005884575.1 Actinomycetota bacterium
CCCGTCAATTCCTTTGAGTTTTAGCCTTGCGGCCGTACTCCCCAGGCGGGGTGCTTAATGCGTTAGCTTCGGCACGGAGGGAGTCGACACCCCCCACACCTAGCACCCATCGTTTACGGCGTGGACTACCAGGGTATCTAATCCTGTTTGCTCCCCACGCTTTCGCGTCTCAGCGTCAGTACCGTCCCAGAGAACCGCCTTCGCCACGGGTGTTCTTCCTGATATCTGCGCATTTCACCGCTACACCAGGAATTCCATTCTCCTCTTCCGGACTCTAGCCAGATGGTTTCGGTCGACGTCTGGAGGTTGAGCCATCCAGTTTTCACAACCGACCTATTTGGCCGCCTACACGCTCTTTACGCCCAATAAATCCGGACAACGCTTGCCCCCTACGTATTACCGCGGCTGCTGGCACGTAGTTAGCCGGGGCTTCTTCTGGAGGTACCGTCACCCTCTGGGCTATTCACCCGAGGGGCTTCGTCCCTCCTGAAAGAGGTTTACAACCCGAAGGCCTTCTTCCCTCACGCGGCGTCGCTGCGTCAGGCTTTCGCCCATTGCGCAAGATTCCCCACTGCTGCCTCCCGTAGGAGTCTGGGCCGTGTCTCAGTCCCAGTGTGGCTGATCGTCCTCTCAGACCAGCTACGGATCGTCGCCTTGGTGGGCCTTTACCCCGCCAACAAGCTAATCCGCCGCGAGCTCGTCCTCGGTCGGAGGCCGAAGCTACCTTTTCCGACTGCTCCGAGGAGCTGTCGGGCCATCCGGCATTAATCCGGGTTTCCCCGGGCTATTCCGGTACCGAGGGTGGATTACTCACGTGTTACTCACCCGTTCGCCGCTGTCCCCGGACCCGAAGGTCCGGTTCTCGCTCGACTTGCATGTGTTAAGCGCGCCGCCAGCGTTCGTCCTGAGCCAGGATCAAACTCTCCGTGAAGGACTTGTCGCCGGTTCCAGATCGGCCATGCCGGCAAAGCCGGCACGGCCTTTTCGCGGCATCGCAAGCGATGCCGTGGACCGGCAGTCTGTTCACCTTGAGCTTGTGCTCTTTCTGCTCAAAGTCCGCCTTCCGGGAGGAAGGCGAGACAGGGTTGATTCCTCTCCCCGCCGTGCCGAAGCACGCCGGCTCGAGGTCTCGACGTAAACGCACGCTGTTGAGTTTTCAAAGACCGGGCCACTTGTCAGGCGGCGCAAAAAAGGCCCCGGCACGAGCCGAAGGCCTCATGGATTCTCGGGACTTGCTCAGTTCCGAATCGTCCTAGAGGCGCTCCAGTCGTATGGTTACAGAGACTTTCATACGCAGCCCTCTCGGGCGGCTCGGGAATAGTAGCAGCGAAGGTGCCTCTGTCAAGCAGGAGCGAAGCGGAGAAACCGGCGTTTTCCCGCTTGGAGAAGCCCTCCCGCGAGACGGGCCCGGGGCAGGTCGATCTCCTCCACCACCTCGCCGTTCAGCCGGACGCCGCCCTGGGCGATCAGCCGCCGCCCTTCGCTCGTGCTGATCGAGAAATGATTATGCAGCAGCTTCGGCAGGTGCACGGGATCGTCCGCCGGAAGCTCGACCTCGGGCACCTCGACCGGAGCCTGGCCCTCACGGACGACCCGCGTGAAGTGCTCCTCGGCCCGCCGCGCCGCCTCCTCGCCGTGGGATCGGGCGACGATCCACCGCGCGAGGGCGAGCTTCGCCTCCAGCGGATCGCCCTCCGGCACCGGCTGCTCGGCGACGAGCCGCCACCACTCCTCGAGCAGCGGGTCGGGGATCCGCATCGTCCGCCCGAACATCTCCTCGGGCGGCGCCAGCAACGGGATGTTGTTGCCGATCGAGGAGCTCATCTTCTCCCCGTCCCAGGAAAGGAGCAGCGGCGTCGTCAGCACGACCTGCGGCTCCAACCCGTAGTGCTCCATCACCTCGCGGCCCGCGAGCAGGTTGTAGAGCTGGTCGGTGCCGCCGAGCTCGACGTCGGCCTCGACGGCGACCGAGTCGTAGGCCTGCATCAGCGGATAGAGGAGCTCCGAGACCGAGATCGGCTCCTTCGCCGCGTAGCGCTTCGCGAAGTCGTCCCGCTCGAGGATCCGCGCGACGGTGATCGTCCGCGCGAGACGGACGACGTCGGCGTAGGAGAGCCTCGACAGCCACTCGCCGTTGTACCGCACCTCCGTCCGGGCGGGGTCGAGGATCACCATCGCCTGCTCGAGGTAGCGCTGCGCGTTCTCGTCGATCTCCGCGTCGCTCAGGATCGGACGTTCGGCGGAGCGGCCGGACGGGTCGCCGATTCGCGTCGTGTAGTCCCCGACGATCAGCACCCCTGTGTGTCCCTCGTCCTGGAACGCGCGCATCCGCTGCAAGGGGATGCCGCGGCCGACGTGGATGTCCGGCGAGGTGACGTCGATGCCGAGCTTCACTCGGAGCGGCCGGCCGAGCGCGAGCTTCTGCTCGAGCGCGCCCGCGGGCAGCACGTCCACGGCGTTGCGCGTCAACTCGGCGATGGGCATGCGGCTGCCGAGTCTAGAAGACGTACGGCACGACGCCCTGCGCGCTGAGCGCGTACCAGACGCCGAACCCGGCGCTTGCCAGGCCGAGGCCCGGCGCCAGCACATCGAACGACCGGCGGGCGACGCGCGTCCCCAGCGTGAGTCCGAACCCGGTCGAGAGCACGGCCATCGACACGGCCGTGCACAGTGCGAAGAGCGCGAGCGCGGCGAGCGCGAGACCGTGGCCGTGGATCGACGCGAGCAGCAGGACGCCGACGCCTGCGCTGCCGCCGGTGCCGTGGACGAGTCCGATCGCATACGCCTGGACAGGCCCCCGCGCGCGCGCGTGCACGTGTGCCTTGAAGACGCCGCGCCGCCAGCGGACGACGAGCCACGCGCCGAGCGCGACGATCACGAGCCCGACCGCGGTCTCCGCCCCGCTCTGCACCGCCGCGGGCAGATACGACCGGTAGAGGACGATCGGGACGCCGAAGACGAGGAGTGCCGTCGCGTGGCCGAGCCCCCAGGTCAGGCCGAGCCGGCCGGCGCGGCGGACGCGGCCTGTGTCGTCGCCTGCGACGAGCGTCGTCACCGCTGCGAGGTGGTCCGGATCGCTTGCGTGGCGGAGGCCGAGTACGCCCGCGGCCGCGAGGACGAGCAGGAGCGTCGTGCCGTCTGAGAGGTGCGCGAGCTGCGTGTCGAGGCCGAACATGGTCACCTCACTCTCGGGATTGCCCGCGCGGTCATGGCGACTCCGGCGAGCAGGATGACAAACGCGCTCGCCGCCGGCAACGCACGGACGAACGGACCTTCGAGGAAGCTCAGGCGCGCGAAGACGCGGCGGGCCAGCACGGCCGCGAGGCCGACGGCGGCGATCGAGAGCGCGAGCCCCGCGCTGAACGCCACGATCAGGAGGAGTCCGAAGGCGATCCGGTGGAGCGAGATGGCCGCCAGCAGCACGACGAGCGCCGACGGACAGGGCAGCAGCCCGCCGGAGATCCCGACCGCCAGCAGGGAACGGCTCGGGTGGCCGTGGTCGTGGTCATGCCCTCGCGCGTGCGCGCGCGCGTGGACGGTGCGCGTGCGGAGAACGGCGAGGCCGATCGCCGCGACGAGGACTCCCGAGACGAGATCGAGCCACGGGTAGAGCGTGTCCGGGACGACGTACTGCGAGAGCGCGAGCGTCACGAGCCCGAGCGCGAAGACGCCGACGGTATGCGTCGCCGTGACGATCAAGCCGAGCAGCGCCGCATGCCACGGCGTGCCGCGGCGACCGACGAGGTAGGCGGTGACGATCGTCTTGCCGTGCCCGGGAGAGAGCGCGTGCGCGGCACCCCAGAAGAGCGCGACGGCGAGCGCCGCGGCGATCGTGAGCGCGCTCAGGTGCCGTGTCGCGATCAGCCGCACGAAGCCGGAGTCACCCACGGCGCGGTCGCGAGACTCGAGTGCCTTTCCGGGAGACAGCGCCGGAGGTGCGTCGTGCGTCGGCCGAACGGCCGCCGCGACTGCGGTGACGTCGAGCGGGCTCTCGAGCAGGTCCTTCGGGTACGCGTGCAGCTCGTCCGAGGCGCTGCGCGTCCCGGCGCCGACGACGATCTCCTTCCAGCCGATGCGGCCCGCGTAGTTCGTGTCGCGGAAACGGATGCGCGTCGGCCCGGCGATCGCCGGGCCGCGCAGGATCACCTCCAGCCGCATCGTGTGGAGGCCGCCCTGGCCGGACGGGAACGCGAGCGCATGGGCGACGGGCGTGAGTCCGGCGGGACGACCGTCGACGCTGAGGTGGAGTCCGCGGCGGATGCGCCTCGCGTACGCGGCTGCGTCGACGCCGTCGCGGCGCGCCTGGAACGCCGGAATCTCTGCGAGGTCGAGGACGTAGCGGACGTAGAGCCGGTGGCCGGCGACCTCGACGCGGCTGAAGCGGTTGACCGTGAAGTTGCCGAGCGGGTGCGCCGAGGCGGCGGCCGGCGCGAGCAGCGCCGCCGCGACCCCGAGCAGGAGCAGCAGGCGTTTCATCGTGCGAGCCTTCTTGCGGTCGGTGCCCAGAGGACGGAGAAGCGCGGGTTGAGCGCGAGCGCGCGCCGGAACCAGATGCGCGCCTCGGCATCGCGGGCGAGACAGCGCTCGATCATCCCGCGGTGGAAGAGCTTGAGCGCGTCCTGCGTGCCGAGCCGCAGCGCGCGGCGCGACCACGTGAGCGCCTCGGCGCAGCGGTCGTGCCGCGCGAGCGTCCATGCGAGGACGTCGGCGCCGTCGATCGACGGCCGCATTCGCTCCGCGCGGCGCGCCAGCGCGATCGAGGCGCGGCCGTGGTCGGCGTCGAAGAGCGCGGTCTCGAGATCGGTGCGGACGCCGTTCGCCGCGAGCAGCCGCTCGATTGCGCCGATCAGGCGGTACTGGTCGCGTGCGAGCCGCAGGCGGCCCGTGGCGGCGTAGAGGTCGCCGAGGAACGAGACGAACTGCGGCAACGGGATCGTCTGCGCCGCCGCCCGCTCGAGCCGCGCCGCCGCGCGCAGCCGTCCGCGCGCCGCTTCGACCTGCGCGAGCGCATCGAGGCCGTAGACATAGCCCGGGAATGCGCGCAGGGCGGCGCGCGCCTCCCGCGCGGCCGCCTCCCTTCGCCCGTGGCCAAGCTCGAGCTTCGCGAGCTGCACGTGCGTCCACGCGAGCGCCTCCCGCTGGCCGACCGCCGCGTCGAGCGCGAGGCGCATCGCGTCCCGCGCGCCGGCGACGTCGCCGCGCAGCTCGCGCGCGTACGAGATCCGTGCATACGCGGCGAGACCCGGCTTGAGCCGCGCCATCGTGTCGAACGCGGCGAACGCCTCGCGGTAGCGGCCGAGCTCGACGAGCGCGTCGCCGATCACGCCGTAGTTGCGGGCGGTGCTCGGCGAGAGCGCACGCGCCCGCCGCCCGAGCGCGAGCGCTTCGCCGAACCGGTGTCTCGAGAGCGCGAGCGAGGCGAGCCCGCTCGTCGCGATGAGATCGTGGGGAGCGAGGCGGAGTGCCCGCCGCAGCACGCCCTCCGACTTCCCGTACCACGCGGGATCGCCGGTCTCGCGGGCCCGCTGCTGGTACGCAAGGCCGAGCAGCCCGAGCCCGTGGACGTCTCGCGGTGCCGCCCGCAGCGCGGTCTGGAGCTGCAGGACGAGACCGGCGGTATCGGCGGCCGCGAAGTCGGCGGCGAGGGCCTCGCCCGAGGTGGGCCGGGGCGCGGCCGCCGGGCTCCCACGGAAGAGTCCGCCGAGCAGGAGGACGGCGGCGGCGATGCCCGCCGCCGTCCCTGCAATGAAGAGCCTCCGCCGCACCCGCCTACCCGTTGGCCGGCTGGAGCTGGCCCTTCGTGTTGTCGAAGCCGCTGAACGGATCCGGCTCGTAGGGGAACGACGACTGGAGCGGGACGTCGTTCGCGTCGACGCCGTCGCCGAGCGGCAGCGAGTGGCCGATGAGCGCGCCGCCGACCGCCCGCTCGGAGATGTCGATGACGTCGTCCTCGAGCCGCCGGCCGTTGGGATACCCGGCAAGGTCGCCGCCGAGCACGCCGAGCCGGTTGCCCTTGCCGACCGCGGCCGTCGGCGCGATCGACAGGTTGAGCCGCAGCTCGTCCGCGAACGTCGGCCCGGTGTAGTTCAGGTTCGGCGACTTCAGGCCGGTGCCGAGCACCGACACGATGTCCGCCCGGTCCTTCTCCTGGAACGGCCCGAACTGCGGATAGAGCTTGTTCAGCAACGCGGCCAGGATCGGGGTCGAGTAGTACTGCTCGAACTGCTTGTCCTTGTCCGGGGTCGTCGCGTTCCACTTGTCCTTCAGCTCCGTCGGGATCAGCAGCTCGTTGACGAGCGGATTGCCGAGCCGCGAGACCTGCACCAAACCCGGCTTGCCCTTCGCGACCTGTGCCGACGGGCGGTCGGTCGCGGCCCAGATGCCGATCACGTGCGACGAGTTGTCGAGCATTGCGACCGGAACCTGAAGCGCGATCGCGTGGACGGCGTAGCCCGCGAAGAAGTCCTTGCCGCCGCCGGTTGCGCCGGTTCCGTGCCGGATCGCGACGAGGTCGAACGCCGCGCCGATGTCGCCGAAGAACGCGTCGTCGCGCTGCCCGGCGAAGACCGTCGTCCCGTCGGTGAGCGAGTGGACGCCCTTGACGGCGAGGTCGTGATAGTTCGGCGTCGACCGCGGGCCGATGTTGTCGGGCGGCGTCGCGAGGCCGCGGCCGACGACGGTCGTCTTCCCGCCCGCGACCTTCGTCACCGTGTACTCCTGCTGGGTGCCGCCGAGGAACGCGGTCGGCGTGCCGGCCTTGAAGCGGAACTGCCACGTGACATCCGGCTTGCCGTCGCCGTTGCGGTCGACGTAGAGGTCGTACCGCGCGCTCGGCGAGAACGTGTACCAGTTGGGACCGGCGCCCGGATCCTCGCCGGGAATCCAGTTCGACACGATCGTGACCGTGTCCGGCTTGTCGGGACTGCGGAACGCGTACAGGTCGGTGTTGTCCGCGCTCGGGTCCTGCGAGATGAGCGGCGCCTCGCGGTGGCTCGAAGCGTTCGCGGTTCCGGGGCTCGAGCCGCGTACGACGACAGCCACCGCGACCGCGGTCGCGAGCGCCGCCGCGAGGGCAAGTGCGATCCCCCTCATGGTTCGTCTCCTTTTCCGTGGGTGGGACGGCGCTGATTCGTCACGGCTCGCGGACCGGTTCGCGGTGAACCAGAATCGGCCTGGATGCGAACCAGCGAGGTGACCCGCGAGCTCGCGCATCTCTCGGACGAGGCGGTCGTGGCGTTGATGGCGCGCTCGCACGACGTCGCACTCGCCGAGCTGTACGACCGCTTCGGCCGCGTGGCCTGGGGACTCGCGCTGCGCGTGCTGCGCGACGAGGCGCTCGCGGAGGACGCCGTGCAGGAGGCGTTCCTGACGGCTTGGCGTACGGCGTCGCGGTTCGTGCCCGAGCGCGGATCCGCGCGCAACTGGCTGCTGACGCTCGTCCATCGGCGGGCGGTCGATCTCGTTCGTCGAGAGGAGCGGCGGCGCGCCGAGCCGCTCGAGGCGGCGGCCGAGCCGGCGGGCGCGAAGGGCGCCGACGACGACGCGCTGCTCCGCCTCGAACGCGAGCGCGTGCAGGGAGCGTTGGCGCAGCTCCCCGACCAGCAGCGCGAGGCGCTCGAGCTCGCCTACTACGGCGGCTTCAGCCAGTCCGAGCTGGCCGAGAGGCTCGGACAGCCCCTCGGTACGATCAAGAGCCGGATGTTCAGCGGTCTCGCGCGGCTGCACGAGCTCCTGCGCGAGCCGGCCCCGGAGAGAGAGCCATGGCGGACGAGACCATCCACGAGCTGACGGCGGCGTACGCCCTCGACGCGCTGGACGAGGGCGAGCGTGACGCGTACGAGGAGCACCTCGCGACCTGCGAACGCTGCCGCGACGAGCTCGGGACGCTCTCCGAGGCCACGGCGGCGCTGGCGTACGGCGTCGAGACGCCTCTCCCGCCCCCGTCGCTGCGCGGCCGGATCCTCGAGGAGGCGGCGGCAGAGCGGACGAACGTCGTGCCCTTGCGGCGGCGGCCGGCCTTCCGGGCCGTGGCGGGTGTCGCCGCGGTGGCGGCCGGACTCGCGATCGGCTTCGGCATCTGGGCGGCGACCCTCCACGACCGGCTCGGCGACGAGCGGTCCGCGTCGGCCCAGCTGCGCGCCGCGCTCGCGGTGCTCGGCGACACGCAGGCGCGCCGGATCTCGCTCGGCGCGAAGGGCAGCCTCGTCGTCACGCCGAGCGGCGAAGCGGCGCTCGTGACGAACAGGCTCCCGGCGGCGCCGGCGGGCAAGACCTACGAGGCCTGGGTGATCCGCGGCGGGAAGCCGGAGCCGGCCGGGCTCATGCGCGGTGGTCATTCGATCGACGTGCTCAAACTGAAGCGGCCCGTGCCGGCGCACGCATCGGTCGCGGTGACCGTCGAGCCGAGGCGCGGCTCCAAGAGCCCGACGACCCTGCCGATCCTGCGCGGCCGGGCCTGATCTAGGCAAATCGCCGCGCGCGTACTAGGGTCGGGGCCGGTCAACGATGGGCTCCTAGGGAGAGGGGAACGTCGTGTTGCGTCGATTCACCGTCCTCGCAGTCGTCGCGTTCGCGCTCGCGTCACCGGCGCTCGCCGCAGCGGCGTGTAGGACGATCAGCGGCACGTTCACTGCGGTCCCGCCGGCGACGTGCTCCTCGCCGGTCAACATCTGCACGCACGGCACGCTCGCCGGATCGTTTCCGAGCACGTACGACTTCGTCGTCGACACGCTGACGCCGGTGGTTGCGGTTCCCGGTGCGTTCACGTACACGGGGCACGACACGATCACCGCCGGCAGCACTGTGCTGACGGGGAAGGACTACGGCGCGATGTACTTCGTCGGTCCGACGACCGCGAAGTTCGTGACGACCGTGAAGATCGTCGGCGGCGGCAGCGGTTGGATCGTCGCTCCGGGAACGCTCGACACCGCGACCGGCCAGACGGCCGGCACGTACTTCGGTTTCGTCTGCACCTAGCTGAGCCGCGCGGGGCCCCTTCCAAGCGCCCCGCCGACCGCGCTAGAATCCGGCCCTTCCGTGCTCCGAAGGAAGAACCGCTCCGAGCGGCGCCCGCCTCGCCGCCGTCGCCGGATCCGCAAGCTCCGCCTGCTCGCCCTCCTGGCGATCCTGGGTGTGCTCGCGTTCTCGGCGTTCGTGTTCGGGATGGTGACGGCGATCAGCGGCCAGCTGCGCGCGCTCGACCCGGCGGCGCAGCAGCGCCGGCAGGTCGACGGCTACATCTACGCGAACGATGGGAAGACGATCCTCGCAGTGCTCCGCGGGTCGCAGAGCCGCGTGCTCGTGCCGTCCGACCGGATCAGCTTCTTCATGAAGCAGGCGATCGTCGCGACGGAGGACCGCCGGTTCTACGAGCACCGCGGCCTCGACGTGCGCGGCATGGGGCGCGCTCTCTGGGCCGACGTCACGCACAAGGGCGCGGTGCAGGGCGGCTCCACGATCACGCAGCAGTTCGTGAAGAACGCCTACGTCTCCAGCCAGCGGACGATCAGCCGCAAGCTGAAGGAAGCCGCGCTCGCGTGGCAGCTCGAGCAGCGCTGGACGAAGGACGAGATCCTCACCGCGTACCTGAACACGATCTACTTCGGGAACGGCTCCTACGGCGTCGAGCGTGCGGCGCGCACCTACTTCGGGCATAGCGCCGCGAAGCTGACGATCGCCGAGGCGGCGCTGCTCGCAGGGATCCCGGCCGATCCGAGCCGCTTCGACCCGATGGCGAATCCGAAGGACGCGCGGGCGCGCCGCCAGGAGGTGCTGCGGCTGATGCTCGCCCAGGGCCGGCTTTCGCCCCTCGACTACCGGCGCGCGCTCGACGCTCCGATGCCGAAGCAGCTGCACATCGGCTCGATCCAGGGGCCGGCGCCTTACTTCGGCGAGTACGTGAAGCAGCAGCTGATCGACAGGTTCCACACGGGTTGCGTCTTCGGCGGCGGACTGCGCGTGAAGACGACGATCGACCTGCGCCTGCAGAAGCTCGCGCGTGCGGCGATCACGAAGTGGCTGCCGGACACGAACGGCCCGCAGGCGGCCCTCGTCGCCATCCGGCCGTCCGACGGCGCGGTG
>VAWW01000035.1:10130-50725 GCA_005884575.1 Actinomycetota bacterium
CGGGGTCGTCCTTCAAGCCGTTCGTGCTTGCGACCGCGCTGAGGCAGGGGATCTCGCCGGCGACGACGTTGACGTCCCATCCGGTGTCGATCTACATCGGCGGACGCTACTGGTCTGTGCACAACTACGAGGGCGAGTACCTCGGACCGATCAACCTCGCGTCCGCGACGACGTACTCGGACAACTCCGTGTTCGCACAGCTGACGAAGCTCGTCGGACCGGCGAACGTCGTCCGGACGGCGCACGACGTCGGGATCACCGGCCATCTGCAGCCGTACTTCGCGATCGGACTCGGCGCGGAGCCCGTCAACCCGCTCGAGATGGCGCGCGCGTACGCGACGTTCGCGAACGACGGGCAGCGGGTCGACGGATCGATCTTCGGGAACAGCGCGCGGGCGATCACGACGATCACGGGCTGCCACTCGGAGCCGGTGAACAAGCCCATGGCGAAGCGGGTGCTGACCCCGGCTCAGAGCGAGACCGTGACGCAGCTCCTCCAGGGCGTCGTCACCTCGGGGACGGGCAAGGCGGCCGCGCTCCCGGACCGTCCCGTTGCCGGCAAGACGGGCACCACCGAGAACTACGGCGACGCGTGGTTCGTCGGGTACACGCCCCAGCTCGCGGTCGCCGTCTGGGTCGGCTATCCGACGAAGCTGAAGCCGATGCTGACGGAGTTCCACGGGCAGCCGGTCGCCGGCGGGACGTTCCCGGCGCTGATCTGGAAGACGTTCGCGGGATCGGCGCTGAAGGCGATGGGCCCGGCCGGCGCGCCGCAGACGTTCGCCTATCCGCCCTCGCTGTACACAGCCGCACGGCGCGTCACGTTCCGCGACGGGTCGATCCAGCTCGACAACGGCTACTGCCGCGACACGATGGAGGTCGTCTACTTCAGCACCTCCGGCCCGCGGCGCACCGCGAACTGCAAGCTGAACGAGGTCGAGGTGCCGCGCGTCGTCGGCCAGACGCTCGCCGCCGCCGAGTCGCGGCTGCAGGGGCAGCCGCTGACACCCCAGCTCGTCTACAAGCCCGCCCTGCCGAAGCAGCGCGTGGACATCGTCCTGCAGCAGTACCCGGCGAAGGGCCGGCTCTCGTCGTTCGACAGGGTGACGCTCGTGCTCGCGAAGCCGATCCACGGCGTCGTGCCGAAGGTCGTCGGGCTCTCGATGCGCGACGCGCGGGCGAAGCTGCTGCGCGTCCAGCTCTCGCCTCGCGTCCGCGGTCTCAGCGACGGGAAGTCCGGCCGCGTGACGGCGCAGTCGCCGCCGCCGGGCGTGGCGGCCGAGCCGGGGATGGCCGTCAGGCTCGTCGTGGCGCGCGGCTGACGAACGGCGAGTCCTTCAGCAGGTAGCGCCATGACAGCTCCGTCGCCTTGGTGATCCCGATACGCGGGGCGGTGACGATCTCCGGCGTCTCCTCACGCGCGAGGAGCCCGAACGGCGGTTCGTCGAGCGCGAGGCCGTCGTGCTCGCGGGTGATCCCGAGCGCCTGGCAGAGCTTGCCCGGCCCCGAGCAGAGCGAGCGCTCGGCCTCGACCCCGCGCCTGGCGCGCATCGCATCGAGTCCGTGTGTCGGCTCGAGCGCCCGGATCAGCGCAGCCTCCGCACGGCCCTCGACGTCGCAGACGAAGTTCAGGCACCAATGGATTCCGTAGCTGCGGT
Source organism: Actinomycetota bacterium (assembly GCA_005884575.1). Lineage (GTDB taxonomy): Bacteria > Actinomycetota > Thermoleophilia > Gaiellales > Gaiellaceae > AC-16. The sequence goes on from VAWW01000035.1 coordinate 11,789, forward strand.
AGACGTAGGCGGCCCCGGGCGGCCCGAACATCGAGCTCGTCCGCGGCGTCGGCCCGCGGTAGCCGTGGCTGGCGGGATCCTCCTGGTCGTAGGCCTCGACCTCGACGATCCTTCCGCCGACGCCGTCCATCAGCAGGGTCACGCCGACCAGATCGGGGGCGACCTCGTGGACGCTCCGGGCGAAGAAGTCACGCGTGAGCCGCACGGGACCGGGCGCTGTAGCGGAGCAGGGCGGGGAACGCGGCCGCGGTTGCGAGCGTGCCGACGATGCAGAGAGCGCCGCCGGAGACGATCGAGAACCGGAGGCTCGTCAGCGACGCGACGACGCCGGCCTCGAGGTTGCCCAGGGACGGCGCCGCGGCGACCTGCGCGAACTCGATGCCGGCGAGCCGGCCGCGCAGATGGTCGGGCGTCAGGCGCAACATCATCGTCGAGCGGAAGATCGCGCTGATCTGGTCGGCGGCACCCGCGAGGGCGAGCAAGAGCAGCGCGAGCCAGAGCGACGTCGCGAGGCCGAACGCGACGATCGCCGCTCCCCACGCCGAGGCCGCGAGGACGACGGCAAGTCCCTGGCGGCCGATGTGCGGAATCCAGCCGGCCGTGATCGTCGCGAGGAACGCGCCCGCCGCGGGCGCCGAGTAGAGGTAGCCGACGAGCGTCGGGTCGCCGAAGCGGTGATCCGCGACCGCGGGGAAGAGCGCGATCGGCATCCCGAAGATCATCGCGTTGGTGTCGACGAGGAAGAACCCGAGGATCACCTTCTGGCGGCGGAGGAAGCGGAAACCGTCGAGGACCGAGCGCAGGGTCGGGCTGTCCGCGTCGCGCAGCGGTGGAATCCGCGGCAGGCCGTAGAGCGCGACGAGCGACGCGACGAACGAGATCGCGTCGATCGTGTACGCGCCGGTCAGTCCGGCGAACTTGATCAGCAGGCCGGCGAGTGCGGGGCCGAGCAGGGACCCGGAGGCGGANNNNCTCGTCGGGCACGAGCCGCGCGGTCAGCGAGCGCATCCCGCCGACGCCGAGGCTGAAGCACGACGCCGCAACGGTTGCGAGCACGAAGAGCACGGTCACGCTGGGGTGCGGCAGCGCCGCGTTCACCGCGAGGCCGCCGACGGCGAGCGCCTCCGCGGCCTCCGTCCCGAGGAGGAGCGCGCGCCTGTCGAAGGCGTCTGCGATCGCGCCGCCGACGAGCGTCAGCGTCAGCAGCGGGATGAGCTGCGTCAGCGAGAAGAGACCGAGCGCGAGCGTCGAGTGGGTCAGCTGGTAGACCTGGAACGGCATCGCCACGAACGTGAGTTCGCCGCCGACGAACGAGATCGACTGCCCGATCCAGAGCCTCCGGAAGGCGGGGAACTCGCGCAGCGGGCCGACATCGACGGCGAGCCGCGCGAGGAGGACGCGCCACGCAGGGCGCTCGAGGCCCGGAACCGGTTCGGTCAAAAGAGCTGCTCGGACTCCGGCGGCCGGGCGGTCTTCTCGAGCACGCGGCGCGCACGCCGGCCGAGGTCGCCGAGGTCGACGCGCCCTTCCTCGGCGGCCGCGGCGAGCCGCTCGGCGGGATCGTGCGCTCGGTGCGGGAGGCGACGATCGGCCCCTCGCGGCCGTCGATCCAGACCTTCGTGCGCCGCCCGCCCCCGCGCTCGTCGCCGACGATCGGCTCGAGCGCGTAGATCCGGTCGGCGCGGGCCCACTTGCCGAAGCCGAGGAAGACCATGCGCGGTGCGTCCGCCATGCAGCGAAGTATCGCGTGCCAGGCGGCTCCGGGCCACGGGACGCGCCCCCTTCGGCCGTGTTTCGCACGCACCCCCACCCAAGGGTGGGGTCGTTTTTCCCTCCGCCCTCGGCGTCGACGCTACCCGAGATGTCGTGCCGCGTCTGTGCCGATTGTGTGCCGATTCGCCGCCGCGCCCGCGGCCGTCGCGCTACTGGAAGAACGTGTCGTCGTCGCGGTACGCCGGGACGCAGCAGCACAGGAAACGGAGCGGCTCGAGTGCGCGGATCTCGTGCCACGCGCCGGCCGGGATCAGGACCGCGTCGCCCACCGTGACCTCGCGCCGATCTCCGTCCAGCTCCATCTCGCCGCGGCCGGCCTCGATGAAGTAGATCTCCTCGGTCGCCCCGTGGTAGTGCCGCTGCGTCGACTGGCCCTGCGCGAGCTCCGCCTCGGCGAGGCTCTGCGACCCCGTGTGGTGCAGCTCGCGGATCGTCGAGCCGTCCTTCGTCGTAAAGGCCTCGACGCTGCGGAGTGAGCTGACGTCCACCTAGTGCCGGCGCCGGGGGCGCAGGCGCGCGAGGACGAGCGCCGCACCGGCCGCGAGTGCGCCGAACACGTTGGTCGTCATGCAGCTACGGCACAACCCGCAGCACGCCTGCGCGGCCGGAGCGAGATCGTTCGCCCGGTTGAGCAGCGGCAACGCACGGGTCGAGGTCCGCTCGAGCACGCGCTCAGCCTACTCCCGCCGCCAGCGCCTCGACGACCCGCTCCTGGTCGCCAGGGTCGAGCGCGGTGTGGAACGGCAGCGCCAGCGTGCGCCGCGCAGCGTCTTCCGCCACCGGGCACAGGCCCTCGCCGAACCCATGGAGCTCGCGCATGTACGGCTGCAGATGGATGCACGGCAGGTACCGCGCCGTCTGCACGCCCTGCCGTTCCAGCTCACCGATCACGCCCTCGCGATCGACCCCCTCCGCGAGCTTCACGACGTAGACGAACCACGAGCGCACATGCTCCGCGTCGTCGGCGCGAGGGAGCTCGACGCCGTCGATCCCCTGCAGCAGCTCGGCATACCGAGCCGCGACGGCCGCGCGGCGCGCCAGGATCTCGTCGAGCTTCTCGAGCTGTGCGATTCCGAGCGCGGCGTGCACATCGTCCAGCCGGTAGTTGAAGCCGAGCCGGGCGTGCTCGAGCCAGCCGCCGCCGTCGGCGCGGCCCTGGTTCCGCAGCGATTTCAGCAGCCGCCACTCCTCCTCGGAGTGCGTCGTGACCATCCCGCCCTCGCCCGTCGTCATCTGCTTGTTCGGATAGAACGCGAAGACGGCCGAGGGGCCATGCGAGCCGAGTCTCGCGCCGCGGTAGTCGGCTCCGAGCGCCTCGCACGAATCCTGGATCAGCGCGAGACCGTGCCGCGCGGCGAGCTCGCGCAGCGGGTCGAGCTCGCACGGATAGCCGAAGATGTCGACCGCGACGATCGCCTTCGTCCGCTCCGTGATCGCCGCCTCCACGGCCGCGGGATCGAGGTTCAGCGTCGCCGGGTCGACGTCCGCGAAGACCGGCGACGCGCCCTCGTAGACGAAGCAGTTCGCCGACGCGGCGAACGAGTACGGCGACGTGATCACCTCGTCGCCCGGCCCGACGCCGGCGATCCGGCAGAGCAGATGCAACCCGGCCGTGCCGCTGGAGACCGCGGCGGCGTACGGAGCGCCGCATGCCTCAGCGAACAGCTCCTCGAACCGCTCGACCATCGGCCCGAGCGACAGCCGCCCGGATCGCAGCACCTCGAGCACGAGCTCCTCCTCGCGCTCGTCGATGTACGGCGCCGAGAGCGGGATCGCCCGCTGCGTCTGCTTCACGCCTCGGATCGCGCCGGCGCGTGCTCGAGCCACTGCGACCAGCGCTCGCTGCGCCCGCGAACCGTGTCGAGGTACGCCTGCTGGAGCTCGAGCGTGACCTGACCGACGCCGACGACGTGGTCGTCGATCTCGCGGATCGGCGTCACCTCGGCGGCCGTGCCCGTCATGAAGACCTCGTCTGCGAGGTAGAGGTCGGTGCGGATCAGGTTCTTCGCGACGACCTGGTAGCCGAGATCCTGCGCGATCTGCGTCACGCTGTCCCTCGTGATGCCGGGCAGGATCGACGCCGAGAGGTCGGGCGTGTAGATGATGCCGTCCTTGACGACGAAGATGTTCTCGCCGGAGCCGTCCGCGACGTACCCGTCGGCCGTGAGCAGCAGCGCCTCGTCGTAGCCGGCGCGGTTCGCCTCCATCACCGCGAGCATCGAGTTGAGGTAGACGCCGGTCGCCTTCGAGACGTGCGGGACGACGTTCGCGCCGATCCGCTGCCAGGTCGAGACCTTGACGCGAATCCCGCTCGTCAGGCCCTCGTCGCCGAGGTACGCGCCCCAGGGCCAACTCATGATCACGACCTCGACGGGGTTGCCGATCGACGAGACCCCGAGCTCGCCGTAGCCGTAGAAGGCGATCGGACGGATGTACGCCTCGGGGATGCCGTTGACGCCGAGCAGGTCGAGCGTCGCAGCCCGCAGCTCGTCGACCGAGTAGGGAATCTCCATGTAGAGCAGCTGCGCCGAGTTGTGCAGACGCTGCATGTGCTCCGTGAGCCGGAAGACGGCGGTGCCCTTCGGCGTCTCATAGGCGCGAATGCCTTCGAAGACGCCGGAGCCGTAGTGGAGGCCGTGCGCGCCGACGTGGACCTTGGCGTCGGCCCAGTCGACGAGCTCGCCGTTCATCCAGATCTTCTCGGTCTCCTGCATTCCGCGTCTCCTCCGGTTGGCTCCGGAAGATCGTACCGATTGGCTCAGCCAGCCAGATCCGCGGGGAGGCAGTTCGCGACGCGCAGCAGATCGACGGGCGCGAGGCCGGCCAGGTGGCGCGGCGAGCCGGCGCCGACCCAGAGAATCTCGTGACCGAGCAGCACGCGCTCCAGCAGGACGCGCGCCGCGCGTGAGTTCGGGAACGGCGCGACGGCTCCGGGCTCGAAGCCCGTCGCGGCGAAGACCTCCTCGGGCGTCGCGATCCGGGCGCGCTCGGAGCCGGAAGCCGCGGCGACCTTCGCCGTGTCGGCCTGCCGGTCGCCGGGGATCAGCGCGAGGACAAAGCCGGGATCGCAGACGAAGACCAGCGACTTGACGATCTGAGCGAGCTCGCAGCCGACCGCCTCCGCGGCGGCTTCGGCGGTCGGCGTCTCCGTGAGGAACTCCTCGAGCCGCGCCTCGACGGCTGCCTCCCGCAGCGCCTTTGCCACGCGCTCGACGGGCTCCGGCCAATCCACGCTCACAAGCGTATGCGCAACCGTCCGGCACGTTCGGCCGTTTGCAACCGGGAGACGACCGAAGGGAGACGATTCGTGGACAAACTCAAGAGGGCACAGACCGAGGCGCTCTTCCGAGACGTGAACGAACGCATCGCCGAAAGTGCAGAGCGCTTCGACGCCGACGTCGCGGAGTTCGTGTGCGAGTGCGCCGATCCGAACTGCACGCACCGCATCCGGACGTCGCTCGAGCACTACGACGAGGTGCGCGGAGAGGCGACGCATTTCCTGCTCATCCCCGGCCACGAGGACCCCGAGATCGAGCGCGTCGTCGAACGGCACGGCCGGCACGCGGTCGTCGAGAAGTTCGAGCGGATCGTGGCGCGCACGGTCCGCAGACTCGATCCCCGCACGGTTTAGCGCGGGGAACCCTAGGTTCCCCCGGACCCGAGGTCGATGAAGCGCGCGTCGTCGAAGCCTTCGCCGCGGATGCGATCGACGAGGTCCGGGGGCGGTTCGCTGTCGATCGAGAACGCCATCACGGCCTTGCCGCCCTGCCGCGTGCGCGAGACGGCCATGTTCGCGATGTTGACGCCGGCCTCGCCGAAGAGCGTGCCGACACGGCCGATCACACCCGGCACGTCGTCGTAGCGCGCGAGCATCAACAGCGGCGCGAGCTCCATCTCGATCTCGAATCCGAGCGCACTGACGAGCCACTGGCGGTCCTCGCTGCCGATGGTGGTGCCGGCGACCGTGAACGACTCGCCGCGGCGCCGCGCCTCGACGCGGACGAGATTGGTGAAGTCGCGCGACTGGCGGCGCTGCTCCTCCCGCACGTCGACGCCGCGCTCGGCGGCGATCAGCGGCGCGTTGACGTAGTTCACGGGCTGGTCGACGCGGCCCGCAAACGCGCCGTTCAGGGCGGCGACGGTGAGCAGCCGCGTGTCGAAAGCCGAGAGGCCGCCGTCGTAGGAGAGGACGAACTCGTCGGCCATTCCGCCGGCGAGCTCCATCGCCAGCCGGCCGAGCTTTGCCGCAAGCGGGATGTAGGGGCCGAGCACCTCGAGGTCGGCCGGGTCGACGACCGGGATGTTGACCGCGTTCGAGACGAGCCCGCCCTCGAGCGCGGCGGCGACCTGCTCCGCGATGATCACACCGGCCCGGTCCTGCGCCTCGTCGGTGGACGCGGCAAGATGCGGCGTCAGGACGACGTTGTCGAGCTCGAGCAGCGGGCCCGAGTACGGCTCCTGCGCGAAGACGTCGAGCGCTGCGGCCGCGACCTTCCCGGACTTCAACGCATCGACGAGCGCGGGCTCGTCGATCAGCTCGCCGCGCGCCGCGTTGACGATGCGCACACCGTCGCGCATCCGCGCGAACGCCTCCGCGTTGATCGCGCCGCGCGTCTCCGAGGTCAGCGGCTGGTGCAGGGTGAGGAAATCGGCCGCCGCGAACACATCTTCGATCGATTCGGCCCGCTCCGCGCCGATGTCGCGGAACCGCTCCGCGTGGACGAACGGGTCGTACGCGACGACGCGCATCCGCAGCCCGACCGCGCGGCGCCCGACCTGCTGCCCGATCCGGCCGAAGCCGAGCACGCCGAGCGTCTTGTCCGCGAGCTCGACGCCGCCCCAGCGGCTGCGCTCCCAGCGTCCCTGCCGCAGCGCGGCGTGCGCCTGCGGGATGTTGCGCGCGAGGGCGACGAGCAGGCCGATCGTGTGCTCGGCTGCGGAGACGACCGTCGACTCGGGCGCGTTCGCCACGACGATCCCGCGACGCGTGGCGGCCGCAACGTCGACGTTGTCGACGCCGACACCGGCGCGGCCGATCACCTTCAGCCGCCCGGCGCGCTCGATCAGCTCGGCGGTGAGCTTGGTCGCCGAGCGGATGACGATCCCCTCGTAGTCGCCGATCACGTCTTCGAGCTGCGAGTCGCCGTCCACGTCGACGTCGAACTTCTCCTGCAGCAGCCGGATGCCCGGCTCCGCGATCTTCTCCCGGATCAAGACCCTCACGTCCCTGGCCGCCTTCGGCTCCCGCCCCGCGGAGCGGGGCTCCGCCGAAGGCTGACGACGCTGCCGCCACCGACCGAGACCGCGCCTCGCACGGCCGTACCCGAACGTACTGTCCGTGCGCCGCGCGGCGATGGCCGGCGGCGGCAGCGCCGCCCCAGGAACGTGAGGAACCTCACGCCGTCGCGTGCTCGAACGCCGCGAGCGCACGGCTCACGGCGACGCCGCGCTCTACGTCGGCGCCGAGCTCGGCGAGCGTGAGCTCGAGCGCGGCCAGCGTCGTCGTGATGTCGAAGACGTCGAACCAGCCGATGTGGCCGATGCGGACGATCTTGCCCATGAGCTCGCCCTGGCCGCCCGCGATCGTGATCCCGAAGCGGTCGCGCAACGTGCGGACGATCTCCTTGCCGTCGATCCCGTCGGGGACGCGCACGGCGGTGACGACCGCCGAGCGGTCGTCGTCAGGCGAGAAGAGCTCGAGGCCCATGGCCTTCGCCCCCTCGCGCGCTGCCCGGCCGAGGCGGACGTGCCGGTCGAAGACGGCTTCGAGCCCCTCCCCGAGCAGCAGCCCGAGCGCGACGTTCAGTCCGGCGACGAGCGAGATCGGCGGGGTGAACGGCGCGTCGAGCTTCGCCTGCGCCTTCCGCGTCCGCTCCCAGTCGAAGTAGAAGCGCGGCGAGGAGCCGGTCGCGGCGAGCGCCGCCGGCGAGACGGCGACGAGTCCGAGCCCGGGCGGGGTCATCAACGCCTTCTGCGAGCCGGAGACGACGGCGTCGAGTCCCCACTCGTCGGTCTCGCACGGGACAGCACCGAGACTCGAGACCGCGTCCACGACGACGAGTGCGCCTGCCTCCTTCCCAACCGCGGCCAGCGCCTCGATGTCAGAGACGACGCCCGTCGACGTCTCCGAGTGGACGATCCAGAGCGCCTTCGCGCCGCCGGACTCGCGCAAGCGGGCGCCTACGTCCTCGGGCTCCGGGATCTCGCCCCACGCGTACCGGAGATGGTCGACGTCGGCGCCGTACGCCGCGGTCATCTGCGCCCACCGCTCGCCGAAGTTGCCGGCCGAGACGACGAGGTGCCGCTCGCCGGGCGTGACGAGGTTCGCGACCGCAGACTCGAAGGCCCCGGTGCCCGACGAGCCGAAGAGGAGAACGTCGGACTCCGTGCGCGCGACCGTTCGCAGCTGCTCGAGGCACTGTTCGTAGACCGGCCTGAACTCGGGCGCGCGGTGATGGATGATCGGCTCGGCGAGCGCGGCGAGCACCTGCGGCGGCACGGGCGTCGGCCCCGGCGTCATCAGGTAGCGCTTCGTGGCCATGGGAATTCGAGGTTACAGCCCGGCGCTAGGCTGACCGCATGGACGCCCTGCTCGGCTTCGCCGCAGCGCTGCTCGCGCTCCGGCTCGCCGGCGGGCTCGCGGCGCGCCGGCGCGAGACCGGGCGCACCGAGTTCGGGGTCTGGGCCGCCTCGCTCGTCGCGTACGCACTCGCCGCGGCAGCGCTCGCGTGGGGAGCCGCGCACGGGTGGGACGGACGGGCCTTTCGCGCCTACTACCTGTTCGGCGGCCTGCTGACGGCGCCCTTGCTCGGCGCCGGCTCGCTGCTCCTCGCCGGCCGCCGCCGGGCGCTCGCGGTCGCGCTCGCGTACGCGGGACTCGCGGTGGGCGTGGCGATCTCGGTGCCGTTGCACGGGCACTTCGGGGGGACGGCGATCCCGGCCGCCCAGGACCATCTCGACTTCTTCCCGGCGCGGCTGCTGGCGATCCTCGCGAACTCGCTCGGAACACTCGCCGTGGCGGGCGTCGCCGTGGCGACGCTGCGCCAGCGACCGCTCGCGAACCTGCTGATCGTTGCAGGTGTTGCGATCGCGGCCGCGGGCAGCGCTCTCGGCGGGCTCGGAGCCGCCGGCGGCGCCGTCACGATCGCGCTCGGCGTCCTCCTGCTCTATCTCGGATTCGTCGGGCCGACGGGGGCCGCGCTCCGCCTGAAGAAATCTTTGTCGATTTCCTAGACAGCACGGCATCAGTATCGTGGCCGGATTCACCCGCCCGGGCGTGGCAACTGCGGCCACTCACCAGCCCGGACCTGACGTGCAAGCAACCTGTAGGGGGAGTTCTTGCGGCGGAATTCAGTGCTGGTCCTCATCGGGATGCTCGCGTGCGCCCTGAGCCTCGCGACGACTGTGTCCCGCGCCTCCGGCACCGGCGCCCGCGCGCTCGCCACGGAGGCACGCGTCCACACGCTCGGCCGCCGGATCGCCACGCTCCAGCGCACCACGTGGCGGTGGCAGCGGCTCATGGGCGTCCCGCTGACCCAGACGGAAGGCCGGACGCTCGCTGAGATGAACGTCCATGACATCACCGGCGCGGTCGAGCTCTGGCGCCGGCGCGCGGCGACGGCCGAGGCGCGCGCGCACCATCCGCCCCATCTGCGGGCGTGGCTCTGCATCCATCGCTACGAGGGCAGCTGGACGGACGCGAGCGCGCCGTACTACGGCGGCCTCCAGATGGATCTCAGCTTCCAGCGCCGTTACGGGGAGCGGCTGCTCCGGACGAAGGGCACGGCCGACCACTGGCTGCGGCTCGAGCAGATCTGGGTCGCGGAGCGGGCGCACCGGTCGGGCCGCGGGTTCTACCCCTGGCCGAACACCGCGAGGGCGTGCGGCCTGATCTAGCCTGACATCAAGATCTGGTTGACATGACATCATTGTGATGTCATACTGCTGCCATGCAGATCGAAGGCTATGTTCAGGCGCTCCAGGAAGACCTCGCGGCCGTCGCCGCCCTCGGCGACGAGAACACGGCGCGGGCAGCACAGCTGCTCGGCGTCGCGCTCGAGTCCGCCTTTGCTCGGCGCCTGCTCGAGGCGCTGACCGAGGCGTCGCTCGAGCTCGGCGAGCAGCTGGGCGACGTCCGGATCGAAGTGCGGCTGTCCGGCGGCGAGCCGCAGCTCGTGGTCGTCCAGGACGAGCCCGCCCCGGGCCCCTCCGACGAGGCCGCCAGCGCGCGCATCACGCTCCGGCTTCCCGAGAGCCTCAAGGCGCACGTCGAGGCCGTTGCCGCACGCGAGGGCATCTCCGTCAACACCTGGATCGTCCACGCCCTCATGCGCGGCCTCCAGTCGCGCCATCACCGCGCCGGCGGCCGCCGCCTGACCGGCTTCGGCGAGAGCTGAAAGGAGCACACGATGTTCGGAAGCGACCCGCACTGGATCTACGACGATCCGTCCGGCGTGCCTGACGAGAACGACGTAACCGTTCAGCTACCGGAGGCGCTGCTCGAGTCCGCCCGCGTCGAAGCCGCCCGCTACGGCGTCACGCCCGCCGCCTGGCTGGTCGCGGTCGTCGAGCACCGTCTCCGCCCCACCCGTCCGACTGCGGCCTGAGGAGGAATTGAATCGTGATCGAGAAGATCTTCGAGACCCCCGGCCCGCTGACGCTGAACCTGTCGGTTCCGCAGGGCACGATCGACGTCGAGACCGTCGACGGACAGCAGACGCACGTCGAGCTCGACTGCGACGACGAGAAGGCGCTCGCCGAGGCGCGCGTCGAGCTGCGCGAGCGGCCGGGCGGCGGGCACGAGGTCGTCGTCGAGGTCGACCGCCGGCGCGGATTGCTCGGCGGGATGATCAACATCTCGATCGGCGACCTCCACTTCGGCGGCCGCGAATGGCGGCTGCGCGTGACGTGCCCGGCCGGCGCCGAGCTGAAGACGTCGACGGCGGCCGCGAACCTCACCGCGCGCGGACGCTACTCCGCGGCGGACGTGAAGACGGCCTCGGGCGACGTGACGATCGACGTCATCGACGGCGACGCGCGGATCAAGAGCGTGAGCGGCGACGTCGCGATCGAGTCGGTCGGCGGGGACCTCGATCTGAAAACGGTGTCGGGCGACGTCGAGGTGGGTCACGTGGGCGGCAAGACGACGGCCAGGACCGTCTCGGGAGATCTCCGGCTGCGCGACACGGAGTCGTCCGTGACCGCGAACAGCGTCTCCGGCGACGTGCGCCTGCAGGTTGCGTCCGGCGACGTCGGACTGACGAGCGTCTCCGGCGACATGGAGGTCGCGATCCGCCGCGGCTCGCGCGTCTACATCGACGCGAACTCGGTCAGCGGCGAACTCGACTCGGAACTCGAGCTCGCGGAGTCGCCCACCGGCGGCGAGGGCCCGATCGTCGAGCTACGCGCGAAGACCGTCAGCGGCGACTTCCGCGTCGTTCGTGCGTAGCCTGCTCGGACGGCGCGACGTCCGGCTTCTCGGCGCCGGCCAGGCGCTCTCGACCTTCGGCGACTGGGCGCTGCTCATCGTCCTGGCGATCTGGGTCAAGGATCTGACGGGCTCGAGCGCGCAGGCGGGACTGACATTTTTCCTCTTCGCGTTCGGAGCGCTCACGGCGCCGCTCGGCGGACTCGTCGCCGACCGCGTGCGCCGGCGTCCCCTGATGATCGCGACGGACTGCGCGCTCGGGCTTTCCGTGCTCGTGCTGCTCTTCGTGCACGACCGCGGCGACGTCTGGCTGATCTACCTCGTGGCGCTCCTGTACGGCATCGGCGGCAGCGTGTTCGCGCCCGCGCGGTCGGCGCTGCTGCGCGTGATGCTTCCCGACGAGCTACTCGCGGATGCGAACGGCGCGCTCCAGACGATGGTCCAGGGGATGCGGCTCGTCGCGCCGCTCTCCGGCGCGGGACTGTATGCCGCAGTCGGCGGCGGTACCGTCGCGGTCCTCGACGCCGCCACGTTCGCCGTGTCCGCGCTCCTCCTCGGGGCGATGCGCGTTCGCGAGTCGCGGCCGGAGCCGCCGGAGCACCACTTCCTCGTGGAGGTCTCCGCCGGCTGGAGGCACGTCTGGCGGACGATCGCGCTGCGCCGGATGATCTTCGCCACAGCGGTCGCGTTGCTGGTGATCGGTTTCGGCGAGACGCTGATCTTCTCGGTCATCTCGCAGGGGATCCACCGGCGGCCGTCGTTCCTGGGCATCCTCGATGCGCTGCAGGGCGCGGGCTCCATCCTCGGCGGCCTCAGCGCCGCCCGGATGATCCGCCGCCTCGGGGACACGCGTGTCGTGGGTCTCGGGCTTGCGCTCTTTGCGGTCGGCGACGGCTTGCTCGTGATCTCGAGCCTCTCGGTCGTCCTCGTCGGCTCTGCGATCGTCGGGGTGGGGATCGCCCTGGCAGTCGTTGCGTTCACGACGGCGATCCAGCTGCGGACGCCGCTGCAGATCCAGGGGCGCGTCTCGGCCGCGGCTGACCTCAGCCTGACGCTCGCGCAGACGATCTCGATTGCGGTAGGCGCGGCGTTGTCGACGCTCGTCGACTACCGCATGCTGCTGCTCGTCATGGCCGCGGTGGTGCTCGCAACGGGCGGGTACCTGATGCGCCGCGACGCAGGCCTGCGGGCTAGGCCTTCAGCTTTTCGCGCAACAGCTCGTTGACGACTTTCGGGTCGGCCTTGCCGCCGGTCTCCTTCATCACCTGGCCGACGAAGAAGCCGAGCACGCCCTCCTTGCCGCCGCGGTAGGTCTCGACCTGTTGCGGGTTCGCGGCGAGAATCGACTCGATCACCGGGTCGAGCTCGCCGGTATCGCTGACCGCGATCTGCGCGAGGTACTCCGCCGCGTCGATGCTGACGCTCCGCGCGGCGGCGAACGCGCCGTCGTACGCCTCGCGCGTGAGCGTGTCGCGCGCCTTCACGATTGCCGCGATCGCGGCCGCGTTCGCGTCGAGGAAGTCCGGCTCGTTCATCGCGACATTCGCCGCCGTCTGCCAGTCGACGCCGCGCTCGGCGAGCAGCTGCGCCTTGTGGTCATTGCCGGTGGAGACGAGCTCGTCGGCGGCTGCGACGCTCAACTCCTTCGCGATGCGGCGGATCCGCGCCGCCGGCAGCTTCGGCAGCTCGCCGCGCAGCCGCTCGACGAGCTCGCGTGGCGGATCGACCGGGACGAGGTCGGGCTCCGGGAAGTAGCGGTAGTCGTCGGCCTCCTCCTTCGAGCGATGCACCGTGAGGCGGTCGAGATCGGGGTCGTAGTCGTAGGTCGACTGCTCGAGCGTCTTCCCCGCCTCGTACGCCGCGACCTGCTGCCGCACCGCCGCCTCGATCCCGCGTCCGATGAAGGTGAACGAGTTCATGTTCTTCAGCTCCCAGCGCGGCCGGAACCCGTTCTCGCCGCGCTCGCGTACCGAGACGTTCACGTCGGCGCGCATCGTCCCCTTCTCCATCTCGGCGTCTGAGATCCCGAGCTCGACGATCGTCTGGCGCAGCAGGCGCAGGTACCGCAGCGCCTGGTCGGCCGAGCGGATGTCGGGCCGCGAGACGATCTCGAGCAGCGGCGTGCCGCCGCGGTTGAAGTCGACGAGCGAGTACTCCGCGCCGATGGTCCGGCCGGTCTCGCCGCCCGCGTGGACGGTCTTCGCCGCGTCCTCCTCGAGGTGCGCGCGCTCGATCCCGATCTCCTCGTCGCCGCCGGCGGTCGGCAGCAGGAAGCGTCCGCGGCCGCAGAGCGGCTTCTCGTACTGGCTGATCTGATAGCCCTTCGGCAGGTCGGGATAGAAGTAGTTCTTGCGCGCGAAGACGGCGTGCTCCGCGATCTCGCACTCGAGCGCGAGCCCGAGCTTGATCGTGTGCTCGATCGCCTTCGCGTTCGGCACGGGCAGCGCGCCCGGAAACGCGAGGCAGACGGGGCACGTGCGCGTGTTCTCGTGCGCGCCGTACTCGAGCGCGCAGCGACAGAACATCTTCGTCCGCGTCTTCAGGTGGACGTGCACCTCGAGGCCGACGACGGCTTCCCATTCAGCCATCGATGACCTCCTTCGCCTGCCGCAGCGCGCCCTCGATGTCGCCGTTGACCTCGACCATCGCTCGCCAGTCCTCGAGCGCGGGCGGCAGGTAGCGCACGAGCCACAGCTCGCGCTCCCCCGCCTCGAGCGTCAGCTTCCAGTCGTCGACGAGCACGGCGCGCGAGCCGTCGAGGATGCGGGGCGACATGCCGAAGACGCGCTCGACGGCGAGCACGAACTCGGCGGCAGGATCGACGATCGTCTTCATCGCAGCCGCTCCGGCACCGGGTCGAAGCCGAGGCTCTGCTCGAGCGCGTGGCCGACGCGGAACAGGACGTTCTCCGAGCGCTGCGGCCCGATCAGCTGCAACCCGACGGGCAGACCCTCGGAGAGCCCGCACGGGACGTTCAGGCCCGGCAGACCGGCCATGCAGCTCGGAATCGTCAGCACGTCGCTGAGGTACATCGCGATCGGGTCGGCGGTCTTCGCGCCCAATGCGAATGCAACCGTCGGCGACGTCGGCGACGCGATCAGGTCGAAGCGCTCGAACACCTCGTCGTGCTCGCGCTTGATCAGCGTCCGCACCTTCTGCGCCTGGCCGTAGTACGCCTCGTAGTAGCCGGCCGACAGCGCGTACGTGCCGAGCATGATGCGGCGCTTCGGCTCGTCGCCGAACCCCGCGTCGCGCGTCTTCTCGTACATCTCGAGCCGGTCGCGGCCCTCGACGCGGAGGCCGTAGCGGACGCCGTCGTAGCGGGCGAGGTTCGACGACGCCTCCGCCGGCGCGACGAGGTAGTAGCACGGCATCCCGTACTCGACCGACCGCGGCAGCGAGCACTCGCCGAGCTCGGCGCCGAGCTCCTCGGCCTTCGCGAGCGCCGCCTGCACCGCCGCCGCCACCCCGGGCTCGATCCCCTCGGTCTCGTTCATCTCCTTCGGGACGCCGATGCGGACGCCCTTCAGGTCGATGCCGTCCGGCAGCTCGACCGGCGGCACGTCGACGGTCGTCGAGTCGCACGGGTCCTTCCCCGAGATGACCGAGTAGAGGAACGCGCAGTCGCGCACGGTGCGCGCCACGGGGCCCACCTGGTCGAGCGACGATGCGAACGCGACGACGCCGTAACGGGAGACCGTGCCGTACGTCGGACGCAAACCGACGGGAGCCGAGCGCCCACGGCGCGAGGCCCGCGGTGACCGCAGCGGCCGAGCCGCCGCCGGAGCCGCCGGGCACGCGCGAGGGATCCCATGGGTTGTGCGTCGGCCCGTACGCGGAGTTCTCTGTCGACGAGCCCATCGCGAACTCGTCCGTGTTCGTCTTGCCGATGATTCGCAGCCCGTGCGACTTGCAGCGCGAGATCACCGTGGTGTCGTAGACCGGGACGTAGTTCTCGAGGATGCGCGAGCCGGCGGTCGTGGGGATGCCGCGCGTGCCGATCACGTCCTCGATCGCGATCGGCAGCCCGTCGCCGTCGGCGCCGTCGCGGATCGTGTGCAGGTAGCAGTGCAGCTCCGGGTCGCGCTCGTCGATCGCCGCGAGGTACGCGTCGTAGAGCTCGGCGCCGGAGAGCTCGCGCCGCTCGATCATCCGCGCCGCCTCCTCGGCCGTCAGCCGGAGCGTGTCGACCGTCATGCCGGCAGCACCAGGAAGAAGTCGCCCTCCCGCGCCGGCGCGTTCGCGAACACGTCCTCGAGCGGGAGCGAAGGCCGCGGCTCGTCGTCCGCCCAGACGTTGACGAGGTCGAGCGGGTGCGAGGTCGGCTCGACGTCGCCGAGCTCGAGCTCGGACACCTTCGCGACGGCGGCGAGGATGTCGTTCAGCTGGCCGCCCAGCCGCTCGACCTCGTCGTCCGTCAGCGCCAGCCGCGCAAGGTGGGCGACGTGCCGCACGGTTGTCTCATCGATCTCCGCCATGGCCTCATCCTTCCAAAAGAGAGGGCCCCTTCCGGGGCCCTCGAGACGTGCGGTTCCGAAAGGATCTAGGCAGCCTGGACGTTCGCGGCCTGGGCGCCCTTGGGGCCCTGGACGACTTCGAACTCCACGCGCTGACCTTCGGTCAGCGTCTTGTAACCCGTAGCCCTTCTCGTTCGAAAACCACTTGACGGTGCCCTGAGCCAACGTTCCTCCTAGGTGCCTAAACACGACGACCCGAGCACCGAGCCGCCGACCAACATGAAGCGGCCAGAGTGTAGCTCAGCCTGCCGGATTCGCAACACGGCGCGCCCGGGCGGCCTTGACCGTATTGGCCAGCAGCATCGCGATCGTCATCGGCCCCACACCGCCTGGAACCGGGGTGATCAGGCCCGCCCGCTCGGCCGCGCCGGGGTCTACGTCGCCCACGAGACCCGCGTCAGTGCGGTTCATGCCGACGTCGACGACGGTCGCACCGGCCTTGATCATGTCGGGGGCGACGAGGTGCGCGACGCCGACGGCCGCCACGACGATGTCTGCGTCCGTCGTCAGCCGCCCGAGGTCGACCGTCTGCGAGTGCGCGATCGAGACGGTCGCATTCGCCTTCAGCAGCAGGTGCGCCATCGGCTTCCCGACGATGTTCGAGCGCCCGATCACGACGGCCCGCGCCCCGGCGATCTGGACGCGGTACTCGTCGAGCAGCCTCATCACGCCGAGCGGCGTGGCGGGCACGAGCGCGGGCCGGCCGAGGTAGAGCAGGCCGGCGTTCGTGGGATGGAACCCGTCGACGTCCTTCGCCGGGTCCAGCGCCTCGATCGTCTTCGCCTCGTCGAGATGCTTCGGCAAAGGCGACTGGACGAGGATGCCGTCGATCGAGTCGTCGTCGTTCAGCTCCTCGACGATCGCGATCAGCTCCTCTTGCGAGATGTCTGCAGGGAGCCGCCGGTCGTCCGAGCGGATTCCCACCCCCTGCGCCGCCTCGTGCTTGCGGCGGATGTAGATGTGCGACGCGGGATCGTCGCCGACGAGCACGGTCGCGAGGCCGACGTCGCCCAGCCCGGCGACGTCGCCGGCGACCTCGGCCTGCACTTTCGCGGCGAGGGCGCGGCCGTCCATGATCGTCGCCCGCATCGGGCGACCTTATCCGGTCAGCTGCGGGAGCTTCAGCCGAACCTTCCCGGGCACGACGTGGGCTGCCCGCGGCCCGAGGGACGGCGTCCGCAGGAGTTGATCGGGAAGCCGTCGATCCTGCAGGCGGGGCTCTGCCGCGGGGTCTCCAGCGGCGCGGTCTCCGCCCGCTCGCCGACGTCGTCCTCGTGCGGCGACTCCCGCCAGCCGCAGCCGGTCCCCTGATCCACGCCACCGACCATAACGGGGTCACCCGGGTCCTACACCCCCACTAAAGTCCGGTCCGTGCGGCTGCCGCGCAAAAACGATCCGGAGTCGATCCGCGCCCGCCAGGCGGCGCTCGGGCTGAACGGCGAGGCGGCCGGGGTCGATCTGAGCCCGTGGGTGAAGGCGGCCGAGTCGGTGACGGGGGTCGCCGTGATACCCGTCTCGGTGGCGCAGCTGCAGGTCTCCCTTGGCGCGTACGAGCTCGACGAGACAGGTGCGGTCATGGAGACGGGCCGCGCCGCCGAGGAGGTCGCGGTGCCGCTCGCGCACACGGAGGGCGGCCTGACGGCATCCGTTCAGCGCGGTGCGCGGGCGGCGGCGGAGTCGGGCGGCTTCCGAACGTTTGTGATCGCTGACCGGATCACCAGAGCATCTTGCTTTGTCTGCAAGGACGCCGGCGACGCTGTCGCGCTGGCGCGGTGGATCGAGGGCGAGCTGCCCGCAATGCAGGAATGGCTCGCCGCCAAGCCGCTGGCCGAGCTGTCCAGCTTCGCGCGTCTGCGCGAGGCGAAGACGCACGTCGTCGGGCCGATGTGCCACGTCCTCTGGCGCTGGACGACCGGGGACGCCGTCGGGCCGAACATGATGACGCGCAACTCGTACGCGCTGAACATGGGATACGTGCTGCCGAACGCGCCCGTCGCGATCGAGCGGTCGATCCTCGAGGCGAACATGGGCGGCGACAAGAAGCCGTCCTACGAGTACTTCCAGAGCGGCCACGGCAAGACGGTGATCGCCGAAACGACGCTGACGGACGAGGCGATCCGGCGCGTGCTGCGGACGACGCCCGACGATCTCGCCGACCTCGCGTGGGCGGGGACGCACGGCGCCGTCGCGTCCGGGATGCAGTCGATCGCATTCACGCCGGCGTCTGCGATCGCCGCGGTGTTCGCCGCCACGGGACAGGACCTCGGCATGGTCGGGACGAGCTCGATGGCGCACGGCGTCGGCCGCCGCGTCGAGGGCGGGCTGCACGTGTCGATTCGCTTCCCCGGCCTCGAGGTCGGAACGGTCGGCGGCGGCACGACGCTCCCGTATGCCCGGGAGTGGCTGGCGCTGATGGACTGCGCCGGTCCCGGCAACGTCTACCGCTTCGCGCAGCTCGTCGCCGCGGTCGCCCTCGCCCTGGAGATCAGCGCCTCCGCGGCGATGGCGACCGCAGGCTCCGAGAACTTCTTCCGCGCGCACCACGAGCGCGGCGGATTGCGCTAGCGGCCGGGCAACGGCCAGGTCCAGATCACATGGTCCTCCGCGTCGAGGGCTTCGAGCGAGACGACGCCGTCCGTCGCGCCCTGCGCCGCGAAGAGGTTCTCCGAGACCGGCGCCGAGATGACGGCCTGTCCCGAGCGATCGAGGCCTGCGACGGTTGCGACGCCGTCCGCCGCGTATCCCGCGAAATGGCGGAGGGGCGGAAAGACGAAGACCGGGTCGGCAGCCGAAGGGAACCTCCCCATGACATCGCAACTGACGCCCCGCCCGGAATCCGACTCGATCGCGAAGCAATAGTTGCCGTCCGGCCGGCGCGCGGCGTAGAAGCTGATTCCGTCGCGCGTTCCGAGCAGTTGCAGCGTCGACGGGAAGCCGAGCTCCTGCATCGCCTCGTTCAGGCCGGTCGCTTGGCTCAGCGAGAGCGAGCTCGTCGAGACCGGCGTTCCCTGGTTCGAGAGGCCGAGCAGAGCGCCGATTTGGTTGCCGAACGCGGCGGCGGGGATTGCGATCGCCGCGGCGGCCGCGAGCGTCACGGCGAACCGGCGGAGCGGCAGCGGCGCGGGCAGGTGCAGCGGCGCCTCGGTCGGGACGGGGTTCGCGGCCGCGAGGCGCGCGCAGACGTTGTGATCGTTCATCGTGTCGCTCCTTCCGGGTCGAGGCGGGGCCGTGCAGGGACGTCGAGCTCGTCGAGACGTGCGCGGAGGCGCCGCTTCGCACGGTGGAACCGCACGCGGCACGCGACGCCCGTGCAGCCGAGGACGACGGCTGCCTCCGCGAGCGAGAGACCCTCCCACGCGACGAGTCGCAGGACCTCGCGATCGCGCTCGCTCAGCGCGCCGAACGCGAGCCCGAGCATCGGGTCCCGCTCGAGCACCGGCTCGGCCGGAAGCTCGGCGAGCGGAACCTCCCGGCCACGCTTGCGGCGCTGATTGGCAAGGGTCTTCCTCGCGACCGCGTAGAGCCACGGGAGGGCGTCCTCGGGAACACGGTCGAGCTTCCGCCAGCAGACGGCGAAAGTCTCGGCGACGACGTCGTCGACCGTCGAGGCGGGTGCGCGTCGCCGCGCGTACGCCGTGACGGCTCGGGCGTGCCTCCGGTAGATCTCGTCGAACCGCTGCTCCGCCGATCGCTGCATCTCACCTCATCTGTGTCGCGACGAGGCCGAGCGTTACAGGTCAGTACGGAAGCTGGACCTCGGAGACGTCGAGGCCGAGCGAGTTGGCCAGGCGGACGCCATGGTCGAGCTCGGTCTTCAGCCGCTCCCGGTCCTTCGCCTCCATCAGGTGGCCGATCATCTCGCGCGCCTTCGGCCGCCAGAGGGCATGCGCCGCGAACTCGGGGAGCATCCGGTTGGCCGCCTCGATCAGCGTGTCCTTGACTCTCTGCGACGCGCCCTCGAGCAGCACGCGCTCGTACGCCATCCCGGCGCCGTGGTGAATGCCGTCGTCGACGGCGAGCCGGTTGCAGATGTCCTCGAGGATCGTGCCGCGCGACGAGCGGGCGATCAGCCGGAAGCGCGGGATGATCAGCCGCTCGAAGAAGACCTGCATCAGGAAGACCTTCTCCTCGAGCGTGTCCGCCTCGAGGAACATGTGGCCGAGCCTGTCGAGATGCGGGTCCCGCTCCCCCTCGCCGCCGACCTGCGCGATCAGCTTCAGCCACGCCTCGGTATGGCGCGACTCGTCCTGCACCATCGTCGTGTAGTAGAGCTTCGCCTCAGGATCGGGCGCGGTGTTCAGCAGCTGCGCCGACATCTCGCACGCGAGGATATCCGCCTGGAGCTGCTGCATGATCACCGAGCGCCAGACGTCGCGCCGGCGCGCCTGGCGCTCCGGCGAGCCCTTCCCTTCCGGCACCGGCGGCAGCTCGCCCCACGGCAGATCCCTGACCTGCCACTCAGCGCGCTTCGCGAGCTCGTAGAACCGCAGGACGCCCGCATGCCTCGACGGTTCCGCCTGAGTGACCGCTTCCTCGGCGCTCATCCCGCGGGAGGTTAGTCTGCGCGGCGTGATCGCGCTCGTGTTCTCGTACGAGGCGCGCGTGCCGGAGGAGTTCGAGCGCGTCTACGGCCCGAACGGCGAGTGGGCGGAGTTCTTCCGCCCCGGGAAGGGCTACATCGGCACGGAGCTGCTGCGCGACGTCGAAGTTCCCGGGCGCTATCTCGTGATCGACCGCTGGGAGTCCGCCGAGACGTACAACACGTTCGTCGCCGAGCACCGCGACGAGTACATGCGACGCGTCGACGACACCGCGCACAACTACGAGCAGGAGCTGCGCTTCGGCACGTTCGAGAACGTCTGGGACGAATGAGCGGCGAAGTTCCCCCGCACCACGATCCCGCGTGCTGGGGCTGCGGCGACAACCCAATCGGCCTCCGGCTCGCGCTCCCCGAGCAGGAGGGCCTCGAGGAGTACGAGACGTACTTCCACTTCGACGAGCGGCACCAGGGCGCGCCCGGGCTCGTGCACGGCGGCCCCGTGGCGGCGGCGCTCGACGAGGCGTGCGGGCTGCTCGCGACGTGGTACCGCTTCCCGACCGTGACGGTGCGGATCTTCGTCCGCTTCCGGCGGCCGGTGCCGATCAACACCGAGCTGCTCGTCCGGGCGGAGATCGAGTCGAGCCACGCGCGGCGGATCCGGGTGCGGGCGGCGCTGACCGACGGGGACGAGCGGCTCGCAGAGGCGCGCGCGGCGTTCCTCCACGTCCCGCTCGAGCACTTCCTCGCGAGTCCCGAGGGCCGTGCCGCCGCCGATGCCTGGCGTGCACGCCTGGACAACGAGTAAGCGGGCCCTAAGGCCCGCTCACCTCTTCGGGGTTGCCGCAAGCTGTGTGCGAGGCGCGAGTGAGCGGGCCCGAAGGCTCGCTCACTCGCCTGCGTGCGAACTGACGGCTATCCGTGCGCGACGCGCCTGCGCGAAATCCGGGTCGCAGCGCCCAGCGCCAGCATCGACGTCAGCAGAGCCGCCAGGCCCGCGCCGATCCCGGCATCGCCGTAGTCGAAGCTATGCCCGGACGACGCCGCCGACACCGGCGACGACGGGTTGAGCCGCTGCTCGACCGGTGAGTTCTCGCTGACCGGGGTAGGCGAAGGAGACTGGGTCTGCAGCCGCTGCTCGACCGGCGAGTTCTCGCTGACCGGCGCCGGCGATGCGTTCGTCTTCTGCTCGGCCGCCGTGAAGGCCGCCGTGTTCTC
Organism: Actinomycetota bacterium; assembly: GCA_005884575.1. Taxonomy (GTDB): domain Bacteria; phylum Actinomycetota; class Thermoleophilia; order Gaiellales; family Gaiellaceae; genus AC-16. Next base: position 33,261 of record VAWW01000035.1, read on the forward strand.
GTTCGCGAACGGATAGTGCACCTGGATGCCCGTGACGGCCGGCTGCGCAGCCGCGGCCTCGCGCGTCGCCGTCGAGGTGGCGAACGGATAGCCGCCCGTCGTCCCGTTCGGGAACGTCGTGCCGGTCGCGTACGAGCCGTGCATCGACTGCGCCGGCTCCTGCGAGGTCAGAGCCTGGGCGACGGGGACGACGAGGAGCGCAAGCCCCACGATCGCGACCCACCGGAACCTCTTGATCTTGCCCTGCATGATTTCCTCCATCACTGACCCCCGCTTGACCTAATGGGCACAGGACGCCCGCGGCCGCGCCGATCTTCCCCGCCGCGTTCCCCGTTCGAGTGATTGAGCGACCCTCCGCAGCGGGCGATAGTGAGGACGTCCTCGAATCGGCCTCTGCGGCAGGCCCCGTCGGGAGAGCCATGCTGATCAGGATCGTGATAGCCGCCCTACTCATCTTCGCCGTGATGGTCGGGATCAAGGACGGCCGGCTGACGCGCCAGATCGGCCTCTCTGGGTCGTGCCGGGTCGTTCAGACCGCGGTCGACGGGACCCAGCTCGACGCGTGCCGCGGCGGCAAGCTCGCCGGCCGGCCCGATCTCTCGTCCAAGTCGTGCACGTCGACGGGCTTCAGCGGCGCCTTCGAGTACTGGCGCTGCCCCGCAGCGGTCGACTCGCGCCCGGGCAGCTAGCGCCCCAGAGCTTCGGCCACGCGGCGCAGCAGCACGTCGTCGTCGGCGGCTTCCCGCGGCGTAATCCGGATTCCCTCGGCGGAGCCGCGAACGGCCAGGCCCTTGCGAAGCAGCGCGTCGGTGAGCGCTCCGGCTTCCGCCACCGGGACGTAGACGAAGTTCGCCCACGACGACGCCGGCTCGAGGTCGAGCCCGCGCAGGCCTGCGGCGAGGCGGTCGCGTTCCTCCAGGGTCTCGCTCACGTCGGGTGGATCGGCGAGGCCCGCGAGCGCGAGGGCCGCGGAGATGCTCGAGATCGGCGCGGGCGCTTGCCGCTCGTTCAGCTCGGCCGCGGTGTCGACCGCGGCGAGCGCGTAGCCGATCCGCGCGCCGGCGAGTCCGAAGGCCTTCGAGAACGTCCGGATCACGATCACGCCGTCATCGAGCAGGCCGGCCGCGGTCTTGCCGCCCGTGTACTCGAAGTAGGCCTCGTCGACCGCGAGCGGCCGCGCGTCGGGAAGCGGCACGAGCGCTCCCGTTGGATTGTGCGGCCGGCAGACGAAGGTCAGCACCGGGTCGTCGTCGCCGACCTCCGCGCCCGCGATCCAGCTCGAGACGCGGTAGACCGGATACGTCGGCTCGTCCCGCACGGAGACGACGTCGCCCGGGCCCGCGAACGAGCGCGCGACGAGCATGATCAGGTCGTCCGCGCCGGCACCGAGCACGATGTTCTCCGTCCCGACGCCCGCGTAGTCCGCGATCGCCTCGAGCAGCTCCGGGAAGCCGCCGTGTGCGTACGTGTTCACGCGGGCGAGCGCGCGCTCGACCGCGGCAACGTTCGACGTCGGCCGCGGATGCGGCGGCGTGTTCCCGTCGAACCGCAGCACCTGCTCGGGTGCGATCCCGGCCAGCCGTGCGATCTCAGCGGTCGAGAGGGCCCATTCGTAGGGCCTGAACCGCTCGGAGAGCGCACGCATGCGGCGACGTTAGTGGATAATTGCGCTGGCTATGCGTGTCGAGCACCCGGCGGCGTCCGACCGCGTCACGCAGGCCCGCCAGCGGTACGTCGCGCGCGGCGTCTCCACGCCGCGGCTCGTCGTCGACCGGGCCGAGGGCGCGACGATCTGGGACGCGGACGGGCGCGAGTACCTCGACTTCGGCGGCGGCATCGCCTGCCAGAACCTCGGCCACCGGCCCGCCGGCGTCGTCCGCGCGATCCACGAGCAGGCCGACCGCTACCTACACCAGTGCTTCATGGTCGGGACGTACGAGCCGTACGTGGAGGTCTGCCGCCGGCTCTCGGAGCTGTGGCCCGGCTCCTCGCCGACGAAGAGCCTGCTCGTCAACTCGGGCGCGGAAGCGGTCGAGAACGCGGTCAAGATCGCGCGCGTCGCGACCGGCCGCAGCGGCGTCGTCGTCTTCGACCACGCATTCCACGGCCGGACGAACCTGACGATGGCGATGACGTCGAAGGTCGTGCCGTACAAGCAGGGCTTCGGCCCGTTCGCGCCGGACGTCTACCGCGCGCCGGGCCCGTATCCGTACCGCGGCGTCTCGTCCGACGACGCGCTGCGCGGGCTCGAGCTCCTGTTCAAGCAGGACGTCGACCCGCAGTCGGTCGCGTGCGTCGTGCTCGAGCCGGTGCAGGGCGAGGGCGGCTTCATCCCGATGCCCGACGACTACGTGCCGCGGCTGAAGGAGCTCTGCGAGCGGCACGGAATCCTCTACGTCGACGACGAGGTGCAGTCCGGGACCGGTCGCACCGGCACGGTCTGGGGGATCGAGCACTACGGCGTCGAGCCGGACCTGCTCGTCTCCGGGAAGTCGATCGGCGGCGGGCTGCCGCTCGCCGGCGTGACGGGGAAGGCCGAGCTCGTGGACGCGGTTCCGCCGGGCGGGCTCGGCGGGACGTTCGGCGGGAACCCGCTCGCGTGTGCGGCGGCCTGCGTCGTGCTCGACGAGGTCGGCTCGGACGGGTTTCGCGCACGGGCCGAGCAGGTCGCGGCCCTTCTGCGCGGCCGGCTCGACGAGCTCGCGGGCCGCTTCCCGGCGGTCGGCGAGGTGCGCGGGCTCGGCGCCATGCTCGCCCTCGAGTTCGTCGATCCCGAGCCCGACCTGGCACGCGCCGTCACCGTGGAGGCGCTCGGCCGAGGGCTGATCATGCTCTCCTGCGGGATCTACGGCAACGTGATCCGCCTGCTCCCGCCGCTCGCTGCGACCGACGACGAGCTCGAGCGCGGCCTGGACCTGCTGGAGGAGGCCCTTGGCGCTGCAACTGCAGGGCGAGACGCGGGCGCTTAACAGCACAGCCACCCAGCCGGCGGTTCGGCTCTCGGGTGTGCGCCGGCACTACGGAGACGTCCGCGCGGTCGACGGCGTCGACCTCGAGATCGCGCCGGGAGAGTTCTTCACGATGCTCGGCCCGTCCGGCTCGGGCAAGACGACGACGCTGCGGCTGATCGCGGGGTTCGAGCAGCCGGACGAAGGACGGATCGAGCTCGACGGCAAGGACCTGACGCGCGTCCCGCCGTATCTGCGCGACGTCAACACCGTCTTCCAGGACTACGCGCTCTTCCCGCACATGACCGTCGCGGAGAACGTCGAGTACGGGCTGCGGGTCAAGGGCGTGCCGCGCCGCGTTCGCCGCTCGAAGGTCGAGGAGGCGCTGAAGATGGTGCGCCTGCCCGGGCTGGGCTCACGGCGACCGGTGCAGCTCTCGGGCGGCCAGCGGCAGCGCGTTGCGCTCGCGCGCGCGCTCGTGAACAGCCCGGCCGTGCTCCTGCTGGACGAGCCGCTCGGCGCGCTCGACCTGAAGCTGCGCCAGGAGATGCAGATCGAGCTGAAGCGGATCCAGCGCGAGATGAGCGACGTCGGCATGACGTTCATCTACGTCACGCACGACCAGGAGGAGGCGCTGACGATGAGCGACCGCCTCGCGGTCTTCAACGACGGGCGCATCGAGCAGGTCGGCACGCCGGCCGAGGTCTACGAGCATCCCGCCACGGAGTTCGTCGCCGGCTTCGTCGGCGTCTCGAACGTGCTCGAGCGCGACGGCCGCCGCTTCACCGTCCGCCCGGAGAAGATCCGCGTCAACGACGAGAACGGCCCCGGCGAGCGGGGGCGGATCCGCGACGTCGTCTACGTCGGGATGGTCACTCGCTACATCGTCGAGCTCGACTCGGGCGGCGAGCTCGTCGTCGTCCGGCAGAACCTCGAGACGTCCTCGCAGGAGGCGCTCGAGGCGCGTGGCAAGCGCGTCCGGCTCGAATGGCGGCCGGAGCACACGTACGAGATCAAGGAGGGAAACGAGTCGTGAGAGGGATTCGAAGGACACGCGTACTCGCCGCGGCGGTGACCGCGGCGCTGTGCGTGCCTGCGGCCGGCGTCGGGAGCGGCCAGGGGTTGCCGACGTCGATCGGCAAGGGCGAAGGACAGCTGAACCTGATCGCGTGGGAGGGCTACACGCAGCCGCAGTGGGTGAAGCCGTTCCAGAAGTCGACGGGCTGCACGGTGCACGCCAAGTACGCCGGCTCGTCGGACGAGATGGTGACGCTGATGCGGTCCGGCGGCGGCAGCCAGTACGACATGGTCTCCGCGTCCGGCGACGCCAGCCTCCGCCTGATCTACGGGAAGGACGTCCAGCCTGTCAACCCCGCGCTGATTCCCGATTACAAGAACTTCATCCCGGCGCTGAAATCGCCGCCGCACAACACGGTCGGCGGCAAGCATTACGGGATCTCGCTGCAGTGGGGGCCGAACACGCTCCTCTACAACACCGCGAAGGTGAAGTCGAAGCCGACGAGCTGGGCCGCGATCTACGACGCGAAGTACAAGGGCAAGGTCACGGTTCCGGACAACCCGATCCAGATCGCGGACGCGGCCCTCTACCTCTCGAAGGCGCAGGCCGGGCTCGGGATCAAGGACCCGTATGAGCTGAACGAGAAGCAGTTCGCCGCCGCGGTCGCGCTGCTGAAGAAACAGAAGCCGCTGATCAAGAAGTATTGGGCGCTCGCGTCCGACGAGATCGACCTGTTCAAGAACGGCGACGCGGTGATCGGCGCGTCCTGGCCGTACCAGACGAACACGCTCAAGGCGGCGAAGGTGCCGGTCGCCGACGTGATCCCTAAGGAGGGCGCGACCGGCTGGGCCGACACCTGGATGCTGTCCGCGAAGGCGAAGCACCCGAACTGCGCGTACAAGTGGATGCAGTGGGTCTCGACGCCGAAGGTGCAGGCGCAGCAGGCGATCTCGTTCGGCGAGACGCCGGCGAATCTGAAGGCCTGCGCGTGGATGGACAAGCTCTCGAAGGGCACGTGTGCCCAGTACCACGCGAACGCGCCGACGGCCTACTTCAACTCGATCAGGTTCTGGAAGACCCCCGTTGCCGACTGCGGTAACGGCAAGAAGGACTGCATGGACTACACGAAGTGGCAGCAGGCCTGGACTCAGCTCAAGGGCTGAGCCCTCGGCGGGCGGGCGCTCCCCTGCGGAGCGCCCGCCTTCGTGTCTCCTCCTTCTTCTGGCGGCACCGCTGGGCGAAGGCGGTGCTGCTGCTCGCGCCGCCGCTGTTCGCGTTCGGGCTCGTCTATCTCGCGTCGCTCGTCGCGCTGCTCGTCTCGGCGTTCTGGTCGGTCGACGCGTTCACGACCGAGATCGTCCACATCTGGAACGTCGACAATTTCCGCACGCTCTGGGACGAGAGCGCATACCGGACGATCGCGCTGCGGACGATCGGCATCGCCGCCGCGGTGACGGTGACGGACGCCGTGCTCGCGTTCCCGTTCGCGTACTTCATGGCGCGCGTGGCGGGGCCGCGCCGGCGCGCGCTGCTCTTCGTGCTCGTGCTGCTGCCGCTCTGGTCGAGCTACCTCGTGCGCGTCTACGTCTGGCGGCTGATCCTCAACCAGGACGGGGTGCTGAACTGGGCGCTCGGCAAGGTCGGGCTCCCGGATGCGCACATCGCGTACACGAACGTAGCGGTCTGGATCGTCTTCTCGTATGTCTGGCTGCCGTTCATGATCCTGCCGGTCTACGGCGCGCTGGAGCGGATCCCGGACTCGCTGCTGGAGGCCTCGCGCGACCTCGGGGCGCGCGGTTTCCTGACGCTGCGCAAGATCGTGCTCCCGCTGGCGCTGCCGGGGCTCGTTGCGGGCTCGATCTTCACGTTCTCGCTCACGCTCGGCGACTACGTGACACCGCTGCTCGCGGGGGGCTCGAGCTCGCAGTTCATCGGCAACGTCGTCTACTCGAGCGTCGGCGTCTCGAACAACGTCCCTTTCGCCGCGGCCTTCGCGACCGTGCCGCTCGCGGTCATGGCCGTCTACCTGCTGATCGCGCGCCGCCTCGGCGCCTTCGAGGCGATGTAGATGGAATCCCGTCGCACCCGCTGGGCGCTCGGCGCGTGGGTCGCGCTCGTGATCCTCTTCCTCTGGATCCCGCTCGCGCTGATCATGGTCTACGCGTTCAACAAGTCGAACGTGCAGAGCTGGCCGATCACGGGCTTCACCACGCACTGGTTCGGGGTCGCATGGCGGAGCGGCGAGGTGCGCGACGCGATCTGGCTCTCGGTGCGCGCGGGCCTCCTCGCGACCGGCGTCGCGCTCGTGCTCGGCTCGGCGGCGGCGTTCGCCATCGCGCGCTTCCGCTTCTTCGGCCGGGAGTCGGTCTCGTTTCTGCTCGTGCTGCCGATCGCCCTGCCCGGGATCATCACCGGGATGGCGCTCAACTCGTTCTTCACGTTCAACCACATCAACCTGTCGCTGTGGACGATCGTGATCGGACACGCGACGTTCTGCGTCGTGATCGTCTACAACAACGTCCTCGCGCGGCTGCGGCGGACGCAGGCGTCGCTGATCGAGGCGTCGATGGATCTCGGCGCCGACGGCTGGCAGACGTTCCGGTTCGTGACCTGGCCCGTCCTCTCGACGGCTCTGGTCGCCGGCGGACTGCTTGCGTTCGCACTCTCGTTCGACGAGGTTGTCGTGACGTACTTCACGGCCGGGGCGCAGAACACGCTGCCGCTGCTGATCCTCGGCTACATTCGACTCGGCCAGCAGCTCCCGGTCGTCAACGCGGTCGCGTTCGTGATCATCCTCTTCACGGTGATCCCAGTGGCGCTGGCCCAGCGGCTGATGCGCGACACTGGTGTGCTACGACGTACGGCAGCAGTAACGACGGTCTAGGAGGGTTCGATGAGCACCACCGTTCAGCAGTTCAAAAATTTCGTCGGCGGCAAGTGGGTGGAGGCCGAGGGCGGGACGATGGAGGTGATCAACCCGGCCACCGGCGAGACGATCGCCGAGGTGCCGCGCGCGACCGCCGCCGACGTCGACCGGGCCGTCGAGGCCGCCGAGCAGGCGCTGCCGGACTGGCTCGAGGCGACGCCGAAAGAGCGCTCGGAGCTCATCCACAAGCTCGCCGACGTGCTCGAGCAGAACGCAGAGGAGCTCGCGCAGCTCGAGTCGGTCAACGTCGGCAAGCCCCTGATGGCCTCACGCGACGAGATGCCGTTCTCGGCGGACAACCTCCGCTTCTTCGCCGGCGCGGCCCGGATCCTCGAGGGCAAGTCGGCGGGTGAGTACATCAAGGGCTACACGTCGATGCTCCGGCGCGAGCCGCTCGGGATCGTCGGCGGCATCTGCCCCTGGAACTACCCGCTGATGATGGCGGTCTGGAAGATCGGCCCTGCGCTGGCCGCGGGGAACGTCCAGATCCTCAAGCCGGCGGAGCAGACGCCGCTCTCGCTGCTGCGCTTCGTGCAGCTCGCCGAGGACGTCATCCCGCCGGGCGTCCTGAACGTCGTCACCGGCGACGGCGTTCCCGCCGGCGAGCGAATCGTCACGCATCCGTCGGTGCGGCTCGTCTCGCTGACAGGCGACGTCGAGACGGGGAAGGCGATCGCCCGCGCGGCGGCGGACACGCTGAAGCGCGTCCACCTCGAGCTCGGCGGCAAGGCGCCGATGGTCGTCTTCGACGACGCCGACCCGGAGGCGGTCGCGGCTGGAATCCGGCTCGCGGGCTACTGGAACTCGGGACAGGACTGCACCGCCGGCTCGCGCGTCATCGCCGGCCCGAAGATCTACGACGCGCTGCTCGAGGCGCTCGTGCCGCAGGTCGAGTCGCTGAAGGTCGGCGACCCGATGGAAAGCGACGAGATCGAGATGGGCTCCGTGATCTCGCAGTCGCAGCAGGAGCGCATCCTCGGCTTCCTCGAGCGCGCCAAGGGTGCGACCGTCCTCACCGGCGGTGCTCTAGGAATGAGGAACGGCGACCGCGGCTTCTTCGTCCAGCCGACGATCGTCACCGACGTGAAGCAGGACGACGAGATCGTCCAGAAGGAGGTCTTCGGGCCCGTCGTCACGGTGCAGAAGTTCGCGGACGACGACGAGGCGATCCGCTGGGCGAACGACGTCAAGTACGGCCTCGCCGCATCGGTGTGGACGCGCGACGTCGGCCGGGCGCTCAACGCCGCGCGGAAGCTCCAGTTCGGAACGGTGTGGATCAACGACCACCTGCTCCCGATCTCGAGCGAGCTCCCGCACGGCGGCTACAAGCAGTCCGGCTACGGCAAGGACATGTCCATCTACTCCATGGAGGAGTACACGCAACTGAAGCACGTAGCGGCCAAGATCGACTAGTCCAAACGGGACACGACAGGGGCTGGCCCCGTCGTGGCCGTTGCGGCCATGTCCGGGTGGGGAACACGGCCGGCGTGGAGATCTCGCACGCTGACCGGGTCTACTGGCGCGAGGAGGCGCTGACGAAGGGCGACCTTGCGGATTACTACCGCGAGATCGCGCCTGTGCTGCTGGCGCACCTGCGCGACCGGCCGTTCACGATCAAGCAGCACTACACGGTCCCACGCGGGCCGTTTCGCTGGATCAAGGACGCGCCGCCCGAGCTGCCGGAATGGATTCCCGTCTCGCCCCAGCCGGCGAAGTCGCGCGGCGGCGAGCTCGTCCGCTACCCGCTCGTCAACGACGTCGAGTCGCTGTCGTGGATGGTCGACTTCGGCGTCGTCGACCTGCACGTCTGGCCCTCGCGCGTCGACGCGCCCGACCGCCCTGACTTCGTGCTCTTCGACCTCGATCCCGCGGGCGTCGACTTCCGCGACGTCGCCCGGGCAGCGCTGCTCAGTCGCGACGCGCTCGCGGCAGTGGGCCTCCGCTCGTACCCGATGACGACCGGCGGCGAGGGGATGCACGTGCGCGTCCCGATCGAGCGCCGCCATACGCACGCCGACGCGCGCTGGTTCGCCGAGGTGATCGCCGGCGCGCTCCGCGACACCTCCAAGGGTCTGATCACCCTGGAGCGCGACAGAGAACGGCGCCGCGGCGTCTTCCTCGACACGAAGGTGAACGGCCACGGACAGCAGATCGTGGCCCCGTATTCAGTGCGGCCGCTCCCCCACGCTCCCGTGGCCGCGCCGCTCCGCTGGGACGAGGTCGGCGACGAACTCGACCCGCGGCACTTCACGATGGACGTCGTCCTCGAGCGGGCACGCCGCGAGGGCGATCTCTACGCGCCGGTGCTGGGCGGCCGCCAGCGGCTCGACCGGGCTCTCGCCTCGGTCTAGCCGCTAGCGCTCGCGGTAGACGATCCGGCCGCGCGACAGGTCGTACGGTGAGAGCTCGACCTTGATCCGATCGCCGGGAAGAATCCTGATGCGGTAGCGCCGCATCTTTCCCGACGTGTAGCCGAGCGTCTCGTGCCCGTTGTCGAGGGCGATCCGATACATACCGCTGCGGAACGCCTCGACGACCGTGCCTTCGACTTCGATCTTCTCTTCCTTGGTGGAGATGTCGCCTCCTTGACTAGGCGATCTGCACGACGTTCTTCGCCTCCGGGCCCTTCTGCCCCTCGGCGGCCTCGTACTCCACCTTCGCACCTTCGACGAGCGAGCGGAAGCCATCGCCGGCGATCGCGGTGTGGTGGACAAAGAGATCCTTGCCGCCGTCCTCCGGGGCGATGAAGCCGTACCCCTTGGCGTCGTTGAACCACTTCACGGTTCCTGTTGCCATAACTATTTCACCTCCTACCCAACGTGAACGAACGGGTGGGAAGGCGAAAGTGCCATCGAACCGCGCTCTGATTACCAGCGAACCGTAGCACCGATTCGGTGCGCTAGCCTCTCTGGCTCGTGCGGAATGTTGCGCCGCTCATCGGCTGCTGCGCGGCCCTCTGGCCTGCAAACGCGCTTGCCGGCCCGGTCACGATCGCCGGGCGCGGCTGGGGCCACGGGGTCGGGATGAGCCAGTGGGGCGCGCGCGGATTCGCCGAGCACGGCTGGAGCTACCGGCGGATTCTCGGGCACTACTACCCGGGAACGGAGCTGCGGCGGGAGCCGGGAATCGACGTGCGCGTACTGATCGCGGAGGGCAGGCGGACCGTCGTCGTCGGCTCGAAGGCGCCGTTCCGCGTCCGCGACGCGCGCGGCCGGACGCGGACCCTGGGCGCCGGACGCCACCCGCTCCACGGCCGGCTCACCGTGATCCCCGGCGCAGCGCCGCTCTCGCTCGACGGCGCCGGCTACCGCGGGCGGCTCGTCCTGCATGGCGGCACGGTCGTCAACGTCCTGCCGCTCGAGCGCTATCTCCGCGGCGTCGTCCCGTGGGAGATGCCGCACCGCTGGAACCCGGAGGCGCTGAAGACGCAGGCAGTCGCCGCCCGCTCCTACGCACTCGCGACGCTGAAGCGCGGCCGGCCGTTCGACCTCTTCGCGGACACCCGCGACCAGGTTTACGGCGGAATCCGCGCCGAGTCCGACGCGACGAACGCGGCGATCGGCGCGACGGCGGGCCAGGTGCTCACGTACGCGGGACGGCCGGCGCTGACGTACTACTTCTCGACATCGGGTGGGCGGACTGCGGCGGCGATCGACGTCCTGCCGTGGGCGCCGCGCGTGCCGTACCTCGTCTCGGTCGCCGATCCGTACGACGGCCTCTCGCCGCACCATGCGTGGCGCCTCACCTTCACGCGGCCGCGCTTAGGACAGCTCCTCCATCTCCCGGGCGTACAGCGGATCGAGCTTCAGAGCAACGCCTCGGGCCGCGTCGCAGAGGTCTGGGTACGCTGGCGCGGCGGGACGACGTCGATCGCGGGCAGGACGTTCCAGTCGGAGCTCGGCCTGCCGTCGACGTGGTTCCGCGTCGCCGGCGCCAAGACGACGACGGCGGCCGGCACGGCAGCGCCGCCCGCGCCCGCTCGGCTCAGCGGCTGGATCCTCGTGCTCGCCTCCGATCCCTCCGGCGACTCGGCCCGCGCCGCGGCGCGAAGGCTCGGCGCCGACGTCCTCCGCTCCGACGATTATCCCGGTCTCATACCCGGTTACTGGGTCGTCTACCGCGGTCCGTTCGCGAGCCGCCCGGCTGCAACCGGCGCCGCGTATCCCCGGCGCCTGTCGCCCTAACCCGGCCTCTTACTCGGGCGTCACGTACGCGGCGGTCAGGCCACCGTCGACGAGGAACGTCGAGCCGTTCACGTAGGACGACTCGTCGCTCGCGAGGAAGAGGGCGCCCATGACGATCTCACGCGGCTTCGCGAGGCGGCCCATCGGCCAGTGGATCCGCCGCCGCTCGAGCGCCGCCGGGTCGCCGCCGAAGATGTTCAGGAGGAGCGGCGTCTCGACCGGCCCCGGGCAGAGTGCGTTCACGCGGATCCGGTCGCGTGCGAACTGCACCGCGAGCTCGCGGCTCATCGAGAGCACCGCGCCCTTGGACGCCGCGTAGGAGATCTGCGACGTCGCTGCGCCGAGGATCGCGACGAACGACGCGACGTTGATCACCGAGCCTCCGCCGCGTCGCTGCAGGTGCGGGATACCATGCTTGCAGCAGAGGAAGACGCCCTTCGTGTTCACGTCCTGGACCCGCTGCCACGCCTCGACGTTCGTGTCGAGGATCGACGCGTCGTCGTCCGGTGAGATGCCGGCGTTGTTGTAGAGGACGTCGATGCCGCCGTACCGCTCGGCCGTCGCGTCCATCATCGCCTGCACCTGCCCCTCGTTCGCGACGTCGACGGTGAACGCGAACGCGTCGCCGGAGCAGAGGCCGACGGTCTCCTCCGCCGCGGCCCCGTCGACATCAGCAGCGCAGACCTTCGCGCCCTCACCCGTGAAGAGGATCGCCGCCTCGCGGCCCATCCCGCCGCCGGCGCCCGTGATCACGCAAACTTTGCCGTCCAACCTACCCATCAGTCCTCCGTTGCGTAGTAGACGTTCTTCACTTCCGAGTAGCCGGCCAGCCCGTGCATGCCGAGCTCGCGGCCGAAGCCGGACTGCTTGAAGCCGCCGAACGGCGTCGTCGGCCGCACCGAGCTGTTCGAGTTGATCGAGAGGACGCCAGTCTCGAGCGCGCGCGTTACGCGCAGCGCGCGGGCGCCGTCGCGCGTCCAGATCGATCCGGAGAGACCGTACGGCGTGTCGTTCGCGATCCGGATCGCCTCCGCCTCGTCGTCGAACGGGATCACCGCGGCGACCGGGCCGAAGACCTCTTCGCGCGCGATCCGGTCGTCGTTCGAGGCCTCGATGATCGTGCATGGGTACCAGAAGCCCCGGCCCTCGGGAACGTCGCCGCGGAAGAGCGGCTCGCCGTCGACGAAGCTCGCGACGGTCTCGCGGTGCGCCGCGCTGATGAGCGGACCCATCTCCGTCTCTTCGAGCTGTGGATCGCCGACCTTGACGCGACGTGTCGCCTCCACCAGGTAGTCCAGAAATTCGTCGTGGACGGATTTCTGGACCAGGATGCGCGAGCGCGCGCAGCAGTCCTGGCCGGCGTTGTCGAACACGGCGTACGGCGCGGCGGCCGCAGCTTTCTCGAGGTCGGCGTCGGCGAAGACGACGTTCGCGGACTTGCCGCCGAGCTCGAGCGTGACGCGCTTGATCGTCGCGGCGGCGCCGGCCATGACGCTCCGGCCGACCTCGGTCGAGCCGGTGAAGCCGATCTTCGCAACGTCCGGATGCTCGACGAGCCGCTGTCCGACGACGCGGCCCGGCCCGGCGAGCACGTTGACGACGCCCTCCGGGATCCCGGCCTCGAGGATGAGCTCCTCAAGCCGTAGCGCCGAGAGCGGCGTCAACTCGGCCGGCTTGAGCACGACCGTGTTCGCGCAGGCGAGCGCGGGTCCAAGCTTCCAGCTCGCGATGTTGAGCGGGAAGTTCCACGGGACGATCAACCCGACGACGCCGAGCGGCTCGCGGAAGGTCATGTCGATGCCGCCCCCGACGGGAATCGTCTCGCCGTACTGCTTCTCGACCGCCCCGGCGTAGAAGTGGAACACGGCGGCGACCATCGCGACCTCGGCGCGCGCGCCGCCGATCGGCTTGCCGACGTTGCGGGACTCGATCCCCGCGAGCTCCTCTCCATGCTCCTCGACGAGCGTCGCGAGCCGCCGCAGCAGCCTCGCCCGATCAGCCGGCGCCACCGCGCGCCAGGCCGGGAACGCCTCTTTGGCGCGCGCGACCGCCGCGTCCGTCTCCTCGACTCCGGCCTGGTCGAGCTCCGCGATCGTCTCCTCGGTGGCCGGATTCAGAACGGCGAAGCTCACGCGGCGATTCAACACGATCGGCCGCGTACGGCGTGTCAGGATGCCGCGGTGCGCCGGCTCCTGATCGTCGACGACCATGCCGGATTCCGCGCTTCGGCGGCCCAGCTCCTCGCCTCGGAGGGCTTCGAGATCGTCGGCGAAGCGGACAGCGGCGTGCGGGCCCTGCGTTGCGCGCGCGACCTCGCCCCGGAGGTGGTGCTGCTGGACGTCGGCCTGCCGGACTTCGACGGCTTCGAGGTCGCCGAGCGGCTCGCGCAGCTCGACCCGGCGCCGGCGGTCGTCCTCACGTCCAGCCGCGAGCACACCGACTTCGCGTCGCTGATCCGCGGCAGCAGCGCGCGTGGCTTCATCCCGAAGTCGGAGCTCTCGGGGAGCCGGATCGAGGCGCTGCTCTAGGTCCCGCGCTACCCGCAGTACGCCGCCCGGACGAGCCGATCGTACGCCGGCAGCGCGCGGCCGGGCAACGCGAACGAGCGGAAGTGCTTCGTGCTCCGGGAAAGCGACGCCGTGGCATTGACGAGGACGACGACCTGACGTCTCCCGTCCTTGCTGTTGAGTGCATCCGCCACGTAACCCGGGCTGCCGCCGGTATGGCCCCAGAGGACACCGCACGGGCCGGGCATCTTCTCGAGGCCGAGCCCGTACGCGAACTCGGAGGTCCGGCCGACCGGCGTCTCCATCGCCTTCAGCAGATCTGCCCGGACGAGGCGTCCGCCAAGCAGCGCTCGGAAGAACCGCGCGAGGTCGTCGGCGTTCGACACCAGAGCGCCCGCGGCCCAGACGTACGACGGCCTGCCGTCGCTGACGTCGAGGAGCGGCGCGAGGAAGTAGCCGTGCGCGTGCGGTCCGGCCATGCGATACGCGTCGTCGAAGCGTGTCGCACGGAGCCCCAACGGCACGAAGATCCGCCTCGCGAGCTCGCCGGCGAGCGGGCGGTGCGTCGCCGCTTCGACGATCAGGCCGACGACGACATAGTTCGTGTTCGAGTACGCCCAGCCAGCTCCGGGGGGGAAGTACGGCCGGTGCGCCGACGCGATCGCGACGAGCTCGCGCGGAGCCCACCGCCGCGCCGGATTGCCGAACGCCGCCGCGAGGAACTTGTCGTCGCCCCCGTAGTCGAAGAGGCCGCTCCGGTGCCCGAGGAGCTGCCGAAGCGTGATGCGCCGGCCGTCCTGCAGCAATCCGGGCAGCCACCGCTCGACGGTGTCGTCGAGCGCGAGCTTTTGCTCGGCGACGAGCTGAAGCACGACGGTCGCGACGAACGCCTTCGTGATGCTGCCGACGCGGAAGAGGTCGCCGGGACGCATCGGCGTCTTCTGCCGGAGGTCGCCGTAACCGCTCGTGAGGCGGACGGTCCGGTTTCCGCGCCGCACGAGAAGAACGGCTCCGGGGACGCCTGACGCGACCAACCGGTCGAGTGAACGCTGCAGCTGCCGCTCGTCGCTCGGCCGCGCGGCTCCCGCGGGCAGGGCGAGCGCGGCCGCGGCACCTGCGACGCCCGCCGCCGAGACGAGTTGACTGAGGGTCGGCCGGAGCATCAGCTAGCTGCGTCCGGCGCGGTACGCGGCGGCTTCGCGCACGAGCCCCTCGAAGAGCTTCCGGTCCTCGCCGGCCTCGGGATGCCAGAGGACGCCGACCGCGAACCGCGCGTCCGGATCCTCGAGCGCCTCGATCGTCCCGTCGTCGGCGTGCGCAGAGACGCGCAGGCCCTCGCCGAGCCGGCCGAAGCCCTGGTGGTGATGCGACTTTACCGGCGCGCGGTCGCCGCCGAGCAGCTCACCGAGGCGGGTGCCGTCGTCGATCTCGACGTCGTGGTCGGCCCACGCGCCCGGCGTGTGCTTGTGCTTCTCGTCGCCGACGACGTCCGGGAGGTGCTGGACCAGATCGCCGCCGCGGGCGACGTTCAGCACCTGCGAACCACGGCAGATCGCGAGCACCGGCATGTCGCGCGCGAGCGCGCCCTGCAGGAGCTCGAGCTCCGCGCGGTCGCGCTCGACGACGACGCCGTCCGTCTGCGGATGCGGCTGCTGGCCATACAGCGTGGGGTCGAGGTCAGAGCCCCCGGAGAACACGAGCGCGTCGACGGCGTCGAGCGTCTCCTCCACGCCGTCCTCGCTCGGCGGGACGAGCAGCGCCCTGCCGCCCGCCTCCTCGACGGCGCGTACGTAGTCGTACGGGATCAGGGCGGCCGCCATCTCCCAGACGCCCCAGCGGGCGGGCGTCAGGTACGTCGTGATCCCGACGACCGGCTTCCTAGCCACGCTCGTACAACCGCTCACGCTCCCAGCTGGTCACCACCTGATCGAACAAACGCTGCTCCGTCCGCCCGTAGTTCAGGTAGTGCTCGACGACCTCGTCGCCGAACGCAACCCGGGCCACGCTGCCGGCCTCCAGCTCTGCGATCGCCTCGCGCAACGAGGACGGGAAGCGCTCTGCGTCCGATTCGTACGCGTTGCCCGCGAGCGCCGGCGGCAGCTCGAGGCCGCGCTCGATCCCGTGCAGCCCGGCGGCGATCAGCGCCGCGATCGCGAGGTATGGATTGACGTCGCCGCCCGGAATGCGCGTCTCGACGCGCGCACCCTTTCCGTGCCCGACGACGCGGAAACCGCACGTCCGGTTGTCGTGCGCCCACGCGAGCGTCGTCGGAGCCCACGAACCGGCCGCGTAGCGCTTGTACGAGTTGATGTTCGGCGCAAGGAAGAGCGCGAGCTCCTTCGCGCACGCGATCCAGCCGGCGAGCCACTGCTCGAACACCTCGCTCCCGCCGGCGAACGCATTCTCGCCGTCGCGCCAGAGCGAGCCGTGGATGTGGCACGAGTTGCCGATCCATGTGTGATCCGGCTTCGCCATGAAGGTGATCGAACAGCCGTTCAGGTGCGCGATTTCCTTCGCTCCGTTCTTGTAGATGACGTGGTTGTCGGCCGTCGTCAGCGCGTCGGAGTAGCGGAAGTTGATCTCCTGCTGCCCCGGCCACGCCTCGCCCTTGGAGCTCTCGACCGCGATGCCCGCGGCCTGCATCCCGTTTCGGATCTGCCGCATCAGGGGCTCGTCGTACGTCGTCGCGAGCACGTGGTAGTCGAGGATGTACGGGACGGACGGCGTCAGGTCGCGGTAATGCTTCGCATGCGCCGCGGCGTACGTCTCCCTGAGGAGATAGAACTCGAGCTCGGTGCCGAACATCGGCTCGTAGCCGGCGGCCCGTGCGCGCTCGACCTGGCCGCGAAGCACCTGGCGCGGCGACGCGACGACCGGCGAGCCGTCCTCCCACTGGACGTCGCAGAGGACGAACGCCGTGCCCTCGAGCCAGGGCACGCGGCGGAGCGTCGCGAGGTCCGGGAGGAGGTGGAAGTCGCCGTACCCACGCTCCCAGCTCGCCATCGCGTAGCCGGGCTGGGGATCCATCTCCATGTCCAGCGCGAGCAGGTAGTTGCAGCCCTCGAGCCCGTGCCCGGCCGACTCCTCGAGGAAGAACTGCCCCTGCTCCCGCTTGCCCATCAGCCGCCCCTGCATGTCGGTGAAGGCCGTCACGACCGTGTCGATCGCGCCGCTCTCGACGTCGGCGGTCAGTTCTTCGAGGCTCAGCATCCCGGCGATCCTAGTTTCTCGCCGACCGGCCGATGCGAGACAATCCACGCAATCCGGCGTTCGAAGGAGGGTGAATGAGCGAGCAGGCAACGGCCACACGGCCACCCGACGACGACGAGAGCATCCTGCACCGGCTCGGCTACGCGCAGGTGCTCTACCGCGAGATGGGCGGGTTCTCGAACTTCGCCATCTCCTTCACGATCATCTCGATCCTCGCCGGCTGTCTCACGTCCTACTCGATCGCGTTCAACCAGGGCGGTCCGGTGGCGATCACGTGGGGCTGGCTGATCGTCGGCCTCTTCTGCACGTTGGTAGCGCTCGCGCTGGGCGAGATCGCCTCGACGTATCCCACCGCCGGCGGCCTTTACTTCTGGGCGTCGAAGCTCGGCAGCCCGGCCTGGGGCTGGTTCACCGGCTGGTTCAACCTCGTTGGCCAGATCGCCGTCACCGCGGCCATCGCCTACGGGTGCGCGTTCTTCATGACCTCGCTGCTGAACCTGCTTTGGGGATACCCGAACTCGTTCGGCTGGATCTACTTCCTGTACGGGATCATCCTGCTGGGCGCGGCGCTGATCAACATGTTCCGCGTCAGGATCACGGCGCTCCTGAACGGCATTTCCGCCTGGTGGCACATGGTCGGCGTCGTGCTGATCGTTTTCATCCTCGCCATCG
>VAWW01000035.1:50834-69045 GCA_005884575.1 Actinomycetota bacterium
GACGCGTCGGCGCACATGAGCGAAGAGACGCGGCAAGCGTCGCGCGCGGCGGCGTGGGGCATCGTCATGTCCGTCGTCGTGTCCGTGATCTTCGGCTTCCTGCTCCTCGTCGCGGTGACGTTCGCCATCCCGTCGGCAAAGGGCCCGGCGGACACCGGCCTCTTCATCGTCACCTCGATCTGGGAGAGCTCGATGGGCAGGAAGTGGGCCGAGTTCCTGCTCTTCATCGCCGTCGTCGCGCAGTGTTTCTGCACGATCGCGTCGGTGACCTCGGCGTCGCGGATGATGTTCGCGTTCTCGCGCGACGGCGCGGTGCCGGGACACCGGCTGTGGCGGCGCGTGTCCCGTCGCGAACGTGTTCCGATCTACACCGTGGCCGCGATCTGCTTGCTCGCGTTCCTGCTCGTCATGCCGTCGCTCTGGTTCGGCTACACCGGCTACGTCGTCGCGACGTCGATCGCGGTGATCGGCCTCTACATCGCGTTCGTCCTGCCGATCATCCTGCGACTTCGCGCGGGCGACCGCTTCGAGCATGGCGCGTGGAGCCTCGGGCGGCACTACGTCTGGATCGACTGGCTGGCGATCCTCTGGATCGTGTTCATCTCGATCGTGTTCTTCGCGCCCTTCGCCTACGCGGGCATCCCGTGGAACAAGGGCTTCGACTGGAACCTCTTCAACTACACGCTCGTCACGGTCGGCAGCGCGTTCCTGCTCTTCGCGGGGTGGTATGCGCTCTCCGCCCACGAATGGTTCAAGGGGCCGGTGCGCGAAGGCACCGAGGAGGAGCTGGAGCGGATCGAGCGAGGCTTCGAGGCGCCGGGGACGGCGACCGCGGAGGCTTAGTAAAGGCGCCGCTTGCAGCGCCGCCATCAGGACGCGCGGGCTCTGCCCGCGCGTCCTCTGAAATGACCGGTCGACCCAATCGAACTCAACGACTACGGCCGAAGGTGCTCGAGCTCCTGCACGAGCCGGTCGACCTCGCCGGCCGTGTTGTAGTGGATGAAGCCGACGCGGAGCGACTCCTTCGGGAGTCGCTCCGTCAAGGCGACGCAGTACCAGTTGTCCGCGTACCAGATGCCGATGCCTCGCTCGGCAAGCCGGTGTGCGGCGTCGTTCGCCGAGACGCCCTCGACGTTGAGCAGGAACGTGGGCAGCCGTCCCTCCATCGTCGGCAGGCCGTAGATCGTGACGCGATCGGAGAGCTGCGCGAGGAAGCGCTCGCCGAGGCTTCGCTCGTACTGGACGACCGCCTCCATCCCGCCGATCGAGTCGAGGTACGCGATCGTCGCGCTGAAGCCCGCGAGCAGCTCGTACGGGAGCGTCCCCGTCTCGAAGCGGCGGCCGACGGGACTCGACGCGGATGGGCGCGCCTTGTACGGGCGCCACGTCTCGGCGACCTCGCGCCGGACATAGCCGACGCCGAGGTGCGGACCGCAGTACTTGTACGGCGAGCAGAGCAGCACGTCGCAGCCGATCGTCTGCACGTCGATCGGCTCGTGCGCGGCGTAGTGGACTGCGTCGATCCACGACAGCGCGCCGGCGTCGCGCGCGAGCGCGCAGATGCGCTCCGCGTCCGCGACGGAGCCGGTCGCGTTCGACGCGAGCGCGAACGCGACGACACGCGTCTTGTCCGAGAGCTTCCGCTCCAGGTCGTCGTAGTCGATCGCGAAGTCGTCGGTCGCGTTTGCGATCCGTACCGTCATCCCCGTGTCGGCCGCAAGCTCGACCCACGGTGCGACGCCGCCGTCGTGGTCGAGCGCGGTCGTAAGGATCTCGCCGCCGGCCTCGAAGTCGCGGCCGGCGGCGCGCGAGAGCGCAAAGTTCAGCGTCGTCATGTTCATCCCGAAGACGACCTCGTCGGGCGTGCCGCCGAGGAAGCGCGCGCCGTCCTCCTTCGCCCGGCGAAGGATCTCCTCGACGCGGCGGCTCGTCTCGTACGGGGCGCCGATGTTCGCCGACGCCTCCCGCAGCGACCGCGCGATCGCGTCGCCGACTTCGTCCGGGACCTGCGTGCCGCCGGGCGCATCGAGGAACGCAAAGCCCGACTGGAGCGAGGAGAAACGGCGGCGGATCGCTGCTACGTCCAGGACGGTCGCGCTCACCGGGAAGAGTGTACGGTCCCGCCATGGATCCGGACCGCGCCAGGGAGCTGCTCGCCCGCGAGCGCGTCCGCATCGAGCGCGCGCTGCGAGACGTTGGGCCGCTCGACGACGGCGAGCTCGCGCCGGAGAACGACCAGCACCTCGCAGACCACGCGAGCGACACGTACGAGAACTCCTACGAGCAGGGCCTCGCCGAGCAGCTGCGCGACGAGCTCGCCACGCTCGGGCGCGCGGAGGCCCGGCTCGCCGCCGGCACGTACGGCCTCTCGGTCGAGAGCGGCCGGCCGATCCCCGACGAGCGCCTCGAGGCGCATCCGCTCGCCGAGCGGACGGTCGAGGAGCAGGCCCGCTTCGAGTCCTAGCTGTCCCGCCTCTATAGGCAGGTCAGCTAGAGGCTTGCAAACGTCCTCGTCAGCGGGTCACGGGCAAGACTGCACGGCGTCCTCGATCCGGAAGACGGGCGGATCGGGGTGCGGCGCGACGAACGTCGCATAGACCCTCGCCCCGGCAGCGCTCGAGGCTTGCGCCGGAACATCGCCGCTCTCGACGAACACCGCTCCGGCCGGAAGGCCCGCCCGTACGTCGTCGAGCTGCAGTCCGAGTGCGTAAAGGTCACTGCACCCGACGCCACCGTCACGATCACGACGCCTGAATGGTGATGCCAGCCGCTGTAACCGCCCGCAGCGATCTCGATCTTCTGGACGCGGACATCGGTCGGACCTTTCGTCTGGAACTTGACCCGATCGCTATTCGCCTCGACCTTGTCCACCAAGTTCCCGGTGACGAGAGTCGTCGGCGTGAAACCAACCCCCATGGATGCGATTCACCCTTGTGACATCTGCGTCAATCGGCCGAACGCGCTGAGCCTCCAACGGCGCGCCGCCCGACGCGCCTTGCTTTCATCCCGCGGATGACGGCGGGTGCAGCTGAGCTCGCGGCTCGTGCGGAGCTGCTGGCCGACCGGTTGGGCGAGGACTTGTCGCCGCTCGCCGCCGTCGCCTACAACTACCGCTGGAGCTGGTCGCGCGACGGAGCCGCCGTCTTCCGCGACATCGACCCGCACGGGTGGTCGCTGAGCGGGCAGAACCCTGTGCTCTTCCTCCAGCGCCTTGGGTTCGCGTCGCCGCACCCGGGCGTGCAGGAACCGGAGTTGCCGGCGCGCATCGCCCGGCTCGCGGCGGAGGTCGCCGACGATCTCGCGCGCCCCGTGCGGCCAGCGCCGGGCGTCGACGGACCGGTCGCCTTCTTCTGCGCCGAGTTCGGCGTCCACGTCTCGCTGCCCACGTACGCAGGTGGGCTCGGCATCCTTGCCGGGGACGTTCTGAAGGAGGCGAGCGACCGGGCCCTGCCGATGGTCGGGATCGGTCTGCTGTACCGCCGCGGTTATTTCCGGCAGCGGCTCGACGAGACCGGCTGGCAGCAAGAGTTCTGGCCGGTCACCGACCCCGAGAGTCTGCCCGCCGCGCTCGTCACCGGGGCCGACAGTGCTCCGTTGAAGCTCTCGGTCGAGCTGTTCGACCAGACGCTCGCATTCCAGGCGTGGCGCGTCGACGTCGGGCGCGTGCCGCTCTATCTGCTCGACTGCGACCTGCCTGAGAACGACCCGGTGCAGCGCTGGACGACGGCGCGACTCTACGACGGCAACCGGCAGGTGCGGCTCGCGCAGTACGGCGTGCTCGGAATCGGCGGCGCACGACTCCTGCAAGCCCTCGAGATCGAGCCGGCCGTCCTCCACCTGAACGAAGGGCACCCTGCGCTCGCGACGCTCGAGATCGCCGCCGCGGACGTCGCGCGGGGCTCGAGCGCTGCGGATGCGCTCGAGCGGATCCGTCGACGCACGGTCTTCACGACGCACACACCCGTGCCGGCCGGCAACGAGACCTACTCGCCCGACGAGGTGCTCGCCGCGTTCGGCGATCTGGCCCGCCGGCTCGGGATGAGCGACGCCGAGCTTCTCGCGCTCGCGCGGATCGACCCGGACGATCGGGACGCGCCGGCGGGCATGTCGTCGCTCGCGATGCGGATGAGCCGCTCCCGGAACGCCGTCAGCCGGCTCCACGGCGAGGTCGCGCGCCGGATGTGGCAGCCGCTCTTCGGCGCCGCCTCGTCCGACGACGTGCCGATCACGCACGTGACGAACGGCGCACATCTGCGCACGTTCGTGTCGGGACCGTTCTGCGCGCTCTTCGAGCGGTGGCTCGGCGAGGCCTGGATCGAGCGCGCGGCCGATCCGACCGTGTGGGAGGGCGTCCGCGAGATCCCGAACGCTGAGCTGTGGGAGGCGCGCTGCCGCGCGCGTGTCGAGCTGACGGAGTTCGCGCGCGTCAAGGCGCAGCAGGACCGGCTGCTCCGCGGCGAGCAGATCGAGTACGTGCGCGCGATCGGGAGCCGGCTCGACCCGAACACGCTCACGTTCGGCTTCGCCCGTCGCATCGCGGGCTACAAGCGGCTCTACCTCCTGACCCACGATCCCGAGCGCGCGCGCCGGATCCTCAGCGGCCCCCAGGCTGTGCAGCTGCTCGTCGCCGGCAAGGCGCATCCGAGCGACCGCGACGCGAAGGTCGTCCTGCAGCGCCTGTTCGACATCCGGCGCTCGGTCGCCGACCTCAGCGCCCGCGTCGCATTCCTCGAGGACTACGACCTCTGCCGCGGAAGCCGATGGAGGCGAGCGGCACCAGCGGCATGAAGGCGACCTTCAACGGCGCGCTACAGCTGAGCGTGCTCGACGGCTGGTGGGCGGAGGCGTACAACGGGCACAACGGCTGGGCAATCCCGGGCGACGAGGATCCGGATCAGACCGTCGCCGACGCGCGCGATGCCGAGTCGTTCTACGAGCTCCTCGAGGACGAGGTCATCCCGATGTTCTACGAGCGCGACGAGCACGGCGTCCCGCACCGCTGGTGCGAGCTGATGAAGGAGGCCCTCACGACCTGCGCGCCGCGGTTCAACACCGTGCGCATGCTCGACGACTACGCAGGCCGGATCTGGCCCGACCGCGGCTAGTCTCCGTCGATGGTCCGCCGCGAAGACCTCCGCAACGTCGCCATCGTCGCGCACGTCGACCACGGGAAGACGACGCTCGTCGACGCGCTGCTCTGGCAGTCCGGCTCCTTCCGCGAGAACCAAGACGTCGCCGAGCGCGTCATGGACTCGATGGATCTCGAGCGCGAGAAGGGCATCACGATCCTCGCGAAGAACACGGCCGTCCGGCTGCCCGGCGGGGTCAAGGTCAACATCGTCGACACGCCCGGCCACGCCGACTTCGGTGGAGAGGTCGAGCGCGGCCTGACCATGGTCGACGGCGTGCTCCTGCTCGTCGACGCGAGCGAGGGGCCGCTGCCCCAGACGCGCTTCGTCCTGCGCAAGGCGCTCGAGGCGCGGCTGCCGGTCGTGCTCGTCGTCAACAAGGTCGACCGCCCGGATGCGCGTCCGAAGGAGGTCGTCGACGAGGTCTACGAGCTCTTCCTCGACCTGGACGCGGACGAGTCTCAGATCGAGTTCCCAATCGTGTACGCGAACGCGCGCGCGGGCCGCGCGGGACTCACCCCGGACGACCTCGCGCCCGATCTCGGCCCGCTCATCGAGACCGTGCTCGCCGCGGTTCCTGCACCCGAGTACGACCCCGACCATCCGCTCCAGGCGCTCGTCACCAATCTCGACGCCTCGCCCTACGTCGGCCGGCTCGCACTGCTCCGGATCCGGCACGGGACGTTGCACCGCGGCGCGCAGATCGCGTGGTGCCGTGCCGACGGGACGATCGAGAACGCACGCGTCACGGAGCTCTACGTGACGGAGGCGCTCGAGCGCGTGCCGGCGGAAGAGGCCGGGCCCGGCGAGATCGTCGCGCTCGCAGGGCTGCCCGAGGTGACGATCGGCGAGACGATCGCCGACCCGGACGACCCGCGGCCGCTGCCCGTGACGGCCGTCGACGAGCCGTCGCTGTCGATGACGATCGGCATCAACACATCGCCGCTCGCCGGTACGGAGGGCGACAAGCTGACCGCGAGCGCCGTGAAGGCGCGGCTCGACCAAGAGCTTGTGGGCAACGTCTCGCTGCGCGTCGCGCCGACGTCGCGCCCGGACGTGTGGGAGGTGCAGGGCCGCGGCGAGCTCCAGCTCGCCGTGCTCGTCGAGCTGATGCGCCGCGAGGGCTTCGAGCTCACCGTCGGCAAGCCCGAAGTGCTCACGCGCGAGGTCGACGGGAAGACGCACGAGCCCGTAGAGCGAGTTGCGATCGACGTGCCGGAGGACTACATCGGCGTCGTCACGCAGCTGCTCGCGCTACGCAAGGGCCGGATGCAGCAGATGGTGAATCACGGCACCGGCTGGGCGCGGATGGAGTACGTCGTCCCCGCCCGCGGGCTGATCGGCTTCCGCACCGAGTTCCTGACCGAGACGCGCGGCGCCGGGATCATGCATCACGTCTTCGATCGCTGGGAGCCCTGGCACGGTGAGCTGCGCACGCGTCCGACGGGTTCGCTCGTGTCGGACCGGCGGGGCCCGGCGACGTCGTTCGCGATCCTCAACCTGCAGGAGCGCGGCTCGCTGTTCATCGCGCCCGGCGACGAGCTCTACGAGGGGATGATCGTCGGCGAGAACGCGCGTGCCGAGGATCTCGACGTGAACGCGACGAAGGAGAAGAAGCTGACGAACATCCGCTCGTCGACGGCCGAGGAGCTCGTGCGGCTGATCCCGCCGCGGCCGCTCTCGCTCGAGCAGGCCCTCGAGTTCATCCGTGACGACGAGTGCGTCGAGGTGACGCCGAAGAGCATCCGGTTGCGCAAGGTGGAGCTCTCGGCGACGAAGCGGCAATCCCAGGCGTCGCGGCGCAAGCGGGAGCGCGAGGCGGCCCTCAGGTAGTCCCCCGTCCGGGCGAACCGGCGACCGCGGCGCAAGAAACGGCCTGTCCTCGTCCCTTCCCCTGCGACCGCCGCAAAACCGAGGAGGACCGCCGCAATGTCGTGCTGGGTTCAGCCCGCCCGTGAGGCGGGCAACACCGACCGCATCGAGCCGATGCGGATCCTGATCGTCGACGATCACGGCCCGTTCGCCGAAGCGCTCTCGCTCACGCTCGGCGCCGTCGACGGGTTCCACGTCGT
The DNA here is from genome assembly GCA_005884575.1 of Actinomycetota bacterium. Classification (GTDB taxonomy): domain Bacteria; phylum Actinomycetota; class Thermoleophilia; order Gaiellales; family Gaiellaceae; genus AC-16. The sequence goes on from VAWW01000035.1 coordinate 58,036, forward strand.
CGGAACGGCCGCGGACGCGACGGAGGCCGTCCGGCTCGCCCGGAAGCTCGCGCCCGACGTCGTCCTGATGGACATCCAGATGCCGGGCGTCGACGGGATCGAGGCGACGCGCCGCGTCCGCGCCGCCGTTCCCCAGGCCGCCGTCGTCGCCGTCTCCGGCGGTGCGACCGCCGAGCAGGTCGAGCGCATCCACGAGGCCGGTGCGGCCGCTTTCTTCCCCAAGAGCGGCTCGGTCGACGAGCTGGCCGGCACGATCGCAGTCGCGGCGGTGCGCCCCAGGCGCCCGCTGCGGCGGAGGGTGCTGGACGCCATCACCTGATCGAGGCCCCCTTCCGAGGGTCACGGGCCCGTCCGGCGCTGTCGATTCCTGGTCGAGGAATCGCGTGGCCGCCGCGGCTCGACATCCGGAACCGCCGTCGGGGCGCGTGAGCGCCTCGCGGCAGACCGCGCTCCTGTACGAACGGCACCGCCGTCGGCTCCTCGGCCTCTGTCGCAGCAGGCTCGACTGCCGCGCCGACGCCGAGGACGCGCTGCAGCAGACCTTCGTCTACGCGCTCCGGTGCCTCGATCGCGGCGTCGTGCCGCAGAACGAGGTCGCGTGGCTGAACACGATCGCCGAGAACGTCTGCCGCGCGTGGACGCGCAACGGTGCGCGACGAACGCGGCGGGAGACTGAAGCCGAGGTCGAGCGGCTGCCAGAGCTGCGCTCCGACGCCGACCGGGTGAGCGACGCGCGGGATCTCGCCGCGGCGCTCGCCGTGCTTCCGTTCGCCCAGCGGCGGGCGCTCCTCCTGCGCGAGTGGCAGGGGCTGTCCTATCGCGAGGTCGCCGCCGAGCTCGCGACGACCGAGTCCGCGGTCGAGACTCTGATCTTCCGGGCGAGGCGGCGCGCCGCCGCCGCGCTCACCGACGCGCGCCGCCTGCTCGACGTCGGCACCCCGCTCGCCGGGTTGCGGAAGGCGCTCGGGGCGCTCGGTGCGAAGGGCGGTGCGGTCGCAGCCGCCGGTTGCGTCACCGTCGCGGCTGCCGTCCCGCTCGCGCGGACGATCCGGCCGCCCCGGCACGCGACACCGCCGGCTCCCGCGACGACGCACGTCCAGCTTCTCCCGACGCACGTCTCGCCGGTTGTCCGTGCGGTGCGCACCGCCGCGAAGGCGCCGCGTGTGCAGGAGCGGGCCCGCCGCCCTGCGCGCAAGCCATCCGTTCCCGCGGTGACGGCCGTGCAGGTCACGGCCGCCGCTGCCCCGACGGTCCCGCAACCCACGGTCGAGGCGCCGCCTGCCGCCGACCCACCCTCGGCTCCCGATCCGACTCCGGCACCCGCCCAGACCGGTCCCGCCCCTGCGCCGGTGACGCCCCCGTCGGCCGAACCGACACCGACCGCTCCGCCCACCGCCACCGCCGCCGCCGTCGACGCAGCGGTGCAAACAGTCGGCTCCGCAGCCGACACCGTCACGACTGCGGTGGGCTCGGCGGTGGACACGGTGACGTCGGCGATTCCGGGACCGCCGCCGCTCCCGGCACCGAGCGTTCCGCCGGTAGCAGCGCCGTCGCTGCCGTAGAGACGCCAACAAACGGCGCCACTCGGCGTCTCACCTACCGGCGTGCGACGCTACCTGGCCACAGTGGGGGTCGTGGTGGCTCTGGGGTGGACTGGCGCCGCCATGGCGGCTTCGGCGCCGACGCCCGACATCAACTCCGGGTTCCTCGGCTATTGCAAGATGCGGCCGACGCTCGAGGCGACATGGTCCTGTTACGTCGACGGTCTGTACGCCGACGTCGAGCACTCGAAGGACCCGGCTGCCGAGCTGCCGCGGCTCGACCGGTTCGTGCACGGAACGCACGGCTATCTCGAGAGCGCGTGCCACATGATGATGCACGTCGTCGGTCGCCGATACGCGACGCGCCATCACGTCACGCTCGCGAACCTCCGGAAGTACCTGCCGCGGTCGAACGATCCCGGGTGCTCCGCCGGATTCGGCATGGGCCTCGTGATGGCGCTCGGCCCGGAGATCGGCCGGCTCGGCCCCACCGGCGCGGTGCGCCTCTGCAGCCGCGCGCCGACGCGCTTCCGCCAGTACACATGCGTCCACTCGCTCGGTCACGCATACATGCGCCTGTACGACGAGCAGCTTCCGTACGCGCTCGACGCGTGTCGCGCGCTCGGCTCCGCGGAGGCGCCCGACTGTGCGCAGGGCGCGTTCCACGACTACTGGCTCTCCGCCGGCGCGAAGGACGGCACGGTGACGCGTCCCGGGCAGACGCACTCGGCCCGAGTTCTGTGCGTGCAGCAGCAGGCGTCGTTCGTGTTGCCGTGCTGGTACCGCTTCTTCCTCGAGCTGCCGCCGAAGCGGGCTCCGGCCACGGCGCAGGCCGTCGCGGATCTCTGCCGCGATCTCGACGGGCTGCAACGATCGGGCTGCATCGCTGCGGCGTCGCTCATCTCGACGCCAGACCCGTTCGCGCAGTCCCAGATCTGCTCGCAGCTCGACGGGACCGATGCCGCGAGCTGCGTTCGCGGGGTCGGCGTCCAGAACCTCGCCGACAGCGGGCTCGAGAAGCAGCTCGAGCTGATCCGGACGTGCCGGCGCCTGCCGCCGGAGGCGCGCCAGGAGTGCTCCGCGTGGTTCGGCAAGACCCTCGCCGTCGTGACGAACGGCAGCTTCGCGAAGAAGGGGTGCGAGAGGCTGAACTCGGCGTCCGACCGCTACGCCTGCACCACCGGCGCGTCCCGGATGAAGGGCCCGCTCGTCACCTTTTCCTGACTACGATGTCGGGCTGCTGGCGCCTTGGCCGAGTGGTTAGGCACAGGTCTGCAAAACCTGGTACACCGGTTCGACTCCGGTAGGCGCCTTCCCCACTGTTCAGGCCGGAATCCGCGCGCGAGCTGCGCCTCTCGGAGCGTGAGCACCTCCGATTCCAGACAGAATCGGCCGAGCCAGCGCACGGCCACCCGGTCGGCCCGGTCAGGCCGCTGCTCAGCGAGAAGCTCGAGGTAGGACAGCGCGTCGTCGAGCCCCAGGCCGCCCGTCTCGGGTATCGCCTGCGACGTCACGAACAGATGTTCGCAGAATCAAGCTACCCATCCGGGTTATATGGCAACCGCCCGGTGGGCGCCTACTGTTGGCAGCAGAAGCGCCGCTCCAGGACCCCTGTCCCGCACAGGGTGTCCCGGGAAGCTCGCCGGCTACGCGCCCGCTTCGCATTGACCGCCCCGCCTTTTCCAAGCGGGGCCGTCGTCTTAGTGTCGCGACCCACGGCGGGGGCGCGGCAGACGAGCCTACTATTGAGAAACCCCCGTCGACCGGCAGCCGCAGCCCGGACGGCGGGGGTATCTCGCTCCCCGTATTTCCGGTGACGTTGTCGCCCAAAGTGTCCCGGGGCTTGGGGGGCGGTGTCCGCCGGGGAACGCGACGGCCCAACACCTGACTTAGGTGAGCCGTAAACCAACCCTTTTGGCAGTTCTCAACTGGCGGCGTCTGGCGGACGCTGAGTGTGCCACGAAGTCCATCCATGCGGCGCTGGGCTTCGTGGCAAAGGCTCGGCCGACCGTGGCCCTATGCGGGACGCGCCGCGGACGGCGCCTCGTGGCGTCCGGGCGGACCCCCCTACGCGCGAGAGGCCGTTATGCGGCCTTCGGGAACCTGCCTCCGGCGCGCTGCGAGCCGGCCGGGTCGAACAAGCGGTCGTGACCGTCCGTCCGCCAGCCCATCTCCTCGAGTTCGAACGCGTGGAGGCACCGGCGGCCGTCCTCGCGCGGCGGGTCCATCTCGAAGCCCCGTCTGGAGGTGCTGCAGGCGAATGGCTGAATACACCCCGATACGACTGTCGTACGACGCGAGGCAGATTGATCGGGAGAGGATGAACGAAGCGCTACGTCCTCTCGAGATCACTCTTGACGACGATGCAAAAACGTTCGTCACTCTCCGGCCGAGCGTTCCGTGGGTGGAGAACGTCGGCTGGCTGAACTTCATCGGCAACTGGCACGACTTCGCGCAAACCCCGATGACCACGCCGATTGGGAAAGAGCCATCGCTCCCGCTTCCGCCGGAGAGATGGAAATCTGGCTCAAGAACGTAGACCCCGGCGGCAGGTACCTCGTTTCCATCGATGTGGGATGTTCCGCCTGCGGACCGAATCCCGCGTTCAAGATCGGCGCGAGTGACGCTGCCGGGGGCCTCGTTGATGCCGAACCCCCGGACCAGGTCCTCCTCGCGATCATTGAACCCCACACGAACCTGTCGTTGGTCACAGTAAAACCACACCAGCTCGACAGCTGGATCTTCCACTTGGTCGAGGTGTTTCGATTGCCGTGAACCCCGGCGAAATGACCGCGTGTTCGCCGTAGGCGCCGCCCTCAGGCGGCGACGCTCGAGAACTGCGGGATGATGTCGCCACCGTAGGCCTTCAACGTCTCCTCCTGCCCGTGCGTCATGAGGTAAATGTTGAACTGGTCGACGCCGATCGACTCCAGCTCGCGCAGCTTCGCCATCGACTGCTCGGCTGTGCCGAGGACGCAGAAGCGGTCGCAGATCTCGTCCGTGACGAACTCGCCGTGGCTTGCGCCCACGCGCGAGTGCTCGTTGTAGTCGTAGAACTTCCGCGCCTGCACGTAGTCGGTCAGCGCCTGCGGGACGACCGAGCCGTCCGTGCCATAGCGATCGATCAGATCCTTGACGTGGTTCGAGACCATCGCCGGGAACCAGCGCACCTGCTCGCGCGCGTCGGCGAGGTCGCCGGAGATGTGGCTCGGCGCGCTGACGATGCACTTCAGCGCGGCGGGATCGCGGCCGGCCTCCTCGGCCGCCTTGCGGGCCGTCGCCATGATCCACTGGATGATGTCCGGGTCGGCGAGCTGGATGATCACGCCGTCGCCCTGTCGGCCCGCGACCGCGAGCGCCTTCGGTCCGTAGCCGGCGACGTGCATCTCGATCGGCGGCAGCTCGGGGCGCACCCACTTCAGCTGGAGGTCCTTGTCGTTCCACTGGACCTCCTTGCCGTTCATGAACGGCTTGATCATCTCGAGCGCTCGCTCGAACTCGGCTACCTTGACCGGCTGCTGGCCGATGTAGCGGCGCGCCGAGTCGCCGCGGCCGATGCCCATGATCATCCGGCCGTCGGAGATGTCGTGCAGCGTCGCGTACGCGCTCGAAAGCACGGTCGGCTCGCGCGTGCCGGGGTTCGTGACCATGTGGCCGAGCTTGATCTTCGACGTCCGGTCCGCGACCAGCGCCATCACCGGGAACGACTCCTGCCAGAGCACGTGCGAGTCGTACGTCCACGCGTACTCGAAGCCCTGCTGCTCCGCAAGCTGCACGAGCTCGATCAGCCGCGTGTAAGGCGGGTCGGGCAGAACGGTGACGCCGAAGCTGAGCATCAGACCTCCGTGGTCGCGGTCTCGCGAGGATAACTCTAGAAGTAGACGCGCGCGCGGCTTCCGGGAGCCCCGATCCCCGCCCCGATCCCCGCCCTCCTAGCCGTCAGGCTACCGCGGATTCTGTGCCGTGTCTGTGCCGACTTCGTGCCGATTCTGCGACACGTCGACATGGAGGTCCGATCGGCGCGGGGTCGCGAGCGCGAGCGCGATCCAGACGATTCCGAGCACGAGGAACCCGAGACGTCCCTTGCCGGGGAGCGAGAACGTCAGCGCCACGAGCGGCGTGCCGGCGAGGATCGACAACGCCGCCCACGCGTTGACGAAGCCGACGGCGGCGCCGGGCGCGGCCGGCCGCGCCGCGGCGGCGCCAGAGAACGCGACGGCGAACGGAATCCCCGCCGCCAGCCCGACGAGCGCCGACGCGAGGATCAGCACCGGAAACGGCGCCGGCGTCGCGAGCACGATCGCCCCGATCCCGCAGGCCACGATGCTCGCCGCCGTCAGTGGGAGCGCCGCGCGAGGACGGTGCCGCAGCACCCAGCCGCCGAGCGGTCGCGTGAAGAAGCCGAGCAGCAGCGTCAGCGAGCCCGCGGCCGCCGATGCCCCGTGCGAATGCCCGTGCTTCTGCAAGAGCGTCACGACCCAGTTGCCGGCGACGACGCTGAAGCCAAACGACGCCGTGTGAATCGCCGCGAAGCGGTAGATGCGCACGTCGCGGAAGAGGCCGACGTCGACGTGCTCTCCCGCGTGGCGCGCCGTCCGCGGCGCGTCGGCCGCCGCGAGCATCAGCGCGAGCGCGACGAGGGACACCGCGACGGAGCTCGCGTACGGCGCGCGGAACCCGAGTGGCCCCACGAGCTGCGGCACGACCGCGAGCGCGATGCCCGGCGCGAGCACGGAGGCGCCGCCGTAGATCCCCTGCACGAACGGCGAGCCGCCGCGCGCGCGGATGTAGTCGCTCCCGGGAACGAGCCCGAGCGCCGTGCCGGCGCCGACGAATGCGCGCGTGACGAAAGCGAGCGTCGTCGACGGCGCCGCCATCGCAACCGCGTTCGCCCCCGCCATGATCGCAAGCGCGAGCAGCGCGACGCGCCGCGCGCCGAAGCGATCGGCCGCGTGGCCGGCGGGGATCTGCAGCGCCATGTGCACGAGGAACTGCACCGTGACCAGGAGGCCGATCGTCGCGAGCGAGGCGCCGTACGAATGCGAGAGGTCGGTCGCGACCGCGCCGACGATCGTGATGTTCCAGCCGACGGCGAAAGCGACGCCGACGCCTGCGACGTACGCGCGCACGCCCGCGAGCTAGCTGCGTCCGCCGCCGCCCGCGACCCACACGAGCGCGCGCGAGGCGAGCCCGTCGAGCGCGCGCACGGACACCTCGACATGCTCCGGCTTCGTGTCCTCGAGCTTCGTGTGCGACAGCCCCCGCAGGCTCTGCACGAAGACCATCACAGTCGGGACGCCCGCGCGCGACACCTCCGCCGCGTCGTGCAGCGGGCCCGACGGCAGCCGGTGGGACTTGCCGCTCACCTCGCGGATCGCCTCGTCCGCGAAGCCGATCAGCGTCTCGTCGAAGCGGATCGGCTCGATCTGCCAGATGCGCTCCCACGAGACCTCGATGCTCTCCTCCTGCGCGAACCGGTCCGCGCGTTCTTTCGCTAGCCGCAGCAGCTCGGCGAGCTTCTCCGCGTCGAGGTGGCGCTGATCGAGGAGCTGCTCCGCCGTCTCGACGACGGACGTGACGATCCCCGGCTTGCAGACGACGTTGCCCGAGGTGCAGACCGCGCCGTCGCCGACCTCCGCCGCGATCTCCCGCAACGCGAGGTCGAGCTTCGCCGCGCCGGCGAGCGCGTCGCGCCGCTGGTCCATCGGCGTCGACCCGGCGTGCGCCGCTTGTCCCTTCCACGTGATCTGATGCCGCTCGACGCCGAACGTGCCGAGTACGACGCCGAGCGGGAGGTCCATCGACTCGAGCACAGGCCCCTGCTCGATGTGCAGCTCGAGGTACGCGGCCGCGGACTCGAGCTGCTTGCGTGCGTCGAGCGCCCGGTCGAGGTCGACGCCGTGCTCGCGCAACGCATCGGGCAACGCGACGCCGTCGTTGTCGCGCCGCTGGCGCAGCTCGTCCTGATCCGCCATCGAGCCCGCAGCCGCCGAGGAGCCGAACAGCGAGCGTCCGAACCGCGCGCCCTCCTCGTCCGCCCAGTTGACGAGGCGGACCGTCACCGGCGGCTGTCCCTCCTCGGCGATCCGTCGCAGCACCTCGACGCCGGCCATCACGTTCAAGGCCCCGTCGAGCCAGCCACCGTTCGGGACGGAATCGATGTGTCCGCCGATCAGCAGCGCCCGTTCGCTGCCGCCCGGCAACGTGAACCACTGGTTGCCGGCCTCGTCGACCTCCTCCTCGACGGGGACGCCCTCGAGCCTGCCGCGCAGCCAGTCCCGCGCCTGCTCCCACGTGTCGGTCCAGGCCACGCGCTGGGCCCCGTTCTCGTCGCCGGTCACCTCCTGGAGCTCACGCAACTCCTCGACGGTTCTCCCTGGATTGAGGCCCATTGCGGCCCGGGACCCTAACTGGTAGACAATCGCCAAGTGTCGGCGATAGCGATCGGGCAGCACGGGCGACCGCGAGTCGACGGGGTCACCAGGAGCCTCGAAAAGGCATCCCTCTTCTTCGTCGTGCTCGCGGTCCTGTACGGGATCTGGGAGGGCTATCGCTGGCTGGGGATCCACTTCGGGTGGACGCATCCGTTCGCCGTCAACGACACGACGATGCCCCACATCCACGACATGGTGAACGCGCTCTTCCAGCCCACGCGCGCGGGGGGCCCGCTGCTGGTCGGCATCCTCTGGCGCGCGTCGCTCTTCACTGCGAAGGAGGCGGCGCTCGGCTTCGCGATGGGTGCGGTCGGCGGCTTCGCGCTCGGGACGCTGCTCGCGCACTCGCGCGTGCTGCAGAGGGGCTTCCTCCCGTACGTCGTCGCCTCGCAGACGGTGCCGATCCTCGCGATCGCGCCGATGGTCGTCGTCTGGCTCGCGAGCCTGCACGTCACCGCGTGGATCTCGGTCGCCGTGATCGCCGCGTACCTGACCTTCTTCCCCGTCGCGATCAACACGCTGCGCGGCCTCCACTCCGCCGACCGCCGCGCGCTCGAGCTGATGCGCTCCTACGCGGCGTCGACGTGGACGATCCTCTGGAAGCTCCGCTTTCCCGCGTCGCTGCCGTACCTGTTCGCGGCGCTGAAGGTCTCGGCGACCGCGAGCATCGTGGGCGCGATCGTCGGCGAGCTGCCGTCGGGCATCGCCGGCGGCCTCGGCGGCGCGATCCTCAACTTCGCCCAGTACTACACCTTCGCGCCGCAGAACCTCTGGGCGACGAACATCGTCGCGGCTGCACTCGGCATCACGTTCTTCCTCGTGGTGCTCGGCGCCGAGCGGATCGTCGTGCGGCGCGCGCCGGAGAACCTCGCGTGACCGTCGTCGCGATCAACGGCGTGTCGAAGCAGTTCAAGGGCGGCACCGTCGCGTTGCGCGACATCGACCTCGAGATCGAGCCCGGCGAGTTCGTCTCGCTGATCGGCCCGTCCGGCTGCGGCAAGTCGACGCTGCTGCGGATCGTCGGCGACCTGATCCAGCCGAGCGAGGGCCGCGTGACGGTGAACGGGAAGCCCGCGCGGAAGGCGCGCGAGGACCACGACTACGGGATCGTCTTCCAGGACGCCGTGCTGTACGACTGGCGCACGGTCTCGAAGAACATCGCGCTGCCGCTCGAGCTCGCGGGCACGCCGCGGCAGGAACGGCAGGCGAAGGTCGAGCAGATGCTCGAGCTCGTCGAGCTGCAGGGCTTCGGCGACCACCATCCGTGGCAGCTCTCGGGCGGCATGCAGCAGCGCGTCTCGATCGCCCGCGCGCTCTCGTTCGACCCCGCGCTCCTGCTGATGGACGAGCCCTTCGGCGCGCTCGACGAGATGACGCGCGAGCGGCTGAACATGGAGCTTCTGAAGATCTGGGCCGAGACCGGCTCGACGATCGTCTTCGTCACGCACTCGATCTCCGAGGCCGTGTTCCTGTCGACACGCGTCGCCGTGATGTCGGCGCGACCGGGACGCATCTCGAACGTGATCCCGATCGACCTGCCCCAGCCGCGCGGCGAGGCGACGCGCGAGGATCCGCACTTCTTCGAGCTCGTGACGGACGTTCGCGAGGCGCTGCACGGCAGCCACGAGCAGGTGCCGTCATGAGCTCGCTCACGTTCCCGAGGCGCCCCTGGCGGTGCCAGGCCGGAGGGCACAGTACGTTTGAGTACGGGCCCGGAGAGCATGGTGCCGTCAGCGGCGCCAGCCTTTCGCGGAGCCCGGCCGCGCCGGGCGGGAGCGAAAGGCGGTCGGGGACGTGAGCAGCGCGCCCGTCGCCGTCCAGCCGCTGCCGCAGGGCGGCGTCGCGCGCATGGTCGGTCGCCGCGCGCGCGACTGGATCCCAGCGATCCTGGTGCTCGTCCTCACGCTCGGCGTGTGGCAGGGCGGCGTGAAGGCCTTTCACGTGAAGCGCTTCCTCCTCCCCGCGCCGAGCGCGATCTGGACGGCGTTCACGAACAACCAGCACGCGCTCTGGCGAGAGGGCTGGTTCACGTTCCAGGAGGCGCTGGGCGGCTTCGCGATCGGCTGCGGCGCCGCGGTCCTCCTCGCGATGGTGGTCGCGCGGTGGCGCCCGCTCGGCAACGCGCTGATGCCGTATGCCATCGCCGCGAATGCCGTGCCGATCATTGCCTTCGCGCCGATCACGAACGCGTGGTTCAACCCGCTGACGAAGAGCTCGAAGATGGCCGTCGCCGCGGTCCTGTGCTTCTTCCCTGTCTTCGTCAACGTCGTCCGCGGCCTGACGTCGGTGAAGCCGCAGCAACTCGAGCTGATGCGGTCGTACGCGGTCGGGCAGCTAGCGGTCTTCCGCCTCGTCCGGATCCCGACCTCGCTCCCGTTCCTCTTCACCTCGCTGAAGGTCGCGAGCGTGCTCGCCATGATCGGCGCGATCATCGGCGAGTACTTCGGCGGCTCGCTCGACTCGCTCGGCGCGAACATCAAGCAGGACGCGGCCCTGTTCCAGTTCGAGAAGGCCTGGGCGGAGATCCTCGTCGCCTGCATCCTCGGGATCGGCTTCTACCTGGCGGTCGCGCTCGCCGAGCGCCTGGCGACGCGCTGGCAGCCGCCGGGAGGCTTCCAGTCCGAGTGAGTCAGGTCCACAATGACGTCAACCGAACGGAAGGGAGAGTCTGCATGAGGAAGTACTGGGTCGGGGGGCTGCTCGCGCTCCTGAGCCTCACGCTGGCGCTGTGGGCGGGCTTCGGCTCCTCCGCGAAGGCGGCGCCCGCGAAGCAGAAGCTGACCAAGGTCACGCTGCAGCTGAAGTGGGTCACGCAGTCGCAGTTCGCCGGGTACTACGCGGCGAAGGCGAAGGGCTACTACAAGGCAATGGGCCTCGACGTGAACATCAAGGTCGGCGGACCCGACATCACCCCCGAACAGGTCGTCGCGAGCGGCCAGGCGGACTTCGGGCTCGACTGGCTGCCGAGCCTCCTCGCGACGCGTGACACCGGCACGGACATCGTCAACATCGCGCAGGTCTTCACGCGCTCGGGG
>VAWW01000036.1 GCA_005884575.1 Actinomycetota bacterium
CGTACCGGAAGGTCTCGGGCGGAAAGGTCTCGGACGACATCGTCTACCTCGACGCCGCGGAGGAGGCGCGCTACACGATCGCGCAGGCCTCGGCGATCGTCGACGAGAAGACGGGCAGGCTCAAGGAGGACCAGGTTCTCTGCCGCTCCGCAGAGGGCGAGGCCGTCATGGCCGCGCCGAAGGACGTCGAGTTCATGGACGTCGCACCGGCGCAGATCGTCTCGGTGGCGACCGCGCTGATCCCGTTCCTCGAGCACAACGACGCCAACCGCGCGCTGATGGGCGCGAACATGCAGCGGCAGGCAGTGCCGCTGATGATCACGCAGGCGCCGATCGTCGGCACGGGCCTCGAGTACCGGGCCGCGATCGACACGGGTGACGTCGTGCTCGCGCAGTCCGCCGGCACCGTCGTCGACGTCGACGCCGAGCACATCACGGTCGAGACGAAGGACGGCAACGACCAGTACCCGCTGACGAAGTTCATGCGCTCGAACCAGGGCACGCTCATCCACCACAAGCCGATCGTGCGCCTGGGCGACAAGCTCAAGGCCGGTGACGTGCTCGCCGACGGCAGCTCGACCGACAACGGCGAGCTCGCGCTCGGCGCGAACCTGCTCGTCGCCTTCATGCCGTTCGAGGGCTACAACTTCGAGGACGCGATCGTGCTGTCCGAGCGCCTCGTCAAGGACGACGTGCTCAGCTCGATCCACATCCACGAGTACGAGATCGACGCGCGCTCGACGAAGCTCGGCGACGAGGAGATCACGCGCGACATCCCGAACCGCTCGGAGGAGTCGCTCTCCGACCTCGACGATCGCGGCGTCGTCCGCATCGGCGCGGAGGTCGGCTCCGGCGACCTGCTCGTCGGCAAGGTCACCCCGAAGGGCGAGACCGAGCTGACGGCCGAGGAGAAGCTGATCCGCGCGATCTTCAAGGAGAAGGCGCGCGAGGTCCGCGACACGTCGCTGAAGGTTCCGCACGGCGAGGGCGGCAAGGTGATCGACGTAAAGACGTTCTCACGCGAGGCCGGAGATGACCTGTCGCCGGGCGTGAACGAGCTCGTGCGCGTGTACGTGGCGAAGAAGCGCAAGATCGCCGAGGGCGACAAGCTCGCCGGCCGCCACGGCAACAAGGGCGTCATCTCGCGGATCGTGCCCGAGGAGGACATGCCGTTCCTGGAGGACGGCCGCCCCGTCGACGTGATCCTCAACCCGCTCGGCGTGCCAAGCCGCATGAACATCGGCCAGGTGCTGGAGACGCACCTCGGCTGGGCGGCGGCGCACGGCGTCTTCGCCGAGAACGGCGAGAAGCCGGAGGAGGAGCTGAAGCGACGCGCGGTGCTGATCAACGCGCCGAACCCGACCCCGGTCGCGACGCCCGCCTTCGACGGCGCCACTCCGGAGGACGTCGACCAGGCGCTCGTCGACTGGAAGAACGCGAACCCCGACAGCCCGATCAAGCTGCGGGTCGAGGAGAAGCGGCCGCCGGGGCGCAAGACCTCCGGCAAGGTCCGCCTCTTCAACGGGAAGACCGGCGACCCGTTCGAGCAGAAGGTCACCGTCGGCTACATGTACATCCTCAAGCTGCTGCACCTCGTGGACGACAAGATCCACGCGCGGAGCACCGGCCCGTACTCGCTCGTCACCCAGCAGCCGCTGGGCGGCAAGGCGCAGTTCGGCGGCCAGCGCTTCGGCGAGATGGAGGTGTGGGCGCTCGAGGCCTACGGCGCCGCGTACACCCTGCAGGAGATGCTCACGATCAAGTCCGACGACACGGTCGGGCGCGTAAAGGCCTACGAGGCGATCGTCAAGGGCGAGAACATCGCCGAGCCGTCGATCCCCGAGTCCTTCAAGGTGCTCCTGAAGGAGATGCAGTCGCTCGCCCTCGACGTCCACGTCCTCTCGGACGAGGGCCGCGAGGTGGAGGTGCGCGAGGAGGAGGACGAGCTGCTCCGCGCCGCGGAGGAGCTCGGCATCGACCTCTCGCCGGGATCGCTGCGCGCCGTCGGCCGCCAGCCGACCGCCGAGGAGCTCGAGGAGGGGCAGGAGCGCGTCGACCAGGACGGCGAGATGACGATGCCGGCCGACGAGACGCTGGGCGACCTCGACGACGTCGAGCTGACGCCTGCCGAGGCGGACGAGGAAGAGGCCGAGGCCGCCGTCGGACCGGTCGGCGACGTGGACCTCGCCGACCTGGAACTCGAAGACTGAACCCGAACGACACTTAGGAAGAAGGGAACTCTTTGATCGACATCAATGACTTCGACGCGATTCGCATCGGGCTTGCCTCGAGCAAGCAGATTCGCGACTGGTCGTCGGGTGAGGTAACGAAGCCGGAAACCATCAACTACCGCACGCTCAAGCCCGAGCGCGACGGCCTGTTCTGCGAGCGCATCTTCGGGCCGACGCGCGACTGGGAGTGCTACTGCGGCAAGTACAAGCGCGTCCGTTACAAGGGCATCATCTGCGAGCGTTGCGGCGTCGAGGTGACGCGCCAGAAGGTGCGCCGCGAGCGGATGGGTCACATCGACCTCGCCGCCCCGGTCAGCCACATCTGGTTCTTCAAGGGCGTCCCCAGCCGGATCGGCTACCTGCTCGACATCGCCCCGCGCGAGCTCGAGAAGGTCCTGTACTTCGCGGCCTCGATCGTCACAGCGGTCGACGTCGAGAAGCGCGCAGCCGACCTCAACGAACTCGAGGACCAGGTCAAGGCCGAGTCCGAGCGGATCTACGTCGACCGCGACGAGGCGCTCGCCGCGCTCGAGCAGCGGCTCGCCCGCCGGCGCGACTTCTTTGCGAAGGGCAAGGAGAAGGGCTTCGACGAGGACGACGACTTCTGGGTCCGCGGCCTCAACAACTGGGCCGAGGAGCAGGCGCTCCCGACCCTCGAGGACGCGCGCAGCCTCGTCGGCGGCCTCTTCGTCGAGCTCGTCCCGCAGATCACGACCGAGGACTCGAAGAAGATCCGCGAGCTCGTCCGCAACGCGGCGATCCGCGAGGACCGCAAGCTCAGCCCGCGCGAGCTCGAGAACGTGGCCGTCGCGGCCGACCAGATCCTCCAGGCGATCAGGCCGCTCGAGAGGGATCTCGGCAAGGCGCAGGGCGCGAAGAAGGGCGCGATCACCAAGCACATTCACCGCGTCGTCGACGCGCAGCTCGAGGGCACCGAGGTGCACGAGGAGGACGAGGGCCTCGTCGCCGGTGTCGACCAGAAGAACCTCGAGAAGGCCCGCGAGCTCGGCAACGGCCTGCTCCGCGACGTCGTCGACACGTGGGAAGAGGGCCAGGACGTCCGCGAGCTGACGAACGACCTCTGCCTGCGGACGGACGGGAAGATCCAGAAGGAGGATCTCGACGCGATCATCCAGTGGGCCCTCAAGGTCCGCGAGATGTATCTCGACATCGAGTCGCGCCGCGAGGACGCACGCGAGGCTGCCGTCGACTCCGTCCGGAGGCTCGAGCAGACCTGGCAGCTCTTCCGCGATCTCGAGCCGAAGATGATCGTCAACGACGAGCAGCTGTTCCGGGAGCTGAAGGACAGATTCGGCTCCCCCTACGGGTTCGGCGTGTACTTCAGGGGCGGGATGGGAGCCGAATCTATTCGGGATCTCCTCAAGGACCTGGATCTCGCTGCAGAGGCCGCGTCGCTGCGCGAGACCATCCGCACGTCGAAGGGCCAGAAGCAGCAGCGCGCGATCAAGCGGCTGAAGGTCGTCTCGGCGTTCGTCACCTCCGAGAACAAGCCGGAGTGGATGATCCTCGAGGCCGTGCCGGTGATCCCGCCGGAGCTCCGTCCGATGGTGCAGCTCGACGGCGGCCGGTTCGCGACCTCCGACCTCAACGACCTCTACCGGCGCGTGATCAACCGGAACAACCGCCTCAAGCGGCTGCTCGACCTCGGCGCCCCGGAGATCATCGTCAACAACGAGAAGCGGATGCTGCAGGAGGCCGTCGACGCGCTGTTCGACAATGGCCGCCGCGGCCGCGCCGTCACCGGCCCGGGCAACCGCCCGCTGAAGTCGCTCTCGGACATGCTGAAGGGCAAGCAGGGCCGGTTCCGGCAGAACCTGCTCGGCAAGCGCGTCGACTACTCCGGCCGCTCGGTGATCGTCGCCGGCCCGTATCTGAAGCTCCACCAGTGCGGCCTGCCGAAGCTGATGGCGCTCGAGCTCTTCAAGCCGTTCATCATGAGCCGGCTCGTCGAGCGGAAGTCCGTCCAGAACATCAAGGCGGCGAAGAAGTACGTCGACTCGATGGTTCCCGAGGTCTGGGACGTTCTCGAGGAGGTCATTGCGGAGCACCCGGTGCTGTTGAACCGCGCACCGACGCTGCACCGTCTCGGCATCCAGGCTTTCGAGCCCGTGCTCGTCGAGGGCAAGGCGATCCAGGTCCACCCGCTCGTGTGCCACGCGTTCAACGCGGACTTCGACGGCGACCAGATGGCCGTGCACGTGCCGCTGTCCGCGGAGGCGCAGGCCGAGGCGCGGATCCTGATGCTGTCGGCGAACAACATCCTCTCGCCGGCCTCGGGTCGCACCCTCGCCGAGCCGACGCAGGACATGGTCCTCGGGTCGTACTACCTGACCTACACCGACAAGGACCTGAGCAAGCTCGACGTGACGAAGCTCGATCCGCGCCCGTCGCGGTTCCGCGGGGAGGACGAGGTCGAGTTCGCGCTCGGCGCGAAGCAGCTCCTCCTGCAGGACACGATCGAGTACCGCTGGGGCGACGAGCTGCTCGTCACGACCGCGGGCCGCGTGATCTTCAACGCCGAGATCGGCCGCGCGCTGGCGGAGGCCAGCGGCGACCGCGAGGGCAGCGAGGTCGGTCGGCACACGTACGTGAACCGCACGCTCTCGAAGAAGGAGCTCGGCGCGTTCATCTCCGACCTCGTCAACCAATACGGGGCCCACACCGTCTCGGTCGTGCTCGACACGATCAAGACGCTCGGCTTCAAGTACGCGACGCAGGCCGGCGTGACGATCTCGAAGAACGACATCGTCATCCCGCCCAACAAGGAGAAGATCCTCGCTGAGTACGAGGAGCGGGTCGGCAAGGTCGAGCAGGCCTACGAGCGCGGTCTCATCACCGAGGCCGAGCGCCACGAGTCGATCGTCAACATCTGGACGGAGGCCACGGATACGGTCGCCGACGCGATGCAGGCGAACCTGCGCGAGCTGAATCCGATCTTCATGATGGCCAACTCGGGCGCTCGCGGCTCGTTCACGCAGCTGCGTCAGCTCGCCGGCATGCGCGGCCTGATGGCGAATCCGAAGGGCGAGATCATCGAACGCCCGATCAAGGCCAACTTCATGGAAGGCCTGTCGGTGCTCGAGTACTTCATCTCGACGCACGGCGCCCGCAAGGGTCTCGCCGACACGGCCCTGCGGACGGCCGACTCGGGCTACCTGACGCGGCGTCTCGTCGACGTCTCGCAGGACGTGATCATCCGCGAGGAGGACTGCGGCACCGAAGAGGGCGTGCAGCTCCCGATCAACGTCCCCGAGGGTCTGAACAAGAGCCTCACCGGACGCACGCTGGCCGAGGATGTCCACAAGCCCCTCGCCTCGGGCAAGCCGGGCAAGACCCTTCTTGCCGAGCGCGGCGAGGAGCTGACGATGCCGCGGCTGCGGGAGATCATCTCGCAGCTCGGCGAGCACGCCGACACCGTCACGACGCTGCCGGTCCGCTCGGTGCTGAAGTGCAAGGCCGACACGGGCGTGTGCCGCGCCTGCTACGGCACCTTCCTCGCCACCGGTGAGATGTGCGAGATCGGCGACGCGGTCGGGATCATCGCCGCGCAGTCGATCGGCGAGCCGGGCACGCAGCTGACGATGCGGACCTTCCATACGGGCGGCATCGCCGGCGCGGACATCACGCACGGCCTGCCGCGCGTCGTCGAGATCTTCGAGGCGCGGAACCCGAAGGGCGCCGCGGCCCTCGCCGAGATCGGCGGTCGCGTCGACATCGAGGAGACCGAGCGCGGCCAGATTCGGATCGTGATCGTGCCGGACGGCGTCGACGAGAAGGGCGAGCCGCTCCCCGAGAAGGAGTACCTCGTGCCGCGCCGGACCCGCCTGCTCGTCACGAAGGGTCAGGTCGTCGAGCCGGGCGACGCGCTCCACGAGGGCTCGCTCAACCCCGCCGACCTGCTGCGGCTGAAGGGCTACACGGCGACCGAGCTGTACCTCGTCGGCGAGGTGCAGAAGGTCTACAAGTCGCAGGGCGTCGAGATCCACGACAAGCACATCGAGCTGATCGTCCGGCAGATGCTGAAGAAGGTGCGGGTCGAGAACGCCGGCGACGCGGAGCTCCTGCCGGGTCAGCTCGTCGACAAGCTCGTGCTCGACCGTGAGAACGCGAAGGTGAAGAAGGGCAAGAAGGAGCAGGCGACGTACGAGCCGCTGATCCTCGGGATCACGAAGGCGTCGCTCGCGACCGAGTCCTTCCTGTCCGCCGCCTCCTTCCAGGAGACGACGAAGGTGCTGACCGACGCCTCGATCGAGGGGAAGGTCGACCGGCTGCTCGGCCTGAAGGAGAACGTGATCATCGGCAAGCTGATCCCGGCGGCGACCGGCCTCAAGCGGTACCGGAACATCGAGATCGGCCCGTCCGGCGCCGTCCCCGCGTCTGCGTACACGCGGCCGGAAACGGAGGCGGAGCTGCTCGCGGCGCTCCAGGAGATCGACGGCGACGGCCTGCAGGGCCTCAACATCGACTTCGGCGGCGGGCCGGACCCGACGGACGACGGGCCGCGCGGGAAGCGCGACGCGATCGAGGCCGAGGAGGTCCCGGAAGTGGACTCTCCGCTCGACAACGAATAGCCCGGGTCTCGTAAGGAACCCGTAAAGGGGGACGGCGGCCAGCCGTCCCCCTTGCTAGTTAAGGGAGCGTCGTGAAGAAGGCCGCCCTCGTTCTTCTCGCCTGTGTCGCGCTGCTCGCACCCGGGCGCGCCGACGCGGCCAAGCGTCCCGCGCCCGCGTACGCGAGTACCTGCGGGCTGCCGGCGGTCTCGCCGATGTGGATCGACTACGGCTGGCCGGACATGGTCTCCACCTTCGCGCGGCCGGGCATCGTCCTCACGACGACCGGGGCCGCGTTCACGGAGCAGCTGAGGGCGGCAGGCGTTCCCGCGGTCTTCTTCGACCTCAACTTCAAGAACCGCGTCGGCCAGCCGTCGGACCCGACCGATCCGTCGACGATGGTCGACCGCGCGAACCGGCTCTTCGACTACGCGGTCCAGCAGGCCGGCTGCCCGACGCCGACGATCGTCGAGAACGAGCTCTTCGGCGCCGGCCTCGTAACTCCGTGGTCGGACACGAACACGACCTACCGCGCGAACGTGCTCACGTTCCTCCAGCAGCTGGCGAGCCGCGGCGCGCATCCGGTACTGCTCGTGAACAGCCCGCCCTACACGGCGAATGAGGCGGGCGACTGGTGGCGCTCGGTCGCGGCCGTCTCCGACATCGTCCGCGAGGACTACGTGCCGGCGACGATCGTCTGGAAGCAAGGCGCGACGCTCGGCGGCCGGACCCTCCGCAACGCGTACCGCAGGAGCATCCAGGACTTCACCTCGATCGGGATCGAGCCGCAGCACGTCGGCGTGATGGTCAGCTTCTCGACGACGCCCGGCTTCGGCGGCCGCAACGGCCTGCAGCCGACGAGTGCGTGGCTCCAGGTCGCGAAGTGGCAGGCGCTGTCGGCGCAGGCGATCGCTGCCGAGACGGG
The DNA here is from genome assembly GCA_005884575.1 of Actinomycetota bacterium. Taxonomy (GTDB): domain Bacteria; phylum Actinomycetota; class Thermoleophilia; order Gaiellales; family Gaiellaceae; genus AC-16. Next base: position 7,728 of record VAWW01000036.1, read on the forward strand.
CATCTCGTCGGTCTGGACGTGGGGCTGGGGACAGTGGACGGCCGCCGAGCAGGATCCGGACAAGCCGCTTGCGGCGTGCGTCTGGCTCTGGACGCGCGACCCCGGGCTCTGCGATGCGACGGCCCAGGCCGGGTCGGACTTCGACGCGTCGCGCACCGAAGGCCAGGTCCGGCTCCCGGCCGGCGTCCAGTGCCTCGTCGATGGCCGCGCGCTGTCGAACGACGCGATCCAGAAGCTCCAGCTGATGACCGGCGACCGGGACACGGCCTTTACCGGTCTCTACGAGCGGCTCGTCGAGAGCAAGCTCGCACCCGTCTCGGGCCGGGCGATTCTCGCGGCGGAGCAGTACGTGATCGCGACGCGGTTCAACCGCTCGCAGACGGCGTACGCGGCGGCGCTGGCGCAGGCGCACGCGACCGTGCAGATCGCCCGCGGGATCCTCGGCGACGAGCTGCGCCGCTCGCGAATCGAGCTACGCCTTCCGGGGGGCTCGCCGTCGGCCGGCGCGGTGGAGTCGTTCTACACGTCCTATCCGGACCTGCTCGCGCGCTCGGTGCAGGCGAAGAAGACGACGCCGTGGCTGCCGTACGGGAAGACGCGAGGCCTGATCCTCTCGGCGCTCGCACCCGGGCAGCTGTTCAGCGGCGGCGCGCGAACGGTGTGGACGCCGCTCGGCTCGGTCGCCGTCAAGCCGCTCGGAGAGCCGCTCGCTCTCGGCGCGGTGCCCCTGGAGCAGGCGCGTCCGGCGATCGTCGCGGCGCTGCGCCACTTCGCCCGAGGCGAGGCGTTCGAGCGCTGGACGGAGGCGGTGCAGAAGAAGAACCTCGACTCCACGGCCTGCGCCCGCGACGACCTCCCGCAGCCCGCCGCGGTCGAGCTCTCGACGTACCTCCCGTTTTTGCGCCTCTAGCCGCCCGTCCGCCGCAGACGTGGCCGTCACACTTTTGCGCGCGTACCTGGTACCGACGCAAAAGTGTTACAGGCGCCGTGCGCGGTGCGAGTTCGACCACACGTCCTTGCGCGCGATCTTGCCATCGCGGAACGGGAAGACGTCGACGCCGTCCCACTCGAGGCGCTCGCCGTCCTTCGTCGTCGCGCTCGCGGTCCATCCGCTGACGACGAAGTCGTCGCCGGCGCGCAGCTCGCCGCGGCCGCGGAACCGCAGGTCGGGCCAGTTCGCAAAGATTCCGGCGATGTGCTCGCGCACGGCGTCCGCGCCCTCGGCGCGCTCGCCCGCTGTGTGGTTCTCGAAGACGACGTCGTCGGCGTGCGCCGCGTGGATCGCGTCGAGATCCTGCCGGTTCCACGCCTCGTTGTACGCCTCGATCGCCGCGCGCAGGTCCATCACCCGGAGTTTGCCCCTACGGCCCTGGCCTTGCCGGCTTCCTTGGCGCGGTACAGGGCCTCGTCCGCGCGCTGGAAGAACGAGACCGCGTCGTCGTCCGGCCTCAGCTCGGCGACGCCCGCCGAGAGGTAGATCTTGTTGCCGCTCGATTCGACCGGACGCGAGGCGACGGCGTTCTGGATCCTCCGGTAGAGCTGGTCGCCGTCCTCGAGGGACGACTCGGGCAGGATCACGGCGAACTCGTCGCCGCCGACCCGGCAGGCGATGTCGGCGCTCCGGACGACGTCGCGCACGCGCTCCGCGAGCTCGGCGAGCACGGCGTCCCCGGCCAGGTGGCCGATCCGGTCGTTGACGTCCTTGAAGTCGTCGAGATCGAAGACGATCAGCCCGAGTCGCCGGTTGTAACGCTGGGCCCGCGCGACCTCGCGGGCGAGCGTCTCGTGGAAGTAGCGCCGGTTGTGGAGTCCCGTCAGCGCGTCGAGGTCGGCGAGCTGCCGCGCCTCGCGGAAGCGTCTCGCATTCTCGATCGCCGGGCCGGCGCGCTCCGCGAGCTCCTCGAGCCGGCTCGTGTCGTCCTCGCCGAACGAACGGCCGTGCGAGCGGGTGAAGACGGTGAGATAGCCGAGCTCCTCCTCCGAGTCGCCGGGCATCGGCACGGCCAGCCCGCCGTGGATGAGCTCGCCGTTGGCGTCGACCTCGGCCGTCCCGTACCGGTACGAGATGGCGATCGACCGCGCCTGGCGGCCGTCCGGAGGGCCCGCGATCGCCTGCCTCTCCGCCTCCTCGGCCGACAGGCCCAGCGTGGCCACGATCGGCTTGCCGTCGTGACTGCGGAGCGTGACGAGCGCCGCATCGGCGCCGGGCAGTGAGCCCGCCGCCTCGAGCGTTCGGGAGAGCACCTCGTCGAGGTCGATCGAGCCCGCGATCTCACCCAGGAAACGGCTGCGCCGGCCCTCCTCCTCGGCCCGCGCGACCGCCCCGGCGAGCTCGTGGGACAGCTCGTCCATGCGGTTCTCGAGCGCCCGGACGACGTCCGCGACGGAGTCCTGGGCGGCGCGGCTCGACCGCCGGTTCAGAACGACGAGCAGGACGAGCAGGACGACTACGCAAACAGCGAGGGCCGCAGAGATGGCGATGAGCAGGGTCGTCACGTGTTGGAAAAGGCCCCTCCGCCGGGGGCCGTCTCACTGTAATCGGGTGTCCAGGCAGTGGCTATGGCTCGAAAGCCATAAAACCGGCATTCGCGACGCGTCACGTTCACCACCTGTCTACGGTCGAAAACGACGCATTTACGCGGTTTGACGCGCGTCACGAGCTTTGGCTACCATGCCTCGTCCGGTTGGCAGGGCCCTGCGGCCTCGCCGACCGTTGTTGTGTGACCGCAAAACGACCAAGAACGAAACGGAGCTCATGCCCACCGTCAACCAGCTCGTGCGGAAGGGTCGGAAGACCCCGAAGTCGAAGACCAAGACCCCCGCGCTCGGCGGCTCGCCGCAGAAGCGCGGCGTCTGCACGCGCGTCTACACGACCACCCCGAAGAAGCCGAACTCGGCTCTCCGCAAGGTCGCGCGTGTCCGCCTGACGAACGGCATGGAGATCGGCGCCTACATCCCCGGCGAGGGGCACAACCTCCAGGAGCACTCGGTCGTGCTCGTCCGCGGCGGCCGCGTCAAGGACCTGCCGGGCTTCCGGTACAAGGTCATCCGGGCGGCCCTCGATACCGGCGGCGTCAGCGCGCGCAAGCAGGCGCGCTCGAAGTACGGCGCCAAGAGAGGCTCTTAGTGGCCTCCCCGGCAACATTCAGGGCGTCCCTGACGCGCGATTCGCGGCGCCAGGCCGCGTCCTCGGTCGCGCCCGGGCTATCGAGCCCGAGCGCTCCCTGCGTCCTTGCCTGGCTTGCGCCTCGCACGCCAGGAACGCGAGAACGTCACCGGGGAGGCCACTAATGCCGCGCCGCGCAGAGATCCAGCCCCGTCTCCCTGGTCCGGATCCGGTCTACGGGAACCCGCTCGTTACGCAGGTGATCAACAAGGTGATGTCCCGCGGGAAGAAGTCGACGGCCGAGAAGATCGTCTACGAGGCCCTCGAAACCGTGGGCACGAAGACGGGCCGGCCGCCGGTCGAGGTGCTCGAGCAGGCCGTGAAGACGGTCACGCCGGTGCTCGAGGTGAAGAGCCGGCGCGTCGGCGGCGCCAACTACCAGGTTCCGGTCGAGGTCCCGCAGCGCCGGGCCCGCACGCTCGCCGTGCGCTGGCTCGTGACGTATGCGCGGGATCGGCGCGAAAAGGGTATGAGCGACCGGCTGGCCAACGAGATTCTGGACGCCCTCAACCAGCAGGGAGGCGCCTTCAAGCGCAAGGACGACGTCTATCGGATGGCGCAGGCCAACAAGGCCTTCGCGCACTACCGCTGGTAAAGGACTGAATGGCTGCTACTGAGACAAGAGTTGCCCTGGACCGTGTCCGGAACATCGGGATCATGGCCCACATCGACGCGGGCAAGACCACGACGACGGAGCGGATCCTCTACTACACCGGCCGCACCCACAAGATGGGCGAGGTGCACGAGGGCGCGGCGACGATGGACTGGATGGCGCAGGAGCAGGAGCGCGGCATCACGATCACGTCTGCCGCGACGACCGCGTTCTGGCGGGACTTCCGCATCAACATCATCGATACGCCCGGGCACGTGGACTTCACCGTCGAGGTCGAGCGGAGCCTGCGCGTCCTCGACGGCGCGGTCGCCGTCTTCGACTCCGTCGCAGGCGTCCAGCCGCAGTCCGAGACGGTCTGGCGTCAGGCGGACCGGTACGGGGTCCCGCGGATCGCGTTCATCAACAAGATGGACCGGACGGGCGCGGACTTCTTCAACGCCGTGCAGACGATGGTCGACCGGCTCGGCGCGCACACAGTGCCGGTCCAGCTCCCGATCGGCCAGGAGGAGCACCACCGCGGCGTCGTCGACCTCGTCGAGATGAAGGCGATCGTCTACGAGGACGACCTGGGCCAGAACATGAAGATCGAGGAGATCCCGTCCGAGCTCGCCGAGCAGGCCCACGAGTACCACCATCAGCTGATCGACTCGGTCGCCGAGTACGACGAGGAGCTGCTCGAGACGTACCTGACCGACGAGGAGCAGGTCACCCCGGAGATGATTCGCCGCGCGGTCCGCAAGGGCACGCTCGCGAGCGCGATCACTCCGGTGCTGCTCGGCTCCGCCTTCAAGAATAAGGGCGTGCAGCCGCTGCTCGACGCCGTCGTCGACTACCTACCGAGTCCGCTCGACGTCCCGCCGATGCTGGGCGTCGACCCGAAGACGGGCGAGGAAGTGACGCGCCCCGCGTCGCTCGAGGCGCCGTTCTCGGCGCTCGCCTTCAAGGTCATGTCCGATCCGTACGTCGGCAAGCTGACGTATTTCCGCGTGTACTCCGGGAAGGTCAAGTCCGGCGAGCGCGTCCTCAACACGACGACCGGCAGGACCGAGCGCATCGGCCGGATCCTCCAGATGCACGCGAACCACCGCGAGGAGCGCGAGGAGATCGGCGCGGGCGAGATCGCCGCCGGCGTCGGCCTGAAGCAGACGACCACGGGCGACACGCTCGCCGTCGAGAACGCGCCGATCGTGCTCGAGTCGATGACGTTCCCCGAGCCGGTGATCGCCGTCGCCGTCGAGCCGAAGACGAAGGGCGACCAGGACAAGCTGGGCGCGGGCCTGCAGCGCCTCGCCGAGGAGGATCCGACCTTCCGCGTCTCGACCGACGAGGAGACCGGCCAGACCATCATCGAGGGCATGGGCGAGCTGCACCTCGAGATCATCGTCGACCGTCTGAAGCGCGAGTTCAACGTCGACGCCAACGTCGGCCGGCCGCAGGTCGCCTACCGCGAGACCGTCTCCAAGCCCGTCGAGAAGGTGCAGGGCAAGTTCGTCCGCCAGACGGGCGGCTCGGGCCAGTACGGCGACGCGGTCATCAACCTCGCGCCGCAGACGCCGGGCACCGGGTACGAGTTCGAGGACAAGATCGTCGGCGGCAAGATCCCGAAGGAGTACATCGGGGCGGTCGACGCGGGCATCCAGGAGGCGATGGAGTCCGGCGTGCTCGCCGGCTACCCGGTCGTCGACGTCAAGGTCCAGCTCGTCGACGGGTCGTACCACGAAGTCGACTCGAGCGAGCGCGCCTTCAAGATCGCCGGCTCGATGGCCTTCAAGGAGGCGATGAAGCGGGCGAAGCCGAAGCTGCTCGAGCCCGTGATGGCCGTCGAGGTCGTCACGCCGGAGGAGTACCTCGGCGACGTGATGGGCAACCTGAACAGCCGCCGCGGCCGCGTCGAGGGCATGCAGCCCGTCGGCAACGGCCAGCTGATCAAGGCCAGCGTCCCGCTGTCGGAGATGTTCGGCTACGCGACCGACCTGCGCTCGATGACGCAGGGTCGCGCGGAATTCACGATGCAGTTCGACCGCTACGAGGAAGTCCCTCAGTCGGTCGCCGGCGAGCTCATCGACTCGCAGGGCTCGTAACAGAAAGGAATCCGGAGGAGCAATGGGAAAGCAGAAGTTCGAGCGCACGAAGCCGCATCTCAATGTCGGCACCATCGGTCACATCGACCATGGCAAGACAACCCTGACTGCGGCGATTACCAAGGTTCTCGCCGAGAAGGCCGGCGGCGGAACCGTGAAGAGCTTCGAGGAGATCGACAACGCTCCCGAGGAGCGCCAGCGCGGCATCACGATCAACACGTCGCACGTCGAGTACGAGACGGAGAACCGTCACTACGCGCACGTCGACTGCCCCGGTCACGCCGACTACATCAAGAACATGATCACGGGCGCCGCCCAGATGGACGGCGCGATCCTGGTCGTGTCCGCGGCGGACGGCCCGATGCCGCAGACACGCGAGCACATCCTGCTCGCACGCCAGGTCGAGGTGCCGTACATCGTCGTCGCGCTCAACAAGGCCGACATGGTCGACGATCCCGAGCTGCTCGAGCTCGTCGAGATGGAGGTCCGGGAGCTGCTGTCGAAGTACGACTTCCCGGGCGACGACATCCCGGTCATCCAGGTCTCGGCGCTGAAGGCGCTCGAGGGCGACGCGGAGTGGACGCCCAAGATCCTCGAGCTGATGGAGGCCGTCGACTCCTACATCCCGGAGCCGACGCGCGACGTCGACCGGCCGTTCCTGATGCCGATCGAGGACGTCTTCACGATCACGGGCCGCGGCACCGTCGTCACGGGCCGCATCGAGCAGGGCAAAATCGCGGTCGGTGCGGAGATCGAGATCGTCGGCATCCACCCCGAGACGGAGAAGACCGTCGTCACGGGCCTCGAGATGTTCCAGAAGTCGCTCGACTTCGCGCAGGCCGGGGACAACGCCGGCGCGCTCCTGCGCGGGATCAAGCGCGAGGAGGTCGAGCGCGGCCAGGTGCTCGCGAAGCCCGGCTCGATCACCCCGCACACGCAGTTCAAGGCCGAGGTGTACGTCCTCTCGAAGGACGAGGGCGGACGCCACACGCCGTTCTTCAACAACTACCGGCCGCAGTTCTACTTCCGCACGACGGACGTGACCGGCGCGATCAAGCTCCCGGAGGGCCAGGAGATGGTCATGCCGGGCGACAACACGAACATGGACATCGAGCTGATCCAGCCGATCGCCATGGATCAGGGCCTCCGGTTCGCGATCCGCGAAGGCGGCCGCACCGTGGGCGCCGGCGTCGTCACCGAGATCGTGAAATAAGCCCTACGGGCTCTGGTCACACGTCGAGTTAATGGAAAAGGAAAAGACCTAGGGAGACGCAAAGGGTGCCGCAGCAGAAGATCCGAATCAGGCTGAAGGGCTACGACCACCAGCAGGTGGACAAGTCCGCGCGCGACATCGTGGACACGGCCCAGCGCACTGGCGCCACCATCACCGGTCCCGTGCCCCTGCCGACCGAGAAGAACGTCTACGCGGTGATCCGCGGTCCGTTCAAGGACAAGGACTCGCGAGAGCACTTCGAGGTCCGCACGCACAAGCGGCTGATCGACATCCATTCGCCCACGCCGAAGACGGTCGACTCGCTGATGCGGCTCGACCTCCCGGCGGGAGTCGACATCGAGATAAAGCTGTGAGCAAAGGCATCATCGGCAAGAAGCTCGGGATGACGAGCGTCTTCGACGCCGAGACCGGCGTCGCAACGCCTGTCACGGTGATCCAGGCCGGACCGTGTCCGGTCGTACAGGTCCGCACCGCGGACGCGGACGGCTACGACGCCGTCCAGCTCGCGTTCGATCCGGTGCCGATGCGCAAGCTCTCGAAGGGCGAGGCGGGGCACTTCGCCAAGCACGGGATCGAGGGCTGGTACCGGCACGTCGTCGAGTTCCGCGACAACACGACCGCCGTGCAGGGTGAGTCGGTGACCGTGGAGACCTTCGAGCCGGGCGACAAGGTCAAGGTGTCCGGGGTCGGGATCGGCAAGGGATTCCAGGGCACGATCAAGCGCCACAACTTCCATCGCGGTCCCGTCACGCACGGCTCGCACAACATCCGCAAGCCGGGCTCGATCGGCGCGTCGGCGACGCCCTCGCGCGTCTTCAAGGGGATCAAGATGGCCGGCCGCATGGGCGGCAAGCGCGTCACGCAGGTCGGCCTGACCGTCCACGCGGTCGATCCGGAGCAGAACCTGCTCCTGCTGAAGGGCGCGGTGCCGGGCCCGAAGAACGGCGTCGTCGAGATCAGGAGCTGGAAGTAATGGCCGCGCCGAAGGCACCTCTGCTCGACGCGAAGGGCAAGGCGACGAAGGACGTGACCCTCGAGGCCGCGATCTTCGCCGCCGAGGTCAAGCCGCACCTCGTCCACGAGACCGTGCGCGCCGAGTTGAACGCCCGCCGCTCGGGCACGCGCGGCGCGAAGTCGCGCGGCCTCGTCTCCGGCGGCCGCGCGAAGCCGTGGCGCCAGAAGGGCACCGGCCGCGCGCGCCAGGGAACGATCCGCGCGCCGCAGTTCACGGGCGGCGGCGTCGTCTTCCCGCCCGGGATGCGCGACTACGACGTCAAGGTCAACCGGAAGGTCAAGCGCGCTGCGTTCCGCGGCGCGCTCGCCGACCACGTGCGTGCGGGGACGTTTGGGGTGCTTAGCGGGTCGGCGTTCGGAGAGCCGTCGACGAGAGACGCGGCCGCCTGCCTGGAGGCTTGGGGGAAGGAGCGGCCGGTCGTCCTGGTCGTCAGCGAGGACGACGAGAACGTCTTCAAGAGCTTCCGCAATCTCGACCGCGTCCTGACGGTCACCGCCGACGAGCTCGAGGTGGCCGAGGTCGTTTGGGCCCGCGCTCTCCTCGTGACCGAGACGTGCCTGGACGCGCTTCAGCGGAGGGCGTCATGAGCCTTCATCCGAACGAAGTGCTGCTCGCGCCGGTTGTCTCGGAGAAGAGCTACGGCTATATCGGGCAGAACAAGTACACGTTCAGGGTCCACCCGAACGCGCACAAGACGCAGGTGCGCCAGGCGGTCGAGGAGCTCTTCGACGTCAAGGTCGTCGGCGTCAACGTCGTCAAGGTGCAGCCGAAGCCGAAGCGCCGCGGCGCCTTCAAGGGCACGAAGCCCGGCTGGAAGAAGGCGATCGTCCAGGTGCGCGCCGGCGACACGATCGAGATCTTCTCGGGAGCGCAGGTCTAAATGCCGATTCGCAGATACAAGCCGACCAGCCCCGGCCGCCGCTTCATGTCCGTCTCCACGTTCGAGGAGATCACGAAGAAGGAGCCGGAGAAGAGCCTGCTCGAGTCGGTGACGAAGAAGGGCGGCCGCAACAACAACGGCCGCATCACGACGCGGCACCAGGGCGGCGGCCACAAGCGCCGCTACCGCGTGATCGATTTCAAGCGGACGAAGGACGGCGTCCCCGCGAAGGTCGCCGCAATCGAGTACGACCCGAACCGCTCGGCGCGCATCGCGCTGCTCCACTACGCCGACGGCGCGAAGTCGTACATCCTCGCGCCGGCGCAGATCAAGGTCGGCGCCACCGTGGAGTCCGGCCCGCAGGCGGACATCAAGGTCGGGAACGCGCTGCCGCTCGAGAACATCCCGACCGGGACGCTCATCCACAACGTCGAGCTCAAGCCGGGCCAGGGCGCGAAGATGGCCCGCAGCGCGGGCTCGGGCGTCCAGCTCGTCGCGAAGGACGAGGGCTACGGCGTCCTGCGCCTCCCGTCCGGCGAGATGCGGCGCGTTCCGCTGAAGTGTCGCGCTACGGTGGGGCAGGTCGGCAACGTCGACCACCAGAACATCACGGGCGGCAAGGCAGGGCGCAGCCGCTGGAGGGGCAAGCGGCCCGCGGTGCGCGGCTCCGCGATGAACCCCGTCGACCACCCGCACGGCGGCGGCGAGGGGAAGTCGAAAGGCGGGCGCCATCCGGTCACGCCGTGGGGCGTGCCGACACTCGGCAAGCGCACGCGTGCCAAGCACAAGGAATCGAACAAGCTGATCGTCCGCGCAAGACGCCGCGGAAAGGAAGGTCGTCGCTAAATGAGCAGAAGTTCCAAGAAAGGGCCGTTCGTCGAGGGGCGGCTGCTCAGCCGCATCGAGAAGATGAACGCCGCGAACGAGAAGCGGATGGTCCGCACCTGGTCGCGCGCCTCGACGATCTTCCCGGAGATGGTCGGGCACACGATCGCCGTCCACGACGGCCGCAAGCACGTGCCCGTGTTCGTGTCCGAGCAGATGGTCGGGCACAAGCTCGGCGAGTTCGCTCCGACGCGGACGTTCCGCGGCCACGCGGGCGACCGCCAGGCGAAGGTGAAGCGGTAAGTGTCGACTGTCGAAACACCGCAGCAGGTCAAGGCCACCGCGAAGTGGGTTCGCTCGAGCGCGCGCAAGGCGCGGCTCGTGACCGACGAGATCCGCGGGCTGAGCGTGCCCGAGGCGCGGACGATCCTCGCGTTCTCGAGCCGCGCCGTCGCGCGCGACGTCGAGAAGGTCCTGCGCTCGGCCGTTGCGAACGCCGAGGCGAACCACGGCCTGCGCGGCGACGAGCTGATCGTCGTCACCGCCTACGCGGACGAGGGCCCGACGCTCAAGCGCTGGCGCGCCCGCGCGCGCGGCCGCGTCGCCCGCATCCGCAAGCGCACGTGCCACATCACCGTCACGTTGACCGAGGCCCCGCAGCAGCCCGTCGCCACGACGCCGCCGCCGGCCGCCGAAGAGAAGCCTAAGCGCGCACCGCGCAGGAAAAAGGAGGCCGCAGCTTAATGGGCCAGAAAATCCATCCCGGCGGACTCCGCGTCGGCGTCATCCATCCGTGGAAGTCGAACTGGTACACGGGCAAGAAGGAATTCCCGCAGTACATCCTCGAGGACGTCCGGATCCGCGAGCACATCTACCGGAAGCTCTCGCACGCGGGCCTCTCGGACATCCTGATCCGCAAGGACAAGCAGCGGATCACCGTGGACATCTACACCGCTCGCCCGGGCATCGTGATCGGGAAGTCCGGTGTCGAGGTCGACGCGCTCCGCAAGGAGCTGCACGGCATGACCGGCAAGAACGTCCACATCAACATCAACGAGATCAAGCGGCCCGAGCTCGACGCGAAGCTCGTCGCGCAGTCGATCGCCGAGCAGCTGCAGAACCGCGTCAGCTTCCGGCGGGCGATGAAGCGCGCGCTCGCGTCGGCGATTCGCTCCGGCGCCGCCGGCGTGCGCATCCAGTGCGGCGGCCGGCTCGGCGGCTCGGAGATGAGCCGCTCGGAGAGCTACTCCGAGGGACGCGTGCCGCTGCACACGATCCGCGCGGATATCGACTACGGCTTCGTCGAGGCGAAGACGACGTACGGGCGCATCGGCGTCAAGGTCTGGGTCAACCGCGGCGAGATCATGCCCGAGGGCTACGAGGGCGTCGCGTCCGGCGACGGCCGCGCCGACCAGGACACGGCGCGCCGGCGGCGCGGCGGCGCCTCGCTCGAGGGCCTCGGCGCCTCCCGCGAGTCCGGCCGCGGTCGCAGCGGCGACCGTGAGGGCCTCGGCCCGGTGCGCAAGCGCCGGCCCGGCGGCGGTGGCGCCGGCGGGGCCGGGAGCGGCGGCGGCCGTGGGCGCGGAGCAGGTGCAGGCGGCGGTCGCGCCTCGGGTGCCCCGCGCAGCGGCGGCGGCTCGCGCTCCGGCGGCGGCGGCGGCGGCAGGCCGCGTCCCCAGCCGAACGTCGAGCAGCCGCGCACGGACGAGACCGGAACATCGGCCGAGGGCCGGCAGCAGCCGGTGATCGAGCCGCAGGTCGAGGCGACTCCGGCTCCCGTCGCCGACGCGCCGGACTCGACGACGCCTAAGACGGAGCACGAGGATCCCACGAAGCTCGACCAGTCGGGCGACCCGTCGCAGGAGAAGCCGAAGCGCGGCGGCAAGGGTGGCGGTTCCTGATGCTGCTCCCCAAGAAGACGAAGTTCAGGAAGGTCCACCGCGGCCGCCGGGCCGGCGAGGCGAAGGGCCAGACGACCGTGCAGTTCGGCGACTACGGCCTGAAGGCGATCGACCGCGGCTGGATCACGAACCGCCAGATCGAGGCGGCTCGTATCGCGATGACGCGCAAGATCAAGCGCGGCGGCAAGGTCTGGATCAACGTCTTCCCGGACAAGTCGGTCACCCAGAAGCCGGCCGAGACGCGCATGGGCCCGGGCAAGGGCAACCGCGAGGGCTGGGGCGCCGTGATCAAGCCGGGCCGCGTCATGTTCGAGCTCGCGGGCGTGCCGGAGCCGCTCGCCAAGGAGGCGCTGCGCCTGGCCGGCCAGAAGCTGTCCGTCAAGACGAAGGTCGTGAAGCGGGAGGCGGATCTCTTTGAGTAGCGCGAAGCAGCTGCGGGAGCTGACCGACGACGAGCTCGACCGCAAGCTCCACGACACGCGGCAGGAGCTGTTCAACCTGCGCTTCCAGTCCGCGACCGGCGCCCTCGAGAACTCGGCGCGACTCACGCACGCGAAGCGCGAAATCGCCCGCATCCTGACGATCCGCAACGAGCGCGAAGCAAGCCTGGAGACGAGGTAATGGCAGAGGAAGAGAAGAAAGACGAGACAACCGAGACCGCGGAGCCGGAGGCCGCGGAGGAGACTCCGGCCGCGGAGGAGACTCCCGCGGCGGAGCCTGTCGCCGAGGAGGTTCCTGCGGAGGAGCCGTCCGCCGGCGAGCCTGCGGAAGCAGCGGAGGAGCCTGCCGCCGAGACAGCTCCTGCGGCGGAAGAGCCCCCTGCCGCCGCACGGCCGGAGCCGAAAAAGAAGAAGAAGCGACTCCCGCGCGCCCTCCGTCCGCAGAAGACGCGTCCGAAGCGCGGCACGGCCACGGGCGAGCGCAAGCCGATCGTCCGCCAGCCGAAGCCCGAGAGCGAGCGCGGCCGGCGCCAGGAGCGGCGCGGTGTCGTCGTCTCCGCGGCGATGGACAAGACGATCGTCGTCAAGGTCGAGGCCGCCCGCGCGCATCCGAGGTACAAGAAAGTGATTCGCCGCTCGGTGAAGTTCCACGCGCACGACGAGGCGAACCAGGCCAAGGTCGGTGACGTCGTCCGCATCGTCGAGACGCGCAAGCTCTCGAAGACGAAGAACTGGCGGCTCGCGGAAGTCCTCGAGGTGGCCAAGTGATCCAGCAGGAATCCCGCCTCCGCGTCGCCGACAACACGGGCGCCCGCGAGATCCTCTGCATCCGCGTGATGGGCGGCTCGAAGCGCCGCTACGCGCGGGTCGGCGACATCATCGTCGGCACGGTCAAGACGGCGACGCCGCAGGGCACGGTCAAGAAGGGCGAGGTCGTGCGCGCGGTCGTCGTGCGGACGAAGAAGCCGTTCGGCCGCGACGACGGCACGTCGATCGCGTTCGACGAGAACGCCGCGGTGATCATTGACGCGCAGCGCAACCCGCGCGGCACCCGCATCTTCGGGCCGGTGGCGCGCGAGCTGCGCGAGCGCAACTTCATGAAGATTGTCTCGCTCGCCCCGGAGGTGCTCTAGATGTCGCAGACGATGAAGATCCGCAAGGGCGACGTCGTGCACGTCCTGACCGGCAAGGACCGCGGCAAGCAGGGCCGCGTGATCGACGCGCGGCCGAAGGACGACAAGGTCGTGGTCGAGAACCTCAACCTCGTCAAGCGGCACCAGCGACCGCGGCCGATCCAGAACTCGAGCCGCATGGGCGGCCCGCAGATGGATCCCGGCGGCATCGTCGAGAAGCCCGCGCCCCTGCCCGTCGCCAACGTGATGCTCGTGTGCCCGACCTGCAACCGGCCGACCCGGATCGGCACGCACGTGAAGGAAGTCAAGGGCCAGACCGTCCGCGTCCGCTACTGCAAGCGCGCCGACTGCGGCCAGGAGATCGATCGATGATGAGCACGAACGGAAACGGCTACTCGCCGCGCCTCAAGGACTACTACGAGAACGAGCTCCGCCCGCAGCTCAAGGAGGAGCTCGGCCTCCGCACGCTCATGCAGGTGCCGAAGCTGACGAAGATCACGCTCAACATGGGCGTCGGCGAGGCGAAGACCGACGCGAAGCAGCTCGACCAGGCGATCGAGGAGCTGACGACGATCGCGGGCCAGCGCGCCCAGGTGCGCCGCGCGCGCAAGTCGGTCGCGCAGTTCAAGATCCGCGAGGGCATGCCGATCGGCGCGAAGGTCACGCTGCGCGGCGCCCGGATGTACGAGTTCCTCGACCGGCTGATCTCGATCGCGCTGCCGCGCATCCGCGACTTCCGCGGCCTCAACCCGGACTCGTTCGACGGTCGCGGCAACTACTCGATGGGCGTGCGCGAGCAGATCATCTTCCCGGAGATCAACTACGACGACATTCAGCAGGTCCGCGGCCTGGACGTGACGCTCACGACCACGGCCGAGACGGACGAGCAGGCCCGCGCGCTCCTGACCGGGCTCGGTATGCCGTTCGCAGGACAGGACGGAAGAAGGGAAGGCTAAGTGGCAAAGAAGTCTCTCGTTGTGAAGCAGCAGCGGACGCCGAAGTTCAAGACGCGCGCCTATTCGCGCTGCAACCGGTGCGGCCGGCCCCGCTCGGTGTTCCGCAAGTTCGGCCTCTGCCGGATCTGCCTGCGCGAGCTCGCGCACCAGGGCGTGATCCCGGGCATGACCAAGAGCTCCTGGTAGGTGATTTAGTGCCCCTCCCAGCAATACACGTCCGCTTCTCGCCCGCTATCACGCGGCGCGAGAGTCCACCCTCGACCTTGCGCAGGCCACCGGCCTGCGCCGCGGCCGAGTGCGGCCGCTCGCTTGGTGCTGGCGACCGAGAAGCTAGACAGCATTACTGGAAGGGGCACTAACAATGATGACCGACCCGATCGCCGACATGCTCGCTCGCATCCGCAACGCCAACAAGGCGATGCACGAGTCGACGAGCATGCCAACCTCCAGGATCAAGGAGGAGATCGCGCGCATTCTCAAGGAGGAGGGCTACATCAAGGGCTTCCGCGTCGAGAAGGGGGATGCCTTCGATACCCTCGTGATCGACCTGAAGTTCGGCCGGAACCGCCAGCGGGTCCTCTCGGATCTGAAGCGTGTCTCCAAGCCGGGCCGCAGGGTCTACGCGCGCAAGGACAGACTGCCGCGCGTGCTCGGCGGAATGGGGGTCGCGATCCTGTCCACGTCCGCCGGAGTCGTCACCGCCCGTACCGCGCAGGAGCGCGGAATCGGCGGAGAAGTCATCTGCTTTGTGTGAGGGGAAAAGGGTTTTGAGCAGAATCGGGAAAAGGCCAATCGAAGTTCCCAGCGGGGTCTCCGTATCGATCTCGCCCGGGCGCATGACGGTCAACGGCCCGCTCGGCGAGCTCCAGCAGGTCGTGCCGCAGCGCATGCAGATCAAGCAGGAGGACGGCACGATCGTCGTCACCCGCCCGACCGAGCGGGGCGAGGATCGCGCGCTGCACGGGCTGACGCGCACGCTGATCGCGAACATGGTCGAAGGCGTCACGAAGGGCTTTGAGAAGCGCCTGGAGATCCAGGGCGTCGGCTACCGCGCCGCGATGCGCGGCACCGACCTCGAGCTCAACGTCGGCTTCTCGCACCCGGTCGTGATCAAGCCCCGCCAGGGCATCACGTTCGAGGTTCCCGTTCCGACGCAGGTCGTCGTCAAGGGCACCGACAAGCAGATGGTCGGCCAGACCGCAGCCGAGATCCGCTCCGTCCGCAAGCCGGAGCCGTACAAGGGCAAGGGCATCCGCTACGAGGGCGAGTACGTGCGGCGGAAGGTCGGTAAGAGGGCGTAATGGCCATCGTCACGACACGGGAAGCGCGTGCGCGCCGTCATCGCAGGGTTCGCAGCAAGGTGCAGGGAACGGCCGAGCGGCCGCGCCTCGCCGTCTTCCGTTCGAACCGCGGGATCGAGGCGCAGCTGATCGATGACGCAGAGGGCAAGACGCTCGCGGCCGCGTCCTGGCTGCACCTGAAGAGCTTCAAGGGCAACAAGATCGAGCAGGCGGCCGAGGTCGGGAAGCTGCTGGCGAAGAACGCGAAGGGCGCCGGCGTCGAACGGGTCGTCTTCGACCGCGGCGGCTACCTCTACCACGGACGCGTCAAGGCGCTCGCCGACGGCGCGCGCGAGGGAGGATTGGAGTTCTAATGTCCCCCTCCCGCCTCGCTCACGCCCGCGTGCACGCTGCAAAGCGGCGCCTCGCCGCGTCCTCAGTCGCGCCCGTAGCCTCCGGCTACGAGCGCTCCCTGCGTCCTTGCGAGGCTTGCTTTTCGCGGCCCGCGAACACGATCGAGTCGGAAGGTGAACATTGAGCAGTTCCGTCGAACGTGAAGTGATCGCCCGCGAGGAGACTCGCGAGCTGAAGGAGCGCGTGGTCGAGATCAACCGCGTCGCCAAGGTCGTCAAGGGCGGCCGCCGGTTCTCGTTCACGGCGCTCGTCGTGATCGGCGACGAAGTCGACCGCGTCGGCGTCGGCTACGGGAAGGCGCGCGAGGTTCCGCTCGCGATCACGAAGGCCGTCGACGACGCGAAGAAGAATCTCTTCACCGTCCCGAAGCACGGCACGACGATCACGCACGAGATCACCGGCAAGCACGACGCGGCGCGCGTCCTGCTGCGCCCGGCCAGCGAGGGAACCGGCGTCATCGCCGGCGGCGGTGTCCGGGCCGTGCTCGAGCTCGCCGGAATCCGTGACATCCTCGCAAAGAGCCTCGGCACGACGAACCCGATCAACATGGCGAAGGCGACGGTCGACGGGCTGAAGAACCTGCGCCGGCCCGAGGACGTCGCCCGAGCGCGCGGCCTGACGGTCAGCCAGGTGCTGCCGATCGGCGCGAAGGCGCAGGCGGAGCTCGACGCCGCGAAGGCCGAGCAGACCGCGGCTGCCCGTGCGGTCGAGAAGGCCAAGGACGTCGCCGCGACCGTCGTCGAGAGGGTCGAGGAGGCGGTCGCCCCGGAGCCGGAGCCGCAGGCCGAGCCCTCGCCGGTGCCCGAGCCCGAGCCGACGCCTGCGCCCGAGCCGCCGGCCGCCGAGGCACCCGAACCCGAGCCCGAAGCGGCTCCGGCTGTCGAGGAAGAGAAGAAGCCGCGGCGCCGTCTCGGGCGGAAGAAGAAGGAGTCGTAGCGTGGCCAAGCTCCGCGTCACGCAGGTCCGCAGCCAGATCGGCCAGAGCGAGCGCCACCGCGGCACGCTGCGCGCGCTCGGCCTCGGCAGGATCGGCAAGACCGCCGAGCACGACGAGAGCCCGGCGATCGCAGGCATGCTCAGGAAGGTCCGCCACCTCGTGAAGGTCGAGAACTCCTGATGCCCGAGAAGCAGCTGAACCTCTCCAACCTCGAGCCCGCGCAGGCGCAGAAGGACCGCAAGCGCGTCGGCCGCGGCCTCGGCTCGGGCAAGGGCCGCTACAGCGGCCGCGGGATCAAGGGCCAGAAGTCCCGGTCGGGCTCGCACAAGATGCGCGCCGGCTTCGAGGGCGGCCAGATGCCGATCCACATGCGCGTCGGCAAGCTCCGCGGCTCGACGTCGAAGGACGCGATGCCGATCGGCCCGTTCATGACCTCGACCGTGCCGGTCAACGTCCGCGACCTCGACAAGTTCGATGCGGGTGCCGAGGTGACGCCCGAGAGCCTCGTCGACCTCGGGATCATCAAGAACACGAAGACCGACGTGAAGCTCCTCGGCATGGGCGACGTCTCGAAGAAGCTGACCGTCCGCGTCCACGCGATCTCGGCTTCCGCGCGCGAGAAGATCGAGAAGGCCGGCGGCACCGTGGAGCTCCTGAGAGAGCCGAAGGCGAAGAAGGCGCCGAAGCGCAAGGCGGCCGCCGCCGAGGCAGAGTCCGAGGAAGCACCGACCGCAGCCGCGGAGGAGAGCGAGAGCTAAGTGTTCTCCTGGCTGACGAACGCGTGGCGCGTCCCCGAGCTGCGCCGTCGCGTCCTCTTCACGGCGGCCATCCTCGCGGTCTACCGGTTCGGCTCGTGGATCCCCGCTCCGGGGATCGACTCGACGCAGATCCAGAACATCTTCAATAGCCAGAACGGGTCGATCCTGACCCTGCTCAACCTCTTCTCCGGATCGGCGCTGTCCCGGTTCTCGCTGTTCGCGCTCGGGATCATGCCGTACGTCACGGCCTCGATCATCCTGCAGCTGATGACAGTCGTCGTCCCGAAGCTCGAGCAGCTTCAGAAGGAAGGCGAGGCGGGGATGGCCAGGATCAACCAGTACACGCGCTACCTGACCGTGGCACTCGCCGCCGCGCAGTCGACCGGCTATGCGTTCCTCTTCAAGCGCGAAGGGGCGCTCGTGAACGTGAACACGGGCCGCCTGGTGATCATCGTCCTGACGCTGACCGCCGGGACGACGCTGCTGATGTGGATGGGCGAGCTGATCACGAAGCGCGGGGTCGGCAACGGCATCTCGCTCCTGATCTTCGCCTCGATCCTCTCCACGGCGCCCGCGGGCATCACCGCCTGGGTCAACGGCGGGCCGATGGAGAAGCTCTTCTTCCCGCTCATCGCCATCGGCATCATCGTGGCCGTCGTCTTCATCCAGGAGGGCCAGCGCCGCATTCCGATCCAGTACGCGAAGCGAATGGTGGGTCGCCGCCAGACGGCGGGCGGCTCGACCTACATGCCGCTCCGCGTGAACATGGCCGGCGTCATCCCCGTCATCTTCGCGGCCGCGATCATGGCGTTCCCGCCGACGATCGCGCAGTTCTTCCCGCAGAC
>VAWW01000037.1:0-3556 GCA_005884575.1 Actinomycetota bacterium
ACCTGCCTGCGACGCGGCGTACAGCTCCTCGATCACCGTCTCGTCGGTGAGTGCGTTCAGCTTCAGGCGCACGCGCGCCTTCTCGCCGCGCTCGGCAGCGGCGGCGACGCTGCGGATCTCCTCGATCAGCCGGTCGCGGAGCGTGAACGGCGCGACGAGGATCTTGCGGAACGTGACGGGCCGGCCGAACCCGGTCAGATAGTTGAAGAGGTCCGCGACGTCCGCAGCGACCTCCGGATCGCTCGTGAAGAGCCCGAAGTCCTCGTACGTGCGGGCCGTCAGCGCGTGGTAGTTGCCCGTGCCGAGGTGGACGTAGCGGCGGAGACCGCCGCCCTCGCGGCGGACGACGAGTGTCGTCTTCGCATGGATCTTCAGCGACGGGAACCCGTAGACGACGTGGACGCCTGCCTGCTCGAGCGCGCGCGACCACTCGATGTTCCGGCGCTCGTCGAAGCGGGCCTTCAGCTCGACGAGGCACACGCTCTGCTTGCCGCGCTCGGCCGCGTCGATCAGCGCCGGCACGAGCGGCGAGTCGTCGCTCGTCCGGTAGACGGTCGTCTTCAGCGCGATCACGTTCGGGTCGACCGCCGCCGAGCGGACGAACGCCTCGAAGCTCGTCGCGAACGAGTCGTACGGATGATGGACGAGCAGGTCGCCGACGCGGATCGGGGCGAACAGGTCGTTGGCCTCGAGCGCCGCGCCGAACGGAGGCCGCGTGACCGGCAGCCACGGGTCGTCCTTCAGGTCGGGCCGGGGCAGCTTCGTCAGCTCCATCGCGTCGGCGAGGTCGAGCGAGCCGTGGATCGGGTAGACCTCGAACTCCGAGACGCCCAGTCCCTGCTGCAGCCGCTCGAGCATCGCCTGCGACATCGAGCTCGAGACCTCGAGCCGCACGACGTCGCCGAAGCGGCGGCGGCGGAGCTCGAGCTCGACCGCCTCCAGCAGGTCGTCGGCCTCGTCGGAGACCTCGAAATCGGCGTCGCGCGTAACGCGGAAGAGCGAGCGCTCGAGGATCTCCATGTCGGGGAAGAGCGACGCCAGGTGGTGTGAGATCGCGCGCTCGAGGGGTACGAGCAGGCCGCGCGAGCCGACCGGCAGGAAGCGCGGCAGGCCCTCCGGCACCTTGATGCGCGCGAACCGCTCCTCGCCCGTCTCCGGATCGCGGACGAAGAGCGCGAGGCTGACCGAGAGGCCGGAGATGTACGGAAACGGCTGGCCCGGCCCGACCGCGAGCGGCGTCAGCACCGGATAGATCTCCTGCTCGAAGATCGAACGGAGCTGGATGCGCTCCGTCTCGTCGCAGTCCTCGACGTTCTCGAGGACGACGCCCTCGGCGGCGAGCGCCGGCTGGAGCTCCCGCGTCCAAAGCCTCGCCTGCGTCGCGGTCAACTCCAGGACGCGCTCGCGGATCGAGGCAAGCGTCGCCTCCGGCGTTGCGCCGTCCGGCGACCGGACCGTCATTCCCGACGCGGCCTGGCCGGCGAGCCCGGCGACGCGGATCATGAAGAACTCGTCGAGGTTGGACGAGAAGATCGAGCAGAACTTGATGCGCTCGAGCAGCGGGACCTCGGGATCCGCAGCGAGCTCGAGGACGCGCGAATTCATGTCGAGCCACGAGAGCTCGCGGTTCAGCAATCTCTGCTCGGCGCCGACTCGCTTCTTCCGCCGCGTCGCCGCCATGAACGAACGATCATCTCCTTCGCGCGCGCGCGGCGGGGTTACCGAGTGGTGACAGTCTGGGGAGCGGACGGGAAAACGCGGGCGCCCTTGACATATTGATGAGTTTCGATATATTCATGTTCGTCAATATGAAACGGGTGAGGGGGACGCTGTGCAGTTGTGTGAACGGTGCGCCTCGGTCGACGATTCCGCACGTGCAAGCGAGAAGGCCCTGCTCCTCGGACGACCGCTCTTGTGAGCGCGGCGCTGGGAGCAGTCGCGTGTTGCGCCCCGCTGTCGGCGCCGACGCTTTCGAACGACGAGGCAACGGCGACCGCGGAGCTCTTTAAGGCGCTCGGCGATCCTGCCCGCGTGCGTGCGGTGAACCTCCTCGCGACGGCCGCACAGCCGGTCTGTATCTGCGACCTGACTGAGCCCCTCGGCCTGTCGCAGCCGACGGTCTCGCACCATATGAGAAAGCTGCTCGACGCCGGCCTGGTCGAGCGAGAGCAGCGGGGGAAGTGGGCGTACTTTTCGTTGAAGCGCGACGCGGTCGAGAAGCTTGCGGCGGTCGCCGATCTGAAGGGAGTGTGCTGTTGATGGCATCCACGTCGGACCGCCTGCGCGACCGCGTCAGGGAGCGCTACGCGGAGGCGGCTCGCGCGGTTGCAAGCGGGTCGGAATGCGGCTGCGGTAGCGGAGACTGCTGTACCGCCGAGGGCGATGCGTCCAATTTCGGCGAGGCGTTGTACGACGCGGAGCAGCGAGCCGATCTGCCGGAGGCAGCGGTCCTCGCCTCGCTCGGCTGCGGGAATCCGATCGCGGTCGCCGACCTCAACGCGGGTGAGACCGTCCTCGACCTCGGCTCCGGCGGCGGCATCGACGTGATCCTGTCGGCGAAGCGAGTCGGCGAGACGGGTCGTGCCTACGGCCTCGACATGACCGACGAGATGCTCGCGCTCGCGCGCACGAATGCCGAGGAGGCGGGCGTCCGCAACGCGATCTTCCTCAAGGGCTTGATCGAGGAGATCCCGCTACCCGCCGACTCCGTCGACGTCGTGATCTCGAACTGCGTGATCAACCTGTCCACGAGCAAGGCGGCCGTCCTGACCGAAATCGCCCGCGTGTTGAAGCCGGGCGGCCGGATCGGGATCAGCGACGTCGTCGCAGAGGACCGGCTCGCGCCCGACGAGCGTGCCGAGCGCGGCAGCTACGTCGGCTGCATCGCAGGCGCCCTGGCGAAGAGCGAGTACGAAGCCGGACTCCGGGCCGCCGGCTTCGACCAGATCAGCGTCGAGTTCACGCACGAGGTCGCCGACGGTATGCACGGCGCGATCGTCACGGCCGTGAAGGCGCCCGACTTTGTGGCTCTAAGCCACTAGCGTGCGCAGTCGCCAGAACTGCTGCGGCTCGACCGGATGCCCGACTTTGTGGCTCTGAGCCACTAGCGCGCGGGTCGCTAGAGCTGCTGCGGCTCGACCGGATGCGACGCGTCCGTGAACTCCCGGAACTCGCCGGTCACGAGATACGCGGTCTGCTCGCCGATGTCGACGGTGTGGTCGCCGATCCGCTCGAGCGCCCGCGACACGAGGATCATCCGCAGGCCCCACTCGCGCAGCGCCGGCTCGGCGCCGAGCTCGAGCAGGTGCCCGGTTACGCGCCGGTTCGCGCGGTCGATCAGCTCGTCGAGCTCGACGAGCCGCTGTGCGCCCTCGAGGTCGCGCGCGACGAACGAGTCGACGGCGACGATCAGCATCTCCTCCGCCCGCAGGCCCATCTCGCGAAAGCCGTCGAGCAGCGTCTCGTCCGAGCCGAGGCCGAACGAGAGCTTGGCCAGCTTGGCGACCGTGACGCAGTAGTCGGCCATCCGCTCGAGGTGGAGGTTGACATGGATCAT
>VAWW01000037.1:3578-19560 GCA_005884575.1 Actinomycetota bacterium
GCGAGGAGCACCTGGATCCCGTCCTCGATCTGGAGGTAGTAGCGGTCGATCTCGTCGTCGAAGGCGATCACCTCGTCGGCGAGCTCGACGTCCTCGGCCTCGAGGGCCTTCACGGCTCCCTGGATCGACCGCCGGACGGCCTCGCTCTCCTCGCGCAGCAGGCTCTCGAGCCGGTCGAGCTCCTCCTGGAACGAGGTTCGCATGCGGCGCACGGTAGCCATTGTGCCGATTTCCGCCGTCCCGTTCACCAGATCTACACCTTTCCGCAACAAGCCGGTACCCCACGCGCGCGAAGACGCTCCCTACCTTGGGCTCAGACCACTGAAGGAGGGAACGGACTGATGAAGAAGTCGTTGAGCTTCGCGGCGGTGCTGGCTCTGGTAGCGGCCGTCGCGGCAGGCATGAGCGCTGCGGCCGGCGCACGGAGTTCGGACACGACGATCACCGGGGCCGGCAGTACGTTCGTCTCGCCACTCGTCCAGACGTGGCAGCAACCGGTGGGCGGCGCTCTCGGCGTCACCGTCAACTACAACCCGATCGGCTCCGGCGGCGGCATCGCTGCGATCACGAACCGGACAGTCGACTTCGGCGCCAGCGACGCGCCACTGTCCCCGGATCAATTCTCCGCGTGCAAGGGCTGCCTCCAGATCCCGTGGGCGCTCGCGGCGACCGCCGTGCTCTACAACGTCTCAAGCGTCAAGAACCTGCTGCACATGGACGGACCTACGCTGGCGAAGATCTTCTCGGGCGAGATCACGAAGTGG
Organism: Actinomycetota bacterium; assembly: GCA_005884575.1. GTDB lineage: Bacteria > Actinomycetota > Thermoleophilia > Gaiellales > Gaiellaceae > AC-16. The sequence continues at coordinate 4,343 of VAWW01000037.1, forward strand.
AACGACCCGGCGATCGTCAAGCTGAACAAGGGCGTCAGCCTGCCGGACACGACGATCACCACGGTCCATCGCTCGGACGGAAGCGGCACGACCTGGAACTTCACGGACTACCTCTCGTCCGTCAGTCCCGCTTGGAAGTCGAAGTACGGCGTCGGCACCTCCGTCAACTGGCCCGCGGGCACGGGCGGCCGCGGCAGTGCGGGCGTCTCGGCGGTCGTCTCGCAGACGAACGGCTCGATCGGCTACGCCGACGTTGCGTTCGCGCTGAAGAACCACCTGAAGTACTTCGCGATGAAGAACAGCTCCGGTAAGTTCACGACCCCCGGGCTGCGCGGCATCCTGGCGGCGGCCTCGAGCGACCAGAAGCCGGACGCGAACAACGCGCTCTCGATCGTCAACCCGCCGAAGAAGTTCGCGAACGCCTATCCGATCAGCACCTTCACCTACGTGATCGTCCCCGAGACCTCCGCGAAGGCGCCGGAGCTGAAGAAGTTCCTGTTCTGGGCGGTCACGAAGGGCCAGACCTTCGGGCCGAAGCTGCTGTTCCAGCCGATCCCGAAGCCCGTCCTCGTCGTCGCCGAGAAGACGATCAAGAAGATCCACACGTAACGTCCGGCGCGTGGCGTCGATCGATACACCAGTCCGTCCGGGCCGCCGCTCCTTCACGGGGCGGCGGCTCCGTCCTGCCGACGCACTTCTGCAGGGCGTCGCGGCCATCGCGGCCACCTCGGCCGCGGTCCTCGTCGGCCTGATCGCCTACAAGCTCGTTCGCGACGCGTGGCCGGCGATCTCCCGGTACGGCATCGCCTTCGTCGCACACGACATCTGGGACCCGGTCGCGAACCACTACGGCGCCGCAAGCTTCCTCTTCGGCACCGTCCTCACCTCCGTCTTCGCACTTGCGATCGCCGGCCCGCTCGCGATCGCGATCGCCCTCTACCTGACCGAGCTCGCGCCGCGTGCTCTGCGGGGACCGGTGACCGCGCTGGTCGAGACCCTCGCGGCGATTCCCAGCGTCGTCATCGGCCTCTGGGGCATCCTCGTGCTCGGCCCGTTTCTCGCGCACCACGTCGAGCCGTGGCTGCACAGCGCGCTCGGCTTCATCCCGCTCTTCGGATCGCCGTCGACGGGGCCCCAGAGCATCTTCACGGCGATCGTGGTGCTGACGATCATGATCCTTCCGATCGTCGCGAGCATCTGCCGCGAGCTCTTCCTGAGCGTGCCCCGAGAGCTGAAGGAGGGCGCGCTCGCGCTTGGCACCACTCGCTGGGAGATGATCCGCGCGGTCGTGTTCCCGTACGCGCGCGGCGGGATCGCCGCGGCGCTGATTCTCGGCTTCGGCCGTGCGATCGGCGAGGCGATCGCCGTCACCCAGGTCGTCGGGGGCGGGACGATCATCCAGGCGAACCTGTTCAGCGGCGGCGACACGCTCGCCTCGAAGATCGCGGCGTCGTACCAGGGCGCCGACAGCAACATCCAGGTCGCCGCGCTGATCTACCTCGGGCTGATCCTGCTCGTCTTCTCGCTCGTCGTGAACCTGCTGGCGCAGTGGGTCGTGCGCCAGTTCGGCCGCGGGCAGGGCGCGGTCAGCCGCGCCTCCGCGAGGGTGGGTGCGACCGCGTGAGCAGCATGGACACGCTGCTCTCGGTCGCCGGCCTCTCGCGCAGGCGGCTCGTCAACCGGCTGATGGAGGGACTCGCGACGCTGGCCGCTGCCGCGGCGGTCGCGCTGCTCGCCTTCCTCGTCTACTCGGTCGCGAAGCGGGGCGGTGGATCGCTGAGCTGGGATCTCCTGACGAAGACGCCGTCCACCGGCGGCTTCCTGACGTCGTCGAACACCGGCCTCGCGAACGCGATCGTCGGCTCGCTCGTGCTCGTCGGCCTCGCGACCGCGATGGCGCTGCCGACGGGCATTCTGATCGCGATCTCTCGACGTGCTCGCCGGCATCCCGGCGATCGTGATCGGCGTCTTCGTCTTCGGCCTGCTGGTCGTGGGCCATGCGCAGAGCGGCTGGGCCGCGTCTTTCGCGCTCGCGTGTCTGATGCTCCCGTTCGTCGCGCGCTCGGTCCAGGAGGTCCTGCTGCTCGTGCCGAACTCGACGCGAGAGGCGAGTCACGCCCTCGGGGTGCCCAAGTGGCGCACGACCCTGAGCGTCGTCCTGCCGCAGACGGTCGGCGGGATCATCACCGGCGCCACGCTCGCCGTCGCCCGCGTCGCCGGCGAGACCGCGCCGCTGCTGTTCACGTCGTCCCTCCTGACGAGCAACGACGTCAGCACGAACCCGAGTCACGCACTGTTCTCGATCCCGCTCGCGATCTTCGAGTACTCGGAGTCGCCCGACCCGCACGACCACGAGCTGGCCTGGGCGATCGCGCTTGTCCTGATGATCTTCATCCTGGTCGCGAACCTCGGCGCCCGCGCCCTGGCCGGCCGTAACCGTCGCAGCCTCACCGGCCGCTGAAACCCGAGGAGATGGAGTCCGTGTCCACGACCGAGAGCGTTACCATCGCGCCGATGAGGATCGACGCTCCGCAGCGCCAGACGCTGCCGCCGCGCGAGCGGCTGGAGCAGGTGTTCGACATCGACGAGCTCACCGCCCGCTACGGCGGCCGCCCGGCGATCAAATCGGTCTCCCTTGACATCTACAAGAACCTCGTGACGGCGATCATCGGGCCGTCCGGCTGCGGCAAGAGCACGTTCGTCCGGTGCCTGAACCGCATGAACGACCTGATCCCCTCGTTCTCGATGGAGGGCTCGATCCGCTACCACGGCCAGGACATCTGCGCCGACGACATCGATCCGGTCGCGGTCCGCCGCCGCATCGGGATGGTCTTCCAGCGGCCGAACCCCTTCCCGAAGTCGATCTACGACAACATCGCCTTCGGGCTGAAGGTCAACGGCATGAAGGACAACCTCGACGGCCGCGTCGAGGCCGCCCTGACGAAGGCAGCGCTCTGGGACGAGGTCAAGGACCGGCTGAAGGAGAGCGCGCTCGGCCTCTCCGGCGGCCAGCAGCAGCGGCTCTGCATCGCACGCGCGATCGCCGTCGAGCCGGACGTCGTGCTCCTCGACGAGCCGGCCTCCTCGCTCGACCCGATCGCGACCGCCTCGATCGAGGACCTGATGCACGACCTGAAGCAGGACTACACGTTCGTGATCGTCACGCACAACATGCAGCAGGCGGCCCGCGTCGCGGACATGACGGCCTTCTTCAGCATCTCCCGCGGCGCTGAAGGGCAGCGCTGGGGCGAGCTCGTCGAGTACGACGCGACCGAGAAGATCTTCACGCAGCCGGGCGACAAGCGCACAGAGGACTACGTCACCGGCCGGTTCGGGTAGGCTCCGGGCCGTGTCAAGTCGCCGGGCCCTCGCCGCGCTAGCGATCATCGTCGGAATCGCGTTGATCGTCATTGCGATCGTCTACTGGGCCGAGCCTGCGAAGTCGCTGCCCTCGTTCTTCCCCGGGCACGAGAGCGGCTCGACGCACCACCACGTGAAGCACGGAATCGCCGCGTTCCTCGTCGGCCTCGCCTGCCTCGTCTTCGCCTGGTTCCAGACCGGCGGCGAGCGGCCCGCACGGACGCGCGCGGTCTAGCGCTTGCCCATCTCCTACGGACAGGCGATCGTGCTCGGCCTGCTCCAGGGCTTCTCCGAGCTCTTCCCGATCTCGAGCCTCGGGCACAGCGTCATCCTGCCTCGCCTCCTCGGCTGGGACATCCACCAGAACGACAAGTTCTTCATCACGTTTCTCGTCGCCACGCACCTCGCGACGGCGCTCGTGCTCCTCGGCTTCTTCTGGCGCGACTGGGTGCGGATCGTCAAGGGCCTCGGGCGCTCGCTCCGCGACCGGCAGATCGCGCCGGACGACACCGACGCGAAGCTCGGCTGGCTGCTCGTCGTCGGGACGATCCCGGCCGGGATCCTCGGCCTGCTGCTCGAGCACAAGCTGCGCAGCGTCTTCGCATCCGCCCAGTCGGCGGCGCTCTTCTTGTTCCTGAACGGCTTCCTGCTGTACGGCGCCGAACGGCTGCGCCGGCGGGCGCCGCAGGCGGAGCACGGCGACCCGGACGAGCGGATCGCGCGGCGCGTTACGTGGCGGAACGCCTTCACAGTCGGGGCTGCGCAGGCACTGGCGCTGATCCCCGGCTTCTCCCGCTCCGGCGCGACGATGGGCGGCGGGCTGCTCGTCGGCCTCTCGAACGAGGACGCGGCGCGGTTCGCGTTCCTGCTCGCGACGCCGATCATCGGCGCGGCGGCGGCGCTGAAGCTGCCGGAGCTCGCCGGTCCGGAGGGCAACGGCGTCCGCGGCCCTGCGCTCGTCGGCGCGATCTGCTCCGCGGTGACCGCGTACCTCGCGGTCCGGTTCCTGATGCGCTTCTTCGAGACGAACCGGCTGACGCCGTTCGCGATCTACTGCGTACTCGCGGGCGGAGCGACGAGCATTTACTTCCTCGTCTCGTAGCGTCCCGGGAAGACGACTCGAATCTCCAGCCCGCCGCCTTCGCGGGCGTTCGCCTCGACGCGGCCTCCGGCAGAGGTGACGACGTGCTTGACGATGGCGAGCCCGAGTCCGGTGCCGCGCGAGGCCCGTGCCCGGTCGGCGCGGTAGAAGCGCTCGAAGAGGCGCGGCAGGTCCTCGTCAGACACCCCTGCACCGTTGTCCGCGGCGGTCAGCACGACCTCGCCGTCGCGCCGCGCGAGCTCGAGCTCGAACGTCGCGCCCAGGCCTGCGTAGCGCAGGCTGTTCTCCGCGAGGTTCTCGGCGACAACCCGGATCATCCGCGGCCGCAGCGGGAGCTCGATGCTCGGGTCGCCGCCGACCCGGATCGCCATTCCCGCTCGCGCGGCGCGCTCGGCAAGCTGCTCGGCGATGTCCTCGAGGATCGGCATGGCCTCGGTCGCGCCGAGCGAGACGACGCCGCGGCCCGTCTCCAGCTCGCCCAGGAAGAGCACGTCGTCGATCAGCTCCCGGATCTGCTGGACCTCCTGGCGGGCGGCCTCCACGAGCTCGGAAACGTCGGCCTCCGGGAGCTCCACGCTCTCGAGCAACGCGAGCAACCGCGCCAGCGGCGTCCGCAGCTCGTGCGACACGGCCGCGGTGAAGCCGGCCCGGAGCTCCTGGTAGGCGGTCGGCGGCTCGCCGGCGTAGAGGGTCAGGACCTCGCCGGGATCCGCGTCCCGGGCGGCCGCGCTCGCCGCGACGACGTTTCCGTCGTCGTCGAGGACGACAACGGCGCCGGCGGCGCCCTCCACGAGGGCCCGTAGCTGGGCCTCGTTCACCACACGTTCACCTGTTCGTTACCTCCCGTCCCAGAGGCCGCAGCGGATAATGAGTCGATGGCCAAGGTGCTCATCGTCGAGGACGACGAGGTTATCGCGCAGGGAATGACCCGCCACCTCGCCGCCGCGGGGTTCGACCCGGTGTGGGTGGCGAACGGCGAGCAGGGTCTTGCACGGCTCCGGTACGAGCAGCCCAGCGTCTGCGTGCTCGATCTGATGCTGCCAGGGCTCGACGGCTGGAAGCTGATCGAGACCATCCGAAGCGAGGGGATCGGCACGCCGATCCTCGTCGTCAGCGCCCGCGGCACGGAGCACGACCGAGTGCACGCGCTCGAAATCGGGGCCGACGACTACATCGTCAAGCCGTTCTCGATGAAGGAGCTCGTCGCGCGCGTCCAGGCCGCATCCCGGCGCGGCGTCCGGGGGGCCGAGGAGCAGCGCGGCGAGGCGATCGAGATCGAGGAGCTGCGGATCGATCCGCGCGAGGTCCAGGCGTACATCGACGGGACGAGCGCCGAGCTGACTCCGACCGAGTTCCGGCTCCTGTACCAGCTCGCGCTCGACCGCGGCCGTGTGGCCACCCGGGACGAGTTGCTCCAGAAGCTCTGGGGCCGCCGCGAGACGCATCGCGACCGGACGGTCGACGTCTTCGTCCGCCGGCTCCGGGAGAAGATCGACCGCCGGGCGAGCCGGCACACGTTCATCCAGACGCGCTACGGCGTCGGCTACAAGCTCGAACCAGCGGCGAAGCCGCTCGTCCGCGACGGCGAAGCGGCCGGCGAGCGCACGGCCTAGTCACCGGTTGTTCACCGGATCGACGCCCACCGCGGCGAGACGGCGGCCACCATCGGACCGATGCGGTTCGCTGTCGTCGCACACCGGCTCAGCGAGACCAACACGGCCCTCGCAGCCGCGGCGGGTGGGCTCGTTCTCACGCCGCGACAGGCGCTCACGGCCCTGGAGCCGGGGGACGTCGCGCTCGCGCGACTTGACGTCCGGGAGACGCTCGACGGCATCGAGCTGGGCATCGACGACGTCGAACGGCTGGCGGCGAGAGGCGTGCGCGTCCTGAATCCGCCGCGCGCGCTGCTCGCCGCACACGACAAGCTGCTGACCGCGCGCGCCCTCCGGCTCGCGGCGCTGCCGCATCCGCGGACGCTGCTCGCCGGGATCGACATGCCGCCGCCGCGTGTCGAGTTCCCGCTCGTGATCAAGCCGCGCTTCGGCAGCTGGGGGCGCGACGTGACGCTCTGCTGTCAACGGACCGAGCTGATCCGGGCGATCGAGGGCTTCGCGTTCCGCGCGTGGTTCCGTGAGACCGGCGGCGTCCTGCAGGATCTCGTCCCGCCGATCGGCCACGACCTGCGGATCATCGTCGCGGGCGGCCGGATCGTCGGCGCCGCGCGGCGCGACGCCGCACCCGGGGAGTGGCGGACGAACGTCGCGCTCGGGGGCACCAGCTCGCCCGCGAATCCGCCCGTCGAGGCGTGCGTACTCGCGCGCTCCGCCGCGGACGCGGTCGGAGCCGATCTGCTCGGCGTGGACCTCCTCCCGGGCAACAACGGCTCCTGGTGGATCCTCGAGCTGAACGGCGCGGTCGACTTCAAGCACTGGTACGGCCCGGACGTCTTTGCCGCGCGTCCGTCTGAACCGACCAACCGGCCCACGCTCGGGAGCCCGCCTCCGCACTTAGGCGCCGCGTGCGGTGCCGACTCCAGGACGCGCGGCCCACAGCCCGCGCGTCCGTCTGAACCGACCAACCGGCCCGCGCTCGGGAGCCCGCCGCCGCACTTAGGCGCCGCTTGCGGTGCCGACTCCAGGACGCGCGGGCCACAGCCCGCGCGTCCGTCTGAACCGACCAACCGGCCCGCGCTCGGGAGCCCGCCGCCGCACTTAGACTCCCGCCGTCAGCGAGCGAGGAGGGTTGGATGGCCGAGCAGGCAGTGCCGGCGACCCCGGTGCGGATGTTCGAGCGGCAGGCCACGGGTCTCGTCCGAGCGGCCGGAACGCTCGACGTGCTGATCTACAACATCAACTTCGTCTCGATCGGGTTGATGGCCGTGCTCGTGTTCCTCTTCTCGACGGCCTTCTACCCCGGCGCGAACCTCTACGTGATGACGCTGCTGATCTTCGCGTGCGTGATCCCGACCTCGCTCGTGTTCGCGTTCTTCGCCGCGGCGATGCCGCGCTCCGGCGGCGACTACGTCTACGTCTCGCGGACCCTGCACCCGGCGCTCGGGATGATGTCGAGCTGGAACAACACGGCCTGGTGGTTCATGTACGGCGGCGTCCCGTCAGCGTTCTTCGCGTACTACGGCGTCGGTCCGTTCTTTAGCGTCGTCGGCGAGCGGACGGGGACGGACTGGATGGTGCGGTTTGGCAACTGGTGCGTGACGCCGATCGGCGCGTTCGTCGTCGGCACGATCCTGATCGCCGTGCTCGTCGCGATCTTCATCCTCGGGCTGCATCTCTTCTTCCGCGTGCAGAACTTCCTCTTCGTGCTCGGGATGATCAGCATCGGGATCGTGATCGTCACCTGGCTGTTCCAGAGCACCGGCGCGTTCGAGAGCAACTTCACGGCGCACACGGGGCAGGCGTTCGGCCCGGCGCTCGACGGCGCTGCGAAGAAGGCCGGCTATGTAGAGGACGGCCCGTTCTCGCTCAAGTGGACGCTGCTCGCCGGAACCTGGGTCTACATCAACCTCGTGTTCAACCAGTCGTCGGCGTACATCGGCGGCGAGGTGCGGCGTGCGTCCCGGCTGCAGCTCTGGTCGATGCCCGCAGCCGCAGCCGTCTCGACAGCGTTCCTGCTGATCCTGCTCGCACTCGGCGACAAGATCGCGGGGCTGCACACGTTCGGCAAGCTCGCCGCGGTGACTGCACTGCCGTTCACCGCCATCGCGGCGCAGGGGATGAACTCGGACGCGATCGCCGCGCTGCTTCTCTTCTGCTTCATCTTCTTCAGCTACACGTGGCTCCCGGGTCAGATCCTCAACGCGAGCCGGAACTTCCTCGCGTACGCGTTGGACGGGCTCGTGCCGGCGAAGCTCGGCGAGGTGAACCCCCGGTTCCACACGCCGATCTACTCGCTCCTGCTCGTCGGCGCGGGCTCGGTCGGCGCGCTCTGGTTGTTCACGCACTGGAGCGCGTTCGCGGCACTCGTCGGGATCTTCGGCTTCATCCTCGGCTTCGCGATCGTCTCCGTCGCGGCGATCGCGTTCCCGTACCGGCTGCCGGAGGTCTTCGAGTCCTCGCCAGTGCGGTGGCGCTGGGGCGGCGTGCCGGTGATGTCGATCGTCGGTGCGCTGTCGCTCGTCGGGCTCGGGATCATGGCCTGGGCCTTCTGGACGGATCCGAGCGCGGGAATCGAGGGGAAGCTCTCGACGAAGATCCTCAACTTCGCGATCTTCGGCAGCGGCCTCGTCATCTACTTCGTCGCGAAACACGTGCAGCGGTTGCGCGGCGTCGACGTGGCACGGCGCTTCAAGGAGATCCCCATCGAGTGAGGGTCTACTACGCCGGCGACATCCACGGGTCGGAGAAGTGCTGGCGCAAGTTCCTCAGCGCGGCCGCGTTCTACGAGGCGGACGTTGTGATTCTGGGCGGCGACATCACGGGGAAGGCCCTCGTACCGCTCGTCGAGCGGCGCCCGGGTGAGTGGTCGGCGCACGTGCTCGGCCGCGACGAGGTCGCGCGTGGCGAGGAGGCGGCTACGGAGCTCGAGAAGCGGATCCGGTTCAACGGCTTCTATCCGTACCGCTGCTCGGAGGACGAGTATCGCGGGCTCGAGGAGGACGAGGAGTACCGGGAGCGCGTCGTCACCGACGTGATGTGCCGCGAGCTCGAGCGCTGGCTGGAGCTTGCGGACGAGAAGCTCGCGGACAGCGACGCCCGCTGCTTCGTGATGCCGGGCAACGACGACGAGTTCGAGATCGATACGGTGCTCGCGCGCTCGACGCGCATCGAGAATCCGGACGGCCGCGTCGTGCGAGTCGGCGCGTATCAGCTGCTCTCCTGCGCGTGGACGAACCCCACGCCGTGGCACACCGCGCGCGAGCTCCCGGAGGACGAGCTCGAGGCGAAGCTCGAGGAGATCGCGACGGCGCTCGAACGGGACGTGCCGGCCGTCTTCAACCTCCACTGCCCACCCCACGATTCCGGGCTCGACATGGCGCCCTGGCTGACCGACGACCTCGGCGTCGTCATCCGAGGCGGCGAGCAGGTTCTGATCCCCGTCGGCTCGCGCGCAGTCCGCGCGACGATCGAACGCCACCAGCCGCTGCTCGGGCTGCACGGGCACATCCACGAGTCGCGCGGAACGGCGACGATCGGCCGGACGCTCTGCCTCAATCCAGGGAGCGCCTACTCGGAGGGCGTGATCGACGGCGTCCTCGTCGACCTCGACGGCGACCGCGTCGTCCGCCACCAGTTCGTGCAGGGATGAAGTTCGACTGGCCCGGCGGGGCGCACGCCGCGTGCGCGATCACGTTCGACGTCGACGCGGAGTCGGCGATCCTCGCCGTCGACACTCGCTACGCGGCGCGGGTGTCGACGATGAGCCACCAGGCGTACGGACCGAAGGTCGGCGTGCCGCGGCTGCTCGGCGTGCTCGAGCGCGCCGGCGTGCACGCGACGTTCTTCGTGCCGGGCTTCACGGCGCGCCGCTATCCCGACGTCGTACGGCGGATCGTCGCGGCCGGCCACGAGGTCGGCTGGCACAACGACCTGCACGAGCCGCCGTATTCGCTCTCGGAGCAGGAGGAGCGGGCGATCCTCGAGCGAGGTGCCGAGGTGCTCGAGCCGCTGACAGGCGAGCGGCCGCGCGGGTACCGCGCGCCGTGGTGGGAGCTGAACGAGCGCACGCCCGAGCTGCTCGCAGCGGCCGGCTTCGCCTACGACTCGTCGCTGATGGACGACGACGTCCCGTACCGGCTCGCGACTCCGGCCGGAACGCTGATCGAGCTGCCGGTGCACTGGTCGCTCGACGACTGGGAGCAGTACGCGTTCCTGCCCGAGCCGGACATCGGCAGCCAGATCGAGCTGCCGGCGAAGGTGCTCGAGCTCTGGACGGGCGAGCTCGACGCCATGCGGGACGAGGGCTGCCTGCTCGTGATCACGATGCACCCGTTCCTCTCCGGCCGCCCTGCGCGGGCCAAGATGCTCGGCGAGTTCCTTGCGCGCGTGCGCGACCGCGGCGACGTGTGGCTCGCCCGCACGGGCGAGATCGCCGACCACGCCGAGGCGACGATCCAGCCCGGCGAGAGCCGCACCATCGACCTCCCGCACATGCCCGACTGACTTTTGCGTCGGTACCAGGTACGGACGCAAAAGTGTGACGTTCTGTCCACAGGCGGCCGGTGCTAGTCCTCGATCTCCTCGAAGCGGAGGCCGGTCGCGACCTGCCGGCGGCCACCGGACTCGTACGCGACGTCGACGGTGTCGTTCTTCCGGTACGTCCCCGCGATCCCGAGCAGCATCGACGCCCAGCGCCAGAAGCCGAGCCGGCCCTCGGTCGCCAGCTCGCGGCCGAAGAAGAGCGTTCGCCCGGCCTGCTCGAAGTCGACTCCCGGACGCTGCGGCACGCCGTTCACGAACACCTCGAAACGCTCCGTGACCTGGGGCGGCAGTTCCACCCGCGAGCGCGCGACCACCCCTTTAGGATGCCTACGCTCGTGGGGAGGAAGCGTCCTGTCTTCTGCCTGGTCGCGGCGGCCGCGCTGACCCTCGCGGGATCGGCACTCGCGGGCAACGGCGGTTTCGCACCGCTGCCGCCGCACTCGCCGAACGCGGAGAGGATCACGACCGCGTACTGGGTCGTCATGGGCTTCACCGCCGCGATCTTCGTCGTCGTCGAGGCGGCGCTCGTGATCTTCATCCTCAGGTACCGGCACCGCGGCCCGCGGATGCTCGAGGGCGACCAGGTGCACGGCCACACGCGGCTCGAGCTGATCTGGACGGTGATCCCGGTCGTGATCCTCGCCGCGATCGGGACGGTGATCTTCTACGAGCTGCCGGGGATCAAGAACACGCCGCCGGCCTCCGCCGCGGGCCGCGAAAACATCCGCGTCGACGCGCACCAGTTCTACTGGCAGTTCACGTACCCGGACGGCGCGATCTCGATCAACGAGCTGCACATCCCCGTGCACGGGGTCTCGTACTTCGACGTTCACTCGCAAGACGTGATCCACAGCTTCTGGGTACCCGAGCTCGGCGGCAAGATCGACGCAATTCCCGGCAGGACCAACCACATCTGGTACGAGCCGGACGCCGCGGGAACTTACGACGGCCGCTGCGCCGAGCTCTGCGGGCTCTACCACGCGAAGATGCCGATCCGCGTCGTCGTGGAGGACGAGGGCGCGTACAAGCAGTTCCTCGTGGCCGCTCGCGCGCAGCTCGGCAAGGCCGAGTTCCAGGGCGTCTGCCAGACCTGCCACGGGATCGGCGGCAAGGGCGGCTACGGCCCCCCGCTCGCGGGCAATCCACTGACGCAGCAGCCGCAGGGAATCGAGACGATCGTGCGGAACGGCCGCGGCAAGATGCCGCCGGTCGGCCGCGGCTGGACCAACGCGCAGATGACGGCGCTGACGACGTACCTGAAGAAGAACCTGAAGGGCGGAGCCGTTGGCGGTTAGCGCCGAAGCTGTCTATCCGGTCCCGTGGTACCGCGGCCGCTTCACGAGCTGGCTGGTCACGGTCGACCACAAGCGAATCGGGATCCTCTACATCGCCACGAGCCTCGTCTTCTTCGCGGCCGGCGGCGTGATGGCGCTGCTGATGCGCGCGCAGCTCGCGACGCCGAACGAGAAGTTCCTGACGAAGGACTCGTACAACCAGGTGCTGACCATGCACGGCACGACGATGATCTTCCTCGTCGTCGTGCCGATCCTCGCCGGCTTCGGCAACTACCTCGTGCCGTTGATGATCGGCGCCCGCGACATGGCGTTCCCGCGGCTGAACGCCCTCTCGTACTGGTTGTTCTTGTTGGGCGGCGTCGTCCTGATGCTGAGCTTCTTCTCGAGCCAGGGCGCCGCACGCGCGGGGTGGACGGGCTACCCGCCGCTCTCGGACACGTTCACGCCCGGGCACGGCCAGGACTACTGGATCCTCGGCCTGCACATCCTCTCGATCGCCTCGCTGCTCGGGGCGCTCAACTTCGTCGTGACGATCGTCAACATGCGCACCGCCGGCATGAGCTGGATGCGCATGCCGCTCTTCGTCTGGACGATCCTGACGTACGCGGTCCTGTTGATCGCCGTGCTGCCGGTGCTCAGCGTCGGCCTGACGCTGCTGCTGCTCGACCGCACCGTCGATACGCATTTCTTCGTCCCGCAGGGCGGCGGGAACGCCGTGCTCTACCAGCACGTGTTCTGGTTCTTCGGCCACCCCGAGGTGTACATCATGGTCCTGCCGGCGATGGGGATCGTCTCGGAGGTGCTGCCGGTCTTTTCGCGCAAGCCGATCTTCGGCTACAAGGCGATCGCCTTCTCGACGATCGGCATCGCGTTCTACTCGATGCTCGTCTGGGCGCACCACATGTTCGCGGTCGGGCTGCCCGTCGGCCTCGACAGCTTTTTCATGATCAGCTCGATGATCATCGCCGTCCCGACCGGCGTGAAGATCTTCAACTGGGTCGCGACGACGTGGCGCGGCAACCTGCAGTTCGACACCCCGATGCTGTTCGCGCTCGGCTTCATCGCGCTGTTCACGATGGGCGGGCTCTCCGGAATCTTCCTCGCCGCGTTCCCGATCGACTGGCAGGTGCACGACACCTACTACGTCGTCGCGCACCTCCACTACGTCCTGTTCGGCGGCTCGATGTTCGGGATCTTCGCCGGGCTCTACTACTGGTGGCCGAAGATGTTCGGCCGGTTGCTCGACGAGCGGCTCGGGAAGATCCATTTCTGGTTGATGTTCGTCGGCTTCAACGTCACGTTCCTGCCACAGCACATGCTCGGACTCCTCGGGATGGCGCGGCGCTACTACACGTATGACAAGGGTGGGCTCTGGGAGTGGTACAACCTCACGTCCTCGATCGGCGCCGGGATCATGACCGTGAGCCTGCTCGTCTTCGTCGCCAACGTGCTCAAGACGACGCGGGTCGGCCGGCACGTCGGCAACGATCCGTGGCTCGGCGACACGCTCGAGTGGTACACGACCTCGCCGCCGCCGCCGCACAACTTCGACCGGGTTCCCTACGTGACGAGCGCGCGGCCGCTGCGCGACCTGCGGCGCCGGCTCGCGGAGATGCGAGAGTGACCGGCGTGGGCCCAGGGCCGTGGCTTCGCCTGACGGCGCTCGCCGCGTCGGCGGCGACCCTGCTCGCCGTCGTCAGCGGGGCCGCGCACCTCGGCACCGCGCATCGCGTCCTCGCGGCGCTCGCCGGACCGCCGCTCGTAGCACTGCTCGCCGCCGCCTGGATCGCGCACCGGCAGCTTCTGCGACCGGTGCTCGTGGCCGGTCTGGCCTTCGCCGCGGCAGCCTTCGTCACGTCGCACGACCTCCACGTCGCGTTCGCCTCGCTCGCCTTCGCCGCCGCCCTCGTCGCGGCCGCCTCGACCTTTAGAGACAGGTCCCGGGACCTGGACCGGGGCAGGTCCCGGGACATGGCCCGTGACTACGTGGCGCTGACGAAGCCGCGGATCATGTCGCTCCTGCTCCTAACCGGTTTTTGCGGGATGATCGTCGGCGCCCGCGGCTGGCCGGGGACCGGGCTCGCGGCCGCTGCGATGGCTGGGCTCGCGCTCGCCTGCGGGGGCGCCAGCGCGCTCAACCACGTGCTCGACCGGGACATCGACCCGTTGATGGGCAAGCGCACCGCGAGCCGCCCCGTGGCCGCCGGCCGCGTCGCGCCGTCGCGGGCGCTCGAGTTCGGGCTCGCGCTCTCGGCGTTCTCCTTCGTCCTGCTCGCGAGCGCGACGAACGTCCTCACCGCGGTCCTCGCCCTGGTCGGGAACCTCTTCTACGTGCTCGTGTACACGCGCTGGCTCAAGCGGACCACGCCACAGAACATCGTGATCGGCGGCGCGGCCGGCGCCGTTCCGCCGCTCGTGGGCTGGGCCGCCGCGACCGGCAACCTGACCGTTCCCGCGCTCCTCCTGTTCCTGATCGTCTTCTTCTGGACGCCGCCGCACTTCTGGGCGCTCGCCCTGCTCATCCGCGAGCAGTACGCGGCCGCCAGGGTGCCGATGCTGCCGGTCGTCCGCGGCGAGCGGGAGACGACGCGGCAGATCGTCCTCTACTCGCTCGTCCTGGTGGGGATCACGCTCCTGCCGGTGGTCTGGCACACGGTCGGGCTCGTCTACCTCGTCTCGGCCCTCGTCCTCGGCGGCCTCTTCGTCGGTCTGGCCGTGGAGCTGCGCCGGGAGGCGACGCCCCGGCGGGCCGGGATCCTCTTCCACTACTCCCTGCTCTACCTGGCCCTCCTCTTCGTCGCCATGGCCGTGGATCCGGTGGTCTGATGGATCCGGAGCTCGTCCGGAGGAACGTCCGCCTGGGGCTCCTGCTCTTCGGAATCTCGCTCCTGATCGCGGCCGGAACGGTGCTCGTGGCGTACCTGTACCTCCTTTTCGACTAAAGGTTCTGACGCCCCGGGCCGATTGGGAGCGCAATGCTGCGTTTCCGCCGCCTCGCTCTCGGACTGGGAGCCCTGGTCGCCGCGACCCTTGCCATCGCGGTGCCCGGCGCCGTCGCCGACTCGTTCCCCGTGAACGGGATCGTGACGGTGGACAGCACCCATTTCCGCATCCATTTCCAAGCGAACTACGGCGATCCGGCCTTCCTCTCCTCCGCCCGGGCGAACGACGTGCTCGGCTTCGCGGAGCGCGCGTACTCGGCGTACACGAGCCTCGGCTACGCAGCACCCGTCGACGACGGCGACGGCAACGGGAAGATCGAGCTCTACGTCGAGGTGCTCGCCGGCGAGCCCAAGATCCATTACG
>VAWW01000037.1:19574-58042 GCA_005884575.1 Actinomycetota bacterium
CACATGGACGTCAACCGCGGCATCCTGGCCGACCCGGCCGATGCCGCGAAGGGCATCGACGCCCATGCCTTGTCGCACGAGGTGTTCAACCTCTTCCAGTGGAAGACCTACGCGACTGCCGACGGCTGGCTGCAGGAGTCGACCGCCGAATGGGCCGCGTTCCAGGTTGCGAACACCGTGACCCCGACCGCCAACCAGCTCGGTGAGGCCGACCGCGCGATCGACTGCATCGGCTCCCAGTGCGGGTACGGCCAGCCGATCGCGGGTTACAGCGAGTACTACGACCGGAACGCGAACACGGGCTGGTCGTTCTTCCAGTACCTCAGCGAGAAGTACGGGAACGACATCGTCGAGCAGATCTGGACGCAGCAGGCGACCGACGGCGCCGTGCCCGCGACCCAGCCGGTCAACGAGGTCCTCGCCGGCAAGGGCAGCTCGCTCTCCGCCGCGTTCAACGAATGGATCGCCGCTCGCCTGAACGGCGGCTTCAAGATCTCCGGCGCGGCCGGCGTCCGGCCGACGCCGTTCGCGACGATCAAGACGGGCCTCGTCTCCGGTTCGATGAAGACGCGGGTCGTCGCTGTCGGTCACCTCTCGGGCCGCTACGTCCAGCTGGTCCCCGGTGACGGCTCGACGAACGGCTCCTGCTCCGGCGCGACCCTCGCGCTAACCGTGGCGATCCCGTCCGGCGTGATGTCGGCGCCGTACGTGTTCCTCGACACGCCGAACAGCACGCCGCAGGCGATGTCCGTCTCGGGCAGCACCGCCACGGCAACCATCCCGTGGAGTACGTGCGGCAGCAGCGCGCCCGCATTCGTCTCCCTGCCGAACGCGACGACCACGACGACCGTGAACGGGACCGAGTTCGTCCTCAACGGAACCGTCACGGTCGACCCGAACAGCCGGCCGACCGCGCCCGCCCCGCCTCCGCAGGTGAAGCTCCCGGGCACCGCCATCGCCGTGCCGACGACGGACGTCGTCCCGTCGATCGAGCTCTACGGCCCCGAGCTGCTCCGGCTCTCCTCCACGGCCACGCAGATCCGCCTGATCGTCTCCTCGAGCGGCCCGGGCACGGTCCAGGCTTCGCTGGGGGCGCTCGCGCTCGGCGTCGGCACGCTCCGCACGGGTAACAACGACCTTCGCTTCGATCTGCCACGCGCGGCGCTCTCGAGCCTCCGCCGGTCGGCGGCCAGCGGGAACGTCCTGACGCTCACCCCGCTGTCCCCCGAGGGGGCCGCCGGCTCGCCGCTCGTGCGGCAGGTCGCGATCGACCCGACCTTCAAGCCGGTTTCGAAGCCCAAGCCGGCCGCGAAGCCCAAGTCGAAGCCGAAGTCGAAGAAGACGAAGTCGCGCTCTCGGCGCTGAGGCTCCGCGTGCCCGACACGACGCTCAAGATCTTCGGCCTGAGTGCCGAAAACGAGGGATGACGATGGTCTCCGCCGCCCGTCTCGCCGCCGCCCTCCTGACCGTGCTCGCGCTCGCCGCGGGAGCCGGCGCCACGACCTCGTCCGCCGCCGGCGCGATGCCGACCGGTCTGCACGGGTACCTGCTGCGCGCCGACGAGCCGCCGCGCGACACGTTCCCGCGCACGCCCGCCTTCGCGTGGAATCCGGTCCCCGGCACGGTCGAGTACGAGTTCCAGCTGTCGACGAGCAGCACGTTCCGCCAGAACGCCATGGTCTTCCAGGCGCAGCACCTCCAGAGCCCGGTCGCGGCGCCTCCGCTGACGCTGCCGTGGATCACGGGCTCGCCGCACGCGCTGTACGCCCGCGTCCGCGGCGTGCTCAACGACGGGACCACGACCGACTGGAGCGACTCGTTCGGCTTCGACATGGCGCCGCCTGCGCCGCCGACCCCGCTTCCCGGGATGCCGGGACTGCTGCGCTGGTCGCCGGTCGAGGGCGCCGACGGCTACGAGGTCTGGCTCGTCGACGCCCAGAAGACGGAAACGGTGTACACGAACGTCCTCGATGAGCGCGACTTCTACACCTTCCATCAGTCCTCGCAGTGGATCGGCACCGTCCGCTGGCGGATCCGCGCGCTGCGCAACGACCTCAAGGGCCGCCTCAACGGCGTGCCGATCACGCCGTACGGCAAGTGGAGCCCGATCTACAGCTCGACGAACCCGGACATCACGACGGGTCCCATCCAGCTCGGCTCGACGGTCTCGGACGTCGTCTCGAACGGCGGGCCGACCGCGCCCGCGCACCGGCTGATGCCGGCGTTCACATGGACGGGGAATCAGGCGTCGGACGGGACGATCGCCGAGCTCTACCGCGTGTACGTCTTCACCGACAAGCAGTGCATCAACCGCGTCTTCACGAGCGCGATCGTCGGCAGCCCGGCGTACTCGCCGCGGCCCTACGGCCCGCTCTCCCTGCCGGTGGGCAGCATCGCGTCGTCGCGCTCGGTCTACATCGCCGACGGCACGGAACCGACCGGCTACACGTACGACGGCGAGAAGGTGACCACGTCGGAGGACACCAGCAAGAAGGCGACGCCGACAACGTCGCTGCCGGCGGACGACTCCGGCTCCACGGGCTCGACCGACAGCGGCAGCTCGTCGGGCGCGTCAGGCTCGGTCGACGTGGGCAGCTCCGATTTTGGCGCGACGATCGATCTCTGGGACACGAACTGGCCGCAGGGCGGCTACTACTGGACGGTCATCCCGGTCGCCGCCGTCTCGCCTGGCTCACTGCTGACGAACGTCGCGCCGCCCGGCGGCCCGGCGACCGCGACGTCGCTGCCGGTCACGCAGAGCGACGGCTTCGCTGCCGGCGACACGGTGAGCGTCGGCAATGCGGGCAACACCGAGACTGCAGTGATCACGGCGGTCGACAAGACGTCGCTGACGTTCGCGAGTGCCCTCAAGTTCAACCACGGCCCCGGCGAGCCGATCGTCCGCACCGGCGGCAGCCTCCGCTACCAGGATCTCGAAATGGCGCAGGACGTCTGCGCGGCGGGGCGCCTCGGCCGCTTCGGCAAGGACAGCGAGCCTTCGCTCACGTCGTCCGGCGACCTCTTCGCCTCCGGCCTCTCGCCGACCGGTCGCCTCACCTCGGCCGTGCACACCGCGTCGTTCTACCGCCCGCCGCTCGTTTCGTGGACGCCGGCGCTCGGCGCGTCCGTCTACGAGCTGCAGTGGAGCAAGAAGCCGTATCCGTTCGATTCCAAGAGCGGCGGCAAGATCCTGCTCGCCTCCACGTCCTATGTTCTGCCGCTGACATCGGGGATGTGGTACTACCGCGTGCGCGGCTACGACTACTCGCTGCCGACCGGCTCCCAGCAGATGTCCTGGTCGGACGTCGCGAAGATCAAGATCACGGCGCCGCAGTTCACGATCGTCGCGACCGGGACGTCGAAGACGACGAAGCCGGCGGCCAAGCCGAAGACGACGAAGCCGGCCGGCAAGAAGACCGCTCCGAGCGCCGCCTATAAGCGCTGGACGACGGGCAATTTGTCGTTCGAGGTCCCCGCCTCGTGGAAGCAGGAGGCGCCCGGAACGTCGCTGTTCACGGCCGCCGACCCGACGAAGGTCAAGGGCTTCACGAACGGAATCGCTCTGATGGCCGTCAAACCCAGGAACGGTCGCTCCTTCGACCAGTGGGCGAAGGACCTGACAGCCGAGATGGAGAAGCTGGCGACGGTCGGCGCCGTGAAGTCGACGGTCGTCAAAGAGCCTGCCGGCACGGCGATCTGGCTCTCCGCGTACGTGCCGTCCGACCAGGGGCCCGTGAACGTCAGCCGCTTCGTCTTCGACGGCGGCTCGAGCGGCTACGCGCTCGTGCTCGTCGGGCTCCAGAGCCTCGACTCGAAGTACGTGCGGATCCTCGGGCACGCGGCTTCGACGTTCAAGCTCGGCTAGCTGCTCGCGCTCCTGACCGCGGCCTCGTAGATCGGGTCGCGCGTGAACCGGTCGAGCTCCTCGGAGAGGACATTGCTCGGCGACGGCGGATCGCCCGGCGGGAACGGCGCCGGCTCGCCGTCCAGGTCGATCCCCTCGAGCCGGTCCGACTCGACGTGCTCGAGCGCGAGCTCGCGGCCGAGACGCGACCGGAGCCAGCCGGCGAGCAGGTACGCCTGTGCCGCCGTCCCGTGCACCCGGATCGCGGACACGTCGCCGATCTCCGGCCAGAGCGATGCGAGCAGCGCGCGCCAGCGGGCGGTGCGGGCCCACGCGATGTCCGAGACGGCCGTCCGCTCGAACAGCTCGGCGAGCCGCGTGTACGCGTAGGGCAGATCCTCCCACTCGGTCGAGTCGACGATCAGCCGGTCGGCGATCGCAACGAGCTGGTCGAGCTCCGGCGAGCCGAAGGGCGGCTCGCCGCGCCAGCGGCAGAAGACCGGCAGGTCGGAGATCAGGAGCGGCGAGACGACGCTCGCAGGAGCCTTCGCACGCGGGCCGTGCAGCTGCAGCTCGACGACCTCGGAGCACACATGCCGCTCGGTTCCGGGCAGCCTGTAGCACTCGACCGAGGCCTCGGCGTCGATCCGGTCGTGACCGGAGTCGGGCAGCGGCACGAGCA
Organism: Actinomycetota bacterium; assembly: GCA_005884575.1. Classification (GTDB taxonomy): domain Bacteria; phylum Actinomycetota; class Thermoleophilia; order Gaiellales; family Gaiellaceae; genus AC-16. The sequence continues at coordinate 24,101 of VAWW01000037.1, forward strand.
GGAGCGTTCGTGACGGATGCTCCTCGGCCATTCCGGCGAGGGTCGCGCGCGCGGCGTCGGCCCACTCCTCCGGCACCCAGGCGATGTGGGTCATGACACTCGTGCGGATGCTCGGCGGCGAGCCCTCCTCGGCGGTCGCCTCCCGCAGCCGCGCAAGCTGGCTCTCGACGTCGGCGAGCCGCACATCCTCGCCGCTCCACCGCTCGAGCAGCGCAGGCTCGGGCACGATGCTCAGGTTCTCCTCCACTCGCGGCCGTCGCGGCGGATCAGTGCGTCCGAGCTCGGCGGGCCCCAGGTGCCGGCGGCGTAGTTCGGGAACGCGGGCCGGTCGCGCTGCCATGCCGCCACGATCGTGTCGACGAGCAGCCACTGCTCCTCGATCTCGTCGGCCCGCGTGAACAGGGTCTGGTCGCCGACCAGGCAGTCGAGGATCAGCCGCTCGTACGCCTCCGGCATCCCCGTGCGGAACGCGCCGCCGTAGAGGAAGTCCATGTGCACCGTGCGGATCCGCATGCCCTGGCCGGGCATCTTCGCGCCGATCGCGAGCGACACGCCCTCGTCCGGCTGCACGTGGACGAGCAGGACGTTCGGCCGCAGCCCCTCCTCCTGCGTCTCCTCGAACGGCGGATGCGGCGCGGCCTTGAACTGGATCGCGATCGTCGTCTCGCGACGCGCGAGCCGCTTGCCCATCCGCACGTAGAACGGGGTGTCGGCCCAGCGCCAGCTGTCGACGTAGAGCTTCGCGGCGACGAACGTCTCGGTCATCGAATCCGGCGCGACCCCCGGCTCCTCGCGGTACCCCGACACCTCGACGCCCTCGATGAACCCGCGCCCGTACTGGCCGCGCACCACCGACTTCGGCCCGGGCGTGTGCATCGCCTTCAGCACCTTGACCTTCTCGTTGCGCACCGAGTCGGCGGTGAAGTCGATCGGCGGCTCCATCGCCGTCAGCGCGAGCAGCTGGAGCAGGTGGTTCTGGAAGATGTCGCGGATCGCGCCTGCCTTCTCGTAGTACGCCGCCCGCCCTTCGATTCCGATCGTCTCCGCGACCGTGATCTGTACGTGATCGATGAACTGGCGGTTCCAGATCGGCTCGAAGATCCCGTTCGCGAAGCGCAGGGCGAGGACGTTCTGCACCGTCTCCTTGCCGAGGTAGTGGTCGATGCGAAAGATCTCCCGCTCCTCGAAGTACCGCGTGAGCAGGGCGTTCAGCTCCCGCGCCGAGTGGAGGTCGTAGCCGAACGGCTTCTCGACGATCAGCCGCGTCCAGCCCTCCGTCGACCGGCGCTTGCCCATCGCTTCGACGATCATCTCGAACGCGCTCGGCGGAACGGCGAGGTAGTAGACGCGGTTCCCGCGCGTGCCGCGCGTCTCGTCGAGCTCGTTCAGGGCCTCGATGATCCGATCCTCGCCGCCCTCGTCGGCGAAGTCGGCTGTGACCCAGCGCATTCCCTCGGCGAGCTTCTCCCAGACGTCGTCGCGGAACTCGTCGCGGCCGTACTTCTTGACGGCCTCCTTCATGTCCTCGCGAAACTGGTCGTCGTCGCCTTCGGTGCGCGCGACGCCGATCACGCCGAAGTGCTCGGGCAGCAGCCGCCGGTAGAGGAGCGAGTAGAGCGCGGGGAAGATCTTGCGGTGGGCGAGGTCGCCCGACGCGCCGAAGATGACCATCGCGCACGGGTCCGGCGTGCGACGGAGCGCGAGTCCTTCGAGAAGCGGATTCTCCTGTTCGACGATGGCCATCAGTGCGACCGCGGATCCTCGCTGGCCTCGGCCTTCTCCAGCGCGCGGATTGCATGGCCGCCGAACTGGTTCCGCAGCGCCGCTGCGACCTTGGCGGAGAACTTGATGTCGTCGCGCGACGCGAAGCGGGCGAAGAGCGACGCGGCGATCACCGGCGCGGGCACGTTCTCGTTGATCGCCTCGTTGATCGTCCAGCGTCCCTCGCCGGAGTCCTCGACGTACGGCGCGATGTCGCTGAGATCGCCGCCGTGGTGCTCGAACGCCGCGTGCAGCAGCTCGAGCAGCCAGGAGCGGACGACGGAGCCGTTGCGCCAGATCCCTGCGATCTCCGTGAGGTCGAGCTCGTATTCCGAGTGCTCCATGATCTCGAAGCCCTCGGCGTACGACTGCATCAGCCCGTACTCGATCCCGTTGTGGATCATCTTCACGAAGTGCCCCGCCCCCGCCGGGCCGACGTGCGCGTAGCCCGCCTCGGGCGCGAGCGCGGTGAAGACGGGCTCGAGCGTCTTCACCGGCTCCTCGTCGCCGCCGACCATCAGGCAGAAGCCGACCTCGAGCCCCCAGATCCCGCCGGAGACGCCGGCGTCGACGAAGTGGATCCCCTTGTGCCGCGCCTCGACGTAGCGGCGCTTCGAGTCGCGGAAGTTCGAGTTGCCGCCGTCGACGACGATGTCGCCCTCGTCGGCGATCTTCAGCAGGTCCTGGAAGACGTCCTCGGTGATCTTCCCCGACGGCACCATCATCCAGAACGCGCGCGGCGGATCGAGCTGGCTCTTCAGCTCCTCGAGCGAGGCGGCGGTCCGCTCCTCGACCTGCGGGTCGTAGGTCTGCACCTCGTGGCCGGCGTCGCGCAACCGTTCCGTCATGCCGCCGCCCATCCGTCCTAGGCCGATCATTCCGAGATCCACTAGAGGTCCTCCAGTCGGACGCGCGCGACGCGGCGGCCGCGCTCCTTCAACGACGCATAGTCTCCGGCCGCCTGGGCGCGGATCAAGCGCCCGAAGCCGAACGGCCGGTTCGGAATCGGCAGCTCCTCGCCCGTGTCGTCGACGACCTGGAGGAAGAGGCCGGTGTTCGGGCCGCCCTTGTGCAGCTGGCCGGTCGAGTGCAGGTAGCGCGGGCCGTAGCCGTGGGTGACGACGAGGCCGGAGCGGCGGCGGAGCTTCGTGACGAGGTTGCCGATTCGCCAGTCGTTCTCCTCGTTCGGCTCGACGAACGCCTGGACGCAGACGTAGTTCCCAGGCTCCGCTCGGCTCAAGAGCTCGTCGACCGACCCCTCCGGGTCGAGCGAGGGCTCCTGACCCGTCGCGAGCACCTCGTTCGTCTTGTCCTTCGCCGCCTGCACGTCCGGCTGGTCGAACGGATTGATCTCGAGGTAGTGGCCCGCGACCGCGACCGCGAACATCCACCGGAAGAACTCGCTGCCGAGCATGTACGGGTCGGCGAGGTGCACCGTCGTCTCCTGCCGGTCCGGGCCGTCCGGCGACTCGCCGGGCGCGGGCACGAGGCCCCTGCCCTGCTTCCCCGTCGACTCGGCGATCAGCTGCTCGGCCCACAGGCCGAAGCCGCCGTCCGTCTCGGGGATGCAGATCTTGTCGCGCCCGTCCTGCCAGCCGTGGCCGAACTGCCGGCCGAGCTCGAAGCCCGGGTTGCCGTCGTCGCGGCGGCACGCCTCGACCATCCGCTCCGCGTTCGCGAGCAGCCGGTCGAGGTCGACTCCCATCAGCGCGGCGGGAACCATGCCGAACGGGGAGAGCGCGGAGTAGCGGCCGCCGATCGTCGGCTCCCCCGGGAACACCGCGCGGAAGCCGCGATCCTGCGCGACCCGCTCGAGCTCCGAGCCCGGATCGGTGACCGCGACGAACTGCCGCCCGCGCTTGCCGGCGCGCTCCCAGAAGTAGTCCGCGTGCGACCTCGTCTCCAGCGTGGAGCCGGACTTCGACGAGACGACGAAGAGCGTCTGTCCAAGCTCGATGCTCGACTCGAGCGTCCGGATCGCCTTCGGGTGGGTCGTGTCGAGGACGTGGAGGCTCTCGACGACGCCGAAGCTCCGCCGCAGCACCTCGGGCGCCAGGCTCGAGCCGCCCATGCCGAGCAGGACGACGGCCTCGAAGCCCTCGTCGACCACCTGGTCGGCGAACAGCTCGAGCTCGGGGACGCGCTCGTGCATGCGCAGCGGCTCGTCGAGCCAGCCGAGCCACTTGGCCTCGTCGCCGCCGGTCCAGACGGTCGGGTCCCGCTGCCAGATCCGGTCGACGAGCTCGCGGCGCTCGGTCGTCACGGTCACCTAACGGCGCACCTAGACGTGGGTGAGCTCGCCGCGCTTCGAGCGGACGCCATCGAGCAGCTCCTCGAAGGAGTCGGCGAACTTCTGCACGCCTTCCTCCTCGAGCGTCAGCACGACGTCGTCGTAGTCGACGCCGGCCGCCGCGAGCTCCTCGAGCAGCTTGCGCGCCTTCTTGATCCCCTTCTCGAGCGTGTCCTCGACCACCCCGTGGTCCTGGAACGCCCGAATCGTCTCCTCGGGCATCGTGTTCACGGTCTCCGGCCCGATCAGCTCCTCGACGTACATCACGTCGCGGTACTCCGGGTTCTTCGTCGACGTGGACGCCCACAGGCACCGCTGCTTCGTCGCGCCCTTGCCGGCGAGGAACTCCCAGCGCTCGCCGGAGAACGCTTCCTCCCAGTGCCGGTACGCGAGCTTGGCGTTCGCAATCGCCAGCTTGCCGCGCAGCTTCAGCGCCTCCGGTGTCCCGATCGCGTCGAGCCGCTTGTCGGCCTCGGTGTCGACGCGCGAGACGAAGAAGCTCGCGACGGAGTGGACGCTCGCCGGGTCGCCACCCGCGGCGACGAGTCTCTCGAGCCCGCGCAGATAGGCCTCGACGACCTCCTTGTAGCGCTGCAGCGAGAAGATCAGCGTGACGTTGATGTTCTTGCCGGAGGCGATCATGTCCTCGATCGCCGCCACCCCCGGCTTCGTCGCCGGGATCTTCACGTGCAGGTTCGGCCGGCCGATCCACTCGTGCAGCCGCTGCGCCTCCTCGTACGTGTTCTCGACGTCGTACGCAAGCGTCGGGTCGACCTCCCAGGAGACGTAGCCGTCGACGCCGTTCGTCCGCTCCCAGACGGGGCGCATCAGGTCGCACGCGTCCTCGATATCGCGCGCGGCGATCCGATAGAAGATCTCCTTCGGGTCCGTCTCCTCCGCGAGCACCTCCTTCAGCTGCTCGTCGTACGCGGTGCCCTGCGAGATCGCCTTCTGGAAGATCGTGGGGTTCGACGTGACGCCGACGACGGCGTCCTCGTCCATCATCTGCGCGAGCTTGCCGCCCTGGATCATGTCGCGCGACAGGTAGTCGATCCAGACGCTGACGCCGTGCTCGCTCAGCTCATGAAGTCGTGACTTGGCCATGGGTCATCTCTCTTTCCATTGCTGCGACTTTCTCCAGTCTCCTGACATAACGCTCGCCGCCGTCGAACCGTGCCGCGAGGAACGCCCGGATCAGGTCGGCGGCAAGGGACGGGCCGACGACCTCCGAGCCGAGGCAGAGGACGTTCATGTCGTCGTGCTCGACGCCCTGGTGCGCGGAGTAGACGTCGTGGGCGATCGCGGCGCGGATGCCCAGAACCTTGCATGCGGCGACCGAGGCGCCGACGCCGGAGCCGCAGACGAGCACGCCGCGCTCGGCGTCGCCGCCGATGACGGCCACGCCGATCTCGCGCGCCTTGTCCGGGTAGTCGAGCCGCACCGCGTCGGTGTCCGTGCCGAGGTCGACGATCTCGTGGCCCTCGAGCGCGCCCAGCACCGCCTTGCGGAGATGCACGCCGCGATGGTCGAAGGCAACAGCCACCTTCACGCCGTCTCCATCTCCATGCGGAGAATTCGTCCGTCGCGGACGAGATAGCGCGTCGTCAGCCTGCGCGTGTACGCGACGTCGCCGCCCTCCTTCCAGTGGAAGACCTGCGTGCCGTGCATGACGGCGCGGCCGTCGCCGTCGGGCTCGAAGACGCGCTCCTCGAGCGTCACCTCGAGGTGGTCGAAGCCGGGGCTGCCCCACGCCGAGGTGATCTCGGCCTTGCCGTAGGCGCGGCCGCTCGGCGGCACCACCTCGAGCTCCTCGTCGAGCAACGAGGCGGCCGTCTCGTAGTCGCCGGCCTTCACGGCGTCCGAGTAGCGGCGCGCGATCTCAACTGACTCTTTCACGCAGCGCGACCGCGCGGTTGACGACGTTCTCGGCGTTGTAGCCCAGCCGCTCGAGCACCGTCGCGCCGGGCGCGGACGAGCCGAAGCGGTCGAGCGCGACGCTGTCGCCCTCGTCGCCGACCCAGCGGTGCCAGCCCTGCGCGACGCCCGCCTCGACCGAGAGCCTCGCCTTCACGTCCGGCAGCAGCACCTCGTCGCGGTAGTCCCTCGGCTGCGCCTCGAAGAGCTCCCAGCACGGCATCGAGACGACGCGTGCGTGGAGGCCATGCTCGGCGAGCCGCTTCGCCGCTTCGAGCGTGACCCAGACCTCGGAGCCGGTCGCGAGCAGCAGCAGGTCCGGGGAGCCGTTCGCCTCCTCGGACTCCCAGAGGGCGTACGCGCCGCGCTCGACGCCTTCTGCCGGCGCGACCTCGGAGCGGTCGAACGTCGGCACCTTCTGGCGCGTCAGCGCGAGCGCGACCGGGCCGCCCTCCCGTTGGAGCGCGATCTTCCACGCATACACCGTCTCGTTCGCATCGGCGGGGCGGATGAACCAGAGGTTCGGGATCGCCCGCAGCGCCGCGTAGTGCTCGACCGGCTGGTGCGTCGGGCCGTCCTCGCCGAGCCCGATCGAGTCGTGCGTCCACGCCCAGACGACCTCCAGATGCCCGAGCGCCGAGAGTCGCACGGCCGGCCGCATGTAGTCCGAGAAGATGAGGAAGGTCGAGCCGTAAGGCTTCACCATGCCGCCGTGCAGCTGGACGCCGTTGACGATCGAGCCCATAGCGTGCTCGCGGATCCCGAACGCGATGTTGCGACCGGAATGCGTCGCGGAGAAGAGGCCGGCGCCGACGAACTCCGTCTTCGTCGACTCGACGAGGTCGGCCGCGCCGCCGATCATCGTCGGCGTGTAAGGCTTGAACGCCTGCATCACCGCCTTGCCCGCGTCCCGTGTAGCCATGTCCTCGCCGGCCGGGAAGGTCGGCAGCGCCTCGACCCAGCCCGGCTTCGGCTTGCCGGTGTGCGCCTGGTCCCATTCCTCGCGCAGTCCGGGGAACGCCGCGCTCCACTCCTCGAAGCGGTTCTTCCACTCCTGCTCGAGCTCGATCCCGCGGTCGACCTGGTTCATGTGCTCGTAGACCTCGGGCGGCACGTAGAAGTGCCGGTCGGGATCCCAGCCGAGCGCCTGCTTCGTCGCGCGAACCTCGGCCTCGCCGAGCGGCGCGCCGTGGGCCTTCGCGGTGTCGACCGCCTTCGGAGCGCCGAACGCGATGTGGCTGCGCACGATGACCACCGAAGGTCTGTCGAGCTCTTGCTGCGCAGCAGCTATCGCCGCGCGAAGCGCAGCGAGATCGTTCGCGTCGTCGACGTGCTGGACGTGCCAGTGCTGCGCCTGGAAGCGCTTGGCGCGGTCCTCGGTGAAGGAGATCGCGGTCGTGCCGTCGATCGTGATGTGGTTGTCGTCGTAGAAGTAGATGAGCTTGCCGAGCCCATTCGTCCCGGCGAGCGACGCCGACTCGTACGACACGCCCTCCATCAGGTCGCCGTCGGAGCAGATGCAGTAGACGCGGTGGTCGACGATGTCGTGGTGCGGACGGTTGAACTTGTCCGCGAGGAAGCGCCCGGCGATCCCGAAGCCGACGCTGTTCGCGAAGCCCTGGCCGAGCGGCCCCGTTGTCGTCTCGATGCCCGGCGTGAGGAAGTGCTCCGGGTGGCCGGGGGTGATCGACTGCCACTGCCGGAACCGCTCGAGCTCGTCGAGCGAGACGTTGTAGCCCGTCAGGTGGAGCGTCGTGTACTGGAGGATCGCGGCGTGGCCGGCCGAGAGGACGAAGCGGTCGCGGTTCTGCCAGTCCGGGTTGGACGGACTGTGGTTCATCACCTCCGTGTAGAGCAGGTAGGCGAGCGGCGCGAGCGCCATCGCGGTGCCGGGATGGCCCGCGTTCGCCTTCTGGACGGCGTCCATGGACAGCGTCCGGATCGTGTTGATCGACAGCTGGGTGATGTCCTGCTCGGTCACGGCGACTCCTGGTGCCAGCGGCGGGTGGCCTCGTATAGCTCGCGTTGCCTGTCTCGAGCCGAACGATACGCCTCTGCCCTCTCTTCCCGTGGGTGGAACACGGCCCCGAGGGGCGCATCGGTAACCGTTTCGCCGAGTCGTTCCAGCGCGAGGGCGGCGGCACCGCGGAGCGAGGCCTCCGCGACCTTCGACGCGGTCACCGGCCGGGCGAGCGCGTCGGCCATGATCTGGATCCACTCCGGGTTGGCGAGCAACCCGCCGCCGGTGGCGATCACGTCCTCGAGCCCGCGCAGCAAGTCGGCCACCTCGGCGAACCGGAACGCCACGCCTTCGAGCGCGGCCTGCCGGATGTCGAGCGGCGTCGTGTCGAAGGTGAGGCCCGCGATCGCACCCTTGGCGAACGGATTCCAGCCGGTGCTCCGCTCGCCGCCGAGCAGCGTCAGGAACGTGAGACCGTGCGAGTCCGGGTCACGGTCTGCGAGCGACCCCTCGGTGTTCTTCAGCGTGTCCCGGATCCACCCGTAGAGATTGCCGCCGTCGGAGAGCGAACCGCCCTCGACGACGCGCCCGTCGTCGAGCAGGTAGAGGAAGAGCCCCGGCTTCGGCTGCGGCTGCTCGGTCTCGTAGACGATACGCAGCGCTCCCGAGGTGCCGACGCTCAGCGCGGCGCGCTCGCGGCTGGTGCAGCCGGCGCCGACGTTGGAGCACGCGCCGTCGATCCACGCGGGGAACCAGCCGTCGACCGGCTCGTCCGAGATCCGCGACAGCCGCTCCGGCTCGACCTGCAGGACGTCCAGCAGCTCCTCGTCCCAGACGCGTTTGGTCAGGTCGAGGAGGCCGGTGCCCGAGGCGAGCGAGCTGCTGCACGTCGGCTCCCCGCCCCGTAGCTGCGCATGGATGTAGTCGGCCGCCGAGACGAAGCGGCTCGCACCGCGGAAGATCTCCGGCTCGGTCTCGGCGAGCCAGGCGAGCTTGGCGGGCCAGAAGCTCGTGTGGAGATACGCACCCGTCCTGGCGTGCACCTCGGCCTCGTCGAGGCGGCGCTTCAACCAGTCGGCCGCCGTCGCGGAGCGTGTGTCGCGCCAGCCGAGCACGGGCGTCACCGGCCGGCCGCCGTCGTCGAGGACGACCAGGCTGTGCCCGAAGCAGGACGTGCCGACGGCGTCGACACCCTCGTGGCGGCCGTCGATCGCGGTGCGGACGAGCTCGACGATCTCGTCCGGGTCCGTACCGCCGTACTCGAGCTTCACCGCCTCGTCGGCCCCGTCCCCGTGCTCGTCGAAGACCTGGGCCCGGATGGAGGACGAGCCGATGTCGAGGGCCAGGACGCGGGTCACCGCGCCCGGGACGATACTCGTCCCCGGACCGGGGACAGCGGGCGTCGCCGCGCGACGAACGGGGGACAAAACCGCCGCTCCGGACGAGAAACGGGGGACACCGGCCCCCGAAACGGGACGAGGAAAATGGTATGCGGTCGCCGTCCCGCACCCTTCTCGTCACCGCCGCCGCCGCACTCGCGGTCGTTGACTTTGGATACCCGAACGGGTACTCGGCGCCCACTACGCTGTCGCCGTGGCAGTGCTGATTGCATCAGGGCTTCGGAAGGAGCTGGCGGGGAACCTCCTCTTCGACGGCGTCTCGTTCAAGGTCGAGCGCCGCGACAGGGTTGCGCTCTCCGGACCGAACGGCGCCGGCAAGACGACGCTGCTGCGCATGCTCGCCGGGCAGACGGAGGTGCACGGCGGGGAGCTCGCGTTCGAGAAGGGCGCCCGCGTCGCGCTCCACGACCAGCGTCCGCCGCTCGAGCGCGACCTGACGCTGCGCGACTACGTGCTCGCCGGCGCGGCCGATCTCGTCGCCGCAGAGGGTGAGCTGCGGCGGCTCGAGCAGGCGATGGCCGGCGGCGCGCACGACTCCGGCACGCTCAACGCGTACGCGGCCGCGCAAGCCCGGCTCGAGCACGCGGGCGGCTACGCCTGGCGCGAGCACGCGAGCTCCGTCGTCCGCGGTCTCGGATTCGTCGACGACGATCTCGACCGGCCGCTGCGCACGTTCTCCGGCGGCGAGCTGACCCGCGCCTCGCTCGCACGTGCGCTCGGCGGCGCTCCGGATCTCCTGCTCCTGGACGAGCCGACGAACCACCTCGACGTCGAGAGCCTCGAGTGGCTCGAGAAGGAGCTCGAGACGCTCGACGCCGCCGTGATCCTCGTCGCACACGATCGCTGGTTCCTCGAGGCGGTGACGAACGCGGTGCTCGAGCTCAGCGGCGGCCGGTCGATCTACTTCCCCGGCTCGTGGCACACGTGGCGGCTCGAGAAGGCGGCGCGGGCGCTCGACGCGCAGAAGGAGGTCGCGCGCGTGCAGGCCGACATCGAGCGGCTGAACCGGTTCGTCGAGCGCTTCCGGGCCAAGAAGGACAAGGCCAAGCAGGCGCAGGCGAAGCTGACGCAGATCGGTCGGCTCCAGAAGGAGCGCGCGGCGGCGGCGGGTGAGGTCGAGCGGCTGACGGCGAAGCGCCGGACGCTCGGCTTCGAGTTCCTCAAGCCCGCGCGCAGCGGACGGACGGTCGTCGAGGCCGAGGAGCTCCGCGTCGAGGTGCCGGGCCGCGTGCTGCTCTCCGGCGCGACGTTCGCGACCGAGCGGGGCGAGCACATCGCGCTCGTCGGTCCGAACGGGTCCGGCAAGACGACGTTGCTCGAGACACTGCTCGGCCGCCGGCCGCCGGCGGGCGGGACCGTGCGGCTCGGACACGGGGTCGAGGCTGCGTACTTCTCGCAGCACGAGGTCGAGCTCGACGAGCGCGGCTCCGTCCTCCAGTGCACGCAGGCGGCGACGGGTCTCTCGCGGCCGGAGGCGCAGTCGCTGCTCGGCCGTTTCCTCTTCTCGGGCTGGGGCGAGCACGAGAAGCAGGTCGCCGTGCTGTCGGGCGGCGAGCGGCGACGGCTCGCGCTCGCGCTGACCGTCGCATCTGGCGCGAACTTCCTCGTGCTCGACGAGCCCACGAACCACCTCGACCTCGAGAGCCGCGAGGCACTCGAGGCGGCGCTCGAGGCGTTTCCGGGAACGCTCCTGCTCGTCTCGCACGACCGAGCGCTGCTCGACGCGATCGCCGAGCGGACGCTCGCGGTCGAGGACGGGACGCTGCGATCCTACGACGGCGGCTGGGCGGACTACATCCGACGCCGCGACGAGCTCGCGGCTTCACCGCCGCAATCCGAGCCGAAGGCAAAGCCGCGGAAGGCGGCCACGCCTGCGAAGCCGAAGGGGCCGTCCGAGCTCGAGCGGATCGAGGTGCAGATCGCCGCGCGCGAGCACGAGGTCGCCGAGCTCGAGTCAAAGCTCGCCGACGACTGGAGCGACGTCGACACGCTCGCGGCGCATCGCCGCGCCCGCGAGGAGCTCAAGTCCCTGCTCGGCCGCTGGGAAGAGCTGTTCGAGAAGGCCCAGGCCTAGACGTGGTGGACGCGGTGCAGTTGCTCCGGGAGCTCGTCGAGATCGAGTCGCCGACCGGCGACACGGGCGCGATGCGCGACCGGGTCGAGGCGGAGCTGCGCGGGCTCGGCGCGCGGCTCGAGCGGCAGGGCGAGCATTTGCGCGCGGAGCTCGAGGGCGAGGGCGCGCCGTTGCTGCTGCTCGGGCATCTCGACACGGTGTGGGCCCGCGGGACGCTCGCGCGCCTTCCGTGGCGCGTCGAGGACGGCCGCGCGTACGGCCCAGGCGCCTTCGACATGAAGGCGGGCCTCGTCGTCCTGCTCGAGGCGATCCGGCGAGCCGGAACGCCGCGCGCGCTGCGCATCTTCATGACGGCCGACGAGGAGGTCGGCTCGCCGACGGCGCGGCCGCTGCTCGAGCACGCAGCCGCGGGCGCGGCCGCGGCGCTCGTCGTCGAGCCGCCCGACGCCGCCGGAAATCTGAAGACGGCGCGCAAGGGCCTCGGGCGCTTCCGGCTCCGCGTCACCGGGCGTGCGGCGCACGCCGGCGGGAACCTCGCCGACGGCGCGAGCGCGATCGAGGAGCTCGCACACCAGATCGTCCGCCTGCACGCGCTGACCGATCTCGCGCGCGGGACGTCGGTGCATGTCGGCGTCGTCCGCGGCGGCACCCGCGAGAACGTCGTCGCCGCGGAAGCCGAGGGGCTGATCGACGCGCGCGTCGCGCGCTTCGCCGACCGCGAGACGATCGAGGAGGCGCTGCATTCGCTGACGCCCGTGCTGCGCGGCACGCAACTCGAGCTGACCGGACGCTGGACGCGCCCGCCGCTCGAGCGCTCGCCCGGATCCTCGCGTCTCTTCGCCGCCGCGCGCGAGCACGGCCGAGCGCTCGGCCTCGAGCTAAGGGAAGCCGCTGCGGGCGGCGGCTCGGACGGCAATCTCGTCGGCGCCGTCGGCGTACCGGTCCTCGACGGGCTCGGCGCCGAGGGCGGGGGCGCGCACGCAGACGACGAGCACGTGATCATCGCCTCGCTCGATACGCGTGCCGAGCTACTCGCCCGGATGCTCCGCGAGCCCGGGGTCTAGCTCCAGAACTCGTCGAAGGCGACTGAGTCGATCGGCGCTGCGGTGACGTCCGAGATCCGGCCGCCGCGGAACCGGCACAGCAGTACCTGGTCGATGTCGAGCGTTCGGCCGTTCCGCCTGCCGCGCGCCCGGTAGACGGCGACGCCGCGATCGTCGTCCGCGAACGCGTAGCGGAGCTCGCTGAGGTACGTCCCGTCCGTCTCCTGGGTCGTCCGCCGCAGGAACTTCACGACGTCGCGCCAGCCGCGGTACTCGCCGGTCATCGGGTTCCGGCCACCGACGCGCCAGACGACATCGTGGTCGAACATCGCCGCCACGGCGGCCCCGTCACGCCGGCCGAAGGCCTCGAAGAGCCGTTTCAGGAGCTCGGCGTTCGGGTGTTCGGCAGGGATGGACATGCTCGCTGGCGAAAAGTTACTTTTGCGTCAGGTCTCGCGATCCTGGAGGTGGTGGAATGGCTGCCCAAGCGGAGCGAGTGATGATCTCGGAACGGGTCGCACCCGGGATGCTGCCCCGCGTCCTCAACTCGTTCGACATGACGATCATCTTCGTGGCGATCGTCCTCTTCATCGTCAACGCCTCGGCGATTCAGCAGGCTCATCAGGCGGCGTTCACATACTGGATCCTCGGCTTCGTCGCCTTCCTGATCCCCGGCGCCCTCGTCACCGCACAGCTCGGCCAGATGTTCCCGCAGGAGGGCTCGCTCTACGTCTGGACCCAGAAGGCGCTCGGCCCGTTCTGGGGCTTCTTCGCCGGCTTCTGCGCCTGGTGGCCGGGCATCCTCGTGATGGTCGCGACCGGCGACGCCGTCGTCACGATCTGGCAGTTCATCGACACGGGCGGGCTGCCGAAAGCGTGGGAGCAGGGGCTCGTGATCCTCGCTGTGCTCTGGTTCTCGGCCTTCATGTCGATGCTCCGGCTGCGGATGACGCAGTCGTACGCGAACTGGGCCGTGGTCTTCTACGGCGCGGGCATCTTCGTGATCGGCCTCGCCGGAATCCTCTGGCTGATCGGCGACGGGCACTCCGCGACCGGCGGCTGGGGAACGGCGAGCAACTGGAACATCCACGGAAACCAGTGGACGTGGTTCGGCTTCGTCATCCTCGCGCTGCTCGGGATCGAGGTGCCGCTGAACATGGGCGTCGAGATCGTCCACATGCGCTCGATCAAGAAGTACCTGTTCTGGGGCTCGATCGTCGTGATGGTCGCGTACCTCTGGGCGACGCTCGGGACGATGCTCGCTCTGCCGGCGTCGAAGAGCGCCGGTGCGACGACGGACATCCTGCATGCGGTCCAGGTCGGCTTCTGGGGCTCGCACACGTTCGCGATCGTGATCGGAATCGTGCTGCTCTGGTTCTTCGTGTCGAACACGATCGTCTACAACTACTCGTTCTCGCGTCTGCTCTTCGTCTCCGGGCTCGAGCAGCGGATGCCATCGCAGCTCGGGCGCGTCAACGAGAAGACAAAGGTGCCGGTCTACGCAATCCTCACGCAGACGGTGCTGTCGTCGCTCTTCGTCGTCGCGATCTTCAACCCGTGGGTGAGCGGCGGCAACAACCAGAGGGCGTACTGGCTCTTCCAGGCGGCGGTGACCGTTATCTGGTGCATCTCGATGGTGCTCCTCTTCGCCGACATCTTCCTCGTTAAGCGCGCGTTCCCCGAGAAGTTCGACGAGGTGCGGGCGGCACATCCGTATGTGCTCTATGCGTGCGGCGTGATCGGGATGCTCGCCTCCGCCTTCGGCGCATACGTCACGTTCCGGTCACCGTGGACGTCGCTCTTCTCCGTCGGCCACTGGCGGATCTGGCTCGCGGTTCTCTGCGGCGTCTCGGTGCTCGCGGCGCTTCTGATCTACGCGATCAGCGAGTACGTGCACCGGCGGGAGGCGCCGACGGCGACGATGACGCCTGCGTGACGGCCAGGGACGTCGCTGTTCGAGCGGACGAGGCGGATCTCCGCCTCGTCCGCTTTCTCTGGTGCGGCAACGACGGCACCGTGCGCGCGAAGGCGTCGGCGCGGCACGGGCTGGAGGGGCGGCTCGAGACCGGCATCGGCCTGACCGTCGCGATGCAGGCGATGAACTCGCTCGACCAGCTCCAGCCGGTTGAGGGGATGGGCCCGGTCGGCGAGGTGCGTCTCGTGCCGGACCTCGACACGTTTCGCATCCTCCCGTATGCGCCGAACACCGGCGCCGTGCTCACCGACCACATCGCACTCGACGGCGATCCGGCGCCCGTGTGCCAGCGCTCGTTCCTGAAGCGGATGGAGTCGATGCTTGCGAAGCGCGGTCTCGTCCTCCGCGCGTCGTTCGAGAACGAGTTCTCGCTGGCGACGTGGGACGGTGTGGAGTACGTCCCGGTCGACTCGGGCCTCTGCTTCTCGACGATCTCGATGACGCCGTCCCAGGACTACGTCGACGCGCTCGTGGCCGCGCTCGATGCACAGGAGATCGTGCTCGAGCAGTACTACGCCGAGCTCGGCCACGGGCAGCAGGAGATCTCGACCGGCCACGCGCCCGCACTGCAGGCCGCGGACGAGCAGTTGCTTGTCCGCGAGACGATCCGTGGCGTCGCGGCGCAGCAAGGGCTCGTCGCTTCGCTCGCGCCGAAGCCGTGGCCGGAGAACGCGGGCAACGGCGGCCACGTCCACTTCTCGCTCTGGGACGGCACGCGCAACCGCTTTCACGACTCGGCCGCGCCCGACTCGTTGTCCGCGGAGGCGCGCTCCTTCATCGCCGGGGTGCTCGCCCACCTGCCCGGTCTCTGCGGGCTGGCGGCGCCGAGCTTCAACTCGTACCACCGGATCGTCCCGCAGTACTGGGCCGGCGCGTTCGTCTGCTGGGGACACGACAACCGGGAAGCGCCCGTGCGCGTTGCGTCGGTCTTCCGCGGGCTGGAGGAGGCGTCGACGAACGCGGAGCTGAAGGCATGCGACGCGAGCTGCAATCCCTACCTCGCTGTCGGCGGGTTGATCGCCGCCGGTCTCGACGGACTCGCTCGTGAACTGGAGCCGCCGGAGCCGGTCGAGGTCGATCCCGCGACGATTCCGGACGACGAGCGTGCGCGCCGCGGCATCGTCCGGCTGCCCGCGACGCAGGCGGAGGCGCTCGACGCCCTCGAAGGCGACCCCGTGCTGATGGCGGCGCTAGGCCCGACGCTCGCTGAGTCCTATCTCGCGGTCCGCCGCTCCGAGTGGACAGCCTACGCGGCCGCCGACGAGCCGTTCGAGCAGCGCGGCCACTTCCTCAAGTACTAGTCCGCCGGTACCAGGTACCGACGCAATTTCGTCACAGGAGTGCGCCAACTTAGCTTGCAGCACATGGCCCGGGCCGCGTTCCGAAGCGGCGACCGCCCATTACGTCGGTACCAGGTACGGACGCAACTTTGTCACGGAAGTGTGGCGACTTAAGCTCCGCACATGAATCTCGCGACACTTCGCGGAAGCCTCGATGCGATCCCGCTCGTCGACCATCACGCGCACGGGATCCTGCGTGCGCAACCGACGCTTGACGAGTTCCGCGGGCTCTTCTCCGAGAGTCCCGACCCGCGGCAGTGGCCGCACGTTGCCACCGGAGTGACGTATCGCCGCGCAATGCGCGAGCTCGGCTCCTTCCTCGGTTGCGATGGAACCGAGGCGGCCGTCTACGAGCGTCGGCTCGCGACCGATCCGGCCGAGTACGCATCGACGCTCCTGCAGGCGACAGGAACCGAGATGCTGCTCGTCGACGACGGGTATCCCCCGCCCGGCGAGGGAACATCGTGGGACGAGCTCGGCGAGCTGGCAGCCTGCGAGGCGCGGCCGGTGATGCGGATCGAGCGTGTCCACGAGGAAACCGAGGACGCCGAAGCCGTGCGCGCGGTCGTCGCGACGGCGCGCGCGAACGGCTTCGTTGCACTGAAGACGATCGCGGCGTACCGCGGCGGCCTCGACCGCGTACAGGACTTCGTCGTCGGCGCGCTCGGGGCGAACGAGGCGACGGGCTCTCCACTACCGGTGCAGGTTCACTGCGGCTTCGGCGACTCCGACCTCCACCTCGCACGATCGGATCCTTCGCATCTGAAGCCGCTGATCGAGCGATTCCGCGAGACGCCTTTCGTCCTGCTGCACTGCTATCCGTTCATTCGCGAGGCCGGCTGGCTCGCGCACGTGTACGGGAACGTGTTCTTCGATCTCTCCCTGACGATCCCGCACGTGGCGCGTCCGGCGGAGGCGCTCCGCGAGGCGCTCGAGCTCGCACCCGTGTCCAAGCTCCTCTATGCCTCCGATGCCGCCCGAACGCCGGAGCTCTACTACCTCGCGTCCAGGTGGTGGCGAGAAGCGCTCGCCGGGGTGCTCGCCGACGGCCTGGCCGAGGAAGAAGTCGAGGCGGCCGGGCGGCTCGTGTTGAGGGACAACGCCCGGCGCCTCTACGGCCTGGACTGATCTTCCGGCGGGCGCCGAGCGTGCGACCGCCGAGCGCGTCGCCTAGGACTCGCCGCCGAGCGTGGCGACGACCGCCTCGGCGATCACCTTCAGCGGCCGGCCCGACGCCTGGCTCGCCTTGCGCAGCCGCGCGAACGCGTCCTGCTCCGAGAGTCCCTCCTTGGCCATCAGGAGACCCTTGGCACGCTCGATCGTTTTGCGCGCGGCGAGCGCCTCGGCGAGCGACTCCGTCTCCTCCCGCAGCGCCGCGAGCTCCTCGTGCCGCGCCCGGGCGGTCTCGATCGCCGGCAGCAGGTCCTGCTCGCGGAACGGCTTCACGAGGTAGCCGAACACGCCCGCCTCGATCGCGCGCGACACGAGCTCCTGCTGTCCGTATGCGGTGAGCATCACGATCGGGATCGGCCGCTCGTCGAGGATTCGCCGCGCCGCTTCGATCCCGTCGAGTCGCGGCATCTTCACGTCCATGATCGCGAGATCCGGCCGCTCCGCCCGAGCGAGCTCGACCGCCTCTTCGCCGTCGCGGGCCTCGGCGCAGACGTCGTAGCCCGCGCGCTGCAGCATGTCGCGCAGGTCGAGCCGGATGATCGTCTCGTCCTCGGCGACGAGGATCCGCACGCTACGCCAGCTCACCAGTAGAGCAGCGCCTCCGCCTGGTCGACGTCGCACCACCGGTAGTCGTCGTGCTCCTCGTTGAGCGTCGGCTCCCACCGAAGCGGCGCCTCGACGGTGAAGCACGTGACGACTACCTCGCCCGTCGCGGGGTCGAACCGGTCCCGCACCGACTGCGACTCCTCCGCGAGCGCGTACGTGAACGTCCGGCCGAGGTCGACGAGGCGGTCGGCCGGGTCGAGGCCGGTCTCCTCGCGCAGTTCGCGCGCAGCTGCTTGGGCGGGCGACTCTCCGGGCTCCTCGGCGCCGGCGACGAGGTGCCAGTAGGAGTCGCAGCTCGGCGAGCGGTGCAGAACGAGGAACTCGCTGCCGCGCCGGACTGCCACGATCACCTCCCGCGGACGCCTCATCGGCAGAGCGTAGTGGCACGAGTGCCCCTCCCGGCAATGCAAGCCCGCTTTTCGCCCGCTATCACGCGGCGGCGCTAGCGACCGAGAAACCGGGCTGCATCACCGGAAGGAGCACTAGACTCGGCGGGTGACCTGCTGCCCGCCGCGGGGCGCCGAGCCGTTCACCGAGAAGCTCGCGGCGCGCGACCTGCGGCGCCTGCGGCGACGCGGGCTCGATGCAACGACGCTCGCGCTCGCGGAGGCTGTCGCGCCCGAGGACGGAACCGTTCTCGAGATCGGCGGCGGCATCGGCGCGCTGCATCTGGAGCTGCTGCGCCGGGGCGCGACTCGTGCGACGAACGTCGAGCTCTCGCCGGCGTACGAAGGGGCGGCGGCCACGCTCGTCGAGGAGCATGGCGCCCAGGAGCGCGTCGAACGTCGCATTCTCGATTTCGCCCGCGACGCCGAGCTCGTCGAGCCTGCCGATGTCGTCGTCCTGAATCGCGTCGTCTGCTGCTCGCCGGACGTGGATGGGCTCGTCGGAGCGGCCGCTGCACATACCCGCCGCGTACTCGGCCTCACGTTCCCGGTCGACGCGTGGTGGACGAGACTCGCCGCCCGTGCGATGAACGCGGGCGCGCGGCTGATCGGCTGGGAGTGGAGGTTCTACGTCCACCCACCTTCGGCAATCGCCGCCGCCGCCGAGCGGCACGGATTGCGACGGGCGCGGGACGGTCGCCGCCGGATCTGGTGCATCGCAGTCTTCGAGCGGACATAGGAGAGACTCCGAAGTGGCACACATTTGGCACAGACACGTCACACGTGCCGCGATAGCCTGCGGCTAGGTGGGCGGGGATCGGGGCTCCCTGAACACGCGCGCGTGTACCTCTAAGGAGCGTCGGCCGGGAAGACGACCTCGGCGCGGGTCCCGCCGTCGTCGCGCAGCTCGAAGCGGCCTTGTAGCTCGTCGCGCACGAGGGCGTGGACGATCGAGAGGCCCGTACCGCTCTCCCCCGACGACGAGCCCGCGCCCGAGTCGGCGATCGCCAGGACGACGTCGCCGTTCCGGCGCGAGAGCTCGATGCGCACCGAGTCGCCGCCGTGCTCGAGCGCGTTCTGGAGCAGTTCGCTGAAGACGAGCGCGAGCGCCGTCGCCCGGTTCCCCGCCAGCTCGACGGTCTCGAAGCTCGCTTCGACGCGCTTGCCGCCCGCAAGCCCTTGCACGAGCATCGCGCGCAGCCGGTCCAGCAGCTCGGCGAGCTCGACGTTCTCCTCCCGCTGCTCCGTCAGCACCTCGTGCACCGCTGCGATCGCGAGAATCCGGTTGACCGAGTCGTCGAGAGCTTTGCGCGCGTCGACGCCGTCCGCGCGCGCCTGCAATCGCAACAGCGATGCGACCGTCTGCAGGTTGTTCTTGACGCGGTGGTGGATCTCTTGCGCGAGCACGCCGCGCATCACGGCGCGGCCGTGCTCGAGCGCAACGGCGGCATGGTGCGCGATCGCCTCGAGCAGTGCCCGGTCTTCGTCGTTGAAGGGCGTGTCACGGTCGCAGACGAGCTCGCCGATCTTGCGCCGCTTCCATCGCAACGGCAGCCGCACCGCATGCTTGCCGGCGCGTCCTTCAGGCCATGCGATCTTGCCGTCCTCGAGCACGAGCGCCGCGCCCGTCGCCTCGACCGCGTCCATCGTCGTCTTGACGATCGCCTCGAGCGATTCCTCGAGGTAGAGCGACTCGGAAACGGCCTCGGAGATCTTTGCCAGCGCCTCGAGCTCCGACACGCGCCGTTGCGCATCCGCGTAGAGCTGTGCGTGGACGATCGACTGCGCGACCTGGTCCGTGATCGCGGTGATCAGCTCGACCTCCGCCGCCGAGAACTCCCGCGGCTCACGCGTGCGGACGTTCAGCGCGCCCGCCAGCTGCTCGCGCGCGAGGATCGGCACCGCGAGAATCGACTCGTACTCGCTCTCGTGGAGATTCGGGAACTCCTTGAAGCGCGGGTCGAGGTGCGCGTTCGCCGGGATCATCACCGGCCTGAGCTCTGCCGCCGCCGTCCCGGTGATCCCCTCGCCAGGGCGCATGCGCGGGCGGCGCGTCATGTCCTCGATCGCGGTGCCGTGCGTCGCGCGGAGCACGAGCTCGTCGGCCCGCTCGTCGTAGAGGTAAACGAAGCACGCGTCGGCGCCGAGCGCGTCGGCAACCTTGTCAGCGACGAGGCCGAGAACCTCCTCGAGGTCGAGGGAGGAGTTGACCGCCGCAATCGTCTCCGTGAGGAGGCGCAGATGCCGTTCGCGGACGTCCAAGGCCGACCGATTGTCGCAGTAATCTGCGCACCGGTGACGCTCGCCGTGACCCAGTACGGATGGCTGCTGTTCCTGCACGTCACGAGCGCAGGGCTGTTCTTCGCCGGCGCCGTCGTCGCCGGAGTCGCGCAGGTTGCCGCACTCCAGCGCGACCGGCCGAGCGAGATCGCGACCCTGTTGCGGCTCGCCCGGTACGGCGTCGTCTTCGTCGGCGTCGGCTCGCTCGGCGCCCTGGGCTTCGGGCTCTGGCTGGCCGGCTACGTGGAGGGCTACAGCTTCGGCGACACCTGGATCGCAGCGTCGATCGCGCTCTGGGTCGTGAGCCAGGCGCTCGGCGGCGCGGGCGGCCGGTCGGCGCGGCACGCGCGCGAGCGCGCCGAGCAGCTCGCCGGTGCCGGCGACGAGCCAGATGCGGAGCTCTGCGCGCTCCTTGCGCACCGCCCGTCGCTCCTGCTCAGCTGGGCCAGTACCGGCGCCGTGGTCGCGATCCTCGTTCTGATGATCTGGAAGCCCGGCGCATGACAGCCCTCTTCGTCCCCGGCCGCTCCGACTGGCTCCTGTTCGCACACGTCGCGGCTGCATTCGTCTTCTTCGGCGCGGCGTTGACGGTCATCGTCGTGACGACCGCCGCAGCACGGGCGCGAACGGAGAGTGAGGGCGCGCTCCTCGAGCGGCTGGCGTTACGCGTCGACCTCCTGCTGCTCTGGCCGTCGCTCGTAATCCTGGTCGGCGCCGGCGCGCAGCTCGCCTCGAGCGAGGACGCCTACGGGAGCGGCTGGCTCCGCTGGGGGATGATCCTCACCGGAATCGCAGCCGTCCTCGGCGGCGGCGTGCTCGCCGCGTTGACCCGCCGCGCCGGGCGCGGCCCGGTCGTAACCTTCATTTCCACGCTGACTCTCGTGCTGATCGTCGTCATCTTCTGGCTGATGACGGCGAAGCCGTCCACTCACTAGGACCGAGCGACCGGGTTGCGTAGGACCCCTTTACAAACTTCTTACCGATACGTCGCTAGTTTCTTAGCAGCGCGGGCATAGCGTCATCGATCGTGAGCGCGGCCGTCATCGATCTCCGCCGGACGACCGGCTACATCGTCGCCGACCGGCGCGGCCGGATCGTCGGGAAGGTCGAGTGCCCGATGTACGGGACCGCCCCGGACGTCCCCGACGCGCTCTCCGTCCGCTCCGGCCTCTTCTCCCGTCGCCGCCGACTCGTCCCGGCGGACACGATCGAGCAGATCGACGGCCAGAGCGGCGTGATCGGCCTCCGCGTCGAGCGCGAGTCGATCCGCAGCTTCCTCTAGGCAGTAGACCTTCGCCCGCCGCCACGACGCTCTTCGAGCACACGCGGGTCGCGATGCACGCTCTTTGCACCGCGACCCGCGCAGGACGAGGCGTCGACCCGCGGCGCCGGCCATGCGCAACCAGCAGCCGGCGAAGGCGCGACCGCGCTCGCGCCGTAGCCACACTGACGCCCGCCAGCGACCGGAGGGGGTCCCAGGGGAACCCAGGTTCCCCCGGCGACTTAACGACCACGAGCCGCCTCAGTGAGCGACTCGCGGTCGGCCGTCAGACCGGCTCGGCGTGGCCGCAGTGGGTTCCGCCGAGCCGGACCAGAATTTTGTGCCTTCCTTCACGAAACGGCAAGGCTGGACAAACGTCCCGTTCTAAAGCACAGGGAGGTACCGCTTCATCTCCCACTCCGAGAGTTGGATCCGGTACTCGTCCCACTCCTTCCGCTTCAGCTCGACGTACCGCTCGAAGATGTGATCGCCAAGCGCCTTCCGGACCAGCTCCGATTGGGCGAGTTCGTCGATCGCCTCGCCGAGCGTCTCGGGCAGGGAGATGATCCCGCGCTCGCGCCGCTGCTCGGGCGTCAGGTGGTACAGGTTCGTCTCCATCGGCTCCGGCAGCTCGTAGCCGCGCTCGATCCCCTCGAGTCCGGCGTGGAGCAGCGCCGCGAACGTCAGATACGGGTTGCAGGCCGGATCGGGACAACGCAGCTCGGCGCGCGTCGCCTGCTCGGCACCCGGCTTGTAGAGCGGGATGCGGATGAGCGCCGAGCGGTTGCGCCGCGACCACGCCACGTAGACGGGCGCCTCGTAGCCCGGCACGAGCCGCTTGTAGGAGTTCACCCACTGGGCGAAGATCGCCGCGATCTCACGCGCGTGGCGCAGCTGGCCGGCGATGAACGCCTTCCCGTTGTGCGAGAGGTGCCACGGATCGTGCTCGTCGAAGAACGCGTTCCGGCCGTCGGTGAACAGGGACTGGTGCGTGTGCATCCCCGAGCCGTTCTCGCCGAAGATCGGCTTTGGCATGAAGGTCGCATAGACGCCGTACTTCGCCGCGACCTCCTTGACGATCAGCCGGTACGTGACAGTGTGGTCGGCCATGTTCAACGCATCGGCATACCGCATGTCGATCTCGTGCTGGGAGGGGCCGACCTCGTGATGGTGGTACTCGATCGGAATGCCGACGGACTCGAGCGCGCGGATCGTCTCGTTGCGCAGCTCGGTCGCCGCATCGAGGGTCGTCATCGCGAAGTAGCCGCCCTCGTCGAGCGTCTCGGCGCCGGCGTTGTCCTTGAAGAGGAAGTACTCGAGCTCCGGGCCGACGTTGAACGTGTCGAAGCCCATGCTCTTCATCCGGTCGAGCGCACGCTGGAGGACGTAACGTGGGTCGCCCTCGTACGGCTGACCGTCCGGAGTGACGACGTCGCAGATCATCCGCGCGACCTTCGTCTCGCCCTCCTTCCACGGCATCAGCTGAAAGGTCTCCGGATCCGGGATCGCGACCATGTCGGACTCCTCGATCGCGTTGAAGCCGGTGATCGACGAGCCGTCGAAGCCCATCCCGTCGTCGAGGGCGTCCTCGACCTCGTTCGGGGTGATCGCGAAGCTCTTCAGGTGCCCTTCGATGTCCGTGAACCAGAGGAGGACGAACTCGATGCCCTCCTGCTTCATCCGCTTGAGGACGTCCTTGCGCGAGTCCTCGCTCGACGTCGCCCGGTTCCTGCTCTCGACCTGCGCCATGAACGCCTCCTCGAAAATGCGAAAAGCCCCGGACGCGCGTTTCCGCGACCGAGGCTCCGTCGCCTCAAACGACGCGCGGGAGTCTACACTGCCGCGCAATGAGGGACCGCGCCGAGCGGATCGGGCTCAACGAGGCCCTCTTCCGCGAGGTCAACGAGCGGGTCAAGGGCAACAACGACGGCTTCGGAGGCACCCCGGCCGCGATCGCCGAGCAGACGGACCCGCGCAGCTAGCCGTGCGCGTCCTCGTCACAGGCGGTGCCGGCTTCATCGGCTCCCACTTGGTCAAGCGGCTCCTCGCGGCCGGCGACGACGTCGTCGTCCTCGACAAGCTCACCTACTCCGGCAACACCGCGAACCTCCCGCTCGACTCCGTCGAGTTCCTCGAGGGCGATATCGCGGTCGCCGCAGATGTGGAACGCGCGGCCCGCGGCTGCGACGCGATCGTCAACTTCGCCGCCGAGACGCACGTCGACCGCTCGATCCTCGGCGCCACCGACTTCGGGCGGACGGAGTTCTTCGGCACGCAGGTGCTGCTCGAGGAGGTGCGCCGGAGCGGGCAGCGATTCGTGCAGGTGTCGACCGACGAGGTGTACGGCGACCTCGAGGCGGGCGGCTTCTCGACCGAGGAGGATCCGCTGCGGCCGTCGAGCCCGTACAGCGTCGCGAAAGCCGCCGGCGACCTGCACATCCCCGCGTACGTGCGCACGTTCGGCGTCAACGCGTCGATCACGCGCGGGTCGAACACGTACGGACCGAACCAGTATCCCGAGAAGCTGATCCCGCTCTTCGTCACGAACGCGCTCGACGGCGAGCCGCTGCCGGTCTACGGCGACGGCAAGCAGATCCGCGACTGGCTCTACGTCGAGGACCATTGCTCCGGGATCGAGCTCGTGCTGCGCGAGGGCAAGCCGGGCGAGGCGTACAACGTCGGCGGCGGCAACGAGCACGAGAACATCGAGGTGATCGAGCTGATCCTCGAGCTGACCGGCGCGGATCGGTCGTTGCTGCGCCACGTCGAGGACCGACCCGGCCACGACCGGCGCTACGCGCTCAGCACCGAGAAGCTCCAGAGGGTCGGCTGGCGACCCTCACGCGACTTTCGGGAGGGGATGCGCGAGACCGTCGAGTGGTACCGCGCCAACCGCGCCTGGTGGGAGCCGATCAAGTCGGGCGAGTTCCGCCGCTACTACGAGCGGCAGTACGCACAGCGGCTACGGGCTAGCACTTCTTCGCCCGCTTGAGCGCCTCCTTCGGCTCGTGTCGCGGCGGCTCGAGCTCCTTCGCGCGCTCCAGGTAGGGCACCGCCTCGCTGCAGCGGCCGAGCTGGAGCAGCGAGTAGCCCAGGTTGAAGTTCGCATATGCCTCGTACGGATCGGCCGGACCCGTGCCTCGGAGGCCCTGGACGGCCTGCTGCAGCAGCGGAATCGCGGCCGCGTAGTCTCCGCGCTGCATCGCCACGTAGCCCTGGTCGTTGAGCCTGTGCGGGTCGCCGCCGGTCGGGGCTGCGGCGGTCGTGGTCGGCGCAGCCGGGGCGGTCGTCGCCTGGACCGTCGAGCCCTGCCGCGTCACCGTCCGGACGTGCGTCTGCGTCCGCGCCTGCGGGTGGGAGCCTGAATGACCACCGAGCACGGCGCCGAGGATCCCGCCGACGATCGCGGCCAGCGCGAGCAGCGCGACCAGCGGCACGAGCCACGGGCTGCGGCCACGGCGACGCGGCGGCCGGCGGCGCGGTGGCGGCGCAGCGGGAGCGAACGCGCGGGTGCTCCCCGCCGCCTCGTCGAGCGCGGCGCGGAGAGCGGCGACGAACTCGGCGTTGCTCCCGAACCGGTCGGCCGGATCCTTCGCCAGCGCGCGCTCGAAGACGGGATCGAGCTCGCAGGGGAGGTCGGGGTTGCGGTCGCAGACCGACGGCACGGGCTGGTTGACGTGCGCTGCGGCCTCGGCCGTCAGCGTCTCGGACTGGAACGGCCGCGAGCCCGTCAGGAGCTCCCAGCCGACGACGCCGAGCGCGTAGCGGTCGCTCGCCGCCGTCGCGCGGCCGCCCTGCGCCTGCTCCGGAGCGAGGTAGCCCGCGGTCCCCAACACGGTTCCCGTCGCGGTGAGCGAGTCCATCCCGGCCGCGCTCGCGATCCCGAAGTCGGCGACGTGCACGTTCCCGTTCCGGTCGAGCAGCAGGTTCGCCGGCTTGACGTCGCGGTGCACGACGCCCTCGGCGTGCGCCGCGTCGAGGGCCCGCGCGGTCTGGCCCAGCCAGTCCAGCGCGCGGCCGGGCGGCTGGGCGCCCTCGCGTTGCAGCCTCTCGTCGAGCGAGCCGCCGCCGAGATACTCCATGACGATGAACGGCCGGTCGTTCCACTCGCCGACGTCGAAGATCGTCACGACGTTCGGGGCGCCGCTCAGCCGCGCCGCGGAGAGCGCCTCGCGCGTGAAGCGCGCACGGATCGCGTCGTCCTCCGCGTACCGCTGGGCGAGCAGCTTGATCGCGACGGCGCGGCCGAGCGTCGTGTCGGTCGCGCGGTAGATCTCGCCCATCGCTCCGCGCCCGATCCGCTTCGCCCCCTTGTAGCGCGGCGGCAGCAGGTCAGTCTCCACCGGCATCCGGAACCCCGTTCCCCGGGAGGATGAATTGAAGCTTCGGTAAAGAAGTCCCCTGGGCGGAAAAAGCGCTGCTACCCTCGCAAACCTGGGGGTCTCAACCGGTTGATCGTGCCTCGTTCCCTCGTCCTTGCGCTCGTGTTTCTGCTCCTCGGAGCAGGGGCGGCGTCCGCACGCGGCGACGCGCCCGTCTGCGCCGCGAGCTGCAAGGCGGCGCCGGCCGGCTCCGGCGCGCTGCTCGTCCTCTCCGGCCACGGCTGGGGCCACGGCGTCGGAATGAGCCAGTACGGCGCCTACGGCTACGCGCAGCACGGCTGGACGTACCAGCAGATCGTGACGCACTACTTCGCCGGCACGACCCTCGGGCCCGCGCCCGTGTCGCGCGTCCGCGTGCTGCTCGCCGACCGGAAGAAGTCGCTGACCGTCGCGTCTGACGCCGACTTCACCGTCAAGGACGGCGCCGGCACCGTCCACCCGGTGAGCGCCGGCTCGTATCCGTTCGGCCCGGGCCTCAGGATCCCCACCGCCGACGCGGCGACTCCTGCGCCGTTGCCGGGGCCGCTGACCTTCACCGCATCGCCAGCCGCGCCGCTCCAGCTCGGCGGCAAGCCCTACCGCGGGTCTTTCCAGGTCGACGTCGTCAACCGCAAGTTGCGCGCGATCGACATCGTCGGCCTCGAGCAGTACCTCTACGGCGTCGTCCCGTCGGAGATGCCATACACGTGGGCGGCGGAGGCGCTCGAGGCGCAGGCGGTCGCCGCGCGCTCGTACGCGCTCTCGAACCGCGCGGTCGCGGCGCCGTTCGACCTCTACTCCGACACGCGCAGCCAGGTGTACCTCGGAATCGCGCACGAGCGACCGTCGACCAACGCCGCCGTCGACGCGACGGCCGGGCAGGTGCTCCTCTACGGAGGCCAGGTCGCGCACACGTACTTCTTCTCGACGTCGGGCGGCCGGACTGCGAACGCGGCCGACATCTGGACCAGCGGCACGTCGCTTCCATACCTCGTCGCGGTCCCCGATCCGTACGACTCGATCTCGCCGTACCACGACTGGGGCCCCGTCCCGTTCACCGGCGCCGCGCTCGCGAAGGCGTTCCGCGTTCCGGGGGGCGTCACCGATGCGCAGACGACGCTGAACGCGTCCGGCCGCGTCTCGACGCTCTCGCTGCTCGGGCCCCAGGGCCAGGTCGACGTCCCGGCGGGCACAGTGCGCACGAAGCTGAAGCTGCGCTCGACGTGGTTCGACGTCGGCGTCCTCTCGCTGAGCCGGCCGTTGCCGGCGGCGCCCGTCGAGTTCGGCGGCGCGGTCCAGCTGAGCGGCGTCGCGCGCGGGATCGCCGGCGTGGCGCTCGAGCAGCGTTCCGCGGGCTCGACGTGGCAGGCTGTCGGGCCGGTCGCGCCGGCCGCGGACGGCACGGTCGCGATCCCGGCGAAGCCAACGGTGACCACGGATTACCGGCTCGCAACGACGACGGCCGCCGCGGCGCCGGTGCGGATCGCGGTCGCGCCGCGCATCCGCTTCTACGCCGACAAGACGCCTGATCACCTGCGCGGGCTCGTGCGGCCAGTCCTCACGGGCGCGCCGGTCGCGGTGCAGAGCCAGGACGCCGCCGGCGCCTGGACGACGGTCGCGACGACGACGGTCGATGCGAACGGCGACTTCGACGCGACCCTCCAGCTCGCCACGGGCACCTACCGCGCGCGGATCGCGGCCACGAAGGGCTTCGTCGCAGGAACGACGCCGCCTCTGAGCGTCGTCACGGCCCGGAGATGATGCGCGCACTCGCCGGCGCGGCCGTCGCCGCGCTCGTAGCGGCCGGAACTGCGGCCGCGTTCACGCCCACGGACCCGCTCGCCGCGAAGCAGTGGTATCTCGCCGCCGACCACGCGTTCGACCTCTGGCCGGACCCGCCCGCCCAGACGCTCTTCATGCCGACGAAGGTCGCGATCGTGGACTCCGGGATCGACGCGAACCATCCGGACTTCGCCGGCCGCATCGTCCTCGGCCGCAGCTTCGTGGGAGGGGACTGGAGGACGGACCCGCAGGGCCACGGCACCTTCGTCGCCGGAATGATCGCCGCGAATCTCGACGGCCAGGGCATCGTCGGGATCGCGTACCCGTCCGCCCAGCTGATCGTCGCGAAGGTCGTGCGGGCCGACGGCACGATCCCGCTCAGCGCGGAGTCGGCGGCCATCCGCTGGGCGGCCGACCAGGGAGCGCGCGTGATCAACCTGAGCCTTGGCGGCGTGCGGGACCCGCGGGCTCCGGCACGGGACACGTACTCGCGGGCCGAAGCGGACGCGGTCGCGTACGCGTACCAGAAGGGCGCCGTGCTCGTCGCCGCAGTGGGCAACGGCGACGAGGCGCCGGCGACGCCGTGGCCATATGCGAGCTATCCCGCTGCGCTCCCGCACGTGATCGGCGTCAGCGCGCTCAGCCGGAGCGGATCCGTGCCGACGTTCTCGAATCGGGATCGCATCTACAACGACATCGCGGCACCGGGTCAGGAGATGTTCTCGACGTTCCCGCGCGACCTGACGGCGCTGCGGCCGACATGCCCCGACCAGGGCTACTCGGACTGCGGCACCGACGACTACCGGCGCCCCGAGGGCACGTCCTTCGCCGCGCCCCAGGTGACGGCGGCCGCGGCGCTGCTGATCGGCCTCGATCCCGCGCTGCGCCCCGACCAGGTCGGTGCGATCATCGAGCAGACCGCGGACGACGCCAACGCGTCGAACGGTTGCCACATGTGTCCGCTCCTGCGCGACCCGTACACGGGCTGGGGCAGGCTCAACATCGCGAAGGCGATCGCGGCGCTCGACGGACCCCTGCCGCCGGCCGACCAGTACGAGTCGAACGACAACGCCGGGACGCAGGCCCACACGCTCTTCAGCGGAACAGCCGACCTCCATGCGACGCTCGACTTCTATGACGATCAGGTGGACGTCTACCGGGTGCGGCTCGGCAGGGGTCAGCGCCTCGACGCGATCCTGACCGGGCCGGCAGGCGCGAACGTCGATCTCGTCCTCTGGAAGCCGGGCACGCAACGGGTCGACGACCTCCGTTCGCAGCGGTTGCGCGCCGCCCAGTCGTCGAAGCCGGGACCGGACGAGCGACTGACCTACCGGACACAGACGACCGGCTGGTACTACCTCGAGACGAAGCTCACGGCGCCGTTCACGGGCGCCTACCCCTACACGCTCGACTACAGCAAGCGCACCTAGAGCAACTCTTCGTCGGGCACGTCGCGGATCACGCGCGCCGGGCTTCCGACGACGAGCTTTCGCGCCGGAACGTCCTTCGTCACGACCGCGCCCGCGCCGACGAATGCCTCCTCGCCGATCTCGACACCGGGACAGAGGACGGCGCCGCCGCCGACCCGCGCTCCGCGACGGATCGTCGGACCCTTGATCAGTTCGTGTCGCTGGTCCGTGCGGCCCATGAAGTTGTCGTTCGTCGTCACGACGCACGGCGCGATGAACACGTCCTCCTCGAGCTCGCAGTAGGCGGTGATGTACGCCTCGGCCTGGATCTTCGTGCGCGGGCCGATCGTCGTGTCGTTCTCGACGAGCGAGCCGCGGCCGATCACGACGTCGTCGCCGACGACGACGCGCTCCCGCACGCACGACTGATCGCCGAGGATCACGCGCGCGCCGATCCGCGAGCCGGCGAAGACGATCGCTCCGGTGGAGACGATCGTCCAGTCGCCGATCTCCGTCGGCGGCAGCGGTTCCTTCTTCGCGGTCGAACGCGGCGAGAGCGACGGCTGCTTCCCGACGACTGCATGCTCGAGCACCTTCACGCCTTCGCCGAGAACGGTTCCCCGATGGACGATCGCGCTCGGGTGGATCTCCGCGCTCAAGCGCGCACGCCTTCGAGCGTGCGCTGGAGCGCATCGAGCGCGCGTACGACCGCGAGGCCGTCGCGCGCTTCCTTGTGGTCTTCCGGCCCGCTCGCGACGAGCTGTAGGAAGTGCGTGCATTCGAGGCGGAGCGGCTCGTCGTTCGGAATCCGCGGGCTCGAGATGTCGCCGGTGCGCGTGCGCCACTCGCCGTAGGTCTCCGCGGGCTGCCACGGACCCTTCTCGTAGATCGTCACCTTGCGCTCGAGCTCCATGTCGTCGAAGACGACCATCTTCTCGTTCCCGACGACGGTGATCTTCCGCATCTTGTGCGGGTCGAGCCAGGAGAGGTGCATGTGCGCAATCTTGCCGCTCGGGAAGCGGAGGTAGCAGAACACGACGTCCTCGACGCCCGGGTTGAGGAACGCGTTCCCGTGCGCCCACACCTCGTCCGGCTCCTCGTCGAGCAGGTAGAGGATCACCGAGAGGTCGTGCACGCCGAGCGACCAGAGTGCGTTCTCGTCCTTGCGGATCACGCCGAGGTTCTGCCGGTTGCCGTAGATGCAGTAGACCTCACCGATCTCGCCGGCGTCGATCAGCTGCTTCACCCGCTGGATGCCCGGGTGGTACAGCAGCAGGTGGCCCGGCATGAGGACGAGGTCCTGCTGCTCGGCGAGCGCGACGAGCTCCTCCATCTCAGAGGCGCGCATCGCCGGCGGCTTCTCGACGAAGACGTGCTTGCCGGCCGCGAGCGCGCGGCGCGCCAGCTCGTAGTGCGTCGCGACAGGCGTCGCGACGACGATCGCGTCGAGCTCGGCCTCGGAGAGCATCGCGTCGAAGTCGTTGTAGACCTTCGCGTGGGGGTAGCGCGATGCGAAGCGCTCTCGCAGGGCAGGATCGAGGTCACAGACCGCGCCGAGCGCGTCGAGGTCGTCGAAGTTCCTTGCGAGATTCGGACCCCAGTAGCCGAGCCCGACGAGGCCGACCCGAGGCGTCCGGCTCAAAGCTTCCAGACCTTCTCGGATTCGCGGCCCTTCTTGCCGGTCGCGTTGCGGAAGTCGACGACGACGTGCGCGCGATCGACGAGATCCTCGTAATCGATCGTCGAGTGCGCCGTGACGATGGCAATGCAGTCGTACGCGTCGGGCTCCATCGGCACCGGGCGCAGACCGAACTCCGGCAGCTCGGGAACGTGCTGGTCGTGGTACGAGACGTCGGCGCCCGCGTTCTGGATCAGTTGCAGGATCTTCAGCGCCGGCGACTCGCGCATGTCACCGATGTCCGCCTTGTACGCGACACCGAGGATGAGGACCTTCGAGCCGCTGAGCGACTTGCGCGCGCCATGGTTCAAGGCCTGCGAGATCAGCGATCGGCAGTAGTACGGCATGTTCTCGTTGACCTTGCCGGCGAGCTCGATGAACTCGGTGTAGAAGTCGTACTCGCGCGCCTTCCACGTCAGGTAGAAGGGGTCGATCGGGATGCAGTGGCCGCCCAGGCCGGGACCGGGCTGGAACGACATGAATCCGAACGGCTTGCTCGCGGCCGCGCCGACAACCTCCCAGACGTCGATTCCCATCCGGTCGCAGAGCTGCGCGAGCTCGTTGACGAGCGCGATGTTGACCGAGCGAAAGATATTCTCGAGCAGCTTCGTCAGCTCCGCGGCCTCGGGGGACGAGACGGAGTGCACGGTGTCGATCGCGCTGCGATAGAGCTCGGCCGCGCGCTCCGTGCACGCGGGGGTGAGCCCGCCGACGACCTTCGGCACGTTCTTCGTCGTCCAGTCGGTGCGACCGGGATCGACGCGCTCCGGCGAGAACGCGAGATAGAAGTCCTTGCCCGCGGTCAGGCCGCTGCGCTCGAGGATCGGCTGCAGCTGCTCGCGCGTCGTGCCGGGATACGTCGTCGACTCGAGCACGACGAGGTGGCCCTTGTGCAGCCGGGGCGCGATCCGCTCCGTTGCGCTGAGCACGATCGAGAGATCGGGCTCGCGCTGCTTGGAGAGCGGGGTCGGCAGCGCGATCAGGATCGAATCCGCGTCGCGCAGGACGTCATAGTCCGTCGAGGCGGTCAGCCCGTTCGAGACGAGCCTCTGCAGCGTCTCCGACGGCACGTCTTCGATGTAGCTCTCGCCGCGAAGGATCCGGTCGACGCGCTCCTGCGACACGTCGACGAGCACGACGCTGCGG
Organism: Actinomycetota bacterium; assembly: GCA_005884575.1. Lineage (GTDB taxonomy): Bacteria > Actinomycetota > Thermoleophilia > Gaiellales > Gaiellaceae > AC-16. The sequence goes on from VAWW01000037.1 coordinate 55,940, forward strand.
CCCGCGTCGGCGAAGACCTGGGCCAGCGGCAGGCCGACATAACCAGCACCGACAATTGCGATGTCTGTCATGACCCGGGCAGGCTACCGAGGAGCGCGGCAGCGACACGCTCCGAGGCGCGCCCGTCGCCGTAGAGCTCTGGCCGCTCCTTGGGCATCCGCGCCCCGGCGACGGCGGCCGCGAGTCGCTCCGGGTCGTCGTCGACGAGCACGTTCGCGCCGATCTCGACCGTGTCGACCCACTCCGTGGAGGGCCGCGCAGTCACGCACGGAACGCCGAACCAGTAGGCCTCCTTCTGCAGCCCACCGGAGTCGGTGACGATGACACGGGCCTGCGAGGTAAGGGCGAGCATGTCGACGTAGCTGAGCGGGTCGAGCACATGGACGTGCGGCCCGAGGCCGGCCAGGCGCTCGCGGGTGCGCGGGTGGGCCGGGAAGACGATCGGCTCCTCGATCCGGTTCAGCCCGTCGACGATCCGCGCCAGCCGCTCTGGGTGGACGTTGGCCTCACGGTGGATTGTCGTCACGACATAACCGTCGGGCTCGAGCCCGACGCGGTCGAGGATCTGCGAACGCTCGCGGGCGAACGACACGAGCTTGAAGGCGACGTCCGCCATGACGTCGCCGACGACCTCCGTGCGGCCGATGACGCCCTCGCGCGCGAGCGTGTCGCGGGAGCGCTCGTCCGGGGCGAGCAGGAGCGCGGCGATGCGGTCGACTTCGATGCGGTTCCGCTCCTCGGGCATCGACAGGTCGCCGCTGCGCATCCCGGCCTCGACGTGCGCGAGCGGGATTCCAGCCGCGGCGGCAGCGCGCGCGCCGGCGAGGGTCGAGTTCGTGTCGCCGTAGACGAGCGTCCAGTCGGGCCGCTCGCGGTCGAGCGCGTCGCGGATGCCGGGCTCCATCGCGGCAGAGTCGGCGGTGTGCAGGTCGAGTCGGTAGCGCGGCTCCGGCAGACCGAGCTCGTCGAAGAAGACCTGCGACAGCTCGTCGTCCCAGTGCTGGCCGGTGTGCAACACGACCTCGTCGATCCCCGCCTTGCGGAGGGCGACCGAGAGCGGCCCGGACTTGATGAACTGCGGCCGGTTTCCGACGATCGAGAGGACCCGCATCGGCGGAAGGCTACGCGCGCACGCCGCTACAATGGCGCACCGCCGGGGCCGTTAGCTCAGCTGGTAGAGCAGGGGACTCTTAATCCCAAGGTCGCAGGTTCGATCCCTGCACGGCCCATGACTGACATTGAGCAAACCGGCTGCGGGTCAGCGTTCGTTTCTCTACACGGCCACGATTTCGACGAGGCCGCCGAGTCCTGCGAAGTCGCCTGGGTTCCGCGTATACAGCGGTAGCTCCCCGGCGAGAGCACTGGCCGCGATGAGGAGATCGAAAGCTCGAGGGCCGCGCGTCTTGCGGCCGGTGGCTGCGACCGCGGCGTAGATGCGGCCGTATGCGCGGGCTGCCGCTCCGTCGAGGGGCAAAGGCTCAAAGGTGGCTTCCGTACGTTGCAGCCGGTCTTGACGGCGGGCCCGCTCCGCTGCGTCGGCGGTCGCGTGCGGACCGGCTGCGAGCTCTGCCAGCGTCACCGCCGAAATCGCGAACTCAGACGGAAGGCCTGCCGCGCCGATGACCCGGATCAGCCACGCGGAGCCGGCCGCTGGTCGAGAAGGGCGTCGACGTCGGCCCTGAATCGCTCTCCGTCGATGGTCGGCGCGCCGTTGAAAACGGCGACGGCGGCGTCCGCAGCGACGAACTGACGCTGCCGAAGCGGGATCAGCTCTCCGACAGGCACACCGTTCCGAGTAACGACGAACGTCTCACCACGGTCGAGTGCGCGCATGATTTCTCCGCTCTCGTTGCGCAGTTCTCTTTGTGTGATCTCGCGGCTCATCCGTGGCGAAGTGTAGCACGCGTGCTACGGAACCGCCGAGCGTTGCCGCGAAGCAGGTCGCCTGGTTTTGCGCACAGCCAAAGTTCCGCCCATACCTGACATTGCGCAAACCTAGGTCCTGCCGAATCCGCCGCGACCGCTCGAAGAGGACTTCGGCCCGCGCGCGATCCCTCTAATCGCCCGTCGGTCCGGCAGAGCTGAGATCTGCGCCGGCAAACG
>VAWW01000037.1:58132-58522 GCA_005884575.1 Actinomycetota bacterium
CAGGAAGCGGAGCGCCAGGGGACTCGACTTCGCGCGACCGATCCGCCCTCTGTCGCTGCCAGACTCCTCGAGACGCTGCTTTAGCAGCCAACGTCTTGTCGGAGTGAACGGCATTCGTTGAAATCGGGCTGCGTGATCTATGGCTGGTCGACGACCGTCAGATCGCCTGAGACGAGCGGAAGGACAGCGAGCACCGGCGGCATGTCTGCTCCGGGGCAAACAGCCGGGAAGGTCGGCGGTAGCGCCACCCCGTCGAACGGCGTCGGCAGGTCGTCCTTGTCGAAGAAGAGGCTCGGGCTCATCCGGTCGCCCCCTCCCGGTCCGCCGTCCTCGATCCAGACGACGAACTGAGACCCGGCGCCGGAGCTCGAGCCTTCCTGAACGACGCCC
>VAWW01000038.1 GCA_005884575.1 Actinomycetota bacterium
GCACGGCGGCTGCCGCGCGACGCCTTCCGCTCCCGACCTCGAGCGCCCGGCAGAAGAGCGCGTCACCGGCGAGGAAGACGGCGACGCCGCCGCCGAGGAGCCCGGCCCGCGCCCAGCTCAGCTCGCTGAACGGATGGGCGATCGCGGCGCGCTCGGCTGCCGCGATGGCGACGATCCCCAACAGCAGCGGCAGGTGCCAGTACCCGTAACCGTGCAGCGCCGCCCGGGAGCGGCGCGGCAGCGGCATGGCGGCCAACGAACGCTCCGCCCGCTCGTCGTCGCCGCTGCCGAAGTAGAGCCACCAGAGCCCGGCGCTCAGCGCGAGCCCGAGCGCCGCCACGAGGACGAGCGCTCCGTCGACGGCGAGGTGCGACGCGCCGATTCCGATGGCGACGATCGACTCTCCGATCGCGATCAGCACGACGAGCCCGTGCCGCTCGACGAAGTGCGCGGCCGCGATCTCGAAGCCGCCCTCGCGCGCGCGGCGGATCTTCGGCGTCAGCCACTCGAAGAGGAACGCGACCGTCCAGAGGACGTACTGCGCCGCGCCGCCGAGCGCACCGCCGACCACGAGCACGATCGCGGAGGCGAGGTTGAACGGCGCCAGCGTCAGGATCGCCCGCGCTGCGCTTTGCGAGGAGGCGCGCGTGAAGAGGGTCGAGTGCACCGAGACGATGACAAGGTAGGCCAGCCCGAACGCGAGCCCGCTGCTCGAGAACGCGTGGGGGATCGCCAGCGCGAGGACGAAGTAGCCGGTCATCCCGCCGAGCAGCAGCAGCCGCCGCTGGGCCGTGTGCGCGCTGACCGCGTTCGTCATCCACGCGTAGCCGCCGTACATCCACCAGATCACGCCGAGCATCAGCACGACCTGCGCGAGGCCGCGCCACGTCGGCGACTCGTAGAGGACGGTCGTCAGCTCGGTGATCGTGAAGACGAAGACGAGGTCGAAGAACAACTCGAGCGTCGTGACCCGCTTCGTGTCGGAATCGGCCGCGGCCATGACGCGTTTCTACCGGTTGGAGAGCGATGCACGCGATCACCCCGCACATCGTCGTTCGCGACGCGGCCCGCGCGGCCGAGTGGTACGCGAGCGCGCTCGGCGGCGAGGAGGCCGGGCGGATCGAGGTGCCCGGCGGCAAGCTGATGCAGGTCGAGCTGCACTTCGGCGACTCGACGGTGATGCTCGCCGACGAGTTCCCGGACATGGGCGTGCTCTCGCCGCTTTCGATCGGCGGGACGGCGACCGTCCTGCATCTCGTGGTCGAGGACGTCGACGCGGTCTGGCAGCGGGCCGTCGACGCGGGCGCCGAGATCCGGCAGCCGCTCAGCGACGTGTTCTGGGGCGAGCGCTACGGGCAGATCGTCGACCCGTTCGGCCACCGCTGGGGGCTGGCACAGCACCTGCGCGACGTGCCGCGCGACGAGATCCAGCGGGCCGCGACGGAGCTCTTTGGAGGCTGATGCGCTGCAAGGGCCGGACGGCTCCGGCCCTCGCGCGCTGGGGACTGACGGCCTATCCAGTTGACACCGGCGGCCGCACGAACTTGTGGTGCATCCCATGCGAACGGCGCGCCGACGCGCCGGGATACGCCTACTTCGCGGCCAGGTGGGATCGGACGTCCGCGAGCGCCGGCGGGTCGGCGCCGGAGCGGCCGACGCACAGCGTCGCGACCGCCGTCGCAAACCTCAGCGCGTCCTCGAGGTCGGCGTCGTCCAGCAGCCCGAGCGCCTCGGCCGCGAGCCGGTCGGTCTCCCAGAGCCGTCGCAGGAGCCCGGCGGCGAACGCGTCGCCGGCACCGACCGTGTCGACGACGTCGACGGGCGGCGCGGCGACCTCCGCGCGGCCCAACGTGCTCTTGGCGACTGCGCCGTCGGCTCCTCGTGTCAGGACGGCGAGCCGGACGCCGCGCTCGAGGAGCCCGTCCAGGACGGCCTCCGGCTCCAGCTCGGGGTAGAGCCATGCGGAGTCGGCGTCGCTGAGCTTGATCACGTGCGCGAAGCCGGCCCACCGCTCGAACCGCGCGCGGTACTCGTTCGGCTCGCCGAAGACGGCCGGCCGCACGTTCGGATCGACGACGATCACACGCCGCGGCGCCTCGCGCTCCATCAGCGCCTCGATCGCCGCCGCCGGTGGATCCGTTGCGAGCGCGAGCGTCCCGGCGTAGACCGCGACGACCGCCGCGTCGAGCGCGGGCAGGTCGGAAGGAGTGAGATCGGCGTACGCGGTGCCCACGAGATAGAAGGTGAAGGAGTGGCCGCCGTCGCCGGTGTCGTCGACGACGGCGAGCGGCGTCGGCGCGTCGCCGCGGAGCAGGTAGCGGTCGTCGACGCCGCTCTCGGCGAGGCAGGCGGCGAGCAGCCGCCCGAACGGATCGACGGAGATGCGGCCGACGAAGCCGACCGGGACATCGAGGCGCCCGAGCGCGATCGCGGTGTTGTACGGGCCGCCGCCGGGATGCGGGCGGAGCACCCCGTCGGAGAAGACGAGGTCGATGAGCGCCTCGCCGGCGACCACAATCATCGCCGCACCCGGATCTCGCCCGAGCCGCGCTCCACGAGGCGGGTGGGTAAGACGACGTGCTCGCGCGGCGGGCTCGCCCCGTCGAGCCGCCGGAAGAGCAGCTCGGCGGCGGCACGGCCGATCTCGACGGGATCGTGCGCGATCACCGTCAGCGCCGGTTCGAGCATGTCGGCGAGAAGGAAGTCGTCGTAGCCGACGACCGCGATCTCCCGCTGGCGGCCGACCGCGCGCAGCGCCTTGACCGCGCCGACCGTGAAGTAGTTCTGTGCGGAGAGGAGCGCTGTCGGCGGGTCATGGTCGCGAAGGATCGCAGCCGCGGCCTCCTCCGCGTCCTCGATGCTCGCCAGCCCCGTCCGGACGATCGCCGGATCGGGCTCGACGCCGAGCGCCGCCAGCCCCTCCGTATAGCCGCGCAGCCGAGCGTCGGCGGTCGTGATCGACACGTCCGCCCCGAGGAAGCCGATCCGCCGGTGCCCGTGGCGGCCGAGGTGCTCGACGGCGGCTCGCGCGCCGCCGAGGTCGTCCGCGGTGACGGTGTCCGCGTCGAGGAAGCGCGGCGGCCGGTCGACGAAGACGAGCGCCGTCCCGTGCCGCACCTCGGCGAGCAGATAGCTGTGATCCGGTCCCGCGGGGACGACGATGATCCCGTCGACGCGGCGGGAGCGGAACTCACTGATCAGCTCTCGCTCGCGGTCCGCGTCCTCGTCGCAGCTCCCCGCGAAGACGAGGACGCCGCGCGCACGGGCGTAGTCCTCGACCGCCCGGTGCAGCGCGGACATGAACGGGTTCGCCACGTCCTCGAGCACGAGCCCGATCGTCGCCGTCTTCGGGTTCGCGCGGCGCAGGGTCGCGGCGTTGACGTTGTGCCGGTAGTCGAGGCGGTCGATCGCGGCCTGAACGCGGGCGGCCGTCGCTGGGCTGACACCGGTCTTGCCGTTGACGACGCGCGAGACCGTGGCGAGGCCGACCCCGGCGAGGGCCGCGACGTCGAGCATCGTCGGACGTTGGGCTAGCGATTGTGGCAACGTTTTCTCGTCCGATCTCGGCGTTTACGAGACGACACCTTGACAGAAGCGATAACGTTTTCATAGCCTCCCACTCCTACCGGGCATCCCCCGAAAGGAGAAGCAACATGCGACCGAGGCGCGAGAGGGTTTGGCTGTTCCTCGCCGTGGCTCTGGTCGGCGCGACGACCGTGATGGCGGTCGCCTCAGCCGGCACGGCGTCCAAGCACGCGACGATCAAGGTGGGGCTGATCACGAAGGACGTGACGAACCCGTTCTTCGTGAAGATGAAGCAGGGCGCGACCGCCGCTGCGAGCAAGGCCGGCGCGCAGCTGATCTATGCCGCAGGCAAGAGCAGCTCCGACAACGCGAGCCAGATCGCCGCGATCGAGAACATGACGACCGCGGGAGTGAAGGGAATCCTGATCACCGTGGCGGACGGGAAGGCCGAGAACCCCGCGATCGCCAAGGCGCGGAAGGCGGGCGTGCTCGTGATCGCGCTCGACACGCCGACCGTTCCGAAGACCGCCACCGACGCACTCTTCGCCACGAATAACCTGAACGCCGGCATCCTGATCGGGAAGTACGCGCGGGCGGTCACGAAGGGGAACACCGTGACGATCGCGATGCTCGACGAGCACGCCGGCTCGTCGGTCGGAGCGCTCCGTCACAACGGCTTCCTGCAGGGGTTCGGAATCAAGGGCAGCGACTCGCAGATCGCGTGTGTGGCCAATGGCCAGGGCCAGGTGGCGCCGTCGCAGACGGCGATGGAGAACTGCCTCCAGAAGAACCCGGACATCGACGTCGTCTACACGATCAACGAGCCGAGCGCGGCGGGCGCGTGGACCGCGCTGAAGAGCGCAGGCAAGTCGCAGAGCGACGTGACGGTCGTCTCCGTGGACGGCGGCTGCGCCGGCGTTCGGAACGTCAAGGCCGGCATCATCGACGCGACCTCGCAGCAGTACCCGCTCCTGATGGCCTCGAGGGGCGTCGCGGCGGTCGTGCACTACGCGAAGACAGGCAAGAAGGTCTCGGGCTATACCGACACCGGCGTGAACCTGATCGCGAAAGTGCCCGCGCCGGGCGTCCCGTCCAAGAGCGTCGCCTACGGGCTCGCGCACTGCTGGGGGTAGGAGAGAATCCGCCTAGAGCTGCGACCGGGGCGCATCGAGCGCCCCGGTCTCTGTCTAGATGACGACGACCGAACCAGTCAGCGAACGCCCGAGCACGCGCCCCACCGCGCTCCAGCTTGCGCAGCGCGTCGCGACCGCGCCGACCGTCGGCCCCGTCGTGGCGCTCGTCGCGACGATGGCGTTCTTCTCGCTGAAGAGCGATCGCTTCCTGCACGCGGAGAACCTCTCGCTCGTCCTGCAGCAGGTGATGGTCGTCGGCGTGCTCGCAGTCGGCCAGACGCTCATCATCCTCACGGCCGGGATCGACCTCTCGGTCGGCACGGTGATGGCCGTCGGCCAGATCGTGATGACGAAGCTGGCGATCGCGAACGGCGTCCCGGCGATCCCCGCGATCATCCTCGGGATCCTGACCTGCGTCGGCTTCGGGATCCTGAACGGCGCGCTCGTGACGGGCGTACGGCTTCCCGCGTTCATCGTCACACTCGGCACGTTCAACATCGCGTTCGCGATCACCCACATCTACTCGAACGACCTCACGTTCACCGGACTGCCGAGCGAGATGCTCTTCTTCGGCCGCACGTTCAGGCTGTTCGGAGCCGACTTCACCTACGGCGTCATCCTGATGCTCGTCGTCTTCGCGGTGACGTGGTACGCGCTCACGCAGACGGCCTGGGGCAGGCATGTCTACGCCGTGGGCGACGACCCGGAGGCGGCGCGCCTGACGGGGATCAACATCAACCGGCTGCTGCTCGGCGTCTACACGATCGCGGGACTCACCTACGGCATCGCCGCGATGCTGCTCGTCTCGCGCACCGAGCTCGGCGATCCGAACGCCGGCCAGACGACCGAGAACCTCGACAGCATCACGGCCGTCGTGCTCGGCGGGACGAGCCTGTTCGGGGGCCGCGGCACGATCGTCGGAACGCTGATCGGCGCGGTGATCGTGGGCATCTTCCGCAACGGGCTGACGTTGATCGGCGTACAGGTGATCTACCAGTATCTCGTCACCGGAATCCTCGTCATCCTCGCCGTGTCGGTCGACCAGCTGACGCACCGGAGGCGGCTGTGAACGACGTTGCGCCGATCCTCGAGGCGCGGGGACTCGTCAAGAGCTACGGCCACGTCCTCGCGCTGAGAGGCGCTGACCTCGAGCTCTATCCGCAGGAGATCCTCGCGATCATCGGCGACAACGGCGCCGGCAAGTCGACGCTGATCAAGGCGCTCTCGGGCGCGATCCAGCCGGACGAGGGCGAGATCCTGCTCGACTCCGAGCCCGTGCACTTCCGGACCCCCCGCGACGCGCGCCGTGCCGGGATCGAGACCGTCTATCAGGATCTCGCCGTCGCGCCGTCGCTCGACATCGCGTCGAACATCTTCCTCGGCCGCGAGGTACGTCGGACCGACCCGCTCGGCCGCGTGTTCCGCATGCTGGACAAGCGCACGATGCGGCGCGAGGCCGCGCGGCACTTCGCCGAGCTGAAGATCGGCGTCCAGTCGATCACGCAGCCGGTGGAGGACCTCTCCGGCGGCCAGCGCCAGGGCGTCGCGGTGGCACGGGCGGCGACGTGGGCACAGCGGGTCGTGATCATGGACGAGCCGACCGCGGCGCTCGGCGTGAAGGAGACGCGACAGGTGCTCGACCTGATCAGCCGCGTCCGCGAGCGCGGGCTGCCCGTGATCCTGATCAGCCACGACATGCCGAACGTGTTCGAGCTCGCCGACCGGATCCAGATCATGCGGCTCGGCCGGCGCGTCGCCGTCGTCACTCCGCAGACCCATACGATGTCGCAGGCCGTCGCGATCATGACAGGCGCCGAAGCCGCATGACCTACGTTCCCGCCGACAACCGCTACGACCGCATGCCCTACCGCAGGTGCGGCCGCTGGGGGCTGAAGCTCCCTGCGATCTCGCTCGGCCTCTGGCAGAACTTCGGCGGCGACACGCCGCTCGAGCACGGCCGCGCGATCGTCCGCCGCGCCCTCGACCTCGGAATCACGCACATCGACCTGGCGAACAACTACGGGCCGCCGTACGGCTCGGCCGAGGAGACGTTCGGTGCGATCCTCCGCAAGGACCTCGGGCCGTACCGCGACGAGCTCGTGATCTCGACGAAGGCCGGCTACGACATGTGGCCGGGACCCTACGGCGACAGGGGCTCACGCAAGTACCTGCTCGCGAGCCTCGACCAGAGCCTGCAGCGGATGGGCCTCGACTACGTCGACATCTTCTACTCGCACCGGGCCGATCCGGACACGCCGCTGGAGGAGACGATGGGCGCGCTCGACGCTGCGGTGCGACAGGGCAAGGCGCTCTATGTCGGAATCTCGTCGTACTCGCCGGAGCGGACGCGCGAGGCCGCGGCGATCCTGCGCGGGCTCGGCACGCCGCTGCTGATCCACCAGCCGTCGTACTCGATGCTGAACCGCTGGATCGAGGACGGGCTGCTCGACGTGCTCGAGGAGGAGGGGATCGGCTGCATCGGCTTCTCGCCGCTCGCGCAGGGACTGCTGACGGACAAGTACCTGGGCGGGATGCCCGAGGACTCCCGGGCGGCGCGCGAGGGCTCGTTCTCGTCGGCGATGCTCACCGACGAGACCCTCGACAAGGTGCGCGCGCTGAACGAGATCGCGCAGCGACGCGGGCAGAGTCTCGCGCAGCTCGCGCTCGCGTGGACGCTCCGCGACCCGCGCGTCACGTCGGCGCTCGGCGGCGCGAGCAGCATCGAGCAGCTGGAGACGAACGTCGCCGCGCTCGACCGGCTCGACTTCACGGACGAGGACCTCGCGGAGATCGACCACTACGCGACGGACAGCGGCATCAACCTCTGGGCCCAATCGAGCGCCGTCTGACATTCGAAGAAGCTCTCTCGCGCAGCGGCATCAACCTCTGGGCCAATCGAGCGCCGTCTGACATTCGAAGAAGCTCTCTCGCGCACCTGACCCAGTTTGTGGCTCTAAGCCACAAGCGCCCTCAGGCCCGCGGCGCGAGCCGATTCGGGACCGTGATCCACTTTGTGGCTCTGAGCCACAAGGACGATCAGGCTCGGGGCACAGTCGTGCCGGGTCTGACGGGCAGCGGCTGCGGCTGCTCCACCCGCGACTCGATTTCGATCACCCGCCGTTCGTCGGCCGCCCGCAGGACGCTGCGCGCGACGTCGACGACGTGCAGCGCGAGCCGGCCCGACGCTCGGTGCGGCCGGTCTTCCGCGATCGCCTCGACGAGATCGTGCAGGCCGAGGCCGCGCGCGTCGGCCTGTCCGCGTGAGCCGAACGGCGCGTCCTGCCAGTCGCCGCGGCCGAGGCGAATTCGCAGCGGACCCTCGAACGCGTTCGGGTCCGGCAGCGCGAGCGTCCCTTCGGTCCCGTGGATCTCGAGGTCGCACACGTAACGGTCGACCGCGTCGAAGCTCGTGACGAGGCTCGCGGTGACGCCGCCCTCGAGCTCGAGCGCGGCGAACACGTGCGTCGGCGTCGTCACCGCGAAGCGCGTGCCGGCGCGCGGGCCCGTCGCGATCGCCCGCTCCGCGGCGCGCGTCGACGCGAAGCCCGCGGCGCGGCGGACGGGGCCGACGAGCGCGACGATCGCCGTCAGGTAGTACGGGCCCATGTCGAGCATCGGGCCCGCCCCGTCGGCGAAGAAGAGCTCGGGGCTCGGATGCCAGGCGTCGGCGCCCGTGACGAGCATCGCCGCGCTGACCGAGAGCGGCACGCCGATCGCGCCCTCCTCGAGCAGCGCGAGCGCCGACTGGTACGGGCCGCCGAGGAAGGTGTCCGGCGCACAGCCGATCCGCAGTCCGAGCCGGTCCGCCCCCGCCAAGAGGTCCGCGGCGTCGGCTGTCGTCGTGGCGAGCGGCTTCTCCGAGTAGACGTGCTTGCCGGCGGCGAGCGCCTGCCGCGTGACGGGCGCATGCACCGCGGGCGGCGTCAGGTTGAGGACGACGTCGATCGCGGGATCGGCGACGAGCTCGTCGACCGTCGTCGCCTCGAGTCCGTGCTTCGCCGCGAGCTTCCGGGCGGCCGCCGCGTCGATGTCCGCGCAGGCCGTCATCTCGAAGGAGTCGAACGCGGCGGAGTTCTCGACGTAGTGGTCGCTGATCACACCGCAGCCGACGATCCCGACGGACGCGGGCCTGTTCACGCGGCCTCCTCCAGCATCAGCTCGAGTGCGACGAGCGAGCGGCGCGCGGCGTCGAGTTCCGGCCCGTCCGTCTCGTCCTGCTCGACGAGCAGCCACTCCACCCCGGCCCGCACGGCCGCCGGCGCGACGCACTCGTAGCCGACCGCGCCGTCGCCGACGGGGCAGAACGAGCGCTCGCCGCGCGTGCGGAAGTCCTTCACGTGCACGAGCGGCCCGCGGCCGAGCAGGTCGACCGGATCGGCGCCTGCCCACCACGCCCAGCCGGCGTCGAGCTCGAGGAAGACCTCGGGCGGGAGCCGGTCGAGGAAGCCCTCGCGCACCTCGGCGTCGTGGTTGTGGAAGCCGAGCTCGAGCCCGCGATCCGCGGCCGCCCGCGCGGCCGCCGCGAGCCTCTGCAGCGACTCGTCGCCGAGCTGCGACGGATCGAGCCAGCTGACGACGAGCCGCCGCCACCCGATCGCGCTCGCCTCCTCCGCCAGCTCGTCGAGCTGCGACTCGACCGCGTCGAGCGAGGCGTGCCTGCCGCAGGCCGGCAGGCCGAGCCCGCCGAGCCAGCCCGCGACCTCCGCCGGCTCGCGGCCGTGCAGGTCGAAGAGCTCCACGCCTTCGTAGCCCATCGCGGCGACCTCGCGCAGCGTCGCCTCGAAGTCGCGGGCGCACGCCTCGCGCACTGAGTAGAGCATCAGGCCGACGCGCGCCATTCCTGCTCCCCGCGCGCCTCGGCGATGAAGTTCCGGTACCAGTAGAAGCTCCCCTTCGGGACGCGCGCGAGCGTCGGGTAGTCGATGTAGACGATCCCGAATCGCTTCCAGTAGCCCTCCGCCCACTCGAAGTTGTCGAGCAGCGACCAGACGAAGTAGCCGCGCACCGGCACGCCGTCGTCGACCGCGCGGCCCACCGCGGCGAGGTGCTCGTCGAGATACGCCTGCCGTTCCGGATCCCTCACCTCGCCGTCGTGCCCGCGCACGTCGTCGTACGCCGCGCCGTTCTCGAAGATGTAGATCGCCGGCGGGTCGTAGTCCGTGCGGAGCCGGACGAGCAGGTCGTGGAGGCCGTCGGGATAGACCTCCCAGCCCATCGCCGTGAACGACCAGTCCGGGTCGCGGACGAGGATCGGCCGGTCGCCGTCCGGATCCTCCTGCACGAGCTGGCGGAAGTAGTAGTTCGCGCCGAGGAAGTCGAGCGGGGCGGCGATCGCCTCGAGGTCGCCTTCCTCGACCGGCGGCCCCTGCGGCGCGAAGTGCTCCACCATGTCGTCGGGGTAGCCGCGGCCGAAGAGCGGATCGAGGTACCAGCGGTTGAACGACCCGTCGGCCCACCACGCCGCCTGCCGGTCGCCCTCGGACTCGCTCGCCGGGTAGGTGTGCGTGAGCGCGAGCGCGATTCCCACCTCGGAGCCGGGCGATTCGCGGCGCAGCACGTCGACGGCCCAGCCGTGCGAGAGGAGCACGTGGTGCGATGCCGAGAGCGCGTCCTGCGTGCTCGTGCGGCCGGGCGCGTGGACGCCGAGCGCGTGGCCGAGCCATGCGACCACCCACGGCTCGTTGTGCGTGATCCAGTGCTTCACGCGGTCCCCGAGCCGCGACGCGACGACCTCCGCGTACTCCACGAACGCTTCCGCGGTCGCACGCTCCGGCCACCCGCCCGCGTCCTCGAGCGCCTGCGGAAGATCCCAGTGGTAGAGCGTCGGGAACGGCTGGATTCCATTCGCGAGCAGCTCGTCGACGAGCCGGTCGTAGAAGTCCAGGCCGGCCGCGTTCACGCGCCCGCGACCCTCGGGCAGGATCCGCGGCCACGCGATCGAGAAGCGGAACGCATCGAGGCCGAGCCGGCGCATCAGCGCGATGTCCTCCGGATACCGGTGGTAGAAGTCGCACGCGACCGCGCCGCTCTCGCCGTTCCTGACCTTTCCCGGAGTCGCGCAGAAGCGGTCCCAGATGCTCTCGCCGCGCCCGTCCTCGGCGGCCGCGCCCTCGATCTGGTACGCCGCGGTCGCGGCGCCCCACAGAAAGTCGGTCGGAAAGTGATTCGCCATGTCTTCCTCAGGTCGTTGGTTGGCGGACGAAATGGCCGGGCCGGGCCTCGACGAGCTCGCCGTCGGTGCTCGGCCTGCGCGCCCGCACGAGCAGCTCGCGGTGTCCGCCGGGCTCGGGACTCGGGACCGCGGAGAGCAGCAGCTTCGTGTAGGCGTGCAGGGGGTCCTGCAGCACGTCGTCGGTCGGCCCCTGCTCGACGATGCGCCCCGCGTACATGACGAGCACCTCGTCGGCGATGTAGCGCGCGCTCGCGATGTCGTGCGTGATGTAGAGGAACGCGATCCCGAGGTCCTTCTTCAGATCGGCCATCAGGTTGAGCAGGCCGATGCGGATCGAGACGTCGAGCATCGAGATCGGCTCGTCGGCGAGCACGACCGACGGCTTGACGGCAAGCGCTCGCGCGATGGCGACGCGCTGGCGCTGGCCGCCGGAGAGCTGATGCGGATACTTCTGCGCGATCGTCGCGGGCGGGACGAGCCCGACCGTGCGAAGCAGGTCGTGCACGACGGCGTCGACGTCGCCGCGCGACGCGATGCCGTGGATCCGCAGCGGCCGCTCGAGGTGGTGCTGCACCTTCTTGACCGGGTTCAGCGACGCGAACGGATCCTGGAAGATCATCTGCACCTCGGACCGGTAGCGGCGCAGCGCCGTGCGGCTGACGTCCTCGCCGCCGAAGAGGATCGAGCCGCCGCTCGGCGAGTACAGCCGCGAGAGGAGCCGCGCGACGGTGCTCTTGCCGCTGCCGCTCTCGCCGACCAGGCCGGTGATCGTCCCCGGCCGCAGCGCGAACGAGACGTCGTCGACCGCGCGGACCGGCGGCCGGCGCCCGAACTCCTTCGTCAGCCCGCGGACCTCGAGCGTCGCCGCGGCTGCTGCAGTCATGGCCGCTCCTCCACGAGATGGCACGCGACGAGGTGCCCGGGAGCGATCTCGCGCAGTCGCGGGCGCTCGTCGGTCTGACGCGCATAGAGCCGGGCGTCGGTCGGATCGCAGTGCGGGCAGCGCGGGTTGAAGCGGCAGCCGGAAGGAGGCGCGGCCATGTCCGGCGGCGAGCCCGGGATGCCCGCGATCCGCTCGAGCGGTCCGGTCAGCGGTGGGAAGGAGCGCATCAGCCCGACCGTGTACGGGTGTCGCGGGTCGCGGAACAGCGTCTCACCCGACGCGAGCTCGATGACCTCACCCGCGTACATGATCGCGATCCGCTCGCTGAACTCGACCAGCAGCGACAAGTCGTGCGTGATGAAGATCACGGCGAAGCCGAGCTCGTCCTTGAGCTGCTGGAGCTCCTGCAGGATCTCGCGCTGCACCACCACGTCGAGCGCGGTCGTCGGCTCGTCGAGGACGATCAGCTCCGGCCGCAGCGCGAGCGCCATCGCGATCACGACCCGCTGGCGCATTCCGCCCGAGAGCTGGTGCGGATACGCGCGGACGCGGTTCCGGTCGATCCCGACGAGCTCGAAGAGGTCGCCCGCCCGCTGGAGCGCATCCGCCTTCTTGACCTTCTCGTGCGCCTTCAGCATGTCGACGAACTGGTCGCCGACGCGCATCACGGGATTGAGGACGTCCATCGCGCTCTGGAAGACGAGCGACACGTGGCGCCAGCGGAAGCGGCGCAGCTCGTCCGGCTTCATCGCAGCGAGATCCCGTCCCTCGAAGAGGACGCGACCGCCGGCGAGCTGCGCGGGCGGCTTCAGGATCTGGAGGATCGCGTTGGCGAGCGTGCTCTTGCCGGACCCGGACTCGCCGGCGATGCCGAGCGTCTCGCCCGGGGCGAGCGAGAGCGACACGCCGTCGACCGCGCGCACGACGCGGTCGCGGAGCGCGTACTCGACCGAGACGTCATCCAGCTCGAGCAGCGTCCGCGTCGCGACCGCGCTCACGTGCGGCCCTTTCCGAGCAGCAGTGACCGCCACGCCCGCCGGTGCGTTCGCTCGACGCGCAGCCGCGGGTTGCTCACCTCGTCGAGCCCGGCGAGGATGAAGACGAGCGCGGCTACGGTCGTCGCGAGCGCGAGCCCCGGGAAGAGGAACGGCCACCACTCGCCCTGGAGCACGGTCGAGTTGACCTGCGCCCAGTAGAGCGTGACGCCCCAGCTCGTGTGCTGCATGTCCCCGAGACCGAGGAACTCGAGCCCGGCAGCGGTCAGGATCGCGACGTAGAAGACGAGCACGAAGCCGGCCGCGATCCGGCTGACCATGTTCGGCATGATCTCGCCGAAGATGATCCGCGGCGTCGACTCGCCCGCGACCTTCGCCGCCTGGACGAAGTCGCGGTTGCGCAGCGAGAGCGCCTGCCCGCGCAGGATCCGCGCCTCGAGAGCCGCGAGGGTCAGGCCGATGATCAGGATCATCGTCAGCGACCCTCGCGTCTTCAGGTAGCCCGACACGACGACGAGCAGCGGGATCGTCGGGATGACGAGGAAGACGTTCGTGACGAAGTTGACGACGTCGTCGATCCAGCCGCCGGCGTAGGCGCCGAGGATCCCGAAGGTCGTCGCGAGCACAGTCGACAGCAACGCTGCGCTCGCGCCGAGGATCAGCGACGTCCGCGCGCCGAGCACGACCTGCGAGAAGATGTCCGCTCCCTGGTCGGTCGTGCCGAAGAGGTGGTTCCACGACGGCGACTGGCGCGAGTCGATCAGCGAGAACGCGTTCGGGTCGTGGGTCGCGATCAGGGGCGCGAAGACCGCGACGACGATCATCGCCCCGAGGACGATCAGCCCGCCGCGCGACTTCGGGTTCGAGAGCAGCAGCCGGACCCACTGCGGCAGGGGCGCGCGGCGAAGCCGGCCCTTCGGCGCCGGAGCGGTCAGCGGCGGCAGCTCGGCCGGGAGTGCCTCCTGCTCGAGGACGTCGACGGTGAGGGGCTGGATCTGCGACATCGTCAGCCGGTCCGCACGCGCGGGTCGAGGACGAAGTTGGCGATGTCCATGATGAAGTTCGCGACGATCACGGTGACGGCGAACACCAGCAGCAGCGCCTGCGTCAGCGGATAGTCCGCGCCGAGCGCCGCCTGCTGCAACGTCAGGCCCGCGCCCGGATAGCTGAAGACGAACTCGATGAAGACGAGGCCGCCGACCGCGGTCGCGAACTGCGCGGCGAAGCCGTTCAGCGGCGGCAGAATCGCGTTGCGGCCCGCGTAGCGCGTCATCACGCGTGTGTCGCTCAGCCCCTTGGCGTGCGCCATCGCGACGTAGTCCTCGGCGATCGTGTTGATCATCACCGTCCGCATGTTCAGAACCCAGCCGCCGGCGTAGACGAACATGATGATGAGCACCGGCAGCTCGGCGTGCCGGACCGCACTCGAGATGAACGTCCAGTTGAATCCGGGTGTCACGGCGCTGTCGTACGCGTGCTGGATCGGGAACCAGCCGGCCTTCAGGCCGAGGAAGTAGACAGCGACGAGCGACGTGAAGAACGCCGGGAACGCGCCGAGCGACATCATCGCCGGTACCACGAAGTTGTCGACGATCCCGCCGCGCCGCCACGCGGCGACCATCCCGATCGCGATCCCGAGCACGAACGCGAGCAGGAACGCGACCCCGACGAGGGCGATCGAGTACGGCAGCGTGCGGCCGATCACCTCCGTCACCTTGGACGGGTAGTTCGAGGTCGAGATCCCGAAATCGAACGTCGCGACGTGGCCGAGGTATTTGACGTACTCGCTGCCGAGCGACCCCTTGCCCCCGCCGAGGAGGTCGCGATAGGTCTGGACGATCCCGGGGTTCGACTGGATCTGCGCCGGCGAGAGATGCGCGAGCACGCCGCCGACCGGGTCGCCGGGCATCAGCCGCGGCAACAGGAAGTTGAGCGACACCGCCACCCAGAGGGCGAAGACGTAGAAGAGGAGGCGACGGAGGAACCAGCGCATGACCGGTACGACGGAGTATCACCGGCGGGCGGCCGCGTGGCCGCCCGCCGATGGTCGCGGGGTCAGAGTCCGGCCTGCCCGCCCGGGCTGATGCGGGTCAGCGAGAGGACGTTGTCGGGGAACGTCGTGAAGATCGGGTCGCCGTAGAAGTTCTTCGGTGACGCGAAGCCGTGGAAGTACTTCGTGCTGTAGGTCGACCAGCGCGGAGCGACGAACAGCGGGACGATCGGCAGCTGGTCCAGGAAGACGGCCGCCACCTGGTTCGCGATCTGCTTCTGCGCGGCCGGGGCGAGGGTCACCTTCCACTTGTTGAGGAGAGCCGTCGCCTGCGGATTCTGGAAGTGGATCCAGTTCCCGGTCAGCGTCGCGTCCTGGCCCGACGGGACGTACGCGTTCTGATGCATCCACTCGAAGAAGTACCCGTACGGCGAGGCGTTCGAGGCGATCGGCCAGAGCAGGGTCGGGTTCTTCGTCGCGGCCGCGTTCGGATACCACGAGTTCCAGTCGGGCTCGAGCTTCGTCTGCGAATCGATCCCGATGTCCCTCAGGTTCTTGGTGATGATCTGCAGCGACGCCACCCAGTCCGACCAGCCCGAGATCACGTGCGGGTCGACCTGGACGGGGTTGCCCTTCGGGTCGAACAGCTTGTTGCCCTTGTAGGTGAACCCGTTGTCCGTGAGGAGCTTCTTCGCCGCCGTCGGGTTGTACGTCGCGAGCTGCTTCGCCTCCGCCTTGACCTTCGGGTCCGTGAACCACGTCGGGAAGAGGCCGTTCAGTCCGGTCGCGTCGGCGGGCGGCGCGTAGCCGTACTCCCCGAGCTTCGACACCTGGTTGCGGTCGATCGCCATCGAGATCGCCTTGCGCAGCACCGGGAGGCTGTACGGGTACTGCGTCGTGTCGAGCATCAGGCTGTGCGGGAAGGCGGTCGTCGCGTAGAAGGAGTGGTAGTGCGCCTTGTCCTTCGCCACGTACGCCGACTCGACGTTCGGCACGAAGTTGTGCGTCCAGTCGGCCTGGCCGCTCTGGATCAGGAGCAGCGCGGCATCGTTCGAGCTCGCCTGCACGTATTCGACGTACGGGATCCTCGGCATTCCGGCCTGCCAGTAATGGGGGTTCTTCGAGAGGACGTAGTCCTGCGTCGTGAACCGCGTGATCCTCGTGAACGGACCCGAGCCGACCGGGTTCGGGTTCGTGAACGTCGCCGGGTCGGCGACCTTCGACCAGATGTGCTGCGGGACCACGAAGATCCGGTTCAGCGTCGTCCCGATGAACTGCGAGTCGGGCGTCTTCAGGTTGATGAGGACGTTCGAGCCCTTGCGGCTGATCGAGACGACGTTCGTGCCCGGCCGGAAGAGCCCGAGCTGGTCGAGGAACTTGTCCTGCTTGCCGGCGGTGAGCGTGTAGACCACGTCGGCGGCCGTCAGGGGCTTGCCATCCGACCACTTGACGCCCTTCGCGATGTTCAGCGTCAGCGTCTTGTTGCCGTTCGACCACTTCCAGCTCCTGGCGAGCCACGGGTACTGGTGCCCGCCGCCGACTGCGGTCGTGATCATCAGCGGCTCGTAGAAGGCGCCTGCCACGACAGCCGTGCTGGGCAAGTTGGCGCCCAGGTACGGGTTGAAGTTCTTGACGAAGGCCGGGTCGCCGGAACCGGTCATGACGAGACACGTGTGCGCGGCTGCGGCCGCTGAACGGCTGCCGCTCTTCGCCGCTGCGCCCTGGACGGCGAAAGCGACGAGGAGGGCGGCCACCCCCGTGACGCCTATCGTCCGCAGTCCGACACGGACGGAGCGATCTCGACTCTGCATACCTCTTCCTTTCGGGGCGGGAGAATGCGGTCTGTGGCGGAAACGGTTAACACATTGTTTCAGCCAAGTCAAGGCTTGGATACAGGCGGCTCGGCTCGATTGAGATTCGTTCGCGCGACGTTTCTGTAACCGTTTCCGGGAGAATCTGCTTGAATAGCGGCATGGCTCAGCCGGAACCGGCGCAGGGAGCAAAGGCACGGTCGACGATCCGCGAGGTGGCGAGCGCCGCCGGGGTCTCGATCGCCACCGTCTCGCGCGTCCTCAACGGCCGGCCGGACGTCGCCCCGGCGACGCGGGACGCGGTGATGCGCGCGGTGCGCGACCAGGGGTTCACGACCAACCGTACGGCCCGTGCGCTCTCCGGCGGCCGCACGGGCTTCGTCGGCGTCACCCTGCCGCTGATCGAGGCGGCGTACTTCGCGCGCATCCTCGCCGGGACGGCCGAGGCGCTCCACGAGCAGGACATGCGCGTCGTGCTAACCCCGACGCTGCACCTCCACGACCGCGCCGTCACGTTGCTCGACCGGCTGATGCACGGGACGACGGACGGCGCCATCCTGATGCTGCCGGAGGAGACGAACGAGGAGCTGAAGGCGCTCCGGCGGCTCGGCTACCCGTTCGTCGTCGTCGACCCGCGCGAGCCCCTCGACGAGGGCATCCCCGCCGTCTCCGCAGCGAACGCGTCGGGCGCGCGCGCCGCGACGCAGCACCTGCTCTCGCTCGGCCACCGCCGGATCGCGGCGATCCTCGGCGTCGCGGAATGGACGGCGAGCGTCGAGCGGCTGCTCGGTTTCCGCGCCGCGCTCGCCTCGGCAGGCGTCCTCGCGGACCCCGCGCTCGTCGTCGAGTCCGACTTCTCGATCGAGGAAGGTGAGAAGGCCGCGGCCGCGCTCCTCGATCTGCCGGAGCCGCCGACCGCGATCTTCGCGTTCAACGACAACATGGCGATCGGCGCGCTGCGCGCCGCGCGGGCACGCGGCCTGCGCCTGCCGGAGGAGCTCTCGGTCGTCGGCTTCGACGACTCCGAGGAGGCGGCGATCGTCACGCCGGCGCTGACGACCGTGCGCCAGCCGCTCGCCGAGATGGGTCGGATGGCGGCGAGCCTCCTCCTGCGGCTGCTCGAGAACCAGACCCTGGAAGCCCTGAACGTCGAGCTCGCGACGCGGCTCGTCGTCCGCGACTCGACGGCGCCGCCGCGGCCGTGATCTGGCGGCCGGTCGTCGTCGGGTTGCTCCTCGTCGCCGGAGCAGGCGGCGCGACTCGGGCGCCGTCCGGCTTCACGGTCCACCGCCTCGTCACCGACGGCGCCGACCGCCAGCTCGTCAACTCGTGGGGGCTCGCCGCGAGCCC
This sequence comes from Actinomycetota bacterium, assembly GCA_005884575.1. Classification (GTDB taxonomy): domain Bacteria; phylum Actinomycetota; class Thermoleophilia; order Gaiellales; family Gaiellaceae; genus AC-16. The sequence continues at coordinate 17,860 of VAWW01000038.1, forward strand.
GACGGGGCCCTGGTGGACGGCGAACGAGGCGCGGAACTCGAGCACCCTCTATTCCGGCTCCGGCGTGAAGCAGCTCCTGACCGTGGCCGTCGAGGGCGGGCCGACGGGCGTCGTCTACAACGGCACGCACGGCTTCCGCGTGTCGGGCGGCGGTCGCTCCGAACCGGCACGGTTCATCTATGCGGCGGAGGACGGCACGATCCGCGGCTGGTCGCCCGTGGTGCCGCACGGATGGTCGCGCGTCGCCGAGCTCGCGGTCGACGAGGGCGGCAGGGCCGCGATCTTCCGCGGGCTCGCGATCTCGACCGCACGTCCGCTCCGGCTCTACGCGACCGACTTCCACAACGCCCGGGTCGAGATGTTCGACGCGCGCTGGCGGCGGATCGACCGCCCCGGTGCATTCGTCGACCACAGCATCCCCGCCTGGTACGCGCCGTTCGGCATTCGAACGATCGAGCAGCGCGTGTTCGTGAGCTACGTCTGGCGGGCGCCGCCGGCCGGCAACGACAGCCCGACCGGGGGGTTCGTCGACGAGTTCGACCTCGACGGGAGGCTCGTCGCGCGCGTCGCGCGGATGGGTCCGTTGAACGCGCCGTGGGGGATCGCGCTCGCCCCGTCCGGCTTCGGCAGGTTCGGCGGCCACCTGCTCGTCGGCAACTTCGGCGACGGGCACGTGAACGCCTTTCGCCGGCACCGCGACGGGACCTGGACACACGCGGGCTCGCTCTCGGACCGGCGCGGCAGGCCGCTGGCGATCAACGGACTCTGGGGACTCGCCTTCGGCAACGGGGCGATGGCCGGTCCCCGCACGACGCTCTTCTTCGCGTCCGGCCCGCATCGCTGGCGCGACGAGACCGAGTCCGACGTCCACGGCCTCCTCGGATCGATCACGCCTTGACGTAGCGGCGCAGGAACTTCGCGCCGTCGCGTGCGAGCTGCTCCTCGCTGTGGAACATCTTCCGCCAGATCTTCGTCGCGCCGGCGAGCTCCGGCAGGGCGTCGCCGAACGCCTCGACGAAGACCCAGCCGTCGTAGCCGATCTCGTCGAGTCCGGCGAACGTCGTGTCCCAGTCGACCTGCCCGCGGCCGGGCGTGGAGCGGTCGTTCTCCGACGCGTGGACGTGCACGAGCACGTCCTTGCACGCCTGGAGCGCCGCGCGCAGATCCTTCTCCTCGATGTGCGCGTGAAACGTGTCGTACATCGCGCGGCAGCGCGGATGGTCGATCTCGCGGACGAGCTCGGCGAGATCGGCCGCCGTGTTGACGAGGTACATCTCGAAGCGGTTCAGATACTCGACGACGAGCGTGACATCCTTCGTGTCGGCGTATTCCGCGGCGGTCCGCAGCCCTTCGACGGCCCACGCGCGCTCGTCCGGGGTCGGCGGCTTGCCACTGAAGACGCCCACGGGTGCCTCGATCGGGCCGCAGACGCTCGGCGCGCCCATGGCTGCGCACGCGTCGACGGCGGCTTTCGTCCCTTCGAGCCCGCGCGTCCGCACCTCGGGGTCGGGACTGATCGGGCTGTCGGCCTCGGTGCGCGCAGTGACGCCGAACGGCGCGAGGCCGAGGTCGCGGAGCCGCTCGCCCAGCTGTTCGTACTTCTCGGTCTCCGCGTTGAAGATCGGCACCTCGATCGCCTCGTAGCCCGCGTCCTTCAGCATGGCGAACGTCTCGTCGTACTCCCTGCCGCTCACGTCGGTCGACCAGAGCAGCATGTTCATCCCGAGCTTCACGCTTGCCTCCTTTGCGCGGCGTCGACGTACGACTCCGGGTAGCTCCCGACCGCAGTCCACCCGCCGTCGACGTAGAAGAGCTGCCCCGTGACGTAGGACGCCTCGTCGGAGGCGAGGAAGACGCAGGGTCCGACCATCTCCTCCGGCTCGCCGACGCGGCCGAGCGGGATCAGCGGGCCCCAGATCTCGAGGTACCGAGGGTCGTCGGCGAGGTTGCGCTCGACGTTCGTCGCGCCCGGGGCGAACGCGTTGACGCGGATCCCGCGCGGCGCGAGCTCGACCGCGAGATGCCGCGTAAGCGAGTCGATCCCGCCCTTGCTCGCGCCGTACGCGGAGAGGTTCTTCATGCCCCGCGCACCGACGACGGAGGAGACGTTGACGATCGAGCCGCCCCGCGGCATCAGCTTCGCCGCTTCGACCGAGCAGAAGAACGTTCCCTTGAGGTTCGTGTCGACGACCTTGTCCCACGTGTCCTCGTCCGGATCGTCGACGTCGACCCAGCCGGTGATCCCGGCGCAGTTGACCAGGACGTCGAGGCGGTCGAGCTGCGCGAACATCTCGCGGACGTGCTTCGGCTGCGAGACGTCGCAGCGGAGTGCTAGCCCGCCGGACGGCTCGGCCTCGTCGAGGTCGGCGACGTGGACGAGCGCGGCCTCGGCGGCGAGGCCCTGCGCGAGCGCTTTGCCGATCCCGCGCGCGGCGCCCGTGACGAGCGCGGCCTTTCCCTCCAGCCTCATTCCGTGACGGCTCCGCGCGCCGCCGACGAGACGATGCGCGCGTACTTCGCGAGCACCCCCCTCGTGACGCGCGGCTCCGGCGCGCGCCACTCGGCGAGGCGGACGGCGAGCTCCTCCTCCGGCAGCTCGACCTCGAGCGTGCGCGCGTCGACGTCGATCGCGATCGTGTCGCCGTCGCGGACGAGCGCGATCGGCCCGCCGCGCGCCGCCTCGGGCGCGACGTGGCCGATCATCAGCCCGCGCGTCGCGCCGCTGAACCGGCCGTCGGTGACGAGCACGACGGAGTCGCCGAGCCCGCGGCCGACGATCGCAGAGGTGATCGACAGCATCTCGGGCATCCCGGGCGCGCCTGCCGGGCCTTCGTGGCGGACGACGACGACCTCGCCCGGCTGCACGACGCCGTCGTACACGGCTTCCTTGCACGACTGCTCGGAGTCGAAGACGCGCGCAGGCCCGCGGTGCGTCGGCTTCTCGTGCCCGGCGAGCTTGACGACGGCGCCGTCGGGCGCGAGGTTGCCGCGCAGGATTCGCAGCGCGCCGCCCGGCTTGAACGGCTGCGCCGCGGGCGCGATCACCTCGCCGTCGGGATCGGGCGCTGCGGCGGCGTGCTCCGCGATCGTCCGCCCGTCGACCGTGGGCGCGTCGCCGTGCAGGTGCCCGAGCAGCTGCTTCATCACGGCGGCGGTGCCGCCGGCGCGGTGCAGATCGCTCGCGACGAAGCGTCCGCCGGGCGTCAGGCTCGCGACGACGGGCGTCGAGGCCGAGAGACGGTCGAAGTCCTCCAGGGCGAGGTCGATTCCCAGCTCATCGGCGAACGCCATCAAGTGCAGCACGCTGTTCGTCGAGCCGCCCGTCCCGGCGACGCCGACGATCGCGTTCTCGATCGCCTCGCGCGTGACGATCTCCGAAGGGCGGATGCCGCGCGCGACGACCTCGAGCGCCAGCCGTCCCGCCGCCTCCGCCGCCTCGGGCTTCGCGGGATCGGTCGCGGGGATGCCGCCGAGCCCGATCGGCCCGAGTCCGAGGAAGTCGACGGCGGCCGCCATCGTGTTCGCGGTGAAGTGTCCCTGGCACGCGCCGAAGCCCGGACACGCGTCGCGCTCGAGCGCGTCGAGCTCGTCGTCGGAGATCTGGCCTGCCTCGTGCGCGCCGACCGCTTCCCAGACATCCTGGATCGTGACCGCCTTGCCGTTGTGCGCGCCGGGCGCCATCGCGCCCGAGTAGAGGACGAGCCCCGGGACGTCGAGCCGCAGCAGCGCCATCACCGAGCCGGGGACGGTCTTGTCGCAGCCGACGAGGCAGACGAGCCCGTCGAGCGGCTGGCTCCGTCCCACGAGCTCGATCGAGTCGGCGATCACCTCGCGGCTGACGAGCGACGTCCGCATCGTCGGCTGGCCCTGGGTCAGGTTGTCCGAGACGGCGATCGTGTTGAA
>VAWW01000022.1 GCA_005884575.1 Actinomycetota bacterium
AGCGGAGATCGTGATCGCCGACAAAGGCTTCTGGGGCCGCGACTACGCGCACCGGCTCGCCGCCGCCGGCGCTGCTCACCCCGGACAAGACCCGCACCGCCGCCAACCTCGCCCGCGAGCGGGCACTCGCCTCGCTCAGACTCGTGATCGAAAGCGTCTTCTCGAACCTGAAAGGCCAGATGCGACTCGAACAGCACCGGGCGAAAACCCCCACCGGCCTCGCCGCGCGAATCGCGCAACGCATCCTCGCGCTCACGATCGGGATCCTGCTCAACACCCTCGCCGGCCGTCCCGCACGAGCCCCCGCCGCCTACGACGGCCGCTAAATCACATCAGCCCTCTAGTAGTAGTCCCAAAGACGCTTGCGCGTCATTTCCGCCGCAGACGGAGGGAGAGCCCCGTCCCGCGGCCTGGCTCGTCGCCAGTAGCAGGCGATCGCGGCGATCCACGGGGACGCGATCAGGAGCGGGAGCGGCCAGACCCACCAGGCGTCCTTGTTCACAAACTGGAGTATGCGCCGTCTGTCCGGACCAGACGAGTGCGCCCGAGTGGGCGCGTTCCCTCGTCGATTCCTGTTGGAGCTAGGCGGCGTACGCGTACGGGTGCTTGAAGACGTCGAGCGCGTTGTGGGGGTGCGCCGGGACGTGTAGCACTTCGCCGGTGGCCGTGTCGTTGACGGCTACCGTCAGCCGGTTCGTCCGCTTGCTCCAGAGGAGCGAGACCTCGAGGCCGTTGGACGCGCGGTGGTCGAGCTCCTGCGGGAAGAGATCAGTTGTCGTCGTGTCCACCATCGGGGTCTCCTCAGTCGATTTCGTCTCCATGAGATTCGCAGCGCGGGGCGTCCTGCGGCATGCGGCCCGCATGCGTCTTGGGGTACGGGCAGCACCCGACCTCCAATGGGGGTCAGCAGGAGCCGCCGGAGCGCCGATCGGGCCGGAACTGCGGCGACGGCTCAGTGCTCGCGCGGCAGCTTCACGCCGAGGAACGTCAGCAGCACGAGCAGGCCGATCCCGGCCAGCCAGAGTGCCGCGACGAGGCGCGGCCGCTTCGTCTCCTGCAGCTGCTGCCAGGCGACGCGGCCCCAGAGGATGAGCAGGCCGACGATCGCCGCCGCGGCGACGACGATCACAGGCGCGAGGTACGCGGCCTTCTCCAGCGGCCACGCCATGATCCACGCCGTCAACGGGACGAGCGCGGCGACCGCGAGCGTCGCTCCGGCGACCCTGACCCTCATCGGACACGAGTTTAGTCGGGGATATCCTTCCCGCCGTGGAGCCCAATTACATGTCCGGCGAGGACTACGCCGTCGAGTTCCTCGGCTATCGCTTCAGCTTCGCGGCGCAGGACTTCGACGAGCGCGTGACGGCAGCGGCGGTGAAGCTCGGTCTCCTCGAGGGCAACGAGCTGGACGACGGCGAGACGGCCGACCTCGTCGAGCTTGTCGAGCGCGGCTCGATCGAGGAGCCGCGCAGCGGGCTCGGTCGCTACCTCGTCCGCCACTGGGAGCGCCTCTCCCTCGTCGACGGCGAGTCGCTGGTCTACTGGCTCCGCAAGCTCGTCTTCCGCGGCGCGTGGCTCGACCACCGCGTGAAGGAAGGGCTGCTCGAGGTCGCGTGGGACGACTTGCAGGCGGACTTCGCATACGCCGATCCGAACGGCGGCCGCGCGCTGCTCGAGCTCGCGCCCGTGCCGTCGTGGCACGAGCTGCAGTTCCGCCGGTGATCAGGGCCGCCGCGATCGGCGCGTATCTCGCGACGCTGCTCGCGGTCGATACGCAGGTCGGCTACGGCGGACAGCTCGCGCTCGGCGTCGCGACCTGGGCTGTGCTCGGGGCGCTGCTCGTGCGCATCTCGGCCGAGCGCCGCGTGCAGACACTCGGAGTCGTTGCATTTGCAACCGTCGGCGAGGTCACCGGCTCGCTCGTCTGGGGCGTCTACTCGTACCGGCTGCACAACCTGCCGCTGTTCATCCCCCCGGCGCACGGACTCGTGTTCCTCGCGGGACTCTCGCTCGCGGCGGCGCTGCGAGAACGATGGATCGTGTGGGCAGCCGCGGCCGGCGCGGCCGGCTGGGGTGTCGCGGGACTGACCGTGCTGCCGCGGCTCGACGTCGCGGGGGCGGTCGGCGTGCCGGTGCTCTGCGCGTTCCTCTTGCGTTCGCGCGCGCGAGGGACCTATGCAGCGGTGTTCCTCGTCGTCGCGGCGCTCGAGCTCTACGGGACGGCGATCGGCACGTGGCGCTGGGCCGCGACGCTGCCGGGTCTCGACGTCCCGGACGGGAATCCGCCGAGCGGCGTCGCGAGCGGCTACATCTGGTTCGACGTGATGGCGCTACTCGTCGCGTCGCGACTACGCCGGCGGCGGCGTGAACCTGAACCGCGCCACCTTCTCCTCGGCCTGGCCGAGGGTGATGCGGCGAACTGAGCCGACGGGGACGATCAGCTCCTCCTCCGGCTCGTCGAACGGAATCAGGGTGACGAACCCAAAGCCCGGCTCCGCGGAGATGTCCTTGACCGCGAAGAGCGCACCGTCGACGAGCTGCACCTCGACGGCCACCTGCTCGAGCCCGTGACGCTGGGCGTAGTCGGCGATCCGCCGCTGGAGCCGATCGACGAACTGCTCCAGCGGGCCAGCGGCGCCGGGGATCCACAGCGTCGACATGCGGCGAGCATACGCTGCGCCGATGCTTGAGCTCCGCCTGCTGGGGCCGGTCGAGGCGCTCGTCGACGGGCAGCCGGTCGCGCTGCCGGCGAAGCAGCGCGCGGTGCTCGCGGCGCTCGCCCTCGACCTCGGCCGGCCCGTCTCGACCGACCGGCTCGTCGACATCCTCTGGGACGAGCGGCCGCCCGAGCAAGCGGTCAAGACGCTGCAGGTCTACGTCTCGCAGCTCCGTCGCGCGCTGGGCGCGGACGCGATCGAAACGGTCGGGTCCGGCTACCGGCTCGCCGCCGCGACGAAGATCGACGTCGCGGAGCTCGACCGGCTGCCGCCCGAGGAAGCGCTGGCACTCTGGCGAGGGCCGGCCCTCGCGGGCCTCGACGAGCCGTACTGGCGGCCGGAGGCGGCACGGCTCGAAGGGCTCCGGCTCGCCGCGCTCGAGGATCTCGCCGACGCGGAACTGGAGCACGGCCGCCATGCCCGGCTCGTTCCGGAGCTCGAGCGCCGCGCGGCCGAGCATCCGGAGCGCGAACGCCTCCACGCGCAGCTGATGCTCGCGCTCTACAGGTCCGGCCGGCAGGAGGAGGCGCTCGACGTCTACCGCCGCACGCGCCAGGATCTCGTCGAGCGGCTCGGCATCGAGCCGGGCCCGGAGCTTCGCGGTCTCCACTCGCGGATCCTCCGCCACGATCCCGAGCTCGCCACGCCGCGCGCGCCAAGCGCGACTGGCGTGTCTGGCGCGCTAGACAAGGCAAGTGCGCTAGACAAGCCAAGCGCGACAACCGGCGCGCCGCGGTCGCGGCGCAGGCTCATCGTCGCGGCCGCGGTCGGCGTCGCGGCCGGAATCGCCGCGATCGTGGTCGTCTTCACGAGCGGATCGAGCGGCGACAGCTCGGCGCTGCGCGCGTACGTGCTGAAGGTCGAGAACTTCCTCGGCCAGTCGCACGAGGCGCACCGGGAGATCGTGAACACGATCGTGGCTGCTCGAACGTGCGCGCTACCGAACGCGAAGGCGGCGGCCGCGATCGACCGCGTACAGCGCAGCCGCCAGAGCCTCCTGCAGCAGCTCGCCGCGCTTTCGGTTCCGTCGCAGCCGGGCGCGCTGCGTTCCTTCGATCTGCTGCAACGCGCGGCGCAGGCGTCAATCGCTGCCGACTGGCGCTACCGCGACTGGCTCCGCGCACGCCCCGCGTGCGTCCGCGGCGCGCCCGCGCCCCCGCAGGTGCTCGCGCTCGACCGGCGGGCGACGGGGCTGAAGACGGCGTTCGTGTCCGCCTTCGCACCGCTCGCCCGCCGGTTCCAGGCGCGGGAATGGCGCTCGCTCGACTTCTAGACCGCCGGCTCGATGTAGCAGCCGCCGCGCCAGTGCGTCATCGCCCAGGCCTGGATCAGGTCGACCGGAACGACGCCGGAGCAGATGCCGCCGTGCGTGATGCGCAGCAGCCGCCAGCGGCCCATCCCGCCGTCCGAGAAGATCGCCGGCCGGCCGCCGCCGAACGTCGCGACCGCGAACTGGATGCCGACGTGCGAGCCGAAGTACGTCCGCCCGGGCACGGCCGATGCCGTCACGCCCGTTTGCGCGGTGTACGCCTTCGCGAGCGCAGCCCGCACCTCGGGCGGGACCACGAGGTTCTGCGCATTCGGCGTGTCGCCGCAACCGAAGGCCGGGGCGGCCAGGGCGAGTGCGAGGATCAGGACAGGGACGAGCTTCATCTGGGGCCTCCTTTTCGCCGAGCGTGGCGGAGGCCGGCAAAGCGGCGGCTAAGTCCCGGTAAAGCCCGCTAGAAGAGCTTCGCGTCCGGCTCGGCCACCGCACCGACGTGGGCGCGGCCGAGCTTGGTGATCGTTCGCCCGCGGGGCGTGCGCTGAATGAAGCCGAGCTGGAGCAGGTAGGGCTCGTAGACGTCCTCGATCGTGTCCCGCTCCTCTCCGAGCGAGACGGCGAGGGTGGACAGGCCGACGGGCCCGCCGTCGAACTTGTGGACGATCGTGCGCAGGAGCTCCCGGTCGGTCGCCTCGAGGCCCTCGTCGTCGACCTCGAGCAGCTCGAGCGCCTCTTTTGCGACCGCGTCCGTCACGGCGCCCTGGTGGCGCACCTCGGCGACGTCGCGCACCCGTCGCAGAATCCGGTTGGCGATGCGGGGCGTTCCGCGCGAGCGGCGCGCGATCTCGTCGGCCGCGTCGGTGTCGATCTCGACGCCGAGGATCCCGGCCGAGCGGCGCACGATCGCGGCGAGCTGCCCAGGGTCGTAGTAGCCGAGCCGGAAGGTCATGCCGAAGCGGTCGCGCAGGGGCGTCGTCAGCAGGCCCGTCCTCGTCGTCGCCCCGATCAGCGTGAACGGCGGCAGATCCAGTGTCAGCGTCCGCGCGGCCGGGCCCTGGCCCACGACGATGTCGAGCCGGAAGTCCTCGAGCGCCGGATAGAGAATCTCCTCGGCCGAGCGGCTCATCCGGTGGATCTCGTCGACGAACAGCACGTCGCGCGACTCGAGCGAGGTCAGGATCGCCGCGATGTCCTTCCGTTCGAGACCCGGGCCGGCGACCGTCCGGATGCCGACGCCGAGCTCCTCTCGGACGATGTACGCGAGACTCGTCTTGCCGAGGCCCGGCGGGCCGACGAGCAGCACGTGGTCGAGCGCCTCGCCGCGCGTCCGCGTCGCCTCGAGGGCGATCGCGAGCTGCTCCTTCACTCGCTCCTGCCCGACGAAGTCGGACAGGCGGCGCGGGCGAAGCGACCGCTCGACCTCTTCCTCCTCGACGGTGACGGTCGGTGCGAGGAATTGGGTGCTCATGCAGCAGCCTTCAACGCCAGGCGCACCTGTTCCTCCACGGGCAGGTCGCGGTCGACGCGCGCTAGTGCCGCCTCGGCGTCGGCGAGCGAGTAGCCGAGCTCGACGAGCGCGTCGCGCGCCGTGACGTCTGCGTGCGGCGCGGCCGGGCCGATGTCGACGCCGATCTTCTCCTTCAGCTCGAGCACGATGCGCTCCGCCGTCTTCTTGCCGATCCCGGGGATCGCCTGGAAGCGCGCCGCGTCCTCGAGGACGATTGCGCGACGGAGCTCCGCCGGCGGCGAGCCCGACACGATCGCGAGCGCGACCTTCGGGCCGATGCCGTTCACGGTGAGGAGCTGGACGAAGAGCTCGCGCTCGGCGCGCTCGGCGAAGCCGTAGAGCTGCAGGGCGTCCTCGCGGACGTGGAGGTACGTCTCGACCGTCACCTCGTCGACCCCGTCCGCCTTGCGCACGGCCGACGGCGTTGCCGAGACGAGGTAGCCGACCCCCCCGACGTCGAGGACGAGCCCCTCGGGCGTCGACGCGACGGGCTTCCCACGCAGCCGTGCTATCACCCGCCGGCCACCCTGAGGAGCGGCGGCGAGAGCGCATGACAGATGGCGACCGCCAGGGCGTCGGCCGCGTGGTTCGGAGTCGGCAGCTCGGCGAGCGCCAGGATCGTCTGCACCATCCGCTGCACCTGGGCCTTCTCGGCACGTCCGTAGCCGCACACGGCTTGCTTCACTCGGGCCGGGGCGTACTCGGCGCACGACAGGCCCGCGTTGGCGGCCGCGACGAGCACGGCGCCGCGCGCCTGTCCGACGGAGAGCGCGATGCGGGCGTCGGCGCCGACGAACGACTCCTCGAGCGCCACGGCATCGGGCGCGTGCTCCGCGATGAGGCCGGCCACCCCGTCGTAGATCGTCTTCAACCGGACCTCCACAGGCGCGCCCGCGGGGGTGTGCCAGCACCCGCGGGCGGTGGCTCTGAGGCGCCCGCCGCTTTGGTGGACGATTCCGTATCCGCACGCCGCCGTCCCTGGGTCGATGCCGAGGACTTTCACAGCGAGAGGTTAGGCGTGCACCCGGACGTTCCTCTCCGCCGTTAGAGATGATGAGGGAACGTGACTGGCGGCGCGTCTTTGATCTTCAGCGACGGGCTCGAGCGCCCGTTGGCGAGCGAGCTCTCGGTAGGCCGGGATCCGGCGAACGACCTCGTGCTCGTGACAAAGACGGTCTCCAGGGAGCACGCCCGGATCGTCTGCGAGGACGGCCGCTGGTACGTCGAGGACCGCGGCAGCTTCAACGGGACGCTCCTGAACGGCCAGCGTGTGCCGCCGGGAACGCGGCTGCCGCTCCGCCACGCCGACCGCCTTCAGCTCGGCTCGCAGACGATGGTCTTCTCGCAGCCTGCGGAGGCCGACGACCCGGACCGCACCGAGACGGCGCAGGAGCTTCCGGTCGGCCGGCCGCTGTCGCCGCTGCAGCTCCAGGTCGTGCGGCTCCTCGCGGAGCCCTGGCTCGAGGGCGGCACGCTCGACCAGCTGCCCTCGAACGAGGAAATCGCGGCGAAGCTCGGCACGCCCGGAGCCGCCGGCACGGTGAAAGCGGCGCTGCGGCGCGCCTATGCGAAGGCGGGAGTCAGCAACCTGCCTGCGCACGCGAAGCGGCGGGCGCTCTGCCGCATCGCCCGGGAGCGCGGCTGGATCTAGTACCGATGGGTCACTCCGGTGACCCACGGGACACCTGCTGTTTTCCGGCTTGCAACACGGGAAATGCTTCCGTAACCGGACTCCGGTGCGGCCCGTTTCACCCCGGAGACCCGGTCCGACCAAGAGGAACATCCCCGCTCGACCCAAGGAGGCGCAATGCCGGAGGAATACCGCAAGCTCACGCACGAAGAGCTGAACCAGCTCGCCGGGGAGGAGCTACCAGAGCGCGCCGCCATGTCGCTCATCAACGCGAACCTCGCGATCCCGATCAACGCGGCCATCGCGGCGAACGTCCTCTCCGACAACGCGGTCGCGTACGCCGATGCTCAGCAGTACGCAAACATCGACCAGACCAACTAGGAGGCCTCGATGGCGGAACAGGAGTACAAGAAGCTCACGCGCGAGGACATCGACGCGATCACCGGCGGCGAGCTGCCCGAGCGGGCCGCGATGTCGCTCGTGAACGCGAACCTCTTCGCGCCAATCAACGCTGCAGTGGCGCTCAACGTGGCAAGCGACAACTCGATCGCTTATGCGGATGCGCAGCAGACCATCGGCAACGTCACCCAAACGAACTAGGAGGCGAACAGATGACGGAGGAATACCGCAAGCTCACTCGCGAAGAGCTAAACGAGCTCGCCGGCGAAGAGCTGCCGGAGCGCGCCGCAATGTCGCTCGTCAACGCGAACATCGCCGCGCCGATCAATGCGGCTGTCGCGCTCAACGCGCTCAGCGACGGCTCGACTGCGGCCGCGGTCGCCCAGCAGGACATCGGCAACATCACGCAGGGCAACTAGGAGGCGACGGATGTCCGAACAGGAGTACCGCAAGCTCACGCGGGAGGATCTCGACCAGATCACGGGCGGCGAGCTGCCTGAGCGTGCCGCGATGTCGCTCGTGAACGCGAACGTCTTCCTGCCCGTGAACGCCGCCGTTGCCGCGAACGTCCTCTCGGACAACTCGGTCGCCGTCGCGGACGCAGAGCAGAACATCGGCAACCTCACTCAGACCAACTGAGCACCGCAGATCGCGGGCGGCCGGATCCGAGGCCGGCCGTCCGCCCCCCACCGACTGCCGGATGGGAGACGCCGATTTCCTCACGCTACGACATCGAGAACGCCGAGACGCAGGTCCTTCGCCCGGCGGACGAGAACGGTCAGGCCACCGTCGAAGCGCCCGTCACCGACGACCTCCCGCCTCCAGGCGACGGCGGGGTCACCGACGACGGACGCCGGCGCGCCGCCGTCGAGGCGGCCGCGCAACCGGCGCCGAAGCTCGCCGAGGGCATCGAGCTGATCGGCGAGTACGAGGGATCCGGGTTCAAGAAGCCGCCGTACATCGCCCGCCGCAGCGACGGCCAGGTGATCCAGATGGCCGAGCTCCTCTACCTCGTCGCCGCGGAGATCGACGGGCGGAAGAGCTATGCCGAGATCGGCGAGCGCGTCACGGAGAAGTTCGGCCGCGGCCTCGACGCCGAGATGACGAAGGTGGTCGTCGAAGAGAAGCTCGCCCCGCTCGGCGTTGTCGTGCTCCCGGGACAGCCGCAGCAGGAGCTGAAGAAGATCGACCCGCTCCTCGCGCTCAAGTTCCGCGCGGCCGTCGTGCCCGAGCGCCTCGTCAACGCGGTCACGACGATCTTCAAGCCGCTGTTTTTCCCGCCCGTGATCCTCGCCGTGCTCGGCGGCCTCGTCGCGCTCGACGTGTGGCTCTTCGGCTACCACGGCATCGCGCAGAGCGTCCGGCAGACGCTCTACGACCCGCTGTTCATCCTGCTCATGGTCGGCCTCGTCGTCCTCTCGGCCGCGTTCCACGAGATCGGCCACGCGACGGCGACGAGCTACGGAGGCGCACGCCCGGGCGTGATGGGCGCCGGGATCTACATCGTCTGGCCCGCCTTCTACACGGACGTCACCGACGCGTATCGGCTCAACAGGAGCGGCCGCCTCCGCACCGACCTCGGCGGCGTCTACTTCAACGTCATCTTCATCCTCGCGACCGCGGGCGCGTACTTCGCGACCGGGTTCGAGCCGCTGCTGCTGCTGATCCCGCTGCAGCACCTCGAGATCCTGCACCAGTTCCTGCCGTTCATCCGGCTGGACGGTTACTACATCGTCAGCGACCTGGCCGGCGTCCCGGACATGTTCCAGCGGATCAAGCCGACGCTGAAGAGCCTGATCCCGTTCGCGAAGACGGACGACTCGGTCAAGGAGCTCAAGCCGTGGGTACGCGCGGCCGTGACGCTGTACGTGCTGCTGCTGATCCCACTGCTCCTCGGCTTCCTCACGCTAACCGTGATCAACATGCCGCGCATCTTCGCGACCGCATACGACTCGTTCATGGTCACAGCGCACAAGCTCAGCCATGCGAGTGCGCTGTCGCTGACCGTGGACGTGATCCAGCTGCTCGTGCTGCTGCTCGTTCCGCTCGGGCTCGTCCTGATGTTCGTCCAGCTCGGCCGCAAGGGGATCGTCGGGACGTGGAACGTGACCGAGGGCCGGCCCGTCGCCCGGGCGGGCGTCGTCCTCGCTGCGTCCGCAGCGGCCGCGTTCGCGGCGTACACGTGGATCCCGAGCTCGGTGTACCGGCCGATCCAGCCCGGCGAGCGCGGAACGCTCGTCGGCGGCGTCGACCAGCTCCAGGCGATCCCGACCGGACGCCCGGGCTTGACGGCGCAGCGAGAGAAGCAGCTCGGCGGTGCGCCGCTGAAGAGCGACACCAAGGGGACGACGCCGGCCCCGGCGCAGACCACGACGACGCAGACGACGACGCAGCCGGCCGCGACGACCAGCACCCCGACAACGACGACGACGACCGAGACGACCGGCTCGACCTCGCCATCCTCGACGACGCCCGCCTCGACGACGCCCGCCTCGACGACGCCCGCCTCGACGACGCCCGCGGCGACCAAGACCGCGACCACAACCGCGACGGATACCACCGCGACCGACACGACCGCGACGACGACCACGCCGTGAGACGCCGTATCCTCGTCCTCCTCCTCGCGCTGATCGCCGCGTTCGGCGCGCCGGGGCTGGCGCACGCCGAGTCCGGTCAGAACGACGCCGTCGCGATCAACACGAAGGACGACTCGTCGCTCTTCAAGTTCGCGTTCGCGGTGCGCCACGTCCTGAACGGCGTCGTCGACGAGGAAAACGGCGCCGCGGCCTACTCGCAGTGCAACTCGTGCCAGACGACGGCGATCGCGATCGAGATCGTGCTCGTCGAGGCGCCCGCTTCGACCGTGACGCCGACGAACAGAGCGATCGCGATCAACCAGAACTGCACGCTGTGCGATACGTTCGCGTCGGCCTACCAGTTCGTCATCGGCAGCGGCGGACCCGTGCACTTCACCCAGGCCGGCATCAAGGCGTTGCACGATATCCGCAAGGAGATCCAGAGCTGGGGGAAGCAGGGCCTATCGAACGCCGAGATCAAGACGATGGTGCCCGACGTAATCGCGCGGATCGAGGACATCCTCAAGACGCAGCTCGTCCCCGACGGGAACGCGGAGCCGCACCAGGGCAACGAGACCGAGACTGAGACGACCGAGACGCAGCCGCAGACGACGCCGACGACGAACACGTCGACGACCGACACCGGTACGGTCTCGTCGACGGTGACGACGCCGACGACCGACACGACCGGCACGACGCCGACCACGACCGCGGGTACCACGACGACCCAGCCGTGAGAACCCTCGCCGCGGTCCTAAGCGGGGTCGCGCTCGTGGCCGCCGGCTGCGGAGACGGCGACACGAATGCGCAGGACGTCCTGAAGCAGACGGCGTCGACGATCGGCGTCATCCAAAGCGGTACGCTCGGCTTGAAGCTCCTCGTCACGCCGCAGAGCGAAGGGCAGCCGTTCGGCTTCGAGCTGCACGGCCCGTTCACGTTCCGGCGGGGGTCCCTTCCGGTCACGCAGATGACGTACACGCAGATCGCGAACGGGGCAACGGCCACCGCCACCCTCGTCTCCGACGGCACCGACGCCCACGTCGAGGCGGGCGGTAAGCAGCTGGCGCTCTCGCCGGCGCAGACCGATTCTCTCCGGCGGGCGACCGCGCAGCTCCGCGGGTCGGGGAGCGGCGCCCGCCTCGCGATCGGCACCTGGGTCAAGAATCCCAAGGCCTCCGACGGCGGCCTCGTCAGCGGGGCGAAGACCGACAAGGTCTCGGGCACGATCGACCTCGCCGAGGCGGCCACCGCACTCGTCGAGGTCGAGCGGCTCTCCGGACGCCACGCCCGGCAGCTGACGGCGGACGAGCGGAAGCGCCTGCAGGAAGCCGTCCGCTCGTCGAGCTTCGTCCTCTACAGCGGCAAGGACGATCATCTGCTGCGCAAGCTCGTGATGAGCGTCGACATCGGCTTCGACGTCCCGGCCGACCTGAAGACCGCGCTCGGCGCGCTCGTCGGCGCAAAGGTCGACTTCGAGCTGACGGTCGCGAACCCGAAGACGTAGCCAGTTTTAGTTGTGGCGGCAGAGGCGGTCGCCGAACGACCGCTGGAGGTCGTTCATCTGCTGCTCGACCGCAGCGTCGTACTCGGGGAGGGCCTGGCCGCTCCAGGAGACGATCGGCGTCACCCCGGGGCCCTGCGCCGACAGCCGGTACGCCGACCCGATGCCGGGCGCGCCGCCGTGAAGGTAGAAGCCGTAGCAGAAGACGCCCGTCGGCTTGTGCGCGAGGAACGAGCTCTCGCGCCGCCAGCCGGGGCCGTAGCGGGAATCGAGCGTGTCGAGGTACAGGTTCCGGCCGTACGGATCGAGCGGCGAGCCGACGCCCGTCGAACGGAAGCCGTGTACCGGCTGACCCTGGTACGTGTAGCGGCCGAACACGTGCTGGAAGCGGCCGTCGTACGACCAGTCGAGCCAGACCTCGATCGTCGGCAGGTCACCCGTCCAGTGGGACGCGTGGAGCTCCGAGTCGGCGCTGTGACCGCCGTAATTCGGCTGCAGACGCTGCCAGCTCTGGAGCGCCCAGTGGCTGCTGTCGGGCGCGTCGCAGGCCGCGACGAGGAACAGCAGCGCGGGCCCCGTGTACGGGCGGCACGAGCCGCCCGCCTGGGCGCCGTAGCGGTAAGCCGCGTGGAAGGAGGCTTGGGGGACGCTCTGGCTCGGCGGCTGTGAGTTGACCGCGCCTGCGAGCACGACCGAGCGGCGCGCGCCGCGACTCGTCCAGTTGACGATCGCGGTCTGGCCGGAGATCCGGAGCGAGGCGGCACTCGCGTTCCGGTCGACGATGAACGACGCCTGCGCGGCGGCGGGCAGGACGAGCGCGCAGGCAAGCGCGGCGGCGGCGAGGACCCCTCTCACGCGCCGCAGGGTGCCCGGGATCGGGCTCGGCCGCTTCCCTCAGTCGGGTGAGCGGTCGTACGCCTTCTGTTAGCTCGCGACCGCCTCCAGCACCCGCTCCGGAATATCGAAGTTCGCGTAGACGTCCTGGACGTCGTCGTTGTCCTCGAGCTGGTCGACGAGGCGGAGGATCTTCTTCGCGTCGTTCTCGCTCTCCACCTGGACGGTCGTCTTGGGCACCATCGTCAGCTCCGCCGAGTCGACGCTGAAGCCGGCCGCCTCGACGGCCTCGCGCACCGCGGAGAGGGTCTCCACGGGGCCGACGATCTGGAAGGTCGTCCCGTCGAGCTCGACGTCGTCGGCGCCGCCCTCGGCGGCGGCCAGCGTCAGCTCATCCTCGTCGACGCCGTCGGCGTTCACGAGCACGACGCCGCGCCGCTCGAACAGCCACGAGACGGCGCCGGCTGTGCCGAGATTGCCGTCGTTCTTCGCGAACAGGTGACGGACGTCCGAGGCGGTGCGGTTTCGGTTGTCCGTCAGCGCTTCGACGATCACCGCGACGCCGCCGGGCCCGTAGCCCTCGTAGATCACCGTCTCGAAATCGGACGCGTCCGCGTCCGCACCCGAGCCCTTCGCGATCGCGCGGTCGATGTTCTCCTTCGGCATCGAGTAGCTCCTCGCCTTCTCGATCGCGTTCTGGAGCGCGAGGTTCCCGGACGGATCGCCTCCGCCCTCCTTCGCCGCCACGATGATCGCGCGCGAGAGCTTCGAGAAGAGCTTGCCCCGCTTCGCGTCCGCCGCGCCCTTCTTGTGCTTGATCGACGACCACTTGCTATGCCCGGACACTCGACTCCTCTCTGACCGCGTTCAGGAAGATCTCGTGGACGCGAGTATCGTCGGTCAGCTCCGGGTGGAACGCGGCGACGAGGATCCGGCCCTGCCGCGCGAGCACCGGGCGCCCGTCGACCTCCGCCAGCACCTCGACCTCCGGGCCGACCTCCTCGAGCCAGGGCGCGCGGATGAAGACGGCCCGCAGCGGCTCGTCGCCGTGGCCGAGGTCGAGGTCCGTCTCGAAGCTCGCCACCTGCCGGCCGAAGGCATTGCGGCGGACGCGGAAGTCGCCGAGGCCGAGATGGTCCCGGTCGAGGACGATCATCCCGGCACAGGTGCCGAAGATCGGACGCTCGAACCCTCGTAGGGCTTCGTCGAGGCCGTAGAGCCGCATCAGGCGCATGAACGCCGTCGACTCACCGCCGGGGATGACGAGTCCGTCGAGCCCGTCGAGCTGTTCGGGCTTGCGCACCTCCACGACCTCGGCGCCGAGCCCGCGGAGCATCGCCGCGTGCTCGCGGAAGTTCCCCTGGACTGCCAGGACGCCGATTCGCGGCCGGTCGCTCAGTCCTCCGATTGTAAAGACGGCTTCGCGAGCTCCAGCCCGCAGTCGAACGAGGACGCCACGGTCAGGATCGTCCCCAACCGCGCCGTGTCGAAGAGCCGGCGCACCGGTCCGGGCGAGTCGTCGGTGAGGACGATCACCAGCCGCGAGCCGGCGGCCGTCGCCCGCTGGTCGGCCACGAGCAGGGCCCCAGCCGCCGTCGAGTCGAGAAACTCGGCCCGGCGGAGGTCGACGACGATGTGCGAGCCCTCGCTCAGCAGGCCGGCCAGGGTCGCCGACAGCTTCGGCGCTGTGTACTGGTCGTGCTCGCCGGCCAGGGAGACGACGGCGACGCCCGGACGATCGTGGGTCACCACGATGCCTCGATGGCCGCCTTCCTGCACGCTTCGTTCTCCCCTGACGTGTTGCGCCGCCGGCAACATCCGCACGGACGCCGCCGGTCCATACGACTTTCAAAGTCGTAAAACGCCGGAGGAGGCGGGCGGGTTACGGCGCCGGGCGCCGGGTTACCAGCCGCGCGTCTCGAGCAGCTCTTCCGGCGCGAGCGAGCTCGCGGAGATGCCGACCATCGGCTCGCCGAGTCCCGCGGACACGCGGGCGAGCACCTCGGGATCCCGGAAATGCGTGGTTGCCTCGACGATCGCCTTCGCCCGCTTCTCAGGATCGCCGGACTTGAAGATCCCCGAGCCGACGAAGACCCCGTCGGCTCCGAGCTGCATGCAGAGTGATGCGTCGGCGGGCGTCGCGATCCCGCCGGCGGTGAACGTAACGACCGGGAGGCGGCCGTTCTCCGCGACCCACTTGACGAGCTCGACGGGCGCCTGGTGGTTCTTGGCCGCGGTGTAGAGCTCCTCCTCGGCCAGCGAGCCGAGCTTGCGGATCGCACCGAAGACGGCGCGCATGTGCGTGACGGCGTTGACGATGTCGCCCGTGCCGGCCTCGCCCTTCGTCCGGATCATCGCCGCGCCCTCGGCGATCCGGCGGAGCCCCTCGCCGAGATTCGTGGCCCCGCACACGAACGGGACGGTGAACTTCCACTTGTCGACGTGGTGCTCGAGGTCGGCCGGCGTCAGCACCTCCGACTCGTCGATGTAGTCGATCTCGAGGGCCTCGAGGATCTGCGCCTCGGCGAAGTGGCCGATGCGGCACTTGGCCATGACCGGGATCGTCACAGCGTCTTGGATCTCGCGGATGATCGCCGGGTCGGACATGCGGGCGACGCCGCCCTGGACGCGGATGTCGGCCGGGACGCGCTCAAGGGCCATCACGGCGACGGCGCCGGACTCCTCCGCGATCCGTGCCTGCTCGGCGTTGACGACATCCATGATCACCCCGCCCTTCAGCATCTCGGCGAGGCCGCTCTTCACGCGCATCGTTCCGTATTCGGCCATGGCTAAAGGGTATCTCAGGAACGGAGGCAGGCGAGGACCGTGGCCTGCTGCTCGGCGGTCGGCGAGACCGTCCAGAGGAGGACGGCGTTCCGCTTCGCGCTCATCACGTCGCCCAGGTGCGGTCGCAGCTTCTTCGGGGCGAAGCGGCGGAACGCGCCCTCGATGCTGCCGGCGCCCTTGCCGTCGGCGGCGAAGGCGAGCACGAGGGTATTGCCGCCGCCCTTGGGCGTCGCGAGGAGCCCGCCGTTCGCGGCCGTCGAGGCGACGAGGCCGATGTCCGCGTCCTTCGTCGAGACCTGGAAGCCCTTGGTGCGAAGACAGCTCGCCGTCGGGCCGGCAGCGAACGGCTTCGCGGCCGTCTGGCCGCACGCAGCGGCAAGCAGCGCGAGCGGGACGAGGAGGAGCAGCCTGCGCACCGCCGCGAGCCTAGCGGTCAGAATCGGATGGATGGAGCCCTGGTCGAAGCAGTTCGCGGGCCGCCTCGAGCACGTCGAGATCGAGAGCGAGGCGCTGCGCGGGAATGCGCTCGGCGACCCGCACGTGCGGCCGCTCTGGGTCTCGCTGCCGCCGGGCTACGACGACGAGCGCGAGCGCCGATACCCCTCCCTCTACGTGATCCAGGGTCTGACCGGACAGCTCGACATGTGGGCGAACCGCTCCGCCTTCCGGCCGAACCCGCTCGAGCTCGTCGACGCGCTCTTCGCGGCGGACGACGCGCCGCCCCCGGCGATCGTCGTCTGGGTCGACGCCTGGACGTCGCTCGGCGGCAGCCAGTTCGTCGACTCGCCTGCGACCGGCCGCTACCACACCTACCTCTGCGAAGACGTCGTCGCGTTCGTCGACGCGCGCTACCGGACGCTGGCGGACGCGGCGCACCGCGGGATCAGCGGCAAGTCGAGCGGCGGCTACGGGGCGATGATCACGCCCCTGCTCCGCCCGGATCTGTTCGGGGGCCTCGCGACGCACGCGGGCGATGCGCTCTTCGAAACGTGCTACCTGCCCGAGTTCCGCGACGCCGTGCGGGCTCTGCGGGATTCCTACGACGGCTCGTTCGACCGCTTCTGGGAGGACTTCAGCAGCCGGCCCGCCTTCGCGAAGAGCGCGGATCACATCCTGCTCAACGCGTGGACGATGGCCGCCTGCTACTCGGCCGACGAGGACGGGACGGTCAGGGTGCCGTTCGACCCCGGGACGGGCGAGCTGCTCGACGACGTCTGGGCCCGCTGGCTCGCGTGGGATCCGGTGCGGATGGTGGAGCCGCGCGCCGAGGCGGCCCGCTCGCTCCGCGCGATCTACGTCGACTGCGGCAAGCGCGACCAGTTCTTCCTCGACCTCGGCGCCGAGGCGTTCCGCCGCGCGCTCGAGCGCGTCGGCGTCACGGACGTCTTCTTCGAGCTGTTCGACGGGACGCACAGCGCGATCGAGTACCGCTACCCGCTCGGGCTTCGGTATCTCGCCGAGCGCTTAGCCTAGGCGGCCGGGGCGCAGGCGAAGAATTCGTGCGGCGGCACCTGCCCGACCGGGCGGGCGACCCGCTGGACGCCGGAGACCTTCCACGCACCCGTGTCGGCGAACCAGACGTACTCGCCGATGAGCGGCTCGGCGGGGAGCTCGGTCTCGGCGACGTCCCAGCGCCCGTCGGCGAACTCCCGCTTGAACGAGTAGCGCATCAGCGTCGCCGCCGTGGTCTGCCGGAGCAGCTCGACGTACTTCGCAAAATGATCGATCGCGTCGGCGCGGCGGGGCCGCTCGCTCTCGTCGACGGTCGCGAGAACGCTGCGGCTGCCGGCCAGCGCCTCGGCAAGCCGGTCTGCATTGGATCGAAGGAACCCCTCCTCGCCCACGCTTGCGTCATCGGCCGTCCAGCTCGCGGCCCATCTCCCCCCTTTCAGGGAAACGAATCAGGCAGCGAAAGCCGTCGCAGCGGCCCGTTGGGCGGCCTCGGCATGGGAATGGGCCTCGCGCACCCGTGGATCGTCCTCCGTCGCCGTCAGGTTCACGGCCACGAGCTCGGCGCAGGCCCGGGCGACGGCCGAGGCGAGTGCGGCAGCGGCAAGGGCGTCCGGGCGGAGCCGCTGGTCGGCCCGGGAGGCCACCTCCTGCGCCAGCTCGGCGATGTCGGCCGCGACGCGGGCGATCTGGAGAGGCGGCTCGGCGGCCGCCGCGAAGGCTCTGCCGATCTCCCAGTCGCGACGCTCCTCATCGAGCTCGGCGTGGTCGTCGCGGACGGCCAGTGCGCGCTCGTACGTCTCGGCGTCGACCTGGGCCAGCGGCGCCGCACGGGCCCGCAGCATCTCCGCCTGCGCAGCGACCCCGCCCGCGTCCTCCCAGAAGTCGGCCGACGCGCGCGCGGCCATGGCCAGGATCCCCGCGGCCAGGGCGGCCACGAGAGCGAGGACCGACCCGCCTCCCGGGGCGGGTTCCGGCGCGGCGACGCGATCGAGCAGCTCGCGCAGCCGCAGGTCGAGGAACTCGGTCGTCGTCACCGACGACGATTATCGACCTGCGGCCGCGCGGATGGCTAGTAATCGAGGTCGAGGCGGTCGCGCACGGCATCGAGGAGCGCGGGGGCGGGCTCGATCCCCTCCGCCGCGAGGGCTCCTTCGAGGTCGGCCACGAGGCGGGCGCGGAAGGCCGCATCCTCCTCGGCGCGACGCACGATCTCGTCCAGCCCCATCCGGGCGAGCGGCAGCTCCTGGGCTGCGCGTACCCACCCTTCCGGCGCGGGCGGCAGGGCCCGCAGCAGCTCGGCGATTCGCTCTTCTTCGAAGTAATGGTTCGGCATGTTCGCTAGACGGGCTCCGCCCCGGCTTTCTTCCCTTCGAGGGCTTCTCGCAGCTTGGCGAGGCAGCGGGAGATCCGACTGGCGATCGTGCCGGCGGGGATGTCCATCGCCTCGCCTATCGTCCGGTAGCTCTCGTCGCGGCAGAAGAAGCGGTCGAGGATCTCGCGGCACGGGTCGCCCAGATCGTCCAGCCCCTCCCGGACGGCCATGGCCTCGTCGAGGTGGGCGATCGTCTCGTCCTCCTGCCCCTCGTCGGGCAGCTCGTCGACCGCCGGCGCCTCGCGACTGCCGGAGCGGAGCCGGTCGATGCAGACACGGCGCGTCAGTTGGGCGATCCAGGGGCGGATCGCCTCGTCGCTCCGGAGCCGGCCCAGGTGCTGGTAGACGCGCGCGAAGACCTCCTGGAAGACGTCCTCCGCGTCGTGCTGCGCGAGCCGGAATGCCTGGACGGAGATGGCATAGACGTAGCGGGAGAAGCGCTCGACGAGCTCGTTCCAGGCCGCCTGGTCGCCGCTCCGGCAGCGTGCCACGAGTTGCGCATCAGACAGGGTGCTCGCCATGGCACCATCAAAACGCATTTTCAAGCGGGATGAAAGCTGCGAAACTGTCGGAAATGGCCGAGTGGGGATGCCCGGCGTGCAGCAGCGCGAACCCGGAAGGGACGCGCTTCTGCGGCCACTGCGGTGCGAAGGCTCCCGAGGCCGCCTCGGCGGAGGAGCGGCGCCTCGTGACCGCGCTCTTCGCGGACATTTCCGGTTTCACCCCGCTCGCCGAGCGGCTCGATCCCGAAGAGCTGCTCGAGGTGATCGATCCGGTCGTCTCGGCGCTGTCGTCGGTCGTCGGCCGCTACGACGGCTTCGTCGAGAAGTTCGCCGGCGACGCGCTACTCGCGCTCTTCGGCGCGCCGGTCAGCCACGACGACGACGCGGCCCGCGCACTCCGGGTCGCGCTCGAGATGCACGCCGAGCTCGAGCGGATGAAGGACGAGCTGCCGGAGGACGCCCGCGGGCTGACGCTGCACGTCGGCGTCAACTCCGGACACGGGATCGCGCGGATCATCGGCAGCGAGGCGCGCACCGACTACGCCGTACTGGGCGACTCCGTCATCCTCGCGCAGCGGCTGGAGTCGGCGGCGCCGCCCGGCGAGACGTACGTCAGCGAGACGACGCTGCGGCTCGCCGAGCACCTGTTCGAGCTCGAGCCGGTCGGCGAGCTGACCCTGAAGGGGAAGAGCGAGCCCGTCCGCGCATGGCGACTGCTCGGAGAGCGAAAGTTCGCTACCCGGTCGGGGCGCAGCCACATGGTCGGACGCGACCGCGAGCTCGCGGCGCTCGACGAGGCGCTGGCCGCCGGAGGCGTCGTCACGGTCACCGGCGAGCCGGGCGTCGGCAAGTCGCGGCTGCTGGCGGAGGCGCGACACCGTGCCGCCGGCGCGTGGCTCCAGGCACGCTGCCTGTCCTACGGCGCCGCGCTGCCGTACTGGCCGTTCGCCGAGCTGCTGCGGAATGAGGACGGCCCGGCCGGCGATCCGTTCGTCTCCCAGCTGCTCGGCCACGGTGGGTCGGAGCTCGAGCCCGAGGCGTTCCGGCGCGGGCTCCACGACTCGATCGCGCGCTGGCTCGAAGACCTCGCGCCGGTCGTCCTCGCCCTCGAGGACGCGCACTGGATCGACGCCGCGTCGCACGCGCTCGTCGGCGAGCTCGTCCGCCGCGGCTCCGCAACCCTGGTGCTCAGCGCCCGGCCCGAAGCGGAGCCGGTGTTCGCGGAGCTCGCCCCCACGCGAACCCGGATCGTCCTCACGCCCCTCGACGAGCGAGGCGTCGAGGAGCTGCTCGCGGCGGAGCTCGGCGCCGCACCGCCGCCCGGGCTCGCGGCGTTCATCGGCGCGCGCACGACCGGCAATCCGTTCTTCGTCCAGGAGCTCGTGCGTGCATTGCAGGAGTCGGGCACGCTCGCGGAGGCGGACGGTCGCTGGCACATTCGTGCGGGCTGGGACGCCCGCGAGCTGCCGCCGACGATCGAGGAGGTGCTGTCGGGACGGATGGACTCGCTCTCGCGCGGCGCCGCCTCGACGCTCCAGGCCGCGTCAGTGATCGGGCGCCGCGCGCCGCGGGCGCTGGTTGCCGCGGTCGGCGGAGACCTCGGCATGATCCCGGAGCTCGTCGCCGGCGGCTTCCTCGACGGCAGCGGCGAGACGCTCGTCTTCCATCACGCACTCGTGCAGGACGTCGCGTACGCGCGCCTGCTCCGCAAGCAGCGGCGTGATCTGCATCGACGCGTCGCGGAGCACGCGGAGGAGCTGTACGGCGCGGGCGACGAGACGATCGACCTGCTCGCACGTCACCTCTACCTCGGCGGTGGCGGCCCGAAGGCGGTCAAGTACCTACTGCGCGCGGCGGCGCGCGCCCGGCGGCTGTACGCCAACGAGGAGGCGATCCTCCACCTCACCCGCTGCGCCGAGCTCGTGCCGGAGGACACAGAGCTGCAGCTGGAGCTCGCCGACCTGCATGAGCTCGTCGGCAACTACGACACCGCCGCGGACCTCTATGAGACGGTGCGGCGCGAGACGGGCGACGCCCGTGCGTGGCGCGGGCTCGCTGCGGTGCACCGCAAGCGCGGCGAGTACTGGGAGGCGCTTTCAGTCGTCGACGACGCCTTCGCGAGCGAGTCCATGCGTGGCGGTGACGTCCTGCCGCTCTGGCTCGAGGCCGGCTGGGCGCTCTCGATCGCGGGCCGGTTCGCCCAGGCGGCAGACGTGCTCGGCGCCGGGATCGAGACCGCAGGCAACCAACGAACCTCTGTTGTCGGGCAGCTCCTCCTGCAGCTCAGCCGCGCGGAGGAGGTCGAGGGCCGGCTGGAGGACGCGCTCGAGCACGGACTGGCGGCGCGGGAGATCTTCGAGGAGCGCGACGACCTGCGTGGGCGCGCGACGGCCGCGCGCATCCTCGGCGCGGTTTACGTCCGGCTCGGCCGGCTCGACGACGCGGTGGCCGAGCTGCAGCGAGGGCTCGAGACGGCCGAGCGCATCGGCAGCGTCGAGGAGATCGGCGGCTGCCTGCTCAACCTCGGCATGGTGCAACTGCAGCGCGGCAGCCTCGACGAGGCGATCGTCTGCGACCGGCGCGCGATCGAGGAGTTCGAACGGATTGCGCACGGATCCGGTCGCGCCACCGGCTACGCGAACCTCGCCGAGAAGCTGCTCTACGCGGGCGGCGTCGACGAGGCGCGCACGTACTGCGAGCGCGCGCTCGACCTCGCCCACACGATCGGCAACGGATACACCGTCGCCGACGCGACGCAGACGCTCGCGCTGATCGCGGCGCACGTGGCGGACTTCGAGCTCGCCGCGCTCAAGGCGGACGAGGCGGCTGTGCAGTTCCGGAAGATGGGCGTGACCGACGCGGAGCAGCGGGCGCTCGCGCTTGCGGCGGACTCGCGCGGGCGCACCCGGAGCGTCTCCGGACGCGCCCGCCTCGAGCTCAGTTGAAGAAGCCGCCCGGCAGACCGGAGTCGAGCGTCAGGCTGACGCAGTCCGTGTCGGGCGCGCGGTCGTTCAACTTCGTGCCGTTGGCGCTGTAGCCGTAGATGCAGATCGCACTCGGCGCGGTCGCAGCCGGGCCGAGGTCGATCGTGTACGAGACGCACGTGTCGCCGGTCGGGCCGGGATTCAACGTGCACGACATCGCTGTCCCGCCCTGGAGCG
>VAWW01000023.1:0-73744 GCA_005884575.1 Actinomycetota bacterium
AACAGCATGCCGGCCATCGCGATCAGCACGGTCGCGCCCGAGATCAGCACGGCCTGACCCGAGGTCGCTGCTGCGCGGTGGAGCGCATCCTCGCCGTGTCCGGCGCGGCGCTCCTCCCGCTCGCGCTTGAGGTAGAAGAGCGAGTAGTCGACCCCGACCGCCATGCCCATCAGCAGCATCACGGAGTTGGTCGCGTCGGACGCGTGCGAGACGTGGCTGATCAGTTCCGCGAGCCCGATCGAGCCCAGCACCGCGGAGAACGCGAGCAGAACCGGCACGCCGGCGGCGACGAACGCGCCGAAGGCGAAGAGCAGGATCACGAACGTGATCGGGACGGAGAGCTTCTCCGCTTTCTGAAAATCCTTGCCGATCGTGTCGTTGAGCTGGTGGTTCGCGCTCGCGAAGCCGAACTCGGCGACGGTGTAGCCGGGGCTCTGCCTCTGGAGGCCCGACACCGCGTCCATGATCGGCTGGATCTTCTTTTCGGCCTTCGACGACTTGCCCGCGACGTTGAACTGCACGAGCGCCGAGTGGCGGTCCTTGGAGATCTGGCCGTTCGCACCGGGGGCGAGCGGCGACCGGACATCGTCGACGTTCTTCAACGTGTGCAGGCGCGCTACCACCTCGTTGATCTTGGCGCGGAACGCCGCATTGCTCGCGGTCTGCTGCTTCGACTGCACGAGCACGCTCTCGGCGGCGGGCTGTGCGAAGCCCGCGTCCGACAGCATCCCCTGTGCTCTCGCGGTCTCGCCCGTGCCCTGCTCGGCGTCGGTCAGCTTGACGGTGCCGACGGCCATGCCGGCGACGATCGCGACGACGACGAACGCAAGCCACCCGAAGGTGGCGGTCTTCCAATGAGCTGCGCTCCACCTTCCGGCTCGCGCGGCGAAGTTCTCCCTCTGCACGACGTGATCTCCCTTGCGTTGCTTGCCGTTTCAGGGTGCCAGCGGACACCGGGCTACGTAAGTGGGAGAGACCCGAGAGCCGGAGGTGCGGTTATCCGCACCTCCGGCTCCAGCAGCGAGTTACGCGGCCTGCGCCAGGTCAGGCTCGTCGGCCGACCGGACGGGCGCCTCGTGCTCGAGGCGGGGCAGCCACTCGAGCCACTTCGGCAGGTACCAGTTCCAGTCGCCGAGCAGCTTCATCGTGGCCGGGAGGAGCACGGCGCGGACGATCGTCGCGTCGATCAGGACGGCGGCTGCGAGGCCGATGCCCAGCTCCTTCATGTCGATGATCGGCATGAGTGCGAAGACGCCGAACGCTCCGACCATGACGACCGCGGCGCTGGTGACGACGCCGGCCGTAGTGACGATTCCGTGCTCGACGGCGTCCCCGGTCTTCAGGCCGCGGTCGAACGCTTCGCGAATCCGGCTGAGGATGAACACGTGGTAGTCCATCGACAGCCCGAACAGGATCACGAAGAGGAAGATCGGCAGCCACGAGGTGATGGCTCCGTTGGACTGGAAGTCGAGCAGGTTCGAGCCGTGGCCCTTCTGGAAGACCTCGACGAGCACGCCGTAGGCGGCACCGACCGAGAGCAGGTTCAGGAGGATCGCCTTGATCGGGATGACGATCGACCGGAACGCGACCATCAGCAGCAGGAATGCGAACAGCAGGACGAAGCCGAACACGTACGGAGCGTGCGACTTCATCAGGCTGTTGTAGTCGGCCGTCGCGGCGGTCATGCCTGTCGTCGCGTACTTCACGCCGGCGACCTTGCCGACCGTGTTCGGGAGCACGTCGTTCCGCAGCGTCGAGAGCACCTTGTTCGACGTCGCGTCCGTACCCTCGCCGTTCAGCTGGACGGTCACCTCAGCGACGGTGCGGTCCTTGCTGATCTGGAGGACCTGGGCGTTGTGCATGCCCGGAGTCGCATTGGCGCGGGCGACGAGCTCGTTGACAGAGCGGGCGACGGCCGGGGAGTCGACGCTCTTCGCCTTGATCGCCACGATCGCCGGCTGCGGCCCGCCGGGGAACAGCTCCTGAACGCGGTTGAGGGTCTGCACCTCGGAGACGCTCTTCGGCAGTGCGTCGAGCCCGGAGATCGAGGTGTGCAGGCCGAAGGCAGGGATCGTCAGCGCGACGAGGACGCCTGCCGACGCGACCGCTGCGATCAGCGGGTGCTTGAGGACCGGCCGTAGCAGCGCCTTCCAGACGCGCGGCTCGCTGTTACGGGTCTTCCACTTGTGCAGATAGGGCAGGCGGCCCTTCTCGACCCGATCGCCGAGCTTGGCGAGCAGAGCGGGAAGGACGGTGAGCGAGCCGATCATCGCGGTCAGCACGACCAGCATCGTCCCGATCCCGAACGAGAAGAACGTCTTGTCGCCGGAGAAGAACAGGCCAGCCATCGCGATGATGACGGTGAAGCCGGAGATCAGGACCGCGCGGCCGGAGGTTGCGGCGGCGGCTTCGAGAGCGGCCCGGGAGCCGCGTCCGGCGGCTTTCTCCTCGCGCTCGCGCTTGACGTAGAAGAGCGAGTAGTCAACGCCGACGGCGAGCCCGACGAGCAGGATCACCTCCGAGACCGACTGATCCATCGGAATCAGGTGGCTGACGAGCGCGACCAGGCCGGTCGTGCCCAGGACGGCAGAGAAGGCGAGAACGAGCGGGACGCCGGCGGCGATGACGGCGCCGAAGACGAGCAGCAGGATCCCGAGGGTCAGCGGCAACGAGATCGCCGACGCCTTGGCGAACTGCGAGCCGAAGAGCTTGTCGAGCGCCTTGCCGGCACTTGCGTCGCCCGATTCGCGGATGGTGAAGCCGGGGTGGCTCTTCGCGAGCTCCTTGACCTTCGCCATCGGCCCGTCGACGGTCTTCTGCGCGTCGGCGGACTCGCCGTTCAGGTTGAACGAGACGTATGCGGCGTGACCGCCCTTTGCGATCTGCGCCTTGTAGCTCGGCGAGTACGGTGAGTGGACGTCACTCGTCGTCGGAGTCGTGTAGGCGACGGCGGTGGCTGCGGCGACTGCCGACTTGAACTGCGGGTCGCTCGTCGTGTACTTCGACGACTCGATCAGGATGAACTCGCCGAACTTCTTGTCCTCCTGGAAGCCGGCGTCGTTGAGGATGTGGTCGCCGGTGCGCGCCTGGCCCACATTCTGATCGCTGTCGGCGAGGTGCTTGGTGCCCACAATGCTGCCGAGTGCAAAGGCGACGACGACGAACGCGAGCCAGCCGAAGACCGCGGTCTTCCAGTGGTCCGCGCTCCAGCGGCCCATGCGGGCTGCCAGATTGTTCGAGCGCTTGAGCGGTGACATCAGGGATCTCCTTGCCGTGGGGTGGTGGCAGGAGAATCGCGCCGGGCCGGGACCGCGGCGATGCGGCGGCCAGGTGTCCACGGGTGCGGCAGGCCGCACCCGCAGGAGGCGGTCAGTCCCCGAGGAAGGGCAGCTCGGGATCGAGCGCGAAGCCGCCTGCCGCGACCGAACGGACGGCAGCGGCGAACTCGGCGACGTCGGCGACCCTGTCCTTGAGCAGGTAGCCGACGCCTTCGGGGCTCCCATCCAGGAGCTCGCGCGCGTAGGCCGGCTCGACGTACTGCGAGAGGACGAGGACGCCGACGCCCGGATGCCGGCGGCGGATCTCCTTCGCGGCGCGCAGGCCCTCGTCCGTGTGGGTCGGCGGCATGCGGACGTCGACGATCGCGACGTCGGGGGAGTGGAGGGCCACGTCGCGCAACAGGTCGTCGGCCGTGCCCGACTGCGCTGCAACCTCGAAGCCCGCGTCCTCGAGCAGGCGGCCGATGCCCTCGCGAAGCAGGACGGAGTCGTCGGCAAGGACGACGCGGGTCCGTGGGCCGCTCGGCGTGGGCTCGGCGTTCGGAGGCGGAAAGTCCGCGGGGACCCCGGGCAGGACGAGCTGGCAGAGCGGCTCCGGGTGAGGGAGGCCGCGCAGCGCGTGGCTGCCGAGCTCGCGGATCTCGCGTGGCACGGTCAGCGCATCGCGCGTGGCGGTCGACAGCAGCACCTGGCCGCCGTGCGCCGCCGAGCAGATCCGGGCGGCGCGGTGGACGTCCAGGCCGACGTAGCCGTGCCTCGCGAGTGCCGGGCGGCCGGTGTGGATGCCCATCCGGACGCGGAGCGTGCAATCTGGCGGCCACGTGCAGGCGGCGAGCCCGCGCTGGGCGGCCTCGGCGGCGGCGAGTGCCGCGTCGGCGTCGGGGAAGACCGCGAAGAGTTCGTCGCCGCGGCAATCGATCTCCGTCCCGCCCGCGTCCGCGAGGGCGGACCGGACGATGCGCCGGTGCTGCTCGAGCACCGGCTCCCAGTCCTCCTCGCCGAGCGCGTGGACGAGCCGGGTCGACCCCTCGATGTCGGTGAAGAGGAGCGTGACGGTGCCGGTCGGCAGCGCGGCGGCCACGCGAGGAGGTTACGCCCAGGACGCGCCCGGGCGGTAGGGGTCGAAGCGGGCGGAGCGCGCGAAGCCGCTGACTTGTCGGCACCTTCTAGTTACACGCGCGCGCGACCCCCACCCATCTAGAAGGGTGGGGTTTCACCCGCCTCCCTCGCCGTCGACGATACCCGCGACAGGCGCACGTGTCTGTGCCGGATCAGTGCCGATTTCGCGCGGCGCTATTCGAGCGAGCGCAGGTACTGCAGCACCGCGAGCACTCGCCGGTGGTTCTCATCGCTCGTCGGCAGCCGCAGCTTCTGGAAGATGCTCGTCACGTGCTTCTCGACCGCGCGCTCGGTCACGAACAGTCGGCCCGCGATCGCGGCGTTCGACCGCCCCTCGGCCATCGCCTCCAGCACCTCACGCTCGCGCGGCGTCAGGCCCTCGAGCGGATCCTCGCGGCGACGCCTCCCGACGAGCTCGGACACGACCGTCGGATCGAGCGCCGACCCGCCCTCTCCGACGCGCCGGACCGCGCCGGCGAACTCCTCCAGGTCGGACACTCGGTCCTTCAGCAGGTAGCCGACGCCTTCGGCATTGTCCGCGAGCAACTCCATCGCATACCCGGGCTCGACGTGGGCCGAGAGGACGACGACGCCGACGTCCGGATGCTTCTCGCGGATCGTCTGCGCAGCGCGCAGGCCCTCATCGGTGTGCGTCGGCGGTATCCGGATGTCCACGATCGCGACGTCCGGCTTGTGCATCGCCACGTGACGGAGCAGATCGTCGGCCGTGCCCGACTGTGCGACGACGTCGAACCCCGCCTCCTCGAGCAGGCGGACGAGCCCCTCGCGCAGGAGCATCGAGTCGTCGGCGAGCACGATCCGCACGTGGGAGAGCGTACTCGCTGCGTCAGCCGACCGGCATCTGCGCCCAGAGGCGCGTGCCGCCGGTCGCCGGACTCTCGACCTCGAGTCGTCCGCCCAGCGCCTCGATCCGGTCCGCGAGCCCGCGGAGCCCGGTGCCGGCGCGCGGATCCGCGCCGCCGATGCCGTCGTCGGCAACCTCTACCGACGCGACGCCGTTCCGTCGCTCGACGGTGACGCGCACGTACGAGGCATCCGCGTACTTCGCCACGTTGGTCAGCCCTTCCGCGACGACGTAGTACGCCGCCGCCTCCACCGCATCGGGCAGCCGCTCGTCCGGCATGGCGGCGACCTCGACAGGTAACGGGGCGCGCGCGGCCAGCGCCTCGACGGCGGCAGCGAGGCCGCGGTCGGTGAGGATCGCCGGATGGATGCCGCGCGCGAGCTCGCGCAGCTCCGCGAGCGCCTGCGCGAGCTCCTGCTGCGCCTCCGTGAGGATCTGCTTCGCTCCCTCCAGACGGTCGGGAATCCGCGCCTCCGCGAGCCGCAGGGCGAGCGAGAGGGAGACGAGCCGCTGCTGCGCGCCGTCGTGGAGGTTGCGCTCGAGCCGGCGGCGTTCCGCGTCCGCCGCCTGGACGATGCGCGCGCGCGACTTGCGGACCTCATGCTCCTGCTCCTTGCGGTCGGTGATCTCGCGGACGATCGAGACGACCTCGTCCGCGGCGCTCGCGACCACGCGCGCCTCGTACTGGCGCTCGACGCCGCGCACTTCGAGGCTGTACTCGTGTGTCTGCACGCCGCCCTCGTCGAGCGCGCGCCGTGCAGCCGCCAGCGCCTGCTCGGCGACCGGACGCGGGAGCCGGTCGTAGACGGACCGGCCGATCACTTCGCTCGAGACGAGCTCGACCTCGTCGTGCGCGTGATAGTCGACGTAGACGCCCTCGCGGGTCATCCGGAACATCAGGTCCGGCATTGCGTCGAGCAGCGCGCGGGTGCGCGCCTCCTGGCGTCGCCGCTCCGTCACGTCGACGCCGGAGATCAGCCGACGCGGACGACCCTGCGCGTCGACGATCGGCATCACGGACCAGGCGACGATCCGGCGTCCACCGCCCGCTCCGAGCCACTCGCTCTCGAACTCCTCGCCGTCGGCGGCGGCCAGTGCGAGGTGGAAGCTTGCGGCGTCCTCGGACGGCAGGAAGAGCTTCGTGAAGGGCTCGCCCCGCCCCGAGTCGTCGTCCGGCAGGCCGGACAGACGCGACAGGGTGGCGTTGAAGCGCATCACGTTCCCTTCCGTGTCGACGACGCAGAAGAGCGCGGGTGCGGTGTCGACGACGGTGCGGACGAAGTCCTGCTCGCGCTCGAGCTCGATCAGCCGCGCGCGCAGCTCGGCCTGCAAGCGATCCTTCTCGAGGCCGATGCGCGCGCTCGCCACCGCCGCCTCGAGCAGTTCGGGCTCCTCGAGGAGCGACGGATCGTGGATCAGGGCGCCGACGCGCCGCCCCTCGTACTCGACCGGCGTCAGCGTCCGTCCTGCCTCCACCTCGTCGAACGGCCAGCCCTCGAGGTCGACGTACAGGCGCCGCTCGGGCAGCCAGTGCGCAAGGCGTATGGTCGGATCGTGGAGCGCGCGGCGGAAAGCGGCGTGCAGCTCCTCCGGACTCGGGTTCTCGGGGACGTCGACGAAGAGCCGACCGACTCCCGCCCGCGCGAGGCGCGCTCGCATGAGCCCGGCGAGGAAGAAGTAGGGGACGGAGATGAACGCGAGCGAAGCGAGCAGCTTGAGCAAGCCCGCGAACCCTCCGGCCCAGGGATCGACGGCAAACGCGATCCCGAGCAGGATCATCGTCG
The DNA here is from genome assembly GCA_005884575.1 of Actinomycetota bacterium. GTDB lineage: Bacteria > Actinomycetota > Thermoleophilia > Gaiellales > Gaiellaceae > AC-16. The sequence continues at coordinate 7,047 of VAWW01000023.1, forward strand.
CGCCGCCCGAGAGGTAGATCGGGCTGAGCACCCGCCTTCCGGCCGGGGTCGCTCGGCGCCAGCGGCGGACCAGGAGCGTGACGACGGCGGCCGCGATCGCGATTCCGCAGACGTCCGCTGCGACCTGGACGGCAGTCGCGGCTGCGTCGCTGGGTGCGAGGAGGAAGGCATTGGGCGGGCAGCCTTTGCAGTCCGGGATCGGCGTCGGGTCCACGAGCACGGAGAGCGCGTTCGCGAACACTGCGACCCCGTACGCGCCGAAGACGATCGTCCGCTCGAGACGCGAAGAGAGCCGGCCCGTCGGGAACGAGACCACGAGATGGATGAAGACGGCGAGGAAGATCGCCTCGACCGCAAGGCCGGTCGAGTAGATCCACTTGTCGTTCGCCTCGGTCAGTGCGGTCAGCGCCCAGGCGAAGCCGAGCGCGACCATCAGGCGGCCCGTGTGGTTCGCCGGGCGGCGCGACCATGCGACGAGGCCGGCGGCGATGAACGACCAGCCGACCAAGGGACCGAGCACGGCGGTCACCACCCGCTGGTCGTCGTGGTTGCTCTGGAGGATGATCAGCACCGTCAATGCGCCGACGGCGAGCGCGGCCGGCCAGAAGCTCAGCCACAGACGGCGGGTGTAGCTCATCCCAGGAGCGCAGAGAGCGCCGAGCCGGAAAGCTCGGCCTTCGGCACGAAGCCGCGGGCGCCGGACTCGGCGACCAGCGGGCCGAAGTCGGATCCGTCCCGGCTCGAGGTCAGGACGATCGCGGGCGTCGCGCCGTTGAGCGACCGAAGCCTCGCCGCGACCTCGAACCCGTCGAAGTCGGGCAGCTGCACGTCGAGGAGCACCAGCTCCGGATGCAGGGCCTCCGCGGCCGCGATCGCGGAGGCGCCGTCGTCGGCCTCGCCGACCACGTCATAGCCCTCGGCCTCCAGCAGCGCCCGTGCGGTGGCGCGGAAGCTCGGGTGGTCGTCGACGATCAGCACAGTCATCGGCATCGAACCACATCGTGGCACGACATTGGCTGGACGGACGTACGGCTAGCCACACCTTCCCGCGGGGGAACCGCCTGGTTCCCCCGTGAGCCCCCTCCTCCTCCGTTCGGCTCGGCCGGCGCTCGTGGCTCCGGCGCGAGCGCGGTGGCGCCTGCGCCGCGAGCTACTCGTCGTAGCCGGCACGCGGGTCGAAGCTCGTCGTTGCGCGGGTCGGGGTGCAAAGGGCGTTCATCCCGCCCCGCGTGTGCTCGCGGCGCCGTCTAAAAACAGAGGGCGCTTTTCGCCGTCGCCCAAGAGCGTGGTGGTTTTGGGCCACGCGCTCAAGCGCGGGCGGACCTAGGTTTCGCGCGCTAGAGCTTTCGCCTTGGACTTGCTTCGCGAGCCCCGGTGGGCGATCGGGATGTCGACGAAGAACGTCGAGCCGCGGCCGGCTCGGGATTCGACCCAGATCTTGCCGTCGACGCGGCGCACGAGCTCGCGGGAGATGTAGAGGCCGAGGCCGGTGCCTCCGATCCCGCGGGTCATCTGGGGGTCGAGGCGGTAGAACTTCTCGAAGATCCGCCGCTGCTCCCCCGCCGGGATCCCGAGTCCGCGGTCGGCGACGGCGAAGCGGAGAAAGGCGTCCTGCGCCTCGAGCCTGACCTCGACCGTGCCGCCGTCGGGCGAGTACTTGACGGCGTTGTCCACGAGGTTCGCGAGCACCTGGCGGAGTTGCTCCGGATCGGCCTGCACCGCTGGCAGCCTCGACGGCGCCGTCACGATCAGCTCGACGGTCGGCGGCAGGTGCGTCCTCGCCGCGTCGACGACAGTCTCGGCGAGCTGTCGCGGGTCGCAGGGCTCGATGTTGAGCTGCAGCCGGCCGGAGTCGAGCTGGCTCGCTAGCAGCAGGTCGTTGACGATCACCGAGAGCCGCTCGGACTCCTCGACGATCACCTCGAGCAGCTTGTCCCGAAGCTCCTCCTCGAGCTGGACGTCGTCGCGGCGTAGCGTCAGCGCGGAGCCGTAGATCGCGGCCAGCGGCGTGCGCAGCTCGTGCGAGACCGTGGCGACTAGGTCCTGGCGCAGTTGCTCGAGCGCGCGCTCGCTCGTCAGGTCGCGGAACGCGTAGACGGTCCCGTCCTCGAACCCGACGCCGGAGAACGAGAGCCACAGCTCGCGGCCGTTCATCTCGACCGGGACCGTGTCGATGCCCGCCGACCTCCCCGGCTCGGTCGCGACGGGAACGAGCGGCGCGTTCTCGGCGAAGCCGGGCAGCGCCTCGGCTGCAGGACGACCGACGACATCCGCGGCGGCAAGGCCCGTGATTGCCTCGGCCGCCTGGTTCCAGAGCCGGACGATGCCGTCGGAGTCGACGAGCACCACGCCGTCGCCGATCGTCGCAAGCACGCGCGTAGCCTCCGCGCGCTCCTCCGACTCGCGGAACAGGCGCGCGTTGTCGATCGCCGTCGCCGCCCGGCGCGCGACCTCCTCGGCGAGCACGAGATCTTCACCGTCGAAGATGCGGCCCGACTCCGCTCCGACGAACGTGAGCGCGCCGAGCACCCGGCCGCGTGAGATCAACGGCACGCACATCCAGGAGTGGAAGCCGAGCTCCCGGATCAGGCCGAGATGGATCTCGTCCACCGCGGCCGCGTCAAGCAGCTTCTTCGGGATCTCCGGGACGAGCTCCGGCTCGCCGGTCCGGATGACCGCGGGTGCGCCCTGCTGTGCGTTCGGATCGGGCGGATACCGCTCCTGCAGCTCGCGGGCGAAGAGCACCTTCTCCGGGTCCTCGTGCGCGCTCGCGATCTGGCGGATCGAGCCGTCGGACTCCACGATCTCGACCGAGCACCAGTCGGCCATCTGGGGCACCGCCGCCCGGGCGACGCGGCCGAGCGTCTCGCGGTAGTCGAGCGAGCTCGACAGGATGTCCGCCGCCTCGATGATGAAGTTCCGCTGCTCCTCGGCGCGCTTGCGGTCGTGGATGTCCGTGGCCGTGCCGACCCAGAAGGCGATCTCGCCGCTCTCGTCGCGGATCGGCACAGCGCGCCCGAGGTGCCAGCGGTAGGCGCCGTCCGCGTTCCGGAAGCGGTACTCGACCTCGAAGATCTCCCCGCTCGCGAGCGTCTGCTCGCGGCGGGCCACGACTCGCGGCAGGTCGTCGGGATGGGTGACCATGTGCCAGGCGTGCGGGCCCGCATCTCGCTCGCTCATACCCGTGTAGTCGAACCAGCGGCGGTTGAAGTACGTCGCGCCGCCGTCCGGGGCGGACGTCCACACGATCTGCGGCATCGCATCCGCGAGCTGCCGGTAGCGCTCCTCGCTCTCGCGCCGGAGCGCGACCAGGGCCTGCTCGCGGAGCAGCTCGGACTGCAGCCTCAGCTGCTCGGTCTTCTCCCACAGCTCGATGAAGACCGCGACCTTCGAGCGCAGCACCTCCGGCTCGAACGGCTTGAAGAGGTAGTCGACCGCGCCGGCCGAGTAGCCGCGGAAGACGTGGCTCTCTTCCTTCGAGATCGCCGTGAGGAAGATGATCGGGATGTGGCTCGTCCGCTCGCGCTGCTTGATCAGCTCGGCGGTCTCGAACCCGTCGAGCTCCGGCATCTGGACGTCGAGCAGGATGCAGGCGAAGTCCTGCTGCAACAGCTCCTTGAGCGCCGCCTCGCCCGAGTCGACCGAGACGAGGTTCTGGCCGAGTGGCTCGAGGATCGCCTCCAGCGCGAGCAGATTCTTGGGACGATCGTCGACGAGGAGGATGTTCGCGACGCTCATGCGCGTGCGACCTCGCAGCAGAGCCCGTAGAGGAAGGGCCCCATCTCCTCGATCCGCAGGATCGCGTCGGCGTCGACGGCGGCGATTGCCGCATCGGGCATCCGCCGCCGCTCGGACGAGTCCGGATCCTGAACGATCGCGACGCCGCCGCTCCCCTTGATCCTCGCCAGGCCCGCCGCGCCGTCGTCGTTCGCGCCGGTGAGGACGATCCCGATCGCGCGCTCGCCGTACGCGTCCGCGGCCGTCTCGAACATCACGTCGATCGACGGGCGCGCGAACTGCACGGCGTCCTCGGTCGAGAGCGCGAGCGATCCGGCCTCGACGAGCAGGTGATAGTCCGGCGGAGCGAGATACACGTGTCGGGGCTCGAGCGTGTCCTTGTCCTCGGCGTCCCGGACGACCCGGTCGGTGTGCTGCTCCAGCAGGCGCGCGAGCGCGCCTTCCGGCGACTCGACCGCACGGTGCTGGGCGATCACGATCGGCTGGCCGATCTCGGCGGGCAGGTCGGAGAGCAGGCGCGACAACGCCTGCAGGCCGCCCCAGGAGGTCCCGATCGCGATCAGTTCGTAGTTCACGCGGCGGCCTCCGCCGCGTGAACGTGGGGAGGGGTTTCCCTTCCGGGGGAACCGGGAGGTTCCCCCGCGGGAGCGAGCCGAACGCGAGCGACGTTCACGCGACCTTCCGGTAGATCCGTTCGTTCGAGTCGAGCTCCTCGTAGCGGTCCGCGAACGCCGTGAAGTTGATCGACTCCTTGTGCCCGAGGGCGAGCACGCCGAACGTCTCCAGGCTCTCGTAGAACAGCGCGTGGACGCGATCCTGCAGTGCCTTGTCGAAGTAGATCATCACGTTGCGGCAGAGGATCAGGTTGAACTCGTTGAAGCTGCGGTCCATCGCGAGGTTGTGCTGCGCGAAGACGACGTTGTCGACGAGCGACCGCGAGAATTGCGCGCTGTCGTACGCGGCGACGTAGTATTCGGAGAACGAGCGCTGCCCGCCTGCGTTGATGTAGTTCTGCGTGTACTGCTGCATCTTGTCGAGCGGGAAGACGCCGGTCCGCGCCCGCTCCAGCACCGCCTCGTTGATGTCCGTCGCGTAGATCCGTGTCTTCTCGTAGAGGTCTTCCTCCTGCAGCACGATCGCGAGCGAGTAGACCTCTTCGCCGGTCGAGCAGCCCGCGGCCCAGATGCGCGTGAACGGATACGTCCGCAGCAGCGGCACGACCTTCTCGCGCAGGGCGACATAGAAGCTCGGGTCGCGGAACATCGCGGTGACGTTGATGGAGAGGTCGAGCAGCAGCCGCTCCATGCAGCGCGGGTCGTGGAGCAGCCGGTCGAGGAGCTGCGCGATCGTCTCGAGGTGCTCGGCGTAGACGCGCCGCCAGAGGCGGCGCTTCAGCGATGCCTGCGCGTACTCGCGGAAGTCGAAGCCGTAGCGGCGGAAGACGCCTTCCAGGAGCAGCTCGATCTCGAGCCGCTCGAGATCCTCGGCCCGGCGAGGAAGTGCCGGCGGTTCGCTCACGGCCGGCGCGGGCACCTCAGTGGTAGAGCCAGACGCGCATCAGCGAAAGCAGCTGGTCGGTGTCGACCGGCTTCGTGATGTAGTCCGACGCGCCCGAGGCGATCGACCTGTCGCGGTCTCCCTGCATCGCCTTCGCCGTCAGCGAGATGATCGGCAGCTCCCTGAACTGCGGCATCTCCCGGACGGCTTCCATCGTCTGGTAGCCGTCCATCTCCGGCATCATGATGTCCATCAGCACGAGGTCGACATCCGGGTTCTGCGACAGCGTCTCGAGGCCCTCCTTGCCGTTCTCGGCGTAGACGACCTCCATCCCGTTCGACTCGAGGACGCTCGTCAGCGCGAAGACGTTCCGCACGTCATCGTCGACGATGAGGATCTTCTTCCCGTTGAAGACCTCCTCGGCGCTGTGCAGCTGCTCGAGCATCCGGCGTTTCGCCTGCGGCAGCCGGGCCTCGACTCGATGCAGGAAGAGCGAGGTCTCGTCGAGGAGCCGCTCCGGCGAGCGCGCGTCCTTGACGATGATCGTCTCCGCGTACTTCTTGAGGCGCATCTCCTCGCGGCGGGTCAGCTCCTTGCTCGTGTAGATGATCACCGGCAGCGTCGCGTTCCGCTCGTCCTTCTTCAGCTCCTCGAGCAGCTTGAAGCCGGTCGTGTCCGGGAGCTTCAGGTCGAGCACCATGCAGTCGAACCGCTGTCGCTCGAGAGCGGCGAGCGCCTCCTCGCTCGAGCCGACGGCCGTGATCTCGACGTCGTCACCGCCGCCGATCAGCTCGACGATCGAGTTCCGCTGCGTCTCGTCGTCCTCGACGACCAGCAGATTGCGGACGCCGCGCTCGACGAACGTCGAGAGGTCGGACAGGGCTGACTCGAGCGACTCCTTCGTCGCCGGCTTCTCCATGTAGGCGACGGCGCCGGCGCGAAGCGCGCTCGCCTTGCCGTCGTCGACCGCGGAGACGATGTGCACGGGGATGTGCCGCGTCTCGGGATGGCGCTTGAGCCGGTCGAGCACCTGCTGGCCGTCCAACCCCGGCAGCTTCATCTCGAGCACGATCGCGTCCGGACTCAGGTCGTGGGCGAGCGCGAGGCCGGCGTCGCCGCGAAGAGCGACGACCCCCTTGAAGCCGCGCTCGCGGGCGATGTCGAGCGTCGTCTTGGCGAAGACGGCGTCGTCGTCCACGATCAGCACCACGCGGTCGTCCTCGTCGATCACGTCGCGGTCGTCGGGCACCTCGGGACTCGGCAGGAGCAGCGAGGGGTCGAGCTCGGGCGCAGAGCTCTTGTCGAGCAGCTCGCGCGTCTCCCGGCTCAGCTCCGCGCCCTCGCGGACGAGCGAGCCGAGCCTCGCCTCGAGGTCGCCGATCTCCGAGACGGCCGCCCGCACCTCGACATGCCGCGCCGGGAGGTAGAGCGTGAATGCCGATCCCTCGCCCGGCTTCGACGTGACACGGATCTCGCCGCCCAGCAGCCGGGCGATCTCGCGGCTGATCGAGAGCCCGAGCCCGGTGCCGCCGTAGCGCCGGCTCGTCGTCCCGTCTGCCTGCTGGAACGCCTCGAAGATCAGGCGCAGCTTGTCCTCGGGGATGCCGATGCCGCTGTCGATCACCGAGAACGCGAGGATCGCGTCGGCCTGCGACAGCGCTTCGCCTGCGAACTGCATCGTCGGATCGGCGAGCTCGATGCGGAGCGTGACGCCGCCCGCGTCGGTGAACTTGACTGCGTTCGAGAGCAGGTTCTTCAGCACCTGCTGGAGGCGCTGCTCGTCGGTCTCGACGACCGGCGGGATGCTCGCGCCGACGACCTCGACCTGGAGGTCGATACCCTTCTGGTGCGCGAGGTGCTGGAACGTGCGCTCGACGTACTCGCGAACGTCGGCGAGCTTGACGTCGCTGATCTGCACGTCCATCTTCCCGGCCTCGACCTTCGAGAGGTCGAGGATGTCGTTGATCAGCTCGAGCAGGTCCGAGCCGGCTTGGTAGATCGTGTTCGCGAACTCGATCTGCTTCTCGGTCAGGTTCGAGTCGGCGTTGTCGGCGAGCAGCTTCGCCAGGATCAGCAGCGAGTTCAGCGGCGTCCGCAGCTCGTGCGACATGTTCGCGAGGAACTCGCTCTTGTACTTCGACGAGAGCGAGAGCTGTTCCGCCTTCTCCTCGAGCGCCGCGCGGGCGAGCTCGATCTCGCGGTTCTTGATCTCGATGCGCCGGTTCTGCTCCTCGAGCAGCTGCGCCTTCTCCTCGAGCTCCTCGTTCGTCTGCTGCAGCTCCTCCTGCTGCGTCTGCAGCAACTCCTCGGAGGCCTTGAGCGTCTGCGCCTGCTGCTCGAGCTCCGCGTTCGAGCGCCGGAGCTCCTCCTGCTGCGCCTGCAGCTCCTCGGACTGCGCCTGCAGTTCCTGCGTCAGGCCCTGCGACTGCTGCAGGAGCTCTTCGGTCCGCATCGTCGCCTGGATCGTGTTGATGACGATGCCGATCGTCTCGGAGAGCTGCTCGAGGAACCCGCCCTGGACCTCGCTGAACGGCGTGAACGACGCAAGCTCGACCACGGCCATCACCTGGTCCTCGAACAGGACCGGCATCACGATCACGTTGCGCGGCGGCGCCTCGCCGAGCCCGGACGCGATCTTGATGTAGTCCTGCGGCGGGTCGGTGATCAGGATCGACTGCTTCTCGAGCGCCGCCTGGCCAACGAGGCCCTCGCCGACCTTCCAGCGGTTCGTGACGTTCTTGCGCCGCTTGTAGCCGTAGCTCGCGAGCAGCCGCGCGACCGGCTCGTCGCCTTCCTGGTGCTGCATCAGGAAGAAGGCGCCGTAGCCGGCGCCGACGAGCGGCGTCAGCTCGGACATGATCAGGCGTGAGACCGTCTGCAGATCGCGCTGCCCCTGCATCATGCCGCTGAACCGCGCGAGGTTCGAGTTCAGCCAGTCCTGCTCCGCGTTCCGCTCCGTCGTCTCGCGGAGGTTGGAGATCATCTGGTTGATGTTCGTCTTCAGCTGATCGACCTCGCCCTGCGCCTCGACCGTGATCGAGCGCGTCAGGTCGCCCTGGGTCACTGCGGTGGAGACGTCCGCGATCGCGCGCAGCTGCGTCGTCAGCGTCGCCGCCAACTGGTTCACGTTGTCGGTCAGGCCCTTCCACGTGCCGCTGACGCCCTCGACGTTCGCCTGGCCGCCGAGGATGCCCTCGGTGCCCACTTCCTTCGCGACGCGGGTGACCTCCGCGGCGAACGAGGACAGCTGGTCGACCATCGTGTTGATCGTGTTCTTGAGCGCGAGCACCTCGCCGCGCGCGTCGACAGTGATCTTCTGGGAGAGGTCGCCGCGCGCCACCGCGGTCGTCACCTCGGCGATGTTCCGCACCTGGTCGGTCAGGTTCGACGCGAGGCCGTTCACCGAGTCGGTGAGGTCCTTCCACGTGCCGCTGACGCCTCTGACGTTCGCCTGGCCGCCGAGCTTGCCCTCCGTGCCGACCTCGCGCGCGACCCGCGTCACCTCGTCGGCGAACGACGAGAGCTGGTCGACCATCGTGTTGATCGTGTCCTTGAGCTCGAGCACCTCGCCCTTCACGTCCACGGTGACCTTCTTCGAGAGGTCGCCGTTCGCAACGGCGGTCGTGACCTGGGCGATGTTCCGCACCTGCTCGGTGAGCGACGACGCCATGAAGTTCACGTTGTCCGTCAGGTCGTTCCAGACGCCGCTGACGCCTTCGACCTCGGCCTGGCCGCCCAGGCGGCCTTCGGTTCCCACCTCGCGGGCGACGCGCGTCACCTCGGAGGCGAACGCGCGCAGCTGGTCGACCATCGTGTTGATGGTCTCCTTCAGCTCGAGCACCTCGCCCTTGACGTCGACGGTGATCTTCTTCGACAGGTCGCCCTGGGCGACGGCCGTCGTGACCTCGGCGATGTTGCGCACCTGGCCGGTCAGGTTCGCGGCGAGACCGTTCACGTTCTCGGTCAGGTCGCGCCACGTGCCGCTGACGCCCTCGACCTGAGCCTGGCCGCCGAGGACGCCTTCGGTTCCCACCTCGCGGGCGACGCGGGTGACCTCGTCTGCGAAGGTCGACAGCTGGTCGACCATCGTGTTGATCGTGTCGGCGAGCTGCAGCACCTCGCCGCGCGCGGCGACAGTGATCTTCTGCGTCAGGTCGCCGCGCGCCACCGCCGTGGTGACCGCTGCGATGTTCCGCACCTGGTCGGTCAGGTTGCCGGCGAGCGTGTTCACGTTCTCCGTCAGGTCCTTCCAGACGCCGGAGACGCCCTTCACCTCTGCCTGGCCGCCCAGCTTGCCCTCGGTGCCGACCTCGCGGGCGACGCGGGTGACCTCGTCGGCGAACGCGGACAGCTGGTCGACCATGACGTTGATCGTGTCCTTGAGCTCCAGCACCTCGCCGCGCACGTCGACGGTGACCTTCTTCGAGAGGTCGCCGTTCGCGACCGCGGTCGTCACGTCGGCGATGTTCCGCACCTGCTCGGTCAGCGACGCGGCCATGAAGTTCACGTTCTCGGTCAGGCCGCGCCACGTGCCGCTGACGCCCTCGACCTGCGCCTGGCCTCCCAGGCGACCCTCGGAGCCCACCTCGCGCGCGACGCGCGTGACCTCGTCCGCGAAGGTCGAGAGCTGGTCGACCATCGTGTTGATCGTGTTCTTGAGCTCGAGCACCTCGCCGCGCGCGTCGACCGTGATCTTCTGCGTCAGGTCGCCGCGGGCGACCGCCGTCGTGACGGCCGCGATGTTCCGCACCTGGTTCGTCAGGTTCTCGGCCATCTGGTTCACGTTCTCGGTCAGACCGCGCCACGTGCCGCTGACGCCCTCGACCTCTGCCTGGCCGCCGAGGACGCCTTCGGTTCCCACCTCGCGGGCGACGCGGGTGACCTCGTCGGCGAACGTGGAGAGCTGGTCGACCATCGTGTTGATGACGTTCTTCAGCTCGAGGATCTCGCCGCGCGCGTCGACGGTGATCTTCTGGTTCAGGTCGCCGCGAGCGACCGCGGTGGCGACCTGCGCGATGTTCCTCACCTGGTCGGTCAGGTTCGACGCCATCGAGTTGACGTTCTCCGTCAGGTCCCGCCAGGTGCCGCTGACCCCCTCCACCTCGGCCTGGCCGCCCAGGCGGCCTTCGGTTCCCACTTCGCGGGCGACGCGAGTGACCTCGTCTGCGAAGGCGGACAGCTGGTCGACCATCGTGTTGATCGTGTTCTTGAGCTCCAGCACCTCGCCGCGGACGTCGACCGTCACCTTGCGCGACAGGTCGCCGTTCGCGACGGCGGTGGTGACCTCGGCGATGTTCCGCACCTGGTCGGTGAGCGACGACGCCATCAGGTTCACGTTCTCGGTGAGGCCGCGCCACACGCCGCTGACGCCTTCGACCTGAGCCTGGACGCCGAGCTTTCCCTCCGTGCCGACCTCGCGCGCGACGCGCGTCACCTCGGCGGCGAACGCCGAGAGCTGGTCGACCATCGTGTTGATGGTGTCCTTGAGCTCGAGGATCTCGCCCTTGACGTCGACGGTGATCTTCTTCGAGAGGTCGCCGTTCGCCACCGCCGTCGTGACTGCGGCGATGTTGCGCACCTGGCCCGTCAGGTTGCCGGCAAGGGTGTTGACGTTGTCCGTCAGGTCCTTCCAGACGCCGCTGACGCCCTCGACGTTGGCCTGGCCGCCGAGGCGGCCTTCGGTGCCGACCTCGCGCGCGACGCGCGTCACCTCGGACGCGAACGACCGCAGCTGGTCGACCATCGTGTTGATCGTGTCCTTGAGCTCGAGGACCTCGCCGCGGACGTCGACGGTGATCTTCTGCGAGAGGTCGCCGTTCGCGACCGCCGTCGTGACCTGCGCGATGTTGCGCACCTGGTCGGTGAGGTTCGCGGCCATGCCGTTCACGTTCTCGGTCAGGTCGCGCCACACGCCGCTGACGCCCTCGACGTTCGCCTGGCCGCCGAGCTTGCCCTCCGTGCCGACCTCCTTCGCGACGCGCGTCACCTCGGCCGAGAACGAACGGAGCTGGTCGACCATCGTGTTGATGGTCTCCTTGAGCTCGAGCACCTCGCCTTTGACGTCGACGGTGATCTTCTTCGAGAGGTCGCCGTTCGCGACCGCCGTCGTGACCGCGGCGATGTTCCGCACCTGCGTCGTCAGCGACGAGGAGAGTCCGTTCACGTTCTCGGTCAGGTCGCGCCACACGCCGCTGACGCCCTTGACCTGCGCCTGGCCGCCGAGGACGCCGTCGGTGCCGACTTCGCGCGCGACGCGCGTCACCTCGTCGGCGAACGCGGACAGCTGGTCGACCATCGTGTTGATGGTGTTCTTGAGCTCGAGGATCTCGCCCTTGACGTCGACAGTGATCTTCTTCGAGAGGTCGCCGTTCGCGACCGCCGTCGTCACCTCGGCGATGTTGCGCACCTGGCTCGTCAGGTTGCCGGCGAGCGTGTTGACGTTGTCCGTCAGGTCCTTCCAGACGCCGCTGACGCCCTTGACGCGGGCCTGGCCGCCGAGCTTGCCCTCCGTGCCGACCTCGCGGGCGACGCGCGTCACCTCGTCGGCGAACGACGAGAGCTGGTCGACCATCGAGTTCACGGTCGTTCCGATCCGGGCGAACTCGCCCTTGACCGGCTGACCCTCGATCTTCAGCTGCATCTTCTGGCCGAGGTCGCCCTGGGCCACGGCGTCGATCACGCGCGCGACCTCGGTGGTGGGGCGCACGAGGTCGTCGATCAGCGTGTTGAACGCCGCGACGATGGAGGCCCACGAGCCGGCCGCGCCGGGCAGCTCGGCGCGCTCGGACAGCTTGCCCTCGCGGCCGATCACGCGGCTGACCCGGGCGAGCTCCTTGTCCATCGTCCGCTGCCGCGCAGCGAGCGCGTTCAGTGCGCCGTGCAGCTCGCCGACGACGCCCTTCGCGGCCGGAAGCCGGACCGAGGAGTCGCCGTCGTAGAGCGCCTGGAGCGCTCCGAGCAGCGGGACGAGCTCGGTCGCGTCGACCTGGCCGTTGCCGGTGGGCGCGGCGCCGTTGGAACCCTTCGCGGCGGCGCGGCGCGCCGCGCTCCGCTTCCGTTCGCCCTCGACTCGCTGTCCGACCGCCACTGGGAGCTCCTTCGCTTCAGACGCGTGCACGACCCGGTGTGTCTCGGGCGTATGCCCGGACGGCTTGGCCGCAGAACCCCAGATCGCGATTAAACTTGTGTTTTCCTGCTTATGATCACCGCAGACTATGCGGGAAACTCATAATCCGACGAGTTTGAAGGATAGGCCAGATGGCCTAGCCTGTCTACCCTTCGGCCTACGACTTGGAGGACTTGAGTCCTATGTAGCCAGTGCGCGCTCGAGGTCGGCCCACAGCGCGTCCGGATCCTCCAGCCCGACCGAGAGCCGCAGCAGCCCGGACGGGACGCGGTCGCCCTCCCAGCGGGCGCGCGTCTCGATCACCGTCGTCGTCCCTCCGAGCGAGGTGGCATTGACGATCAGCTCGGTCGCGGTCTCGACGCGGCGGGCGGCCTCCCCATCGGCGACGTCGAAGGACATGAGGCCGCCGATCCCGGGATAACGCACGGTCTCGATCTTCGGATGCGCGCGCAGCCGGTCCGCGAGCTCGCGCGCCGTCGCCGTCTGCCGCTCGACGCGGATGCGAAGCGTCTTCAGGCCGCGCAGCAGCAGCCACGCGACGTCGGGTGCAGCAACGATCCCGGCGACTCCGCGGAAGCGCTGCAGCCGCTCGGCCGTCTCCGGGTCCGCGCAGACGACGGCGCCGAGCAGCGCGTCGTCGTGGCCGGCGAGGTACTTCGTCGCGCTGTGCAGCACGAAGTCCGCTCCCTGCTCGAGCGGCTGCAGATGGATCGGCGTCGCGGCGGTCGCATCGACGACGACCGGCGCCGGATGCGCGACGGCCGCAGCGATGTCCGGCATCGTCAGGAACGGGTTCGACGGCGCCTCGAGCCAGACGAGTTGCACTCCGTCCGGCGGCGGTCCGGTCTGGTCGAACTCGACGTGGCGGAGGCCCCAGCGCTCGAGCTCCGTCAGCAGGACGCCGGTGCCGTAGTAGCAGCCTTCGGCGAGCGCGATCGTGTCATCGGGGTTCAGCAGTCCCAGGACGAGTGCACACGCCGCGCCTGCCCCGGACGGAAAGAGCAGCGCCGTGCCGCCGTCGAGCTCGCCGACCTGCCGTTCCGCTTCCTCGACGGTCGGATTCGCATAGCGCGAGTAGTAGAAGCGGCCCGGCTCGCCGTCCTCGTACGGCCAGATCGTCGAACGGTCCAGGCTGCCCACCGCGCGACTCTATCCAGGCCGTGGCTACTGGCCGCGGCCGAGCAGGTGGCCCGCGATGGTATCCGCGCGCGGTGACCCGAGGCCGGAGGCGAGGTCGTACCCGCCGCGCGCCCGGCAGCACGGGACGGCGTCGTAGATCGCGTTGCTGCCAAGCGTGACGTCGACGAACGCAGTGGGGTATCTCGTCGCCATCGCGTACAGCAACGGTGGCGCGAAACCCACCCGCGGCAGACCCTGTTCCCGGGCCTTCTGGATCCAGAGGGCGATCATCCCGGCCACGAGGGGCGCTGCGGCGCTCGTGCCCCCGACGAAGGCGACGGTCTTTCCCGGACCCTGCGCTGCGCCGCAGCCCTGGACGCCCGCCGAGCAGACGATCGCGTAGCCCGGCTTCGCATCGGCGAACGCGGACAGGTCGGGAACGAGCCGGGCGCCGGCACGCGCGAACGACCTGGCCGGCTGCCACCACGGGCGCGGCGCGAACAGACTCTCTCCTCCTCCGCCCGCCGCAACGGCCGTGTACGGAGCCGGAAAGGACGTGTCGTTCCAGACGCCGGTGGAAGCGATGCCGTTGTCGGGGTCGAGGGTGAGGTTCGTGCCCCCGACGGAAAGCACCCACTGGGAGCTCGCCGGCCAAGAGACTCGCGGCTTCTTGTCGGCGGCCGTCAGCTTCGCGGTCGGAACGCCGCGTGCGCAGGTCGAGGAGCCACTGTCTCCCGCCGCAACGACGACGGTGATGCCGAGGCTCGCGTAGGAGGCGAGCAGCCGCTCGACGAGCGTGCGCGCTGCGGTGTAAGGCGCCACCTGCGTCTCGCAGATCCCGTAGGAGACCGAGACGACATCGGGCAGCGACACGCCCCGCTTGGCGGCCTCGAGCGGACCGGCGAGCAACTGGAGGAAGCCGCCGACGTCTCCATCGTCCTGGTCGTCGACGAGTGGCCGCACCCAGAGGTCGAACGCCGCAAGTCGGGGCGCAACGGCAGAGACCACCATCGCGTCGAGCGAGCTCTCCAGAATCGGTTGGACGCCCGCGCCTCCGTGGGTGCGCAACGGTGTCCCGGCGAACCCGAAGCAGTCGCGGAACAGTGCGACATCGGCGGGCGGCGTCGGTGCTTCGCCGACGATGGCCAGCTTCACACCCTGCCCTCGCAACCCCTGCCGGTGCAGAGAGGCGATGCCGTACGCAGTGAGAAGCTGGTTGGGAAAGAGGCCGACGGGTGAGGCGAGCACCGCCGGGTCGTCGAAGGTCAGGCAACTCGTCCCCACGGTGCCGGTGCGCGTCGGCGTGCCGCCCGCATATGGTCCGCCGACCGGTGTCGGCGCCGCCGACCTCACCTCCACGCGCCCCGGCTGAGTCAGTCGCGGTCGGCGACTGAGGAAGGGGCTCGCGCCTGCCACAACGTCGACGTTTCCCCGCAGCCCCTTCGGGATCCGTGGCCGCCCCTCGGGCAGCGCGACGAAGGCTCCGGCCGACCGCGTCGCGTACAGCGACCACCGTCTCGCGAACAGCCGCTCCAAATGGCCGATCGTCGTCGGCGCGGTGACGCGCAGCCCCGTCGCGTCGACGCTTCCACGGACGCCCACCGCACGCAGCGCCGCGAGGACCGCGCGCCGCCTCGCCGGGAGGGCACCCAGGCGACGCGCGAACTCCGACAGCGTCGGGTAGAGGCCGTACGTGGAAGACGACGGATCGCTGGCCGCGCGGGCGGCGCTCGCGATGCCTCTCTGGTCCGCGACGAGGCCGAGCTGCAGCGTGACGGGGAAACCTCGGGGCGCGGCGCCGACCCGCTCGAGGCCGGCCCGCGAGGGCAGGCCGAAGTCGACCTCTGCCGGCTGGACAGCTCTCGTTGCGCCGGACGTCTGGAGAGCAAGCAGCAGTCCGGCCAGCGCGACTCCGACTGCGAGCAGTCCGGCCAGGGCCGGGATGAGTCGGCGTCTGCGCTTTCCAACCTGAGTCTGCATGAACGGTGTGAGGTTCGCGTACGGGTGCGTCCGCGTCTGCACCGCCACCGTGGATCTGCCGGCTCACGTTGGCCGGAGGCTGCGGATTCCGGCTAGCTGGAGTCCGAGTGGCCCGGAAGGCCAAGGGAGTACGCTCTGGCCGTGGCCGCGACCGACGACCAGCAGTCCACCGAAGCGAAGCTCCGGCAGCTCGAGGAGCTGCGCGACGAGGCGCTCCACGCCGGCAGCGACGCCGCCGTCCAGCGGCGGCGCGACGAGGGACGCCTGCTGGCGCGGGAGCGCGCGGAGGGGCTCTGCGACCCTGGCTCCTTCGTCGAGCTCGACCGCTATGTGCGCCACCGTGAGGTCGAGTTCGGCATGAGCGAGAGGCGGCCGTACGGCGATGCCGTCGTCACCGGCTACGGGACGATCTTCGGCCGCCGCGTCTTCGTCTTCTCCCAGGACTTCACCGTCTTCGGCGGGAGCCTCAGCGAGGTCTTCGCCGAGAAGATCTGCAAGGTCATGGACATGGCGCTGAAGTACGGCTGTCCCGTGATCGGGATCAACGACTCCGGCGGCGCGCGCATCCAGGAGGGCGTCGTCTCGCTCGCCGGGTACGCCGAGATCTTCTGGCGCAACGTGCAGGCGAGCGGAGTGATCCCACAGCTCAGCCTCGTCATGGGACCTTGCGCGGGCGGCGCAGTGTATTCCCCTGCGATGACCGACTTCGTCTTCATGGTCGAGGGCTCCTCGTACATGTTCATCACCGGTCCCGACGTCGTGAAGACGGTCACCGGAGAAGAGGTCACGTTCGAGGAGCTCGGCGGCGCGACGACGCATGCGTCGAAGTCCGGCGTCGCGCACTTCGTGTCGCCTGACGAGGCGTCGTGCCTCGAGGATGCGCGTTACCTGCTGTCTTTCCTGCCGCAGTCGAATGCCGATCGGCCCGCCTTCGCCGCGCCGACCGATCCGCCGACGCGCGAGGACGTGGAGCTCGACACGCTGATCCCCGACAATCCGAACAAGCCGTACGACATGCACGACGTGATCCGCCGCGTGATCGACGACGGCGAGTTCCTCGAGGTGAACGAGCGCTTCGCCGAGAACATCGTCTGCGGCTTCGCCAGGCTCGGCGGACATTCGATCGGCGTCGTCGGCAACCAGCCGCGCTCGCTCGCCGGCGTGCTCGACATCGACGCCTCGGTGAAGGCCGCGCGCTTCGTTCGCACGTGCGACGCGTTCAACATCCCGCTCGTCACATTCGTCGACGTCCCCGGGTTTCTGCCGGGCACGGCCCAGGAGTGGGGCGGGATCATCCGGCATGGCGCGAAGCTCCTCTATGCGTACGCGGAGGCGACCGTCCCGACGCTCACCGTGATCACGCGCAAGGCGTCCGGTGGCGCATACGACGTCATGAGCTCGAAGCACATCCGCGCCGATTTCAACTTCGCGTGGCCGACCGCCGAGGTCGCCGTGATGGGCCCCGAGGGCGCCGTGAACATCGTCTTCCGCAAGGAGCTCGAGGAGGTGGCGGATCCGGAGGAGCGGCGCGCCGAGCTGATCGCCGACTACAAGGAGCGCTTCGCGAACCCATACACGGCGGCCGAGCGCGGCTACGTCGACGACGTGATCGAGCCGCGCCGAACGCGTCCCGTGCTGATCGACGCGCTCGAGACCTCGCTGACGAAGCGGGAGCCCCGTCCCCGCCGAAAGCACGGGAACATTCCGCTCTGATCCGACTCGCCGCCGCTCTCGTCGCTGCTCTCGCCCTCGCGGCCGCCGCGTCCGCCGCGACGCCACGACCGCTGCTCGTCGGCTTCGAGGACGAACCGAGCTTCCTCTGGGCGAACGACCGGTTGGCGATGCTCGATCGTGCGGCGACGGCACATACGAGCCTGATCCGCGTCATCGCCAACTGGCACGACATCGCGCCGACCCGACCGCGCAATCCGTCCGACCCGGCCGATCCCGCCTACCACTTCGAGGGCTTTGACGATCTCGTCTGGCAGAGCGGGCTCCGCGGCATCCGCGTCCTGCTCACCGTCTGGGGAACGCCCCGCTGGGCGAGCGCGAGCCACAAGCTGAACGCGTCACCGCGGCCGTCCGACCTCGGCGGGTTCTGCACCGCACTCGCGACACGCTACTCAGGCCACTACCGCGGGCGGATGTTCGTCGGCTACTACAGCGTGTGGAACGAGCCGAACAAGGAGCAATTCCTGTCGCCCCAGTTCGACGCGCATCGCCGGGACGTCGCGCCGAAGGTGTATGCGGCGATGTTCCGCTCGTGCGCAGCCGGAATCAAGAAGGCGAGCCCGCAGGCGCTCGTCGCGATCGGCGAGACCTCCCCGCGCGGAAGCGACCGGCCGCGCGGCGTCGTTCAGGCGAGCCACTCGCCCGGTCGCTTCGCCCAGCTGCTCGCGCAAGCGCGACCGCAACTTCGCTTCGACGCGTGGGCGCACCATCCGTACCCGCAGGGCTACCGCGGCTCGCCGACGGCGTCGTTCTCCTGGCCGAACGTCGGCGTCGGGAACCTGCCGCGCTTCGAGAGCCGGCTCACGGCGCTCTTCCATCGACGCGTACCGCTCTGGCTGACGGAGTTCGCCTACCAGACCGCACCGGAGCAGCCCAGCGGGGTCACCTACGCGCAGCAGGCTGCATATCTGGGCCGCGCGTTCGACGCGTCCGTCAACGTCCCTTCGGTCGGGATGTTCGTCTGGTACATCTTCCGCGACACCGTCGGGCAGCGGTGGCAGAGCGGCGTGCTGCGGCGGAACAGCCAGCCGAACCCGTCGTATTTCACCTTCCGGAGCAAGGCGGCTCAGCACGACGTCGCGAACCCGACGATCGTCGTCCCGCCGCGGCCCGATCCGCGCGTTCCGCTGTCGGTCGTCGACTTCAAGGCGGATCAGGTTCCGGGCGACCCGCCGATCGGCATGACGTACCGCGTCTTCGACACGCGCGGGAACCTCGCGGTGATCGGGCAGGCGCGTGCGATCGTTCCCCTCCAGGGCACAATCGACGTCGTCCTGCGCTTCCGGCCGCAGCCTGCGAGGACGTACGTCGCGCTCATCGACCTCAACGACATCCACGGCCACACCTCCCAGCGGCGTGCACGGCTGCTCGTGACGCGGCGCTAGGAGTGAAACGCGGCGAGCCGCTCGGCCTCGTCCTCGACCTCCCGCCGGGCAGAGGGCGCGAGTCGCTCGAACGGCTCGACCCGCACGCTCCCGTCCTCGAACCTCCACGTCCCGGCGACCGCCCCCTCCACGAGGAACACGGGGAACGATTGCGGAGCCTTGTTGTCGAAGATCAGGGACCGGTACCGCTCCGGGAGAACCCCGGCGCTTCGCGCGTGTACAAGGAGGGCAGCATCCCACGTCGGCAGAAACCGGACGGGCGCCGCGGTGTCGGCGTTCGGGAGGGCCGCGCGAGGCAGGTCGAGCAGTTCCTTCCCCTCCTCGTTGCGGAGGCGCCTCAGCGGCATGCGGTCGAGCGTGTCGGCAAGCCATGTCACGGGCATCCCCGACCAGCTCGCGATCTCGTTTCGCGTGGCGGGGCCGAAGGCGCCGAGGTAGCGGCGGACGAGGTGCTCCAGCCCTTCGTCCTCGGTCGCCGTGCACGGGCCGAGCCAGTCCTCGGCCAGTGCGAAGGCGTGCGCGCGACGCTTCTCCCAGGTTCCGGCCGGCGGCACGCGCACGAGCTCCGGGCCGGGAGCGGCTCCGCGCAGGCCCGTCTTGCGGTAGAGGTCGTTCAACTCGTCGAGCGTGCACGTCCGGCCGCGGAGGGCCTTCTCGACCGCGGCGATCGCGGAGTCGGCGCGCTTCGCCTCGTCCTTGTGGACGCGGTCCCACCACCGCCGGTAGGCGCGGCGGATGCCGGCGGCGAAGAGCCAGAAGTCCGCGGCCGAGACGATGTGGATCGTTCCTCGCATCAACGTCGCCTGCACGACGCTCCGACGCTCGAGCGCCCGCGTCAGCACGTCCCGCTCGAATCCCTGCAGGCACGACCAGAGCCTGATGTACCCGTTCGGCGCGTACTGGTTCTGGATGCCGCCGAGCCGTTCGACCGCGCGCGGGACCGGGACCTTCGCGCGCTCGAGCAGCAGCTGCCGCGCGAGCAGCGCGCGGTTCAGCTCTCGCGCGGTCAGCGTCGGGGAGCTATGCGACGTTCGCTACTGGTTCCACTTGTCGGCGGTCTTCTTGCCGTGCCCGGTGCTCTTCGCGCGCGGGTCCGCGTCGTCGGGCTGCCGCTCCTTGCGGAAGACCTCGGCTCCCTTCGGCGGCAAGCCGCCCGTGGCGGGATTCGGCTTCTGGCCGTCTGTGAGTCGCTTGTTTCCCATGCCGGGGTCCTGCGCGGGGGCGCTCCGGCTCAAACCTACGACGCGAGGACGCCGGCCCTGACCCCGCCGACCTCCTCGGCGAAGGCCGAGACGATCTCCGGGTCGAACTGCGTGCCTGCGCAGTGCTCGAGCTCGGCGAGCGCATCGTCGGGCGACAGCCGCTGCCGGTAGACGCGGTCGGACGTCATGGCGTCGAACGCGTCGGCGACGAAGATGATCCGCGCGCCGAGCGGGATCTGCTCGCCGTGGAGGCCCTCGGGATAGCCGGTGCCGTCCCAGCGCTCGTGGTGGTGGAGCACCCAGTCCGCGACGGGGTCGACGCCGAGGCTCTCGAGCATGCGGAAGCCGATCTGCGGATGGCGCTCGAGCACGAGCCGCTCCGACTCGGTGAGCGAGCCCGGCTTGCGCAGGATCTCCTCAGGGATCGCGAGCTTGCCGAGGTCGTGCAGGCTGCCGGCGAGCCGCGTGAGCTCGATCTGCTCGGCGTCGATGCCGAGCCGGATCGCGATTCGCGCGGCAAGGTCGCCGACGCGCTCGGAGTGGCTGCCGGTGTACGCGTCGCGCGCGTCGACGGCCTGGGCGAGCGACGCCGCGGCTCGGTAGCGTGCGGCACGGTCGGGACCGGCGGCGAGCCGCTTCAGCTCGGCGAGCTCGACGACGTCTGGGCGGTAGACGCGCACGCGGTTCTTGCCGTGCTCCTTCGCCCAGTAGAGCGCGCTGTCCGCCAGGCGGATCAGCTCGTCGCGGCCGGCGCCCTGCATCGGGAAGGTCGCGACGCCCGCGCTCACGGTGATCGGGCCGACGACGTCGAGCTCGAGCGACGCGATCCGGTCGATCACCGACTCGGCGGCGGTCACGGCCGTGCGCTCGTCCAGGCCCGGAAGCAGCAGCGCGAACTCGTCACCGCCGAGCCGGAACGCCTCGCCGCCCTGGCGCAGCCGCCCGGCGACCTGCGACAGGACGCGGTCGCCGGCCGGATGGCCGAAGCTGTCGTTGATCCGCTTGAAGTTGTCGATGTCGATCAGGCAGAGCGATAGGGTTTTGGCGTCGTCGTCGGCGGCGACGAGCTCGCGCTGCAGCCGCTCGTGGAAGTGACGGTGATTTCCGAGCCCGGTCAGCGGATCGGTCAGCGCGAGGCGCATCGCGCGCAGCTCGCGGAACGTCGAGCGCTGATAGAGAGCGATCGCGATCAGCGGCCCCACGAGCGCGGCCGCGAGCGCGGGGGAGCGCTCCCACAGCACGACGAGCATCAGCGAGGCCGAGGCCATCAGCGTGAACGGCAGCAACGTCGAGCGCGCGTTCGACTTGACGAGGCCGACGTAGCCGCTCTGGCCGCTCGCGACGAGTACCGCGGTCAGAAGGAGGACGTTGACCCAGTAGTCGACGAACGCGGCCACTGCCACCTTGGCGAGCACCGCGCCCGCGGAGTCGCCGTGGACGAGCGCGACGCCGGCGCCGGCCGCAGCCGCCGCGATGGCGAACATCGCCCCGTTGAACGCGACCCGGATCGGCGGGCGGTGCTCGAACATGTGCATGAGCACCGGTGCGGCGAAGCCGACGATCACGCCCGCCTCCCAGCCGAAGAGGACGATCGCGGCAACGGCGAAGACATAGCCGAGCGCGATGCCGCCTGCCTCGGTGCCATGCACCGGCACGGGGAACCGCTCAGCCACCGTCGAGGCGGCGAAGAGGGCCGCGACCGCGAGCAGCGCGGTCGTGGAGTGCGGCGTCGCCGCGTACGAGACAAACGCAGCCGCGACGACCGCCAACCCGGCGAGACACACCGGGAAGACGACTGCCGCGAGCTTTGTCGGGATTCGCGCCGACGCGCTCACGACGTTCCGGCTACCGGGTGTGACCGATTGGCTGGAACGCCGCGGGCCGCGCGACTGACGACGCTTGAAGAAGCCGCAGAGCGCCGGAAATGCTCTGAACCACCATCATTCCCCTCTCCCCGGGCGTCGGGCTAAAAGGCGCTCCAGCCCCAGCCGCGGAGGTTTCCGAGGAGCGACGCGATTCCGACGGCGAAGGCGAGCAACGCGATGAGACGGGGGTGCCATTGCAACATGAGATTCGATCCTTCCTGAGGGACGCCAAACGGACAGGAGGATTCTGCGCAGAGGCCCCGACGGGTTGAATCACCCGAAGGGGGGATTGTGCGGGTTGGCGCGTTTATCCCTTCAAAGGGGTACTAGCCCAGCTTGGCTTCGGCAAGCGGGCGGCGCGCCCACGCGAACCGCTGCTTGTACCAGCCGTCGAGCTGGGCGATCGCGACACCGTACTCCGAGGAGTGGATGAACCAGCCGCCGCCGAGGTAGATCCCCATGTGGTCGACCTCGGCCGGCTTGGAGCGCGGGCCCTTGGCGCCCCAGAACAGGACGTCCGCAGGCTTCAGCCCGGCGAGCGGGATCCGCTCCGTCTTCGGGACCTCGCCGCTCATCTGGTAGGTCGTCCGCCCGCGAAGCGTCGTCGCGAGGCCGCCGCTGCCCGGGTACCGCTGCAGCTTGTAGACGCGCCAGACGAAGCCGGAGCAGTCGAAGCCGCCGTGCGACTGGACCTCGAAGGCCGTCTGAGCCGTGTCGCTCTCGCCGCCCCAGATGTACGGGTACCCGATGAACCGGACCGCGGTGTCGAGGATGCGCTGCTGCCACGGGGTGTAGGCCGGCAGCGAGAACGTGAAGGCCGCATTGCGGAGCGAGTCGAGCTCCCAGCCGTTGAAGCCGAGGATCCGGGCGGCCGAGAAGGCCGCCTCGGCGCGGTTGGCAGGATCGTCCGGCAGGAGCTCGAGTGAGTCCTGGCTCGCCGGATGGTTCGTCCGCAGGCCGAGTAGCCGTGCGGCCGCCTCGGTGCCGAAACGGGCCGGGACGCGGAGGCGGGCGGCGCGGGCCGTGCGCGCGAGCTGCGATGCGACGTCGGAGGCCCCGACCGCCTGGACGAGCCGTGCGTCGAGCTGCGCCATCGTCACCGGCGCGCCGGCGTTCGCGACGGGGACCGGCGGCGGAGCCGGAGCCGTGGTCGTCGTGGTGGTGGTCGTCGTCTCGTCCGGATCCACGGCCGGCTCGAGCGGGGCGGGCGGGGGCGCGAGCCCGGCGACCAGGTTCTCGAGCGCGCCGCGCGTCAGCGTGTCTGCGGGCCGGAAGGCGGCCGGATCCGTGGCGCCCATCAGCCCGTGCGCCGTGACGACCTTGATCTGCGGCAGCGCCCAGGTCTGCGCAGGCTTCGCGGCCGCCGAGGCGGCCGCGGGACAGAGCGCGGCGAGGGCGGGCAGCGTGAGGAGGAGGCGGCGCATCCGGGACCCCTATCGTCCGGCGGCGCCGGGGCCTTTACGTTGTAAAAACCATGGACGTCGAGATCAAGCCGGATCCGAGCGAGGCGGAGCGGACTGCGATCCTCGCGGCGCTCGAGCAGGAGGTTGCGGAAAAGCAAGTTTCGGTGAGGGAAATCGAAGATTACGAGGAGTAACCGGATCGCCCTCCCGGACGTTGAGGGGGCATGTACGACGAGTGCATCAGATGTGGAGAGGCGCCCGCCGTCGACGAGCTCGGCTATTGCGGACACTGCCACTGGGCGGTGCGCGCCGAGATCGAGGAGGGCTTCTACCAGCTACGCGAGTACCTCCGTGCGTGGGCCCGGTTCAACGACTGGTGCCAGGCCCAGCAGCGCGCCGCTGCGTAGGGCTCAGGCAGCGACCCGGCCGCGGAAGAGCCGCGGTGCGCTGCGTGCGTAGTCGAGGCCCGAGACCCAGGTCAGGACGACCGCGACGAGTAGCGCCCACCACGCGACCCGGTCGCTCCACGCACCTGCCGCCGCGAAGCCGCCGAGCCCCGCGGCGACGGCCTGGGCCCACGTCTTGAGCTTCCCGAGGTCCCTCGCGTGGAGGACGACGCCCCGCTCGATCGCGGCCTGGCGCAGACCCGTGATCAGCAGCTCGCGGACGACGATCGCGGCGACCATCCAGGCGGGGACGACGCGCTCCCCGATCAGCATCACGAGCGCCGCGAGGACGAGCACCTTGTCGGCGACGGGGTCGAGCAGCGAGCCGAGCGGCGACGTGCGGCCGCGGCGACGTGCGATCCGGCCGTCGAACCAATCCGTCGTCATCGCGACGCAGAAGAGCGCCGTCGCCCAGTAGTCGTGGCCGTCGAAGTCCCAGGCGAAGAGCGCGACGACGAAGGGAACGGAGAGCGCCCGCGCGACGGTCAGCTGGTCGGCAAGGCCCATTTAGATGCTCGACCGCCGATCCCGCCACTCCCGGTTGGTGGCCCAGCCACGGCGCGAGAGCGGCTCGCCGAGCTGGCGCAGGCTACTCGCCTGCGCGGCGGCCGCCGATCCACTCTCGCTTGGGCTGGACCATCCCCGCGGGTACCGGAATCGACGGCCGAACATCTAATGGACAATACGCATGTGTTCCAAAAGGTGCTCGTTGCAAATCGGGGCGAGATCGCGATCCGGATCTTCCGGACGCTCCGCGAGCTCGGGGCTGGAGCGGTAGCGGTCTATGCGGATGCGGACCGAGCGTCGTTGCACGTCGCCTTCGCCGACGAGGCGTACCGGATCGAGAGCTACCTGAACGCGGATGCGCTCGTCGAGGCCGCGCAGCGGGCTGGGGCGGAAGCCGTCCATCCGGGCTACGGATTCCTCGCGGAGAACGCCGCGTTCGCGCGCGCCGTCGAGGCCGCGGGGCTCGCGTGGATCGGTCCGCCGCCGGACGCGATCGAGCTGATGGGCTCGAAGACGCGCGCGCGAAGCGTCATGCAGGCGGCGGGCGTCCCGATCATCCCGGGTACGACGGAGCCCGTCGGGTCGGTCGAGGAGCTGCGGCGCCTCGGTGAGGAGATCGGCTATCCGCTGCTGATCAAGGCGGCCGCCGGCGGCGGCGGGAAAGGGATGGAGGCGGTCGAGTCCCCGCAGGAGGCCGCGCGCGCCTTCGAGATCGCGCGCCGGCAGGGCGAGTCGTACTTCGCCGACTCGAGCGTCTATGTCGAGAAGCTGATCGTCGAGCCGCGCCACGTCGAGGTGCAGGTCCTCGCGGACGCACACGGCAACGTGATCCATCTCGGGGAGCGTGACTGCACGATCCAGCGACGTCACCAGAAGCTCGTGGAGGAGACGCCCTCGCCGGCGGTTTCCCCGGAGCTGCGCGAACGGATCGGCGCGATCGGCATCGAGGCGGCGCGCGCCGCGGCCTACCGGTCGGCCGGGACGGTCGAGGGGCTGCTGACCGCGGACGGCGAGTACTTCTTCATGGAGATGAACACGCGCATCCAGGTCGAGCACACGGTCACCGAGGAGGTGACGGGGATCGACCTCGTGCGCGAGCAGGTGTTGATCGCGCTCGGCGAGCCGCTGTCATTCGCGCAGGAGGACGTGCGCTTCACCGGTCATGCGATCGAGTGCCGGATCAACGCCGAAGATGCGGCGCACAATTTCCTGCCGGCGCCGGGCCTCGTCACCGCCTATCGCGAGCCGGGAGGGCCGGGCGTGCGCGTCGATTCCGGCATCACGGCGGGGAGTGAGGTCTCCGGTGCGTACGACCCGCTGATCGCGAAGGTGATCGTCAACGGCGTCGACCGTGAGCACGCCCGGCGCCGAATGCTGCGTGCGCTCG
This sequence comes from Actinomycetota bacterium, assembly GCA_005884575.1. GTDB lineage: Bacteria > Actinomycetota > Thermoleophilia > Gaiellales > Gaiellaceae > AC-16. The sequence continues at coordinate 32,433 of VAWW01000023.1, forward strand.
ACGAGTTCGTGATCGAAGGGCCGAAGACGCTCATCGGGTTCCACAAGGCGCTGCTCACCCATCCCTGCTTCGCCGCCGGCGAGACGTGCCACGGGATCGTCGAGTCCGAGCAGCTCGCTGCATGCGCGAGCGAGCTCGACGGCGGCGCGGCCGTCGGAGCGACCCCGGGCGCGGTGTCACCTGCTAGGAGCCGCGAACGCGTGCGCGAGGTCGAGGTCGACGGGCGGAGGTTCGAGGTGCGGCTGCTCGAACCTGAGCCGCCGTGGGCGGAGGTCGCCCGTCGGCGCCGCTTGCGGAGCCGCGTCGGCGCGGGTGGCGCCGGCCGCGACGCGCTCGTCAGCCCGATGCAGGGGACCGTGCTCGCCGTCGCGGTCGCGGAGGGCGACGAGGTCGAGGCCGGTCAGGTGATCTGCATCGTCGAGGCGATGAAGATGGAGAACGAGGTGCACGCGCACCGCTCGGGGACGGTGACCGAGCTCTCGGTCTCAGCCGGACAGGCCGTGACCACCGGCCAGGTCGTCTGCGTGGTGGCCGGCGGCTGAGAGGATCGCCTCGACGACCTCGTCGTGGATGCGGCCCTTCGTCAGATAGTCGGCCGCGCCGGCGGCCCGCGCAGCGTCGGCGTAGTCCGCGGCGCCGCTGAGGATGATCACGGCGACGTCCGGCATGAGCTCGCGCAGCCGGCGCGTCGCCTCGAGGCCGTCGATCCCCGGCATCGAGACGTCCATCACGACGACCTGCGCGTCATGCGCGACGGCGAGGTCGATCCCGTGTTCGGCGTTCGGAGCGGTGCCGACGATCGCGACCCTGTCGTCGCGCTCGAGGAGCAGCGTGAGCGCGTCGGCGAAGAGCCGATGATCGTCCACGAGGACGACGCGGATCGGAGACTCGCTGGGCAGGGCTTCGGCTCCCTGGCCCGGCAGCATAGGACACCGAGCCTACGGCGCGCCGGGCCGCACGAGTCCCGCGTCGTACGCGGCGATCACCGCCTGGACGCGGTCGCGGACGCCGAGCTTCCGGAAGATGCTCGAGACGTGCGTCTTCACGGTTGTCTCGCTGAGGAAGAGGTGCGTCGAGAGCTCGTGGTTCGAGAGCCCGGCGGCGAGCAGCTCGAGAATCTCGCGCTCGCGGCCGGTCAGCGTGTCGAGCGCCTTCGCGAGCTTCGGGTCTTCTGGCTGCGCTGTGAAGCGCTTCAGCAGGCGCTCGGTCGCGGTCGGCCCGAAGAGCGCGTTCCCGGCGGCGACCACGCGGATCGCGTCGGCGAGCTCCTCCGGCTGGACGTCCTTGAGCAGGAAGCCGCTCGCGCCCGCACGAATCGCCTCGTAGACGTACTCGTCCAGGTCGAAGGTCGTCAGGATCAGAATGCGCGCGCTCGTTGCCGCGGCGACGAGACGCCGTGTCGCCTCGACGCCGTCGAGGCCGGGCATGCGGACGTCCATGAGGACGACGTCGGGCTCGAGCTCGCGCGCGAGGCGGACGGCTTTGAGCCCGTTCTCCGCCTCGCCGACGACTTCGAAGTCGGGCCGCGCCTCGAGAATCATCCGGAAGCCGCTGCGCACGAGTGCCTGGTCGTCGGCGAGCAGGACCCGGATCACGAGGCGGCCTCGAGTGGGAAGCGCGCGGCGACGGCGAAGCCGCCGTCGCCGGCCGGCCCGGTGACGAGCTCACCGCCGAACATGCCGACCCGCTCGCGCATCCCGATCAGTCCCTGGCCGCCGGCCTCGCCGTTCGCGGCCGCGCCGGAGCCGTCGTCGCGGATCTCGATTGCCAGCTCGCCTTCGGCGTAGCGAACGGCGACATCGGCGTGCGACGCGGCCGCGTGCTTGAGCGTGTTCGTCAGCGCCTCCTGAACCAGGCGGTAGGCGGAGAGGTCGACGGCCGCGGGGAGCGGCCGCGGCTCGCCCTCGACGCGAAGCGCAACGGCGAGCCCGGCGCCGCGCACGCGCTCGAGCAGGTCGCCGAGTCGGTCGAGACCGGGCTGCGGCTCGTACGGCTCGTCGTCGGGAGTCCGGACGATGCCGAGCAGTCGTCGCAGCTCGGTGAGGGCTGCGCGGCCGGTTGCCTCGATCGAGCGGACAGCCTCTCTCGCGCGAGCGGGTTGAGCCTCGAAGACATCGTTCGCAGCGGCGGCCTGGACGACCATCACGCTGACGCTGTGCGCGATCACGTCGTGCAGCTCGCGCGCGATGCGTGCCTGCTCCGCGGCGGCGGCGCGGCGGACGTTCTCCTCCCGGTCGCGCTCCAGCCGCTCGGCCTTCGCCTCGAGCTCGGCCAGATATGCGCGGCGCGTGCGGAGGCTCTCGCCGAAGAACCACGGGACCGTCAGCACTCCGAGCTGGATCGCCACGTCGATCCAGCCGTGCTCGTGCCTGTGCGCGAGGGGCGCGGCGAGCAGCGCAATTGTCGCGACTCCCGCCGGGAGCGCGACGCGCCGCTCGCGGTGGGCCGCGACCGTGTAGAGGCCGAGCACGACTGCGGTCGGGATGAATCCCTGGAAGAACGCGATCGCCGTCGTCGCCGCGACGGCGACGGCGAGAAATGCGAGCGGCCGGCGGCGGCGTACGAGCACCGCGAGCGTCTCCGCGGCCGCGAGCGGGACGGCGACTGCGCGATGTACTCCGTTCAGCGCCCCGCCGATGGTCGTCGCGCCGACGACGAGCGCGAGACCGACGTCGACGAGGAGAGGATGCCGCCGGAGCCAGTTCCAGATCATGAGCGAACGGTACTCCGGCGGCAGTGCTGTTCAGGCGTCCCGTGTCATCGTCCGCCACACGCCGACGAGCACGGGGACGGCGATCCACGCCGCGATCACGGCGACCGCCGCTGCGGCCGACGTCGGAATGTCCGGACCCTGTGTCAGGAACCTCTGGACGGCCGCCGGTGCGAAGTGCAGCAGCGCCGTGTTCGGGAGTAGCTCCCGCCCGACGCCCAATGCGCCGATCGAGGCGAGGATCGGCGCGACCGCGAGGCGGAAAGCGAGCAGGATCCCGACCGTCTGCGTCCGCGAGCCGATCGCCGAGGCGACGCCGACCGCGAGGACGTAGAAGAGAGCCGCCGATCCGACCAGCCAGAGGCCCGACTCGACGAGCAGCGTCGTGGTCGGGACCGGCAGCGTTCCCGCGAAGACGACCGCGGCGACGGCGGCCAGTGCGTAGCCGGCCGCCACGAGCGGGAGCAGGAATGCGAGCCCGCCCGGGATCCGCGACGCGAACAGCGCCGCGCGCGAACGGCCGGTCACGACGAGCTCGCGGAAGACGCCCGCGCCGAGGTCGGATGCTCCGGCGGAAGCGCCGACGATCGTGGCCGCGACCGATCCGAGCAGGGTGAGCACGAACATCCCGTGACCGAGGTTCACCGTTCCGCCCGCCGGGCCGTGGTGCGCGGGATTGACGGCATGCAGGATCGCGAGCACGCCGTAGGTGACGATGCTCGCGCCGACGGTCATCGCGGTCACGGTCGCGACGAGCCCGCGGCGCTTGCGCAGCTTGAGCAGGTCGGCCGAGACGAGCGGCAGGAACGGGCGCGGCGCGCGCCGCGAGGCGGGCCGCTCGAGGGTGACGGCGCTCATGCTGCGTCCTCCAGTCGGGTGGTGATCTCCAGGAAGCGCTGCTCGAGGGACGCGTGCTGCGGCTCGAGCCGGTAGACGGGAATGCCGGCTTCGACGAGGCGGCGGTTGATGTCGGCGGCGGCTCGCGCGGCCTCGACGTCGCGGTGGAGGCGAATGTGCAGAGCGTCGTGTTCGAGTGTCACCGAGTCGACGGTGCGGTGGTTGCCGACGAAGATGGCCGCGCGGCCGTTGTCGGCGGAGGCGACGAGAAGCTCCGGCGCCCCCTCGGCGCGGAGCTCGTCGAGCGAGCCCTGGACGACGACGCGACCGTGGTCGACGATCGCGATCGCGTCGCAGGTCCGTTCGACCTCTGCAAGGAGGTGCGACGAGATGACGATCGTCCGTCCCTCTGCGACGAAGCTGCCGATCAGCTCGCGGAATTCCTCGATCCCCGCCGGGTCGAGACCGTTCAGCGGCTCGTCGAGGACGAGCAGCTCGGGGTCGGCGAGCAGGCAGCGGGCGATGCCGAGGCGCTGCCGCATCCCCAGCGAGTAGGTGGCGACGCGGTCGTCGGCGCGGTTCGCCAGCCCCACGCGGGCGAGCGACGCGTCGATCCGCGTGAAGGCCTCGGAGCCCCGGGCCGCGGCGATGATCTTCAGGTTCTCGCGTCCCGTCAGGTGCCCGTGGAAGTGCGGCTCCTCGACGATGGCGCCGATGCGGCTGAGTGCCTCGCCGCGATGTTCCGGGACATCCAGTCCGCGGAGCTTGATCGTGCCGGCGGTGGCGGGGGTGAGCCCGAGCAGCACGCGGATCAGGGTCGTCTTGCCGGCGCCGTTCGGGCCGAGGTAGCCGAAGGCCGAGCCGCCCGGGATGCGGAGCTCGACGTTGTCGACGACCGTCCGGTCGCCGAACTTCTTCGTCAGTCCCGCCGTCTCGACGACGTACGGTGAGGTGGGTGTGTTGGTGTTCATGGCTCGAAGGTACGGGCGCATCGGTCGGGCGCTCGGACCGGTTCGATCCTCCGGGCAGTCGCACTTCCTCCTCCTTCTGGAGGAGGTGGTGGCGCGAGGCTGACCAGCGGTAGTCGTCGATGGTGGTGCAGATGCCGGCGCGGATGGGGTTGGTGAGGACGTAGGCGGTGGCGTTGGCGAGGTGTTCTTCGTCTTCGATGATCCAGGAGTGGAAGCGGCCGCCGAAGAGGTGGCCTTTGCGGCCGTGTTTCTGGTTGAAGGCGGCGGCGTGTTCGCCGTTGAGCAGTTCCATGCCGGCGGAGAGTTGCGGGACGGCCGTTTCGACGATCAGGTGGTAGTGGTTGCTCATCAGGCAGTAGGCGTGCACGGTCCAGCCGTGGCGGCGGACGCAGAGTGCGAGCATCGCTAGGAAGGCGAGCCGGTCGTCGTCGTCGCGGTAGATCGGGCAGCCGTCGACGCCGCGGGTGGTGACGTGGAAGCAGCCGTCGGGAAGCTGGGAGCGAAGCGGTCGTGGCACCAGGGCGACCGTAGCGGCGCGCAAGCCGGTTTCTGCCGCTGTGGAGAGATCGTCACAGTCTCGGCACAGCAGCCGAGCCCAGCAAGGCCCAGTCCCCTAGCGCCCAAACCGGACCCGACAGGGGCAGCCCCAGTCGCGGCTGTTTTGGAGAGGACTGGGGCAGCCCCAGTCGCGGCTGTTTCGGAGAGGACTGGGGCAGCGCCTGGCGTCACTGTTTCGGACTAGGGGGTGCTGTTCGTCAGCGTCAGCCAGATGTGGGCGCGGGCGCTGTTGCCTTGCGTGTCGAAGACCGCGACGTCGAGGCGGTAGCGGCCGTCGGGAGTCGTCCGCGAATCCCACGCGTGCGTGAGATAGAAGACGAGCGATCCGGGGCGGCCGGGCCGGTTCATCGTCGTCCACGGCGCGTAGACCTCGGTGAACCGCGTGCTCGCCGCGAGGAACGAGCGGAAGTCGAGGGCCGTCCGCCATGCGCCGGGGGGCGAGCCGTTGGCGACGAGGCGCCAGCGGACGTACGCCGGCGCGACCCGCACGCCATCCCACGGCGGCGGCGGCAGCGGCGCCGGTGGCGTGTCGGATGTCTCGACGACGAGATCCACGACGCCCTGCACGGCTCCGGGATCGACGCGCCGCTTCCCCGCTACGACTCCGAGCGACGTCACGGTCGGCGACGTCGCGTCGACGTACGGTGCGATCCCGCCCGGCCGCAGCGGATTGACGTACTGATCGCCGTGCCTCTCGACGAAGTGCACGTGGCCGAACCCCTCCTTGATCGCCCCGATCCGGTCGCCGGGCTGCACGCGCGCACGGTCGGCGACCGTCGGGACGACGTGCCAGTACGAGAAGACACGGTCGCCGGTGTCCACGATGAGCGCCAGGCCGTCCGCCTGCACACGCACCTCTCCGGCCGCGACCGCGTACACCGGCGCACCGTCCGCGCCGCAGACGTCGATGCCGAAGTGGAACGAAGGCGGCTCGGTCCCCTGCTGGCGCGGATCGTCGAAGAAGCCGCGCACGGGATGCTGCCGGTTGACCGGCGCCAAAGGCCAGCCGTACGTCGCGCCCGCACCCGCCGGCGCCGCCAGTGCGATCGCGGCGAGGACGACGGCGGCCCGCGTCACAGCGAGCGCTGGTACACGCGGAAGGTCCACGTCGCGAACGTGACGCCCACCCCGTCGAGCGCCTGCACGGTCTTGTAGCGCTTGCGCAGCGCCTCCGCGACGATCGCGTCCAGATCAGGCCCCGAAGACGGAGCAGGAAGCCGAGCACCAGTGCTGGACGTGATCCGAGAGCCAGTTGAACCCGGAGCCGCCCACCGCCGGTCCGCTGAACCAGCCGAAGAGGACGCGCACATAGGACCCGTCCGGCGGTATGCCGACGCCGGCGAACGTCCCGCGCCACGTCTTGCCGGGGCCGAGCACCTTCGGCACCGGCGGGCTGAACGCCGCCGCGGGCATCAACGTCGCCCGGCGCGGGTCGAGCGTCTTCCCGTCCTTGAAGAGCGCGAGGCCGAACTGGGTTGTCTTGATCCGCAGCGGCTTCGACGTCTTGTTGGTCACCGACGCGACCACGGCCCAGCCGGACACCTTGCCGCTCGTCTTGCTGACGAGCGTCTGCACGTGGAACGAGATCACCGGCGTCCCGCTCAGCTTCGCCTGCTCGTTCCAGTTCACGTGGACGACGCCCGCGGAAACCGTGGCCGCGAGAACGAGCGCGAGCACGGCGACGACCGGCAGGGCGCGGATGAAGCGCATCGACCCGCATGGTATCCCGGGTAGAGTGCGCCGCCGGATGGATCTCTACGAGTACCAGGGCAAGGAGCTCTTCCGGCGCTTCGGGATCCCGGTCTCCGAGGGGCGACTCGCCGAGACGCCCGAGGAGGCGCTCGCCGCCGCCGACGAGCTCGGCGGCCCGGTCGTCGTCAAGGCCCAGGTGCTCACCGGCGGCCGCGGCAAGGCCGGCGGCGTCAAGCTCGCCGAGACGCCCGAGGACGCGGAAGCGAAGGCGAGCGACATCCTCGGCCTCGACATCAAGGGCCACGTCGTCCGCCGCCTCTGGATCGAGAAGGCGTCGGACATCGCCAAGGAGTACTACCTCTCGATCGCGTTCGACCGCGGGGCCAAGCAGCCGCTGTTCATGTTCACGACGCAGGGCGGCGTCGAGATCGAGCAGGTCGCAGAGGAGAATCCGGACGCCCTCGTCCGGCTGCATGTCGATCCGCTCGAAGGCTTCCAGCCGTGGGTCGCGCGCCGTCTGATCTACGGCGCCGGCGTCGACGATCCGAACGAGCAGAAGCAGATCGCGTCGATCGTCGAGAAGCTCTACCGCGCGTTCGTCGAGAGCGACGCGATGCTCACGGAGATCAACCCGCTGATCGTCACGCCCGAGGGCGAGGTCAAGGCGCTCGACTCGAAGTTCACCGTGGACGACAACGCGCTCTTCCGCCACCCCGACATCGCGGAGATGCGCGACACCGAGGCGGCCGATCCGCTCGAGACCTTCGCGCGAGAGAAGCTCGACGGCGACGTCGGCATCTGCGGCAACGGCGCCGGGCTGTCGATGTCGACCGTGGACGTCGTCGCGCACGTCGGCGGGCGGCCTGCGAACTTCTGCGACCTCGGCGGCGGCGGCGACGCGGAGGGCGTGGTCGACGCGCTCGAGGTGATCACGCGCGACCCGCAGGTCAAGTCGATCTTCTTCAACATCTTCGGCGGGATCACACGCTGCGACGAGGTCGCGCGCGGAATCCTCGCGGCCCTCGATCGGCTCGACATGAGCGCGTACCCGATCGTCGTGCGCCTCGATGGGACGAACGCGGAGGCGGGACGCCGCATCCTCGCCGAGGCGGGCAAGCCCAACATCTACCCCGAGGCGACGATGCTGGAGGGCGCCCGCAAAGCCGTCGAGTTGGCGAAGAAGTGACCGATCTCTGGAGCGAGCGCGCGCAGGCGTACCGCGAGAGCGCGATTCACTCGCAGGGCGAGGACCTCGACCTCCTGGTGGAGTTGTGCGAGCCCGGCGAGAGCGTCACGGCGCTCGACGTCGCCACCGGCGGCGGCCACGTCGCGCGGCGCCTGCGCGAGGCCGGCTGCACCGTCTTCACGGTCGATCCGGCGCCGGGCATGCAGCCGGACGTCGTCGCCCGCGGCGAGGAGCTGCCCTTCGCCGACTCGAGCTTCGACGCCGTCGCGTGTCGCGTCGCCGCGCATCACTTCCACGACGTGCTCGCGGCCGTGAAGGAGATGGCGCGCGTCGCCAGAGGCCGCGTCGTGATCTGCGACAACACCTTCGTCAGCGAGTCGTCGGAGGAGGCCGACCGCGTTCGCGACCCGAGCCATGTGCGGAACTACGGCGCGGCCGAGTGGCAGAGCTTCTTCGAGCTGGCGGGGCTCGAGGTCGCCGACATGCGCTTCATGGAGCGCCCGCTCGAGATCGAGCTGTGGCTCGCGCGGGCCGGCTGCGAGGGCGAGGATGCGCAGCGCGTGCGCGAGCTGCTCGGCGACCGGATCGTCGACGGCTGGATGCAGCTGCCGACGCTCGTCATCAAAGGCAGGAAGAAGGCGTAGTGGCGATCATCGTCGACAACGACACGCGGCTCGTCGTCCAGGGGCTGACCGGCAGCGAGGGGCGCTTCCATGGACTGCGCAACCGCGCGTACGGAACGAACGTCGTCGCCGGCGTCACGCCCGGCAAGGGCGGCCAGGACGTCGAGGGGATTCCGGTCTTCGACACCGTCGCCGAGGCCGTCTCGGAGGCGGGCGCGAACACGTCGCTCGTCTTTGTCCCCGCGCGCTTCGCCGTCGACGCGGTCTACGAGGCCGTCGACGCGGGCATCGGCACCGTGATCGCGATCACCGAGCACGTGCCGGCGCACGAGATGCTCAGGGCGTATCCGTACTTCCGCGGCAAGGGCGTGACGATGATCGGCCCGAACTGCCCGGGCGTGCTCTCGCCGGGCAAGGCAAACGTCGGGATCATCCCGGCGGAGATCTTCAGCGAGGGATCGATCGGCCTCGTCTCGCGCAGCGGCACGCTGACCTACCAGATCGGCCACGAGCTGACGCAGCTCGGCCTCGGCAACTCGACGATCGTCGGCATCGGCGGCGATCCGGTCGTCGGCTCGTCGTTCATCGACGTGCTCGAGCGCTTCGAGGCCGACGACGAGACGGATCTCGTCGTGATGGTCGGCGAGATCGGCGGCGACGAGGAGGAAAAGGCGGCGGGCTTCGTGCAGGAGCGGATGTCGAAGCCGGTGCTCTCATACATCGCCGGGTTCTCGGCGCCGCCCGGGAAGACGATGGGCCACGCGGGCGCCATCATCTCGGGCTCGTCGGGCACCGCGCAGGCGAAGAAGGAAGCGCTCGAGGCGTGCGGGATCGAGGTCGGCACGACACCGACGGAGGTCGCACAGATGGTCGCCGAGCGCGCCGGCGCGAGAGCCTAGTCCTAGAGCTCGGCAGCGCGCCGCGCCGCCTCGACCGCCTCTCGCTCGAGCTCGAGCCGCTGCAGGTGGAGCCGGATCGCGCTGATCTCCCGCCGCATCGCGTCGGCCTGAACCGACGGCAGGTCGTCGTCGTGCATCGCCGCAAGCTGCCGCTTGAGAGCCTCGAGCTCCATGGGTACCTCCGGGGGAATCGGGCCGCTCGACACGCTTGTCGTCCCCTACCCGGTTCCCACCCGTTCTAGGCTCCCCGCGTGCGGACGTTCGTGACAGGCGCGACCGGCTTCCTCGGCGGGCGGCTCCTGCGGCGGCTCCGCGACCGCGGGGACGAGGTCGTCGCCCTCGTCCGCGACCCGTCCCGGGCGGCCCGCCTGGACGCCGACCTCGTGAAGGGCGACCTCTCGGACCGGGCGCGGCTGGCCGGCCAGATCCGCGGAGCCGACGCCGTGTTCCACCTTGCGGCCGTCTACAAGGTCGGCATCCCGCAGTCCGAGCGGGCGGCGATGTTCGAGGCGAACGTCGGCGGCACCGCGCGCGTCCTCGACGCGGCGGTCGACGCGGGCGTGCTGCGCATCGTCTACGTCTCGACCGTGAACGTGTTCGGAAACACGCACGGTCGCGTCGTCGACGAGACGTACGAGCGGCCGGGCCGCGACTACGTCTCGACGTACGACGAGACGAAGCATCTCGCTCACGTCGTCGCAAAGGAGCGCATCGCCCGCGGGGCGCCGATCGTGATCGTCCAGCCCGGGGCGATCTACGGGCCCGGCGACCACTCCGAGCTGGGCGAACAGCTCGAGCTCGCGCGCACGGGAAAGCTGAAGCTACTGGCCCTCGCCGGCGTCGGCGTCAACGCGGTGCACGTCGACGACGTCGTGAGCGGGATCCTGCTCGCGTACGACCGCGGCCGGATCGGCGAGTCGTACGTGCTCGGCGGCGAGATCACCACGCTGCGGCAGATGCTGCAGATCGTCTCCGAGCAGTCGGGCCACCGCCTGCCGCGGTTCGAACTGCCCGCGGCGCTCGTCAAGCTCGCCATCCCCTTCGGGCCACTGGTCGGCAAGGTGATGAACACCGGCCCGAACCTGCGCGAGTTGATCGCCGCCTCCGACGGCGTGACGTACTGGGCCACCGATGCGAAGGCGCGGGAGGAGCTGGGTTACGCGCCGCGCCCGGTCATCGAAGGCTTGGCCGATGTCTAGGATGGTCCCATGATCTCCTTCGGACGCGGCGCGCCGGCGCCCGAATGCCTTCCGGTCGACGAGCTCGCCGACTGCGCGCGCGCCGCGGTCGAGCGCGACGGCGTCACCATCCTCTCCTACGGCCCCGGCGGCGGGTACGGCCCGCTGCGCGAGTGGATCGCGGAGCGTCACGGCGTCGAGCCGGCCCGCGTGATCCTGACGAACGGCTCGCTGCAGGGCTTCGTCTTCCTCACGCAGCACCTCCTGCGGGACGGCGGCCGCGTCGTCGTGGAGGCCCCCACGTACGACCGCCCGCTGAAGATCCTGGCCGGGCTCGGCGCGGAGATCGTCACCGTGCCGATGGACGACGAGGGGCTCGACCCGGATGCGCTCGAGGCCGAGCTCGGCCGCGGCTCGAAGCCGGCGCTGCTCTACACGATCCCGACCTTCCAGAATCCGAGCGGCCGCACCCTCTCGACCGAGCGGCGCCGCCGGCTCGTCGAGCTCGCGCGCGCCCATGAGCTGCTCGTGCTCGAGGACGATCCGTACGGGCTCGTCCGCTTCGAGGGCGAAGCGCCGCCGACGCTCTATGAGCTCGAGGGCGGCGAGCGGGTCGCATACTCCTCGTCGTTCTCGAAGACCGTGGCGCCGGGCGTGCGCGTTGGCTACTTCGTGCTTCCGGCCGAGCTCGCAGCGGCGATCGAGGCGACCGCCGTGTCCACGTACATCAGCCCGCCGTTCCTGTCGCAGGCCACCGTGCACGAGTTCATCACCCGGGGCCGGTTCGAGCCGAACCTCGAGCGGGTGCGCGGGCTGCTGAAGGCGCGGCGCGACGCGATGCTCGAGGCGTTGGAGCGCGACTTCCCCGAGGGGGCGCGCTGGAGCCGGCCCGAGGGCGGCTACTTCCTCTGGCTCGACCTGCCGGCCGGCCTGCAGACGACCGACCTCGAAGGGCCGGCGCAGGAGGCGGGCGTCGCGTTCGTCAAGGGCGCGGACTTCTTCCCGGCCGGCGCCGGCGGGGAGACCTCGCTGCGGCTCGCGTACAGCTTCGTCTCGCCGAAGGAGATCGGCGAGGGGATCGCCCGGCTCGCGTCGCTAGTCGGCGCGCCGTCGCCGGCGGCGGCGACGCTCTAGCTGCGCGAGCAGGATCCCACCGGCGAGACCGATCGCAAGGCTGAGCAGGATCAGCCAGATCAGCGAGACGCTCGCCGTCGCGAAGACGAAGTGGACGTGCACGCTCTTGCGGTTCTCGAGCACGGCCGCAATCACGTACGCGAGCAGGAGCACGAGCGCGAGCAGCCGCACCCAGAGCAGCGGCTGCCAGCGGTCTTGGACCTCGGCGATATTCTCTTGGCTGATCGGCCCGCGGCGAAGGCGCACGCGGAGAGTCTACGCGGCCTGTGTCGAGAGCCCTGTCAACGGTCGCGGCACGAGTCGCGGCTGCCGCGGTGGAACGAGCGAGCCGCGGCTGTGCAGCCGGAACGTCGGGCAGGTGGTCTCGCCGGCTATCGCGCACAGCCCGGCACGATTGAAGTAGCAGTCGCTACAGGTAGGTTTGCTCATCGGCGGTGGAGGCGACGGGGGTCGAGGGTCGAGACTGCCGCAGCGAACCGGAATTACCACGGCCGCACGGCGGGACTATAGGGTCGCGCGCGACCGAATCAACGGTTGTCCGGGACGAAAACTATGCATTTTCCGGCAGTTTCAAAAGTGCCGAAAAGTCCTGCTAACTGACCTTTCGCGGCAACGTTGCCAATGCCCGCAACGCCTGTTGAAAGTTGCGCACAGCGATGATCCGAAGAGGCCCTGCATAGCGCCGTGCATCGCGTGCGTTATCCCCAGCGGGGACGAGGAAGACATCCATCTTCGCGTCGCGCGCGCCGTACGTCTTCTGTTTGACGCCGCCGATCGGAATCACCCGTCCGTCGGGCGCGAGCTGGCCCGTTGCCGCGACGCGGTAGCCGCGCGCGACGTCGCGGCCGAGCTCCTCCATCACCTCGAGCGCGAACGGGAGGCCGGCGGAGGGACCGCCGACGTTGCCCGCGTCGATCGTCACCTGGAGAGGCAGCCTGACGTCCGTCGCCTGCTCCGGGAAGATCCCGATCGCCGGGAAGTTCGAGTGCGGTCGCAGGCGCGTCAGCTTGACGTGCACCGCGGTCAGCCGGTCGCCGCTGCGGACGCCGACGGTGACGACCTCGCCGATCCGGTGGCGGCCGAGCTCACGGTGCAGGTCGGCGAACGTGCGCACAGCGTGTCCGTCGAGCGAGACGATCACGTCGGTCGGCTCGAGCTGCCCGACCGCCCCGCTGCCACCCGAGGGTGCGCAGCGCGACCGCCGCCGCGATCTTCTGCGACATCTGCATCATCCGCAGGTCGATCCTGCGGGCCGTCCTGTCGTTCGTTCCGGGCGGGACGACCTGCGTGGCCGGGACGAGCGATGCGCCGTCGCCATGCAGCACCTTTGGAAAGAGCTCGTCGAGGATGCTCGCGCGCAGCTCGAGGACGTCGACGAAGTAGATCCCGCCCGGGCCCTTCGGATCGTGCCCGCCCTGCACCTCGACGAGCGGCGCGACCGGATGAGCCGGATCCGGAACGAGCAGGTAGCTGTCCGACCGGACCTGCCACAGGATCAGGACCGTCAGCGCTAGGAGCGCGAGACCCGTAAGTGCGAGTCGCAACGGGGTCAGCGCCCGGAGCACCCTCGGAGGATAGTGCTAGAGCAGGAACCTCCCGAGCCCGCCGTCGACGGGCAGTGTGACGCCGCTGACATAGCGGGCGCGGTCCGACGCGAGGAAGCACACAACGTCCCCGAACTCCTGCGGCGTGCCCCAGCGGCGGAGCGGGATGTCCGAGACCTCGTCCTCGGTCGGCCCGTCGGGATAGAGCTGCGCGAGCCGCGGCGTGTCGATCCGGCCCGGCGCGACGCAGTTGACAGTGATGCCCTTCGGGCCGAGCTCTCGCGAGAGCGTCTTCGCCCAGCCGGTCACACCCGGGCGGACAATGTTCGAGAGCACGAGGTTCTCGTTCGGCTCCCGTACGGCGATCGACGTGATCGCGATCAGGCGGCCGGAGCCGCTCCGCTCGAGGTCCGGCAGCAGGAGCCGGAGCAGCAGAACGGGCGGGAGCAGCAGCAGCTCGACGGCGTGCTCCACCGCCTCCACGGTCAGGTCCTCGGCGCGGCCCGGCGGTGGGCCGCCGCTGTTCCACACGAGGATGTCGACGCCGTGGAACGCCGCGCGCGTCTGGTCGACGAGCCGCTCGAGATCGCGCGGGCTCGTGACGTCGCCGCGCACGGCCAGCCCGCCGATCCGCTCGGCCTCGCGCTCGAGCACGTCGCGCCGCCGCGCGAACATCGCGACGTTCGCTCCCTCGGCGGCGAGCGCCTCGGCGGACGCGAGCCCCATCCCGGAGGAGGCGCCGAGGACGATCGCCGTACGGCCTTTGAGACCGAGGTCCATGTGGCGCCGACCCTACAGCGTTTAGGCTTTTCGGCATGACCGACACCAAGCTCTGGCATCCCTTCGCAGACATGGCCGCCGTGCGCGGCGACGAGTTCGTCCTTGTGCGCGGCGAGGGCGTCTATGTCTGGGACGACGCGGGCAACCGCTACCTCGACGGCTGCGCGAGCCTCTGGTACTGCAACGTCGGGCACGGACGCGAGGAGATCGCCGAGGCGGCGGCGAAGCAGCTGCGGACCCTCGAGACGTGGTCGATCTTCGGCGATGTCGCAAACCCGCCGGCCCTCGAGCTCGCGGCGAAGCTCTCTTCCGTCGCGCCGATGGACGACGCGAAGGTGTTCTTCACCACGGGCGGCGGCGACGCGATCGACACCGCGGCGAAGTTCGCGCGGCTCTACTGGCAGACGACCGGGCAGCCGGAACGGCTGCACGTCATCGCCCGCACAAACGGCTACCACGGGACGATGGCCTTCGGGACGTCGATCGGCGGGATGCCCGCGGTGCGGCAGGGTTGGGGGCCGCTCGTGCCGGAGACGTCGCAGGTGCAGTGGGACTCCCCGCAGGCGCTGCGGGACGAGATCGAGCGGCTCGGAGCAGAGCGGGTTGCGGCGTTCTTCTGCGAGCCGGTGATGGGCGCCGGCGGCGTCTTCCCGCCTCCGGCCGGCTACATCGAGGAGGTCGCGGCGATCTGCGCGGAGACGGGCGTCCTGCTCGTGATCGACGCGGTGATCACGGGCTTCGGCCGGCTGGGGGGCTGGATCGGCTGCGAGCGCTTCGGCGTCCGCCCCGACATGGTCACGTTCGCGAAGGGCGTTACGAGCGGCTACCTGCCACTGGGCGGCGTGCTCGTCTCCGGCCGCGTTGCGGAGCCGTTCTGGTCCGAGCCGGGGAAGATCATGGTCCGGCACGGACAGACGTACTCGGGTCATGCGACGGTCTGCGCCGCAGCGCTCGCGAACATCGGGATCATCGAGCGCGAGAACCTGATCCCGCGCGGGCAGGAGCTCGAGGCCGATCTCTGGAACGCGCTCGCGCCGCTCCGCGACCATCCGCTCGTGGGCGACGTCCGCGGCGGCACCGGATTGATGGGTGCGGTGCAGCTGCGGGATGACATCCTCGAGGCCGATCAGGGCGCCGGCACGAAGCTCTACAAGGCGGTGCGCTCGCACGGCGTCCTCACGCGCGCGCATGGCGTTGGCGTCGCGCTCTCGCCGCCTCTGACCGTGACTGTCGACCAGATCCGAGAGATCGGCGAGGCGATCCGCGCCGGCCTGGACGACCTCGCTGCGGTGAGCGAAGCGGCCTGAAGCCGCAGCCCCGTCCGAGCCAGCCATGCCGGGGCCAGGCCCCGACGCGTCCGGAACGGACATGACCGCTGGCCTGGTGGCTCAGGTGCTGAGAACGCCGACGACCTCGCGCACGGCGCCGGCCGAGGCCTGGAGCGCCTGCTGCTCGTCGTCGGAGAGGTCGAGCTCGACGATCCCCTCGATCCCGTTCGCGCCGAGCTTCACCGGCACGCCCATGTAGAGGCCGTCGATCCCGTACTCGCCCTCCAGGTACGCGGTGCACGGGAGGACGCGCTTCTCGTCGAGCATGATCGCGTCGACCATCTGCGCGGCGGCCGCGCCGGGCGCGTACCACGCGGACGTGCCGAGCAGCTCGACGAGCTCGCCGCCGCCCTTGGCCGTGCGCTGCACCATCGCCTGAATCCGGTCCTCGGGAACGAGCTTGCGCAGCGGGACGCCGCCGACCGAGGTGTGCGAGACGACCGGCACCATCTGGTCGCCGTGCCCGCCGAGCACCATCGCGGTCACGTCCTTCACCGACGAGCCGGTGTCCCAGGCGATGAAGCTGGAGAAGCGCGCGGTGTCGAGGATCCCGGCCATCCCGCAGACGCGCTCCTTCGGCCAGCCGGAGACGTTCTTCGCCACGTGGCACATCGCGTCCAGAGGGTTCGAGACGACGATCAGGATTGCGTCCGGCGACGCGCTCACGACCTCGTTCGTCACCGACCCGACGATCTTCTCGTTCGTCTGGACGAGGTCGTCGCGGCTCATGCCCGGCGAGCGCGGCAGACCGGCGGTGATGACGACGACGTCGGAGCCGGCGCTCTCGCCGTAGCCGTTCGAGCCGGAGACGTTCGGCTCGTAGCCGAGCACCGCGCCCATCTGGTCGATGTCGAGCGCCTTGCCCTGCGGCAGGCCCTCCTTGATGTCGACGAGCACGACGTCGGCGTAGTCGCGCTGCGCGAGCACCTGCGCGCACGTCGCGCCGACGTTGCCGGCGCCGACGACGGTGATCCTGGGACGCTCGCTCACGCCCGCACGCCTGCGCCAAGCTTCTCGATGATCGCGTCCGCAACTTCGCTCGTGCCGACCGCGGTCGGATCGTCGCGCGACGGCTTCATGTCGTACGTGACGGCCTTCCCTTCGCGGATGACCTCGGAGATCGCGGCCTCGAGCCGGTCGGCGGCCTCGTGCTCCTCGAGATGTCGCAGCATCAGCATCCCGGACAGCAGCTGCGCAATCGGGTTGACCTTGTTCTGGCCGGCGTACTTCGGCGCCGAGCCGTGCGTCGGCTCGAAGACGGCGACGCCCTCGCCGTAATTCGCACCGGGCGCGAGGCCGAGGCCGCCTATCATTCCCGCGCACAGGTCGGAGAGCACATCGCCGTACAGGTTCGGCAGCACGAGCACGTCGTACTCCTCGGGCCGCTGCACGAGCTGCATGCACATGTTGTCCACGATCCGGTCGTCGAACTCGAGGTCGGTGTTCTCCGCCGCGACCTCGCGCGCGACGCGCAGCCAGAGCCCGTCGGTGAACTTCATGATGTTCGCCTTGTGCACGCAGGTCACCTTGCGGCGTCCGTTCCTGCGCGCGTAGTCGAATGCGAACTCGAAGATCCGGCGCGTGCCGGTGACCGAGATCGGCTTGATCGAGATGCCGGCGTCGCGCCAGCGCAGCTTGCCGCCCTTCGACTCGATCCAGCGGATCAGCTCCTCGGCGTCGGGCGTGCCCTGCTCGAACTCGATCCCGGCGTAGAGGTCCTCGGTGTTCTCCCGAACGACGATCAGGTCGACGTCCTCGAAGCGGGTGCGGACGCCGGGATACGTCTTGCACGGCCGCACCTGCGCGTACATGTCGAGCTCCTTGCGCAGCGCGACGTTGACGGAGCGGAAGCCGCCCCCGACCGGCGTCGTGATCGGCCCCTTCAGCGCGACGCCCGCTTCGCGGATCGCGTCGAGCACCTCAGGCGGCAGCGGATTGCCGCCGTGTTTCTCCATCACGTCGGCGCCGGCCTCGCGCACGTCCCAGTCGAACTCGACACCCGTCGCTTCGAGGACGCGGCGGGTCGCCTCCGTCAGCTCGGGGCCGGTTCCGTCGCCGGGGATCAGAACGACACGGTGCGCCACGGCGGCGATTGTATGCAGCAGGTTCCGCGCTTCGCGGCAATGGTTATCGTCCTCCTCGTGAATCTGGCGGAGGCCGCGGCGCGGGCGGACGAGCTGGCCGGAAACGGGGCCGAGCGGGAGCTCGCGGACCTACGGAAGGAGTGGGCGGACGAGCTGGAGGGCGCCGCGCGCAGCCAGGACTACCGCGAGCGCGCCGTCGCGTACCGCGCCGTGGGGCAGTTTCGGTGGCGGCAGAAGGAGGAGCTGCTGCGTCGCGGGCTGGACGACGAGAGCCCGGCCTGCCGCGGGTCCGCGCTGATCTCGCTCGAGCTTTTGTCACGCGACCATCCGAGCACGGTGAACGGCGTGCGGCCGCTGCTGCACACGATCGCGACCGCCGACGGGAACTCCGCGGTGCGGCGGCTCGCGATCCTCTGCCTCAAGAACGGGTCGCCGCAGCGGGACACGATCGTCCTGCTCCAGGGGCTCGCTGCGGACGACGAGCAGGACAAGGAGATCCGCCAGTCGGCCGACAAGGTCGCGGCGCTGCTGAAGAAGCGAGGCGGCTCTCGCGCCTAGCGGATCAGGCGCTGCCGCAGCTCGAACAGACGCGCGCTTCGATGTGGCGCCCGCAAGACGGGCAGGTGCGCTTGCGGCGACGCCATTCGAGGGCGCTCTTCTGGATGCCGGCGACCGCCATCAGGTAGCCGACGACCAGAGTCGTCATTCCGAGGAGAGCGATGTGGGGATCGAGCGTCATGTCGTGTCCTTCGTGTTCCGGCCGCCGCCTGCCTTGAAACGTGTCCGGCGCGCATGCGGATGCGCTCGAAAGTACAACTCCCGTCGCCGCCGATCGGTTACGTGGGTGTAGAGCTCGGTCGTGGAGAGGTCGGCGTGTCCGAGCATCTCCTGGACGGAGCGGAGGTCGGCGCCGCCCTCGAGCAGGTGGGTGGCGAAGGAGTGGCGGAGGAGGTGGGGGTGCACGCGCTCCGGCTCGAGTCCGGCGGCCGCCGCGAGCTTGCGGAGGATCAGGAAGGCCCCGGCGCGGGTGAGCGGTCCGCCCTGGGCGTTCAGGAACAGCTCGGGCCGGTGCCGGCGGTCCAGGTAGGGGCGGCCGCGCGCCAGGTAACGCCGAAGTGCCTCGGTTGCCTCGCGGCCGACCGGGACGATCCGCTCCTTGTCGCCCTTGCCCGTGCAACGAACGAGGCGCCGGTCGAGGTCGATGCCGGCACCGTCGAGGCCGACGGCTTCGCTGACGCGGAGGCCGGCACCGTAGAGCAGCTCGACGAGCGCGCGGTCCCGGAGCGAGCGGGGCGTCGTCCCGCTTGCGGCTTCGATCAGGCGCTCGGCCTCGCCGGCGGAGAGCGTCCGCGGCAGCCTCCGGTGGCGGCGGGGCAGCGCGAGCTCGGCGGCGGGGTTGTCCCCGCGGGCGCCGACGAGGACCTGGTGCTTGTAGAAGGAACGCAGCGCCGCGGTGCGGCGCGCGATCGTGGCGCCGCTGAGCCCGTCGGCGCGGAGTTGGGCGAGGTAGCGTTCGAGCGTCTCGACGCCGGCCGCCGCCGGCGCCGTCGCCGGGCCGAGCCAGGCAGCGAAGTGAGCGAGGTCGCGCCGGTACGCCTCGACCGTGCGCGGCGCGAGCCGGGCCGCGGTTAGTGCGAGGAACGAGTCGACGGCGGGATCGGGAGCCTGCCCGTTCACGGCGGCTCTCTCTTCGGGGCGACGCAGTCGACGCCTGCCGCCGAAGTCACACTTCCGGCACAGTCTCGTGTCCCATCCGTGCGTTTTTTCGCGATACGCTCGAAGTGGGTAAGGCGGGAGGGTCGGGACCCGGTGTACTCGCGCGTACGTTTAAGAGCGAGGGTGGGCCGCGTCGTACACCTTGCGGAGACGCCGAGCGTCGACGTGGCTGTAGACCTGCGTCGTCGAGAGCGAGCTGTGCCCGAGCAGCTCTTGGATCGTCCGCAGGTCGGCGCCGCCCTCGAGCAGATGCGTCGCAAATGCGTGGCGCAGCCGGTGGGGATGCGGGACGAGCCGCCGCAGCGTGCTCGTGTCGAGGCGGCGGCCGCGCGCCGACAGGAAGAGCGCATCCTCGGCGCCGACGGCAAGCTGCGGCCGCGCTTCTCGCAGGTACCGCGCGACCCAGTGTGCCGCCTCCTCGCCGAGCGGCACCACGCGCTCCTTGCCGCCCTTGCCGCGCACGTGCACCCCCTCCTGGTCGAAGTCGACGTCGCCGAGGTCGAGGTCGACCGCCTCGCGACTGCGAAGGCCGGCCGAGTAGACGAGCTCGATCAGTGCGCGGTTCCGGAGCCCGAGCGGACCCTCCGCTTCGAGCGCCTCGAGTACGCCCGCGATCTCGGGCTCCTTCGGCGCATCCGGCAGCCGGCGCCGGCGCCGCGGCGCGAGGGGCGCGTCCGGCACACGCGCGCGCCCGAGCGTGAACCGCAGGAATGCACGCACGGCTGCGAGCTTGCGCGAGACGGTCGTCGACGCGAGGCGCCGCGGGGTTCGACCCGGCCGGGACGCGGCGAGCTCGGAGACGTACGCCGCGAGCACGCCGACGTCGACGTCGTCGAGCTTCATGCCGCGCCTCCGAAGCCAGCCGCAGAACTCCTCGACGTCGACGCGGTAGGCCTTCCGTGTCGCGGCGCTCAGCGCGGGGCTCGCGAGGAAACGTTCGGCGGCGGCGTCCACATCGGGCGCTTCGCCGCCGTCAGGTCAGATCCTCCGGCAGCAGCGAGTACATCGCCCAGTCGTACCGCCGCTGCTGGCGGGGGCTCCAGTCGGCCGACCGGAGGATCCCCTCGAGCCGGAACCCGGCCTTCTCAGCCACGCGCCGGGACGCGGCGTTCCGCACCTCCGCCCGGAGCTGCACCCGTTCGACACCCTGTGCGCCGATCGCCCAGCGGGCGGCCAGCGCTGCTGCGCGACTCGTCAGGCCGCGGCCGCGCGCCTCGGCCCGGGCCCAGTAGCCGATCTCCGCGACGCCCGGCGCGTCAACGCGATGGACGCCGACGCCGCCGAGCACCGTCCCCGCGTTCGCGTCGGTAACGGCAAAGCGCGCGAACGCGTCCGACCCACCGGCGAGGAAGGCACGCGCGTCCGCCTCGGTGTACGGCTGCGGGATCTGATCGATCCAACGCGCGATCTCAGGCTCGTTCAGGCACTCGACGAGCACGTCGACGTCGTCGGCCGTCCACGGACGGAGCGTCACGACGCCGTCGGTCAGCGGCGGATCGGCGGGAACCGCGGGACCACCGCTCACGGGGACTAGGATACGACCCCGATGACCGCCACCGAGCTTCCCGGCCACGTGGACCTTACGGAGCACGGAATCCGGGCCGGCGGGCGGGTGTACCTGAATCCGACGACGTCGATGCTCTACACGCACGCGCTCGCGCGGAACGAGGCCGTGCTCGCGGAGGGAGGTCCGCTCGTCGTCGACACGGGTCGCTACACGGGCCGTTCGCCCCAGGACAAGTTCGTCGTCCGCGAGCCCGGCTCGGAGGAGCGAATCTGGTGGGGTAGCGTCAACCAGCCCATTGCCGAGGAGAGCTTCGACCGGCTGCGCGAGAAGCTCGTGGCGCACCTCGAGCAGACGGTGATCTACGTCGTCGACGCGTTCGCCGGCGCCGATCCGGCGCATCGGATCGCGGTCCGGGTGATCACGGACCATCCGTACCACGCGCTCTTCGCGCGGACGCTCTTCATCGAAGCCACGGAGGAGGAGCTCGCCGACTTCTCGCCACAGGCGCTCGTCCTGCACGCACCGGAGGTCGAGGCCGATCCGGCCGAGGACGGCACCCGCACGGGCACGTTCATCGTCCTGCATCCGAGCCGCACCGAGGTGCTGATCGGCGGAACGTTCTACGGCGGCGAGATCAAGAAATCGATCTTCACCGTGATGAACGACCGGTTGCCGCTCGAGGGCATCCTGCCGATGCACTGCTCGGCGAACGTCGGCCACGACGACCGCGTCGCCATCTTCTTCGGGCTCTCCGGGACCGGCAAGACGACCCTGTCGGCCGACCCCGCGCGCCTGCTGATCGGCGACGACGAGCACGGCTGGGGCGGCACGGGCATCTTCAACATCGAGGGCGGCTGCTACGCGAAGACGATCCGTCTCTCGGCGGAGGCGGAGCCCGAGATCTACCGGACGACGCGCACCTTCGGGACGATCCTCGAGAACGTCATCGTCGACGAGCGCGGGGTGCTGGACCTCGACGACGACTCGAAGACCGAGAACACGCGTGCGGCATACAAGCTGGAGCAGATCTCGAACGCGCTGCCGGAGAAGCGTGCCGGCCATCCGGAGTCGGTGATCTTCCTGACCGCGGACGCCTTCGGCATCCTGCCGCCGATCGCGCGTCTCGACCGCGACCAGGCGCTCTTCTACTTCCTCTCGGGCTTCACCGCGAAGCTCGCCGGCACCGAGATCGGCGTCACCGAGCCGCAGCCGACCTTCTCGACGTGCTTCGGCGCCCCGTTCCTCCCCCAGCCGCCGGGGGTCTACGCGCGGATGCTCGGCGAGAAGCTCGACCGGCACGGCGCGACGGTCTGGCTCGTGAACACCGGCTGGACGGGGGGTCCGTTCGGCGAGGGGCGGCGAATGCCGATCGCGGCGACCCGGGCGCTGCTCGACGCGGCATTGTCCGGCGCGCTCGAGGGCGTCGCGTACCGGACCGACGAGCTCTTCGGGTTCGAGGTGCCGGTCGAGGTGCCGGGCGTCGACTCGACGCTCCTCGACCCGCGCTCGACCTGGCGCGACCCGGAGGCGTACGACCGGAAGGCGCGCGAGCTGGCCGCCATGTTCCGCGACAACTTCGGCAAGTTCGCCGCCGAGGCGGGCGCCGAGGTGGCCGCTGCGGGCCCGCACGTGTAGCCACGCGGCGGCGACTCGGGTTTCGATAGCTTCCGTGGCGGTGGAGGCGAAGCACGACGTAGTGGTGATCGGCGCCGGCTGCGCAGGAATGCGGGCGGCGATCGAGGCCCATGACGCGGGCGCCGACGTGGCACTCGTCTCGAAGATCCACCCGACGCGCAGCCACTCCGGCGCGGCGGAAGGCGGCATCAACGCCGCGCTGGGCAACGCCTCGGAGGACGACCCCGAGACGCACGCCTACGACACGGTCAAGGGCTCGGACTACCTCGGCGACCAGGAGGCGATCGAGATCCTCTGCCAGGAGGCGCCTGGCGACGTGTACCAGCTCGAGCACTGGGGCGCGGTCTTCTCTCGCACCGAGGACGGCCGGATCGCCCAGCGCCCGTTCGGCGCCGCCGGCGCGCCGCGCACGGCATATGCGGCCGACATCACCGGCCACGTCCTGGTGCAGGTTCTCTACGAACAGCTCTCGCGCAGGGAGCTCAAGGTCTACGACGAGTACTTCGCCTGGCGGCTCGTGGTCGACGAGGACCGCTGCCAGGGGGTCATCTGCTGGGACTTGCTCGACGGCGGGCTGAAGACGATCGGCGCGAAGACGGTCATCATCGCCACGGGCGGCGCGGGCCGGCTGTACGTCGGAACGACGAACGCGTACGCGTGCACCGGCGACGGGATGGCGATGGCGTTGCGCGTCGGAGTTGCGCTCGAGGACATGGAGATGATGCAGTTCCACCCGACGACCCTCGCACCCACGGGCGTCCTCATCACCGAGGGGACTCGCGGCGAGGGCGCCTACCTGCTCAACTCCGAGGGCGAGCGCTTCCTGAAGCGCTACGCGCCGAATGCGATGGAGCTCGCGTCGCGCGACGTGATCTCGCGCGCCGAGCAGACCGAGATCGATGAGGGGCGCGGCGTCGAGGGCAACGTCCTGCTCGACATGCGCCATCTCGGTGCGGAGCGCATTCTTGAGCGCCTGCACGGGACACGCGAGCTCGCGATGACCTTCGCGGGCGTCGACCCGATCTACGAGCCGATTCCCGTCCGCCCGGGCGCCCACTACCACATGGGCGGCGTCGACACGGACGTCTGGGGGCGGACCGAGCTCGAAGGCCTCTACGCCGCCGGCGAGGCCGCGTGCGTCTCCGTCCACGGCGCGAACCGCCTGGGCGGCAACGCGCTGATGGAGACGATCACGTACGGGAAGCGCGCGGGCGCGCACGCGGCCGAGTGGGCGCTCACGCACACGACGGTTGCGGTGCCGGAGTCGGTCGAGCGCGACGCCGAGCGCGAGCTGAAGCAGCTGCTGGCACGGACCGAGGGCGAGCGGCCCTGGCGGATTCGCGACGAGCTCGCCGCGACGATGCATGAGAACTTCGGCGTCTTCCGGCGAGAGGAGCAAATGGCGCGCCAGGGCGAGCTCATCGCCGGCCTGCGCGAGCGCTACGAGAACGTCGTCGTGCAGGCGCTCGAGCTCGGGTTCCTGCTCGAGCTCGCCACCTGCATGGTCGTCGCCGGGCGCGCACGCAAGGAGAGCCGCGGCGCGCACTCGCGTCCGTACGATTTTCCGGAGCGCGACGACGTGAACTTCCTCAAGCACACCCTCGTGCGCTGGCGCGACGGCGCGCCCGAGCTCGACTGGAAGCCCGTGACGATGACCAAGTGGCAGCCGCAGGAGAGGACGTACTAGTGAGCGAAGCCATCCTCTACACCGACTCGCCGACCATGGACGTACGCCTGAAGATCTGGCGCTTCGACTCCACGACCGGGGACCGCGAGTTGAAGGAGTACGAGGTCGAGGCGCCCGAGTGGGCGACGTTGCTCGACGTCCTCGACATCATCAAGGACCGCGTCGACGGTTCGCTGGCCTACCGCAAGAGCTGCCGGATGATGATCTGCGGGTCGTGCGGGATGCGCATGGACGGAGGCGCCGTGCTCGCGTGCAAGACGCGCATGGCCGACATCGTGGCCTCGGGCCGCGTGCCGACGATCTCGGCGATGGGCAACCTCCCGATCGTCAAGGACCTGGTCGTCGACATGACGCCGTTCTGGTCGAAGTTCCGCGCGATTGGGCCGTGGCTCCGGCCTGGCTACGACCGGCCGGATGACGGCAAGGAGTACCGGATCAGCCAGGAGCGGATGAACGTCATCCACAAGGAGTCGCTCTGCATCAACTGCGGGTGCTGCGTCTCGGAGTGCAACGCGATGGAGTCCGACCCGGAGTTCCTCGGCCCGCAGGCGCTCGCGAAGGGGATGCGCTTCGTCGGCGACCCGCGCGACGCAGGGACGGTCGAGCGGCTCGAGGACTACAACGACTCACACGGAATCTGGGACTGCACGCGCTGCTACTACTGCAACGAGCGTTGTCCGAAGGGCGTCGATCCGCGCGACGCGATCGCGAAGCTCGGTGCGGAGTCGATCAAGCACGGCATCGACCGCGACATGGGCGCGAAGCATGCGAAGTGGTTCGTCAAGTCCGCGATGACGACCGGTTGGCTGCGCGAGGCGGAGCTCGTTCCGAAGACGCAGGGCATCGTCTCGGCGATCAAGCAGACAGGCTTCGCCCTCGAGCTCGCGCGTCACGGCAAAGTGCCGCCGCCGTTCCCGCCGCACGTGGCCGAGCGCGTCAAGGAGGCGCGGCTGCTCTACGACCTCGTCAAGGAGCAGGGGCGCGACGGAGCGCTCGGGATCGTCCAGGGCGAGCATGCGCTGGCCAGGATCGAGTTCCTGGAAGAGCACGGGGCGCGGCTGAATGCGCCGGAGATCCAACCCGGGGTCGAGCCGCCCCACGCGGAGGGCTGATGAAGCAGGTTGCGTACTACAAAGGCTGTCTCGCGTCGCTTTCGGCGAAGGAGCTGGACAGCTCGACCCAGGCGCTCGCGCCGAAGGTCGGGATCGAGCTGCTCGAGCTCGAGACGGTCACGTGCTGTGGGGCCGGCGACATCCACGAGGCGGAGCCCGACTACTACCTCCATCTCAACGCGCGGATCCTCGCCTACGCCGAGGCGACCGGTGCGGAGACGCTGATGACCATCTGCAACGTCTGCACGCTCAACCTGCGACAGGCGAACTACCAGCTCAAGATCGATGACGCGCTTCGCGCGCGCGTCAACAAGAACCTCGAGACGGTCGGCGTCCCGCCGTACTCCGGCAACGTCGAGGTGCGGCACTTCCTCTGGGAGATCGCCGAGGGCGAGGGCTACGAGCTGCTGAAGCAGGCGGCGCACCGCGGGCTCAAGGGCCTGAAGATCGCGCCGTTCTACGGGTGCCAGATCCTCCGTCCATCGAAGATCCTCGGGTTCGAGGATCCGGACAGGCCGTGGTCGCTCGAGCGGATCATCGAGGCGTGCGGCGGCCAGGCGATCGACTACCCGGCGAAGGTCAAGTGCTGCG
This sequence comes from Actinomycetota bacterium, assembly GCA_005884575.1. Lineage (GTDB taxonomy): Bacteria > Actinomycetota > Thermoleophilia > Gaiellales > Gaiellaceae > AC-16. Next base: position 58,205 of record VAWW01000023.1, read on the forward strand.
GGTTCCCGATCATCCAGGCGCGCGAGGAGACGGCGCTCGGCGAGCTGATCCAGCCGATCGAGCAGGCGTACGAGGCGGGCGCCGACGCGATGGTCACGCCGTGCCCGCTATGCCATCTCTCCTTGGACGCGTGGCAGTCGAAGCTGAAGAAGGCGACGGGGCGGGACTTCAAGATGCCGATCCTCCACCTCTCCCAGCTCGTCGGGGTCGCCGCCGGCCTGCACGACTCGGAGCTGAAGTTCAAGCGCCACGTGGTGTCGGTGGATCCGGTGCTCGAGAAGCTCGAGGTCTGAGACGCAAGAAATCGGGTCCGGCGGCGTCTAGTTGTCTGGAGGGGCGGAGTCCGGCGCGGTCACGACCGCGCCGGACCATTTAAAGACCCGCCGAGGCGGTGTACGCGACGTGGCTACGCTTCCGCGCGTGCGGGCGGCCCTGAGCGGACTCGGCGCGCTCGCCGCCGGCGGGCTCGCCTGGGGCTGGTTCGAGGCGGGGTGGGTGCGCCTCCGGACGCTCGAGGTGCCGCTGCCGGGGCTGCCGCCGGAGCTCGACGGGCTGCGCGTCGCCCACCTGTCGGACTTCCATCTCGGTCCGCCCTCGCGCGGCGCCGTCGCGGCCGGCCGCGCGGCGGCCTGGGTCCAAGAGCGACGGCCCGACCTGACCGCGCTGAGCGGCGACCTCCTGACCCGGCCGAGCGGGGAGCCGCTGCTCCGCGACCTCGTCGCGAGACTGCCCAACTGCTATGCGATCCTCGGAAACCACGACTTCGCCATCAGCCGCGACCCGGGCGCGCGGCGCTCGTATCTGAACGAGCTCGCGCCAGCGACTCTGCTGTCGGACAACGGCGTCTTCACCGAGCTCCGCGGCCGCCGGATCTACCTCGCGGGCTCCGATCCGCGCTCACGGTTCGTCCGCAGTCGGCCGCGCGCGCGAGAGCTCGCCGTCGGCCGCGACCAGGCCGAGCTGCGGATCCTGCTCTGCCACTACCCGTTGCAGGTCGACACGCTCCCGCCCGGCGCATTCGACCTCGTCTTGGCCGGTCACATGCACGACGGCCAGATCTGCATCCCGTTCCCGGGCGGCAAGCTGCGGCTCGCGCACATGGCGGCGCCGTACAACGCGGGGGTCTACCGCACGCCAGGCGGCGTGCTCCACGTCTCGCCCGGGCTCGGGACGACCTTCGTCCCGTTCCGCTTCGCCGCCAGGCCTGAGGCGACGGAACTGACGCTACGATCGCTGCCGTGAACGGCCAGGCGACGATCTCGGCCGACATCCTCGCGAGCTACGCGGCGGATGCCGCACGCGAAGTTCCGGGCGTCCGGGGCTTCGTCGAGAGTCCGCTCCCGGGCAGGCGTGGCGTCAGGATTAGCGAGGAGGACGGCCGATTCCGCGTGGAGCTGCACCTCGCCGTCGACTGGGGCGCGTCGATTCCCGAGCTCGGACGCTCCGTCCAGGAGCGGGTGCGCGAGTATCTCGGGCGGATGGCCGACGTGGATCCGACCACTGTCGACGTCGTGGTGGAAGAGGTCGGCCGGTGACGACCGTCGCCGGGCTGACCGGCGCGACGCTCCCGACCGCTCCCGTCGTCTGTCACGAATGCATCTGGTGGCAGACGCGGGGAAGCCGGCCGACCGACAAGCGCAAGTGGATCGAGAAGGCGGAGACGGAATGGGGCGCCTGGGGGACGGTCTACTACGACGACGACGGGCGCGTCCTCGGCTCGATGCAGTACGGGCCGGCGCACCTCTTCCCGCGCGCGGCCGTACTGCCGGCGGGACCGGCGAGCGACGACGCGGTGCTCGTCACTTGCGCCTACCTGATCAATCCCGAGAAACCCTGGGTGATGCAGTCGCTCTTCCTCGCGGCGATCGGCGACGCGCGCGACAAAGGAGCCCGGGCCCTCGAAGCATTCGCCTACCGCTACAGCGAGGACGAATCGACGTTCGAGCGGTTCCACGTGCACAAGACGATCTTCCCCCGCGACTTCCTCGGCGACTTCGGCTTTCGGACCGTCCGGACGAGCGGCCGGGTCGAGCTCGCGCGCCTGGAGTTCGGCGGGCTGGTGCCCGTCGTCGAGGGGACGCGGGAAAAGGTGCTGCGCGTCGTGAAGGAAGCGTTCGCGCCGGCCCCGGTGCCGCAGCGGCCCTAGCGGACGATCCGTTCCTCCGTTCGGCTCATCCTCCCCAGACGGCTCGTTGTGCATTTCGCGGGTCAGCTCGATCATGGCCTTCTGATTTGAAAGCGCTAATGGCGGGCGGAGAGAGACCGTGTGCCGAGGGAGAGCCAGGCGGCGGATCTGCGGACGGACACAGCGTTGGAAACGGACGGCTGCCTTTTGTGCGGTCATTGCGATGGGCTTGGCGCGAACGAGCCCGTGGCCTTCACGGCCACCGATCCGAACGGCCGGCTCGTCGACATGGGCACCGCGCAGAGCGACGCCTCCGGCAACGTCACCTACAGTTTCGTCCTCTCATCTGAGGTCCCGGGGATCGACACAGAGCAGGCGACGGGCCAGCTCAGCGGCATGTACGCGTTCACGACGTTCGATCCAGGGCCGCCGACGAATCTGAACTTCACCGACGCACGTGACGCAGGCGGCGGTCTCTCGCTCAGCTGGACGCAGCCCGCGCAGACGAGCACGACAAGGAGCGGACCGACCACTCGACTGCGGACGAGCTCGCGGCCGTCTTCAACCTCGTCACGGTCGGCGCGTGGCTCTTCTTCGTCGACGTCTTGCTCACCGGGACGCGCGGCATCAGCCTTTCGCGGCTCGCCGCGCTCTGACGCTCGGCCGTGCGATCGCGCGGGGGGTCTGCCGCCGCAGCCTGCTCTACCTCCAGAACACCGTGATCGTCGGCGCGGGCGAGATCGGCCAGCTCGTCGCACGAAAGCTGGTCCAGCATCCGGAGTACGGGCTCAACCTCGTCGGCTTCGTCGACGACCGCCCGCGCGAGCGGCGGACCGAGCTCGAGCATCTCGCCCTCGTCGGCGGTGTCGACCGCCTGCCCGAGCTGATCGCGCTGCTCGACGTCGAGCGCGTCGTGGTCGCCTTCTCCAACTCCGCGGAATCGGATCTCGTCGAGCTCGTCCGCTCGCTGCGCGATCTCGACGTGCAGATCGACTTCGTCCCGCGCTTGTTCGACCTCGTCGGCCCGAAGGCGGCGATCCACACCATCGAAGGCCTGCCGCTCGTGGGCCTGCCGCCCGTACGGCTCGCCCGCTTGTCCGGCTGGTCAAGCGCGCAATCGACGTCGCCGGCCCGACGCTCGGTCTGCTGGTGACTGCGCCGCTCTTCGCAGTGGTCGCCGTGCGGATCCGGGTCGACTCGGAAGGGCCGGTCTTCTTCCGGCAGGTCACGCTCGGTCTCGAGATGCGCGAGTTCTCGGTGCTGAAGTTTCGGACGATGCGCGTAGACACGGATGCCGAGGCCCACCGGGCGTGCATCGAGCGCACGATGAGCGCGAAAGCGGCGCCGAACGCGAACGGCATCTACAAGCTCGACCGGAGCGATGCCGTGACGCGGGTCGGCCGCTGGCTGCGGAAGACGATCCTGGACAAGCTGCCGCAGCCCATCAACGTGGTGCGGGGCGAGATGTCGCTCGTCGGGCCCGCGGTCGTGAAGATCGGCCGCCGCTACCCGGCGGTTGCGATCACGCGGACGTACGACACGCTGCTCGCCGACGGCGACCTCGACGCGGTCGTGATCGCGACGCCGGCAGCGACCCACCACAAGCTCGCGTCCGCCGCGCTCCGCGCCGGCAAGCACGTCTTCGTCGAAGAAGCCTCTCGCGTCGTTCGCGACGGACCTGATGCCGGGGCACACGTTCGTCTAAAGCCCGCCGGTGACCATGATCAAGGACCTGATCGACTCCGACGAGCTCGGCGAGATCTACTTCGTCTCGACGAGCCGAGTCAACCTCGGCCTCCACCAGCCCGACGTCAGCGTTGCCTGGGATCTCGGGCCGCACGACTTCTCGATCCTCCGCTTCTGGCTCGATGAGACGCCGAGTCACGTGAGCGCGATCAGCCGCGGCTGCATCATCCCGGGCGTCGCAGACGTCGCCTTCATCAACCTCGAGTTCGCCTCGGGCGCGATCGCGCACGTCGAGCTCGCGTGGCTCGCGCCGAGCAAGCTGCGGCGGACGGCGATCGTGGGCTCGCGCAAAATGGTCGTCTACGACGATACGAGCGGCGAGTCCGTGCGGATCTTCGACACCGGCGTGATCCCGCGTCGGTCGGCGAATACCGCTTGACCTACCGAACGGGCTCGATCGTCCCGCCGCACGGCGACGCCGCCGAGCCGCCTTCCTCGAGCTGTCGGACTTCTGCCCGGCGATCCGCTCCGGGGGCCAGCCCCGGTGGTCGGCCGAGCTCGGCGTCGAGGTCGTACGGATCATCGAAGCGGTCGACGCGTCGCTTGCTGCGGCCGGCGCCCGGACAGCCCTGACCCAGGAGTTTCGGAATGTCCTTGTGTGAAGGTAGACAGAGTAGGGAAGACCTGTTACAACCTATGCCAGAAGGCCAGTCAAGTCTGGCAATTCCTAGTCGAGAGGCTCGGCCCCTCCCGATGATTGCATCGAGAACAGCGAACCGCACAGAGGCGAGTCGCTGGGCGCAGATGCGCAACCTCCTGCCCGCGCCCGCGAAACCCCCGAGGCGGCGGCAGGCGGACGTTGGGGCGCCGTGGCCGTCACGCCTCCGCGTGGGACCGTTCGGATCCTGATCGCGGACGACGATCGGCTGTTCGCAGAGTCGCTGGCACGGTCGCTCGAGCTCGACCCGCGCATCGAGGTGGTCGGGCTCGCTCGCAACGGCGCCGAGGCGGTGCGCCTCCTCACCGAGGTAGCGCCGGACGTCCTGCTCATGGATATGCGGATGCCCCTTCTCGACGGAGACGAGGCGACCCGGCGGATCCGCGCGGCGGCCCCGAGGACGACCGTGTTCGTCCTGACCGAGTCCGACTGCGCGGCCGAGATCGGGCGGGCCCGTGCCGCCGGCGCGGCCGGCTACCTGACGAAGGACCGGACGACCGACGAACTGACGGACGCGCTCTTCGGCCCCGCGTCGCTCGTCGCCGCCTTCGGCTGAGTCGGCGGCGCCGATAGTGGCTTAGAGCCACAAAGTCGCGGGTTCCGGCCGTTTGAGGGCTGGAGCGTCGAAGGCTTCGGACTACAGCCCCCGAGTCTTTGCCGGCAGACTGGCGCTCATTCTTGACGCTGAGCTCCCGCGCCAACGGGACGTTTTCCGAAGACGTGCGGTCTGGGCGTCAGACGCTCACTCGATCGAGGAGCAGCTCCGCGATCTGGATCGCGTTCAGCGCCGCTCCCTTGCGCAGATTGTCACCCGCGATGAAGAGGGAGAGCCCATTTGGGTCTGTCGTGTCGCTGCGGATCCGGCCGACGAGGACATCGTCGATCCCGGCCGCCTTGCCGGGCGACGGAAACTGCTCGACCCGGACGCTCGGAGACGCGGCGAGGATCTCCGTCGCCTCCTCGGGGGGAAGCGGCCGCTCGAACTCGGCCCAGACTGCCTCCGCGTGCCCGACCATCACGGGAACCCGCACGCAGGTGGCGCTGATCGGCAGCTCCGGCAGCTCCATGATCTTGCGCGTCTCCTCGCGGAGCTTCGATTCCTCGTCGAACTCGACGCCGTCGAAGTCCCAGTCCATGCGGAGGTCATGGGACGCGGGCTCCTCGTTGCGCAGCCGCTCCATCGCCGAGGCGCCGGCGCCCGACACCGACTGGTAGGTGGCGATCCGCACGCGGCGCAGCCCGGCCGCCTCGTGCAGCGGCTTCAGGACGCACGTGAGCGGGATCGTGCAGCAGTTCGGGTTGGCGACGACGCCGTCGTGCTCGAGCGCGCGTTCGCCGTTCACCTCGGGCACGACGAGCGGGATGCCGTTGGTGAGGCGGAAGGCACTCGACTTGTCGACGACGGCAGCCCCGCCCTGAACTGCGTGCGGAACGAGCGCCAGCGACGCCGAGGTGCCGACGGAGAAGAGGAAGACGTCGACGTCGCCGGCCTCGAGCGCCTCGGGCGTCGCCTCCTCGACGACGAGCGCGATCCCCCCGAACGGCACCGAGCTGCCCGCAGAGCGCTCCGACGCGAAGGCACGGACGTCGTCGTAGCCGCGCTCGGCGAGCAGCTCGAGCGTGACCGTCCCGACCGCGCCGGTGGCGCCGACGACGCCGATTCTCGGGCTGTTAGGCACCGACCCGCTCCTCGGCCAGCAGCTGGAAGCGCTCGTGCACGGCGCGTACCGCGCGCTCGACCTCGGACGCGCGGATGACGCACGAGATGCGGATCGTGGAGGTCGAGATGATCTCGATGTTGATCCCGGCCTCGGCGAGCGCGTCGAACATGTCGGCGGCGACTCCGGGGTGACTCTTCATGCCGGCCCCGATCAGCGAGATCTTCGCGATGTCTGGATCGTGGTTGACCCCGGCCGCGGCGATCTCCGCCGCCAGCCGCTCGAGGATCGGCTCCGCAGTCGCGATGTCCGTCTTCGGCAGTGTGAACGTGATGCTCGTGTGCCCGTGCTCGGAGATGTTCTGGACGATCATGTCGACGTTGACCCCGACGTCGGCGAGCGCGCGAAAGACCTTCGCGGCGATCCCGGGCCGGTCCGGCACGCCGAGAATCGTCACCTTCGCCTCGGACGTGTCGTGCGTGACGCCGGAAATGATCGCCTTCTCGAGCACCAGGTTGTCCTCCTCGCCGATCCATGTCCCCTCGCCTTCGCCGAACGCCGAGCGGACGTGGAGCCGTACACCGTAGCTTCGCGCGATCTCGATCGACCGGGCCATCATCACGCGGGCGCCCGTCGCGGCCATCTCGAGCATCTCCTCGTAGCTCACATTCGGCAGCTTCAGGGCCTCCGGAACCATGCGCGGGTCGGCGGTGAACACGCCCTCGACGTCCGTGAAGATCTCGCAGGCGCCTCCGAGCGCCGACGCGAGCGCGACCGCCGTCGCATCGGAGCCGCCGCGGCCGAGCGTCGTGACCTCGAGCTCGGTCGAGACGCCCTGGAAGCCGGCGACGAGGACGATCCGGTCGGCCTCGAGCTCGTCGTGCAGACGGCGCGCCCGGACCTCGACGATCTTCGCCTTGCTGTGCGACGTGTCGGTGACGATGCCGGCCTGCGATCCAGTCAGCGAGACCGCCTCATGGCCGAGGTCGCGGATCGCCATCGCGCAGAGCGAGTTCGAGATCCGCTCGCCGACCGACACGAGCATGTCGTACTCGCGCGGATGCGGGTTCGGCGAGACCTGGTGCGCGAGCCGGATCAGCTCGTCGGTCGTGTCGCCCATCGCGGAGAGGACGCCCACGACGCGGCGCCCGCCCTCGCGCGCGGCGACGAGACGGCGCGCGACCTCCTTGATCTTCTGCGTGTCGCCGACGGAGGTGCCGCCGAACTTCATCACGACGATGCCGGTGTCCGGGGTGGCGGCGTCCGCGGCGAGCGCGGGGACGGCCTCGTAGTCCATCGTCGCCATGGTCGAAGTGTAGAGCCGCAATCCGATCCGGCACCGCCGCCGTAGAAGGGCCATGAGGATTCGAGCGATCGCGGCAGTCGCCGTCGTCGGGGTGGCCGGCGCGGCCGTCTCGCTCGCAGTCGCGGGCGGCGCGCCGGTCGTCGTCCGCGCGGCGCCGAACGCGACGCTCGGGAAGACGACGCTCGTCACGGCAGCCGGGATGACCCTCTACCACCTGACGGGCGAGAGCGCGGCGAAGTTCACCTGCATGGGCGCTTGCGCGAAGGCATGGCCGCCGCTCGTCGTCGCGAAGGGCGCGAAGCTGCGCGCCGGTACAGGTCTCTCGGCCGGCTCGTTGGGCGTCGTCCGCCGCCCGGACGGTAGGCGGCAGGTCACGTATGCGGGCCTGCCGCTCTACCGTTACGGGAGGGACGCGAAGGCCGGCGACGTGAAGGGCGAAGGGGTCGGCGGCATATGGTTCGCGGTTACGCCGGCCGGGGGCGCCGCCCCCGCACCTCCGGCGGGGACGACGACGACCGGCGGCGGTTACGACTATCCCTAGGCGGGCCGGATGTTCTGGTTGACGTGGAAGACGTTGTCGGGGTCGTACGCCGACTTGATCTTCGTAAGCCGGTCGTAGTTCGCGCCGTACGTCGCCTGCACGCGCTCCTGGCCTTCCTCCATCATCATGTTCACGTACGAGCCGCCCGTCGAATGCGGGTGCAACGCCTCCCAGTACGCGATCGTCCAGTCCGTGATCGCCTTTGCATTCGCAGGATCGGGATCAACGCCGACGATCACCTGCGTCCACATCGCGTCGCGGTTGGCCCAGGCCGTCGCGTCGTTCGCGACGCGCCCCGCCGCACCGTCGATCGGATAGAGGTGCATCGTGCACTTCCACGTCGGCATCGCGTTGCCGAACTCGACGTGCTTCTCGATCGCCGCGTCGGGGATCTCCTTGACGAGATCCGCGCGCCAGTACCACTGGTCGCCGGGCGGGTACACGCCGTCGAACGCCGACTGGATCACCGGCAGCGGCATCGGCGCGATACCGTCGAGCAACGGCGTCCCGAACGAGCGCGCCTCCTTCAGCGCGGCCGTCTCCTCGTCGCCGACCTGGCACCAAACGACACCGCACACCTTGCGAAGGTGGAGCTCCTCGGGGAACGGCGGGCCGGGCGGCGAAAAAGCCGCTCAGCTCGTCCGGCTGCTGCGAGATGAACTCGCGGTACCAGGCGAGCACCTCCGGCGCGTCGCCGATGTCGTAGAGCACCGGGCCGGCGAGCACGTTCTTCACGTCGGCGCAGCTGAACGAGAACGACGTGACGACGCCGAAGTTGCCTCCGCCGCCGCGTAGCGCCCAGAAAAGATCGGCGTCGCGCTCCGGATCGGCAGTCACGACCGAGCCGTCGGCGAGGACGACCTCGGCGCTGACCATCCGGTCGATCGTCAGCCCGCCCTTGCGCGTGAGATGGCCGAGGCCGCCGCCGAGGGTCAGACCGCCGACGCCCGTGGTCGAGATGATCCCGGCCGGCACAGCGAGCCCGTACTCGTGCGTCGCGGTGTCGACCTTGCCGAGTGTCGCGCCGCCTTGGACGCGGACCATCTTCGCCGCGGGATCGACCGTGACCGCGTCCATCGGGGACAGGTCGATCACGAGGCCGCCCTCGACCGTGCCGAGGCCGGCGCCGTTGTGTCCGCCGCAACGGATGGCAATGCTGAGACGGTTTTCACGCGCGTACGCGATCGCCGCGACGACGTCCGCGGTGTCAACGCAGCGGGCGATGGCCGCAGGCCGCTTGTCGATCATCGCGTTGTAGACGGCTCGTGCCTCGTCGTAATGCGCGTCTTCCGGGGTGATCACCTCGCCCTTGATCGCAACGGCTGGCGCCATGCTCGACCTCCTTGTCCTCGTGACCCCGCCGCTCGACGGTAGCACTGCCTTGTGTGAAATGGAACAGCGCGGGGCTACATCTCGCGGCGGCCCGCGAGGGCCCGGCCGAGCGTGATCTCGTCCGCGTACTCGAGGTCGCCGCCGACGGGCAGCCCGCTCGCGAGGCGGGTGACGCGGACGCGGCCGCGGAGCCGGTCGGCGAGATAGCTTGCGGTGGCCTCGCCGGTCATGTTCGGGTTGGTGGCCAGCACGACCTCTTGGACGCCGTTCCGTTCCACGCGCGCGAGCAGCTCATCGATCCGCAGGTGCTCCGGCTCGACGCCGTCGAGCGGCGAAAGCGAGCCGCCGAGGACGTGGTAGAGGCCGCGGAACTCGGCCGTTCGCTCGAGCGAGAGCAGGTCGGCCGGCTGCTCGACGACGCAGATCACGGAGTGGTCGCGGCGCGCGTCGAGGCAGATCGCGCAGACCTCCTCCTCCGTCAGGTTCCCGCACTCGCGGCAGAAGCGAACGCGCTCCTTGACCTCGACGATCGCGGCGGCGAGCGCGAGCGCCTCGTCCTTGGGCACGCGCAGCAGATGGAAGGCGAGCCGCTGCGCGGTGCGCGTCCCGATCCCCGGCAGGCGAGTCAGCTGCGCGACGAGGTTGTCGACGGAAGGGGAGAGCACGGAGGCAGCGTACCGCGGTGTCCCGGATGGACAACCCGTGCGCCTTCCGTCACACCCGAGTCACACTTTTGCGTCGGTACCTGGTACCAACGTTCTAGGCGGCAGCACGCAAGGGCGGCCCGGCCGTTGCGCCTTTCGTCACACCTGCGTCACGCTTTCGCGTCGGTACCTGGTACCGATGGGCGCTACTCGAGGCCCGGTAGGCCGAGGCCGCCGAGGGCGCCGCCGGCGAGGCCGCCGAGGCGCGACTCCATCAGCGACTGCGCGGAGCGGATCGCCTCGTTCGTCGCCGCGATGACCATGTCCTCGAGTATCTGGGGGTCGTCCGGATCGATCGCCTTCGGGTCGATCTTGATCTCGACGATCTCGAGCGCGCCGGTCGCCTTGACGGTGACCATTCCGCCGCCCGCGGACGCCTCGACGGTCTCCTTCGCGAGCTCCTCCTGCGCCTTCGCCATCTGGCTCTGCATCTCTTGCACTTGCTGGAGCATCTTATTCACGTCGAAGCTCATTCCGGCTCTCTTTCCCGCGCGTCGAGGGTCTCGGTCAGCAGCTCGAGGATCCGTTCCTCGCCCGCGGGTCCTTCCGCCTCGGCGGCCGGCTCGGGCTCGCCGTTCGCGCCGGTCGCGAACGCCAGCGCGAGCCGCCGGCCGGTCACCTCGTAGAGCGCGTCGGCGAGCAGCGTCGCGTTCTTGGGCTCCTCCGCGAGCTGCCGGTGGAAGTCGGCGTTGCGCGGGAACTCGACCGTCAGCGTGTCGCCGGCCAGCCCGGCCGGGTGCGCCTCGCGGAGCAGCGACGCCGTCGGGATGCCGCCCTTCTCCTCGACCGCCGGCAGGATCGTCCGCTGCCACGCCTCCTGCAGCTGCTCGAGCTCGATGTCCGGCGCCGTCGGCGCAGAGCGCTCACGCTCCGGCTCGCGGGGCTCGGGACTCGAGCGCGGCGTAGGCGCGCCGTGCTCGAGCTGCTCGAGCCGGTACGCGATCGCCTCGCGGGAGAGATCCGCAGCGGGCCGCGTCACCTTGATGAGCGCGAGCTCGAGTGGGAGGCGCGGGTCGCCGCCCTGGCGCAGATCCTCGACCGCGACCGCCAGCAGGTCGATCAGCCGGACGACGGTCGCGTCGCCGAGCTGATTCGCCTGTGCCCGCAGCCGCTCGCGCGTCTCCTCGGTCACGGGCAGCGAGTCGGGCACCTCGCCCATGTGCTGGACGAGCATCAGATGCCGCAGGTGCTCGAGCAGGTCGGTGACGAGCCGTCCGAGATCCTGTCCCTGCTCGGAGAGCTGCTCGATGAAGGTCAGGGCGCCGGCCGTGTCCTGGTCGATCACGAGGTCGCAGAGCCGGAAGAGCGCCTCCTCCTCGACCGCGCCGAGCAGCTGGAGCACCGCCTGCACCGTGATCTGCTTCTCCGTCGCGGCCGCGAGCTGATCGAGCGTCGAGACGGCGTCGCGGAACGACCCGCGCGCCGCCCGCGCGATCAGCGCGAGTGCGGGATCCGGCGCCTCGATCCCCTCGGCCTCGGCGATCCGCCGCAGCAGCTTCCGCTGCTCCTCGAGCCGCGGCCGCTGGAAAACGAACGTCTGGCAGCGCGACCGCACCGTCGGCAGCACCTTCGAGAGATCCGTCGTGCAGAAGACGAACACGAGGTGGGGCGGCGGCTCCTCGATCAGCTTCAGCAGCGCGTTCCAGGCCGCGTCGGTGAGCTGGTGCGCCTCGTCGAGGATGTAGACCTTGTAGCGGCCCTCAGCAGGCTGCAGGACGACGCGGTCACGGATCTCGCGGATGTCGTCGATCCCGCGCTGCGACGCGGCGTCCATCTCGATCACGTCGAGCGAGGTGCCGTTCGCGATCGAGACGCACGCGTGGCAGGTGCCGTCCGGGTTGGGCGTCGGCCCCTGCGCGCAGTTCAGACCCTTGGCGAGGATTCGGGCGAGCGAGGTCTTGCCGGTGCCACGCGGGCCCGAGAAGAGATACGCCTGGCGCACCTGGCCGTTGGCGATCGCGTTCTTCAGAGTCCGGACGACCGGCTCCTGGCCCACCACCTCGTCGAAGTCACGGGGACGGTAGGTGCGGTAGAGAGCGGCCACCTCTCGATTCAAGCAGGTACGGCGTGAGGACCGCCAGGAGGACAGCGACGGCCAGTCCCAGCGCCCATTTCGTGTGCTCGTCGAAGCGGACCGTCGAGAAGGCGAAGAGCGGCGGCACGATCCACCAAGCCCGCCGGGCGAATCCGAGGGCGATTGCCACGAGGAGCGTGACGAGCGTCAGCGCGCCCCACGGCTTGTCGACGGCGCGGTCGACGCGGAGCAGGATGGGCCCCGCATGCTCGAGCAGCGCCCACGCGGCGAGGACGGCCGCGGTCGCGAAGAGCTCAGCACGGCCTGCGTGAAGCGGGAGCAACGACGCCGTCGCGATTGCGGCCGCGACCACGAGCACGTAGAACGGCACGATCGCGGCCCAGCCATGGCCGCCGCCCGCAAGGGAGACGACGGTCTGCGCGAAGTTCCCGTCGCGGATCCGGTCGAGCCAGTGCCGCGTGTCCTGATTGGACAACAGCGGCTCGGCGCTCGTCGCGATCGCCATCGCGCCTGCCGAGACCGCCGCCAGTGCGGCGACCGGCACCGGCCACCGGCGCAGCGCGAGCGCGAGCGGCAGCGCGAGGAACGGAAGCGCGGGGATCATGAAGCGCGGGCCCGGCGCCCAGCCGCCGAACGGAAACCGGTAGCCGGACGAGTAGACGAGCACGGCGAGGAAGATCGCCGCGACGAGAAGCCGCTCGGCGCGCCGCAGCAACGGCAGTCCGGCGAGCGCCGCCGGCAGCACCGGGCTCAGCACGAGCAGCCCCTTCGACGAGAGGAGCAGTTCGAGCGCGACGCGGGGACTCGGCGTCCCGATCCCGAAGAAACCGCCCGCGTTCGCGCCGAGCACGTCATGGCCGCTGCGGCCGGGGTGCAGGACGGCGTGCTGATACGAGAGATGCCACACCGATCCGAACGCCCACCAGTTGAAGAGCGCGAGCGGGAGGAGCCCGAGCATGAGCCCGCCGAGGAACCACGGCGCGCGGCGCCACGCGTAGACGAGCAGCGCGATCGCGACGACCGCGACCGGATACTCCGCGACGACCCCGAGTCCCGCGAGCAAGCCGGCCGCTAGTGGACGCCCGCGGAGCAACAGCGCGAACGCGCCGAAGACGAGACACGTCGACAGCATGTGCGAGAAGAAGAGCGTCGCGAACGGAAGCAGGAGCGTGCCGATTCCGACGATCGCCGCGGTCGCCGTCCCGAACCCGGGCGCGAAGCGCTCCACGACCGAGCGGACGAGCAGCAGCAGCACGAGGAACGACAACACGACGCCGAAGAGCGAGAGCTGCCAGATTGCACGCGGCGGCAGCTTCAGCATCGCGAGGGGGTAGCCGGCGTGGAGGTATCGGTTCTCCGGATCCGCGCCCACGGCGCGCAGCAGCTCGTACCAGGGCACCGTGACGAGGGCCATCCCGGGCGATTTCGCCGAGTAGTAGTGCCCGTGCCACCACGCCGTGTCGCACGTCTCGGCGGCGTAGCGGTCGATCGTCGCGTCCCCCCGCGCATAGGACTGGATCGCCGCGTAGTGGGACGTCTGGTTGCAGCCGACCGGCTGGACGACGAAGGCGGCCGCCAGCACGACGGCGCCGATGGCGATCCAGCGCGTCACGCGCGTCTACCTTAAAGGGCCGGGCGTTCCGCACACCTGAGAGGGAATGCTTAGCGCTGCTTCCTCCCGGACCTGACGCGGTTCACATGCTCCCACTGTGCGGAGCCCGGCCCGTGGCCATCGTACCGGGTTATGCTCTGGTCGCATTCGGCACGAAAGGGGTTCCTGGCATGGCGATCTCGGACGTGATGAATCTCAAGCTCGTGAGCGTCCGCCCGGACGAGACGGCGCACGTGGCCGTGGCGCGGATGCTCGAGTCGGGGGTGGGCTCCGTGCTGGTCTGCGAGGACAACCACCTGCTGGGGATCTTCACCGAACGCGACGTCCTGCGGCTCGCCGGCGAGAGCGCGGACTTGCGGCAGGTGCGAGTCGCCGACGTGATGACGAAGCAGGTGCTGTCGATCGGGCCCGACGATGACGTGCTCGCGGCTGCGCGGCTGATGGGCGAGAAGCGCATCCGACACGTCCCGGTCGTGCAGGACGGAAACATTCTCGGCGTCGTCGGGATCCGCGACGTCATGCGCAGCCTCGTCGAGCTGATCTGGCGCTCGCACGACGACGACGCGCGCGCGACCGCGCGGGCCCTGCTCGAGCGCGGCTAAACTGGCGCGAGCTTCGGGCGCGTAGCTCAGCGGGAGAGCACTCGCTTCACACGCGAGGGGTCGCTGGTTCGATCCCAGCCGCGCCCACTCTTTCGGATGTTGCGGACACCGCTGGTGGGTCGGCTGCCGGCATCGGGCGATGTCTCCTCGGGTCGCGGAGGGCGCTCGCGCGGCCGATCTCGTCCGCGGAGCGCCCTCGACTGGTTTCGCTAGTGCGACTGCGAGACCTGGAAGCAGGCGACGTCGTATTGTGAGACGGCCGCGGCGTTCGCGGGCGTCGTGGTTGAGACTCCGTTGCCGGCGTAGACCGTGCCCGCGGTTCCGGGACCGGTCTCGTTGAAAGCAGAGCCAGGGGCGGCAGCGGCTTGCCCCGGCTCTTTAGGGGCTGTCGAGCTCAGACAGCTCTGCGACGGCTGGCCGGTGCCGCTCGGATTGGATGCCGCGAGACCAGCTGTCGTCAGCATGGCAAAGAGCACGAGTGCCGCCGCGATCGCCAGCAGTTGCTTCATGGTGTCCCTCCTTCGCGGAGTTGGGCCTGCCGAGAAGGCATACGGCGAGAATGATGGACCGGTTTCGGCCTCCGAATCGAAGTCCGGCGGCGCGCGAGCTGCGTGGTTCAAGGCGCGAGCGCGAGGATTGCCGCGATCTCCTCGGCAGCGGCGCCCTCGAGCGGGGTTGCTGGCGGCGAGCATCGCGGCGCAGGCCGCGCGATGCCTCGTCATAGCCCCACACGAGCGGTACTCGCCCCGAGGACTCCCAGCTCCGAAGCGCCGACGCCGAGGTGTTACCACGCCGGGAAGCCGTCGCCATCACGGCTCGACTCGCGGTCAAATCGAGCGAGGAGGCGACCATGAGTCGCGTCAACCGTCGGCGAGTAGAAGTCCACGCGACCACGATGCACACCGCACGGGCGAACGCTTCTCGACTCACCCGGCGACCGGCGCTCGCGTTCCTGAAAGCCGTCGGCTAACGTCGCCGGCGGGATGGCGCTCGGCAGCGACTCTCCGCTCGGTCTCGATCCGGAGCAGATGCGCCGGCTCGGCTATCGGACGATCGACATGCTCGTGGAGCGAATCACGGGGCCGGCAGGTCCGGTCGTCCGCTCTGCGACACCGCACGAGCTGCAGCAACGCCTCGCGATGCCGCCGCCCGAGGACTCCGTCCCGTTCGACGAGATCCTCGACGGGTTGGAGCGTGACGTGCTCCCGTTCGTCGCCCGGA
>VAWW01000023.1:73773-99733 GCA_005884575.1 Actinomycetota bacterium
CGGGGGCGCTCGGCGATCTGATCGCGAGTGCGCTCAACGTCGACACGTGCTGGTGGCTGGGCGCTTCCGGCCCCAGCGCGCTGGAGCTCGTGGTGCTCGACTGGTTGCGGCAGTGGGTCGGCTACCCGGAGCAGGCGGCGGGTGTCCTGCTGTCGGGCGGGTCGGCCGCGAACCTGACCGCACTGGCCTGTGCGCGCGAGGCGTATATCGGCGTGATGAACGAGCTGGCGGTCGTTTACATGTCGGATCAGACGCACTCGTCCGTGGCGCGCGCGGCGCGCGTGCTCGGGTTTCGGCCCGACCAGGTGCGCGTGATCCCGACCGACGAGCGCGCACGGATGCGGATCGATGCGTTGCGCGCCGCGATCGCGGCGGACGAGGCCGCGGGGCGAAAGCCGCTGGCGGTCGTGGCGAATGCAGGCACCACGGCGGCGGGCGCCGTCGACCCGTTCCACGAGCTGTCGCAGATCTGCCGCGAGCGGAGAATCTGGCTGCACGTGGACGGCGCGTACGGTGCCTTCGCGTGTCTCAGCGAGCGCGGCCACCGGACGCTTGCCGGCATGGAGCTCGCCGACTCGATCACGCTCGATCCCTGCTCGTTCGGGACGGCTCCGCACTGCGGCGCGGCTTCGAGATCTCGCCCGACTACCTCGCGGACGTCGGGACCGCCGATCGTGAGGTCAACTTCTCCGACCTCGGCCTGCAGCTCACGCGCAGCTGCCGCGCTCTCAAGCTCTGGATCTCTCTGCGCTATTTCGGCGTGTCCGCCTTCCGCGCGGCGATCGACAACTGCCTCGACCTCGTGTTGCACGCGCAAGACCGGATCGAGGCCTCCCCGGAGCTGGAGCTGATGTCGCCGGCCTCACTAGGGATCGTCACGTTCCGGCGCCGTCCGAGCAGCGTCGACGACGAAGCGATTCTCGAGCGCGTCAACGCGAGCATCGCCGAACGGATGGAGCGCGGCGGCGAGGTCTTCATCTCGACCGGGCGGGTCCGCGGCAGCTACGTGCTGCGGCTGTGCATCCTCAACCATTCGACGTCCGAGGCCGAGGTCGACCGAGCCCTCGAGCTTGCGGCGACCCTCGCCGTGGACGCCGCCCCCGGCCCGCCGACGGTGACGCGCGAGAGCTATCCCGCAATCGAAGCGAGCTGGGTGGGGCGCTCGTCTCTGGATGTCGACGCGATCCGTTCGTTCGCGCTCTTCGCCTCGCTGGACGGCGAGCAGGCCGAACGCGTCTTGCACGCCGCCCACGAACACCACGCTGTGACCGGTGAAGCCGTGATCGAGCAATGGCAGGTCAGCCGCGATCTCTACGTCGTGTTGAACGGCGCCGTCGCGATCCTCGTCGACGGAGACCGCGTGCGCACGCTCGGGCCGGGTGAGTTCTTCGGCGAGCTGGCCGCGATCGACTGGGGAGCAGGTTACGGACGCACCCGCTCGGCGACGGTGACGGCGACCGAGCCGACACGCCTCCTCGTCCTCGACTGGGTGCTCGTCAACTGGCTGATGAAGGCCGCGCCGGCATTCGGCGAGCGACTCGAAACAGCTTCTCGCGAACGCCTGGCCGCGCTTTGACGCGCGGATGATGCGCGCACCGGGCAGAGGGGACGGCTGGCGGAGTAGCGCCAAGTAGTAACGCGCACAGCATTGGTCATTTCCCGGATGCGACGGCGCAGGGCTCCGCCGTAACGTCGGGGCTCGTCCATTGCGAAGGGAGCGCTCATGTCCTATCTCCGCGTCGGTAAAGAGAATTCGGCGTCGATCGACCTCTACTACGAGGACCATGGCTCGGGGGCGCCGGTCGTTCTGATCCACGGCTACCCGCTCAGCGGCCGGGCGTGGGACAAGCAAGTCCCGGTGCTGCTGGAAGCCGGCCGGCGGGTGATCACCTACGACCGGCGCGGGTTCGGGAAGTCCAGCCAGCCGACCTCCGGCTACGACTACGACACGTTCGCCGCCGACCTCAACGTGCTGATGGACAAGCTCGATCTCGAGGACGCCACGCTGGTCGGGCATTCGATGGGAACCGGCGAGGTGACGCGCTACCTCGGCGCTTACGGCTCGGCGCGGGTCGCGAGGGCCGTCCTCGTGTCTCCGATCGCGCCGTTCCTGCTAGAGACCGACGACAACCCGGAGGGCCTGCCCGGCAGCCTGTTCGAGGGGTTCATGGAGGCTGCGAAAGCAGACACACCGGCCTGGATGAAGGGCTTCCTCGACAACTTCTACAACATGAACGAGCTCGGGGGCACACTCGTCAGCGACCAGGCGTTCCAGGCAAGCTGGAACCTCGCGACCGCCGCATCGGCCGTGGCCGCGGTGGCTTGCATCCCGACGTGGGAGACCGACTTCCGGGACGACCTGCCCAAGATCGACGTGCCGGTGCTCGTCGTTCACGGCAACGCCGACCGGGTCCTGCCCTTCCCCAACACCGCGAAGCGCCTGCCGAACCTGATCAAGGAGGTCGAGCTCGTCGTCATCGAAGGCGGCCCGCACGCGATCTCGTGGACGCACGCCGACCAGGTCGACAACGCGCTCCTGCAGTTCATCGGCGCGCAAGCGGCGGCGACGGCCTGACCTCACTCGTACAGCGTCACCGTCGCGAGAATGACGTAGAGCGCGACGAGTGAGAAGCCCTCGAACAGCGTCGACTCGCCGTCGCCCGTGATCTGCCAGACGGAGATCGCGGTCAGCCCGAGCGCGCCGATGTAGACCGGCTTCAGCGAGAACGTCAGCGGCGTCGCAAAGAAGAGCGACACGAGGATCAGCACGGGAAAGAGGAACGCCGCGACCTGCGCGACGGAGTTCTTGACGACCGAGATCGCGAGGTCGGCTTTTCCCTTCGCCGCGAGCACGATGCCTGCGACGTTCTCGACTGCATTGCCCGCGATCGCGACGACGACGAGACCGGCGAAGGCGTCCGACAGACCGAGCCGCCGCATCGACGGCGAGAGCGAGGCGACGAACCAGTCGCTGACGAACGCCGAGCCGACACCGCCGGCGACGAGCAGGGCCGCCGCAGTCGAGAGCGGGACGCGCGGCGGCTCCGTTGGCAGCTCCTGCGGGACGTCGGTCCGGAGGTATGGGACGACCCACGCGATGTAGACGACGAGCAGGCAGACCGCCCCGACGATCGAGATCGCCTTCACGTGGTGCGACGCTTTGTCCGTCGTGCCGACCGAGAGCCCGACGAGGACGATGATGAAGACCGCGAGCAGCAGGAGCGTCGCGGTGTCCATCGGCAGGCGGCTGCGGAAGCGCATGACGCCGTCGTCCGACGCGCGCACGCCGGCGACGATCACGAGTCCGAGCACGAGCAGTGCGTTCGCGAAGATCGAACCGATGATCGAGGTCTGGGCCACGACGGTCTTGCCCGCGTTCAGGGCGAAGAGGACGACGAAGAACTCCGGCAGGTTGCCGAGGGTCGACTGGAGCACGCCCGTCGCGCCCGGGCCGAGCCGCCCGCCGACCTGCTCGGTCGCGAAGCTGACCGTCCACGCCAGGCCCGCGAGCGCGAGGGTCGCGAGCCCGAACGTCGCGAGCGCCGGCGCACCGGCGTAGTCGGCGATCGCTGCCCCCGCCGTCGCGAGCGCGACGAGCCCGACGACCAGCCGTTCCACGCCTGCCATTCGCGGGAACCTACGTGAGAAGGTGAGTGGGGATGGCGACGATCGACTTCCACCAGCACCTCTGGCCCGAGCCGCTCGTCGAGGCGTTGCGCAACCGCCCCGCGCCGCCACGGATCGTCGACTCGCGACTCGAGCTCGTGTCCGGAAGCTTCCCGTTCGAGTCCGACGCGCACGTGCTCGCCAACCGGCTCGCCGAGCTCGACCGGGACGGGATCGACACCGCCGTCGTGTGCCTGCAGCCGACGCTCGCCGTACCGCTGCCGCAGGAGCTCGTCGAGGCGTATCACGAGGGAATTCTCCGAATCCGCGACGAGGCGGACGGGCGAATCGTGGCGCTCGCCGCCGGGGCCGCGCTGGACGGCTTTGCGGGTGCCTGCGTCCCGGCTCCGGCGCTGCTCGACCTCGACCGGCTCGCTCCACTGCTGGACGAGCTCCTCGAGCGCGGTCAGCTCCTCTTCATCCACCCCGGCCCGGAAGCCGGGACCCGCAGCGACCCGGCCTGGTGGGCCGCCGGCGTCGACTACGTCGGCCAGATGCAGGTCGCGTACGCGGGCTGGCTCGCGGACGGCGCGTCCCGCTGGCCGGGTCTCCCGGTCGTCTTCGCGATCCTCGCCGGCGGCGCCCCGATCCAGCTCGAGCGGCTCGCCGGGCGGGGGCTCGACGTCCGCAGCGTGCTCGAGGCGGACGTCTACTTCGACACGGCGTCGTACGGCAGCCGCGCCCTCGAGCTGTGTCTTGCAACCTATGGAGTCGGGCGGATCGTCTACGGTAGTGATGTACCAGTGATCGATCCGAGGCCCACACTGCGGCAGGTGCGTCGGTTCGGAGCGGCCGTCACGGCGGCCCTCTGCGAGGACAATCCATCCCGCCTGCTCGCATGAGGACGCTCGCGCAGTGGATCCGCGATCGCGTGCCCGCCGAGGCGATGTTGACCCGCGCCGAGACGGCGGAGCTCGCCACGGCGATCGGACAGGAGCGGCGCTTCTGGGCGGAGTACACGCGGCACGATCCCAACCAGCGTTACTTCCACCAGCTCTACCGCGACCCGAACCTCGACGTCTGGCTGATCTGCTGGCTCGATGCGCAGGACACCGGCTACCACGATCACGACGTCTCGTGCGGCGCGGTCTACGTCGCCGCAGGAGTGCTCTGCGAGGACTACCTCTACCGCGACGAGGACGGGTGGATCAGGGAGAAGACGCGCGAGCGGCGGGCGGGTGAGGTCTGGGACTTCGATCCGAGCTCGATCCACGGCGTGCGACATCCGGGTGGGCCGCCGGCGACGTCGATCCACGTGTACTCGCCCGCGCTCTGGCGGATGGGCCACTACTCGGCCGGGCCGCTCGGGATGCTGCGCGAGTCGATCACGTATGCCGACGAGGCTGCGGAGGGCGCTCAGGCCTGATTCGAGAGCTCGCCCGACCGGACGAGCTCCCGCAGCGGCTCGAGATCCTGCGGCGGCGGCTCGCCGAGCGCCGTCTCGGGGACGAGCCCGCGAACGGCGTCGTACGCGGCGCGCGTTCCGGCGCCCAGGCGCGGCAGGCCGCGGCGGTCGACTCCCTGCGCGGCGACGACGAGCTCGATCGCGACGAGCCGCTCGCCGAGCTCGACCTGCTCCATCAGTCGCCGGGCGGCGAGCGGTGCGAGCGTGATCCTGTCCTCGATGCCCTCGTGGTGCATCGAGCTGCCGTGCTCGATCGAGACGGGAGCGGCGAGCAAGCGAGCCTCCGCGGCGAACGCCTGCAGCGGGACGCCGAACTCGGAGAGGGCGCTCTCGGCGAGCCCGATCTCGGTCGCAAGCCCCTCGCCGAGCCCCGTCAGCGGCATCTGCAGCAGCTTGATCGCGCGTTCCGAGGCGGAGGTCAGCGCCGGCGCGAGCGCGATCCGGAGGAAGTCGAGGGCCGCTGCGAGCGGGAGCACGTCGAAGTTGCCGACGGAGACGATGCGCCCTTCCTCGGCGACGACGAGGGGGTTCTCCTGCGAGGCGTTCAGCTCGATCGCGAGCACCGACTCGGCGTGCGCGAGCGCCTCGCGCGCAGCGCCGTGCACCTGCGGCAGCGTCCGGAAGACGAGCGGATCCTGGAGGTCGCGCGGCGGATCGTCCCAGAGCGAGCTGCCGGCGAGCAGCGTGCGCAGGCGTCCGAGCGACTCCTGCAGTCCCGCGTACGGGCGGTGGACGCCGACCGCCGGGTCGAGGACGCTCAGGTTCGCGGCGAACGCATCGAGGTCGAGGGCGCCCGCAGTCTCGAGCGTGTCGAGTAAGCGCCTCGCATCGGCGATCGCGAGCGCGGCGAGCGCCGTCGAGAAGGAGTTGTGGTTGAGGAGCGCCAGGCCCTCTTTCGCGGCGAGCTCGAAGTCGCCGAGCAGTCCGTGCGCGAGGTCGGCGTTCGCGGGCAGGTCGGCCTGGCCGTACGAGCCGAGCAGCCTCACCTCGGGAACCGCGCCGTTGTTCAGCGCGGCGACGACGTGCTCGACGAGCTCGAGCCGGACGCCCGCGCTTCCCCGGGCGAGGCCGTTTGCGAGCCGGAGCGTCATCGCGCGGACGACGTCCTCGGGCGCTGCGGCTCCCTGGCCGACGCGGTGCTCGAGGATCAGCCGCCGGTTGAACGCGTCCTGCTCCGCCTCGGAAACCGCAACGCGCTTGCGCACGCCGACGCCCGTGTTCAGCCCGTAGACGCTCTTGCCGCCGGCGAGGTGCCGATCGACCACCTCGCGGCCGCGGCGCACGCGCTCGACCGCCTCGGGCGCGAGCCGGACGCCCTCGCGCGCGCGCGCGACACGCAGGACCTCGTCCAGCGTCAGCCCCTCACCTGTGACGACGACCGCCATACGGCACTTAGGATCGCACGATCGCGCGGGACAGCCACGACATCCTCTCCGACCCGCCGCCGCCTGCCGCGGACGCGCGGCTCGTCTACGGCCCGCAGCCTCTGCAGTTCGGCGATCTGCGGCTGCCGGCGGACGACGCGCCGTTCCCGCTCCTCGTCGTCGTCCACGGCGGCTACTGGAAGGCGAATACGAACCTCACCCACACCGGCCACCTCTGCATCGATCTCGCCGCGCGCGGGATCGCGACGTGGAACGTCGAGTACCGTCGCGTCGGCGACGTCGGCGGCGGCTGGCCCGCGACGGCCGAGGACGTCGGCCGCGCGCTCGCGTTCACGCCCGAGCTTGCGTTGCGCTACCCGCTCGATCTCGAACGTGTCGCGCTGTTCGGTCACTCGGCCGGCGGCCACCTCGTCCTGTGCAGTGCGAATCGAATTCCGGTTCGCGCCGTGTTCGCCGTCGCGGCCGTTTCCGATGTGGAGGTGTCGGTCGAGCGCACGGGCGCGGAGGGGGCCGCTGCGGCGTTCCTCGGCGGTGCGCCGGCTGCGGACGCGTCGCCGCTCCAGCGCGTGCCGCTCGGCGTGCCGACGATCCTCGTGCACGGCACCGCGGACGACACGATTCCGTTCGAGGACAGCGTGCGCTACGCCGACGCGGCCGGCGACGAGGCGCGAGTCGTTCGCCTCGAGGGCGCCGGGCATTTCGAGCCCGTCGACCCGCAGGCGGCCGAGTGGCAGATCGTCGCAGCCGAGATCGAGCGCAGCCTCGGACTAGGCTGACGCGGTTCCGCGCAGCGTCATCGCGGGCGATCGTGCGGCGACGAAGGCGCCCGCGCAGAGCACGCCGCAGAGGATGAACGGAATCGCGTCGCCCCCGATCCCAGCGATCGCGCCGCCGCCGGCGGGCCCGATGACCGCTCCGACGGCCCACGCGGCGTTCATCACGCCGAAGGCGAGTCCCTGCGCGAGCCCGCTGTCATCGGCGCCGTCGGCGATCAGCGCCATCGCCGGGGTGAAGAGCGCTCCGTACGCCATGTTGGCGAGCACGACGACCGGTACGTAGACGAGCGGGCGGCTGCCGGCCGCGAGCGCGAAGGAGAGGAGCGCGCCGGCGGCAAGGGCCACGCGCACGGGGCCGACGCGGCCGCGCCGGTCGATCAGCCGCCCGAGGAGCGGAGCCTGCACCGTCTCGAGCGCCGCGGCGACGACCCAGACGGCGCCGATTGCGGCCGCGCCCCAACCGGCGGCGGAGAGGTGTAGCGGTGCGAGCACGGCGAGCACCCCGAAGAGCAGCGAGGGAGTGCTCATGAGTGCAAGTCCGCCGACGAAGCGGCGGTTGCGCACCGCTCGCAGCAGCGCCGAGACCGTCGGCGTCTCCGCCTCGGCGTCCGGCAGGCGCACTGCCGCCGCCGCGAGCAACAGTCCGAGCACCGCGATCGCCGTGAAGACCGGCCCGCGCCCTGCGAGCGCGGCGGCTGCGCCGAGCACCGGGCCCAGCAGCGCGCCGAAGATCGCCGCTGCCATCGCGGTTCCGACGTACTCGCCGCGGCGCGCCCGCGGCGCGGCGGCGAGCAGCCACGAGAGCGCGCCGGCCCAGGTCAGCGCACTGCTCACGCCCTGGACGAAGCGGGCGGTCAGCAGCAGCCCGAAGCTGTCCGAGAACGCGAACCCGAGGCTCGCGATCGCGAACAGCACGAGCCCGGCGAGGACCGCGCGCCGCGGCCCGAGGTGCGACGCCGCAAAGCCGCCCGGAAGCCCGCCGATGAGCGCCCCCGCCGGATATGCCGCGACGAGAACACCGGCAAGCCCCTTCGACAGTCCGAGCTCGTGCTGGAAATGGGGGAGGAGCGGCGTCAGCGCCGCATAGAGCAGCGTGTCCAGGGCGACGAGCAAGGACACAAGCCAGACGAGGCGGCGCATCCTGCGACGCTACCGGTCCGCCTCAAGCGGCGGACGGCCGATGCCGATGGTCCCGCTATGGGCCGCTCCGTCGGACTGCCGCTCCTCCTCGTCTCGCTCGTCATCGGCGGCGTGCTCTTCGCCATGCAGATGAAGTCCGAGGGCCCGACCTCTCCGGCCGTCACCCAGGCGGAGACGCAGGCCGTCGTCGCCGCGGCGGGCACGAACTTCCAGGCCGCCGACCAGGCGATGGCGAACTGGCTCGCCGACCACGGCACCTACGCGGGAGCGACGCTCGATCCGTCGTACATGGTCACCGTCGCCCGTGCCGACGCGACCGGCTACTGCCTGCAGGCGACCAACGGCACGGCCGTCGAGCACGAGGCCGGTCCAGGCGGATCTCCGGCGCCCGGCGCCTGCTAAGTCGTCCGGGGAACCCAGGTTCCCCGCGATAAGATCCCGCGGTGTTGGTCGTCGCCGCGCTCTCCACGGGTCACAAGATCGGGCTGCTCGTCATGGCCTTGATCTTCATCGGGTTCTCGCTCCTCGCGGCATTCGTGTTCCCGCGCCGCAATCCCGACTTTCCGGGCGACCGCGGGCTCAGCGTCTTCGTGGTCACGTCGATCGTCCTCTTCGCGCTGATGATCGCTGCGGTCGAGGTCTTCGGCGTCGAGAGCGAGGCTCACAAAGAACACGCCGCGAAGCTCGGCCACACGAAGTAGCGCGCAGCGCGTGGCCGATGCGCTCGAACAGCTGAAGCAGCGGCTGGCCGAGGTGTACGACCTCCAGGCCGTGGCGCGCCTCCTGACGTGGGACCAGCAGACGATGATGCCGGCCGCCGGCGCCGCGATCCGCGCCGAGCATGCGGGAACGCTGCGCCGCATCGCGCATGAGCGCTTCATCGCGGGCGAGACCGGCCGGCTGCTCGACGAGCTGCGCTCGCGCGAGGACTCGCTCGATCCGGACTCCGACGACGCATGCCTGATCCGCATCTCGCGCCGCGACTACGAAAAGGAGGTCCGTGTACCGACCGAGCTGCGCGCCGAGATGGCCCGCGCGGCGTCGCAGGCACGTCAAGTGTGGGTCGAGGCGCGTGCGAAGTCCGACTTCAAGGCATTCCTCCCAGCGCTGGAGCGCAACGTCGAGCTGCGCCGCCGGTACGTCGCTTGCTTCGAGAATGTCGACGAGCCGTACGACATCCTGCTCGACGACTTCGAGCCAGAGACCAAAACGGCGGACGTGCGGCCGATCTTCGACGAGGTCAAGGCGGAACTCGTGCCGCTGATCGCAGAACTTCGCGACGTCGACGTCGAGGACGGCTTCCTCACGGGCGACTTCCCGCCCGACCGCCAGGAGGCGCTCGTCAAGGACCTCGTCCGCACGCTCGGGATGCGGCCGGACTCGTGGCGCCTCGATCCCACGGAGCATCCGTTCGCCTCGGGTGCCGGCGTCGACGACATTCGCATCACGACCGCGTACGACCCGTCGGAGCTCTTCTCGCTGTTCGCGACGATCCACGAGTACGGGCACGGGCTCTACCAGCACCAGCTGCCGCGCAACCTCGAGCGCCTGCCGATCGGCACTGCGTGCTCGCTCGGCATTCACGAATCACAGAGCCGGCTGTGGGAGAACCTCGTCGGACGTGGGCGTCCGTTCTGGCGCTTCTATTACGCGCGTCTACAGCAGTCGTTCCCCGAGCAGCTCGGCGGCGTCGAGCTCGAGCGCTTCTACCGCGCGATCAACCGAGTGCAACCGTCGCTGATCCGCATCCACGCCGACGAGGTCACCTACGGCATGCACGTGATCCTGCGCTTCGAGCTCGAGCAGGACATGATCAACGGCCGCGTCGAGCTCGCGGAGCTGCCTGAGATCTGGAACCAGCGAATGTACGAGTACCTCGGGGTCGAGGTGCCGGACGACGCGCAGGGCGTCCTCCAGGACGTTCACTGGTCGTCCGGACTGATCGGCTACTTCGCCACGTACCTGCTCGGCACCGTCATGTCGGTGCAGATCTGGCACGGGCTCGTCGCCGACGTGCCGGACGTCGAGGAGCAGATCGAGCGCGGCGAGTTCGGTTCGCTGCGCGCGTGGCTCGGCGAGCATGTGCACGCCCAGGGCCGGCGCCATCCGCCACAGGAGACGCTGCGGCGCGCGGTCGGGGAGACGATTCGTGCGCGGCCGTACCTCGACTACCTGGATCAGAAGTTCCGTCGCGATTTGGCGGCTTAAAGGGCGAAGCCCGTCTTCGGAAGCCGCAGACGGGCGACGCAGGTGCCGGGGGATCGAGGGGGGAGCCGGCATCTCCAATGATCCACGCGCGCACGATCGAGACGTCCCCCCGAAGGGGGAATTGCGTGCCGGGCGCGTTCTGGGAGGTGCGGTATCCTGCGCGGGCCCGGAGAAGTGGCCGAGTGGCTGAAGGCGGCGCCCTGCTAAGGCGTTATGGGGGTGAATGCTCCCATCGAGGGTTCGAATCCCTCCTTCTCCGCTCACCGTCGGCTGCGCCGACGAGTTCGCTTCACGGGGGAAACCAGGTTTCCCCCGTGTGCCCCCTTCTTAAGAGCGTCCGGGTCTCCGTCGGTTGCCGCGCCGCGCGGGAGCGCGGTCTCGCGCGGCGGGACCGGCAGTGGGCGGGCTACCATGCCGCGTCGCACTCGGAGGGGTGGCAGAGCGGTCGAATGCGGCGGTCTCGAAAACCGTTATCCGTCGTTAGGCGGATCGAGGGTTCAAATCCCTCCCCCTCCGCTCGAATCGGCCGATGGCCTCGTGGAGGTTGCATCGCCCGCCTATCGCGGTACGGTTCGGCTTGGGGGCACGCCCGCGTCTTAGGCTACGCCCGCCGTTTCCTGCGTGCGTCTTGTCTCTTTCTTCGTACGTATTGGATGACCCGCGGCGGGCGTAGCCTCGGACGCCCTGCAGGCGGAGACCCAACCTCCCCCGCAAGTCGTCCGTGGGAGTTGAGACCCCGGTATCCACGGATTCTTGCGTCCCTCGGTCGAGCATCCCTCGATCGAGGGACGATTGTGCGCAAGGTTCGTCTGACTTTGGAGTCAGATGGGAGGAAGCTCGAAGAAAGAGACAAGCGAAGGGAGAAGCGATGGGGAACGGGTCACCCCAGCGGCTTCGACGAAAGATCGCCCTACGGCCATCTGCGTGCGCCCGGCACGGGTTTACGTCGGTGGACCGGCAGCGGCCGGTGACGGCCGCGCGGTCCGGCGACCCTCCGCCCCTCCAGCTTTCGCTCTGTCTCCGCCCCGAGCGACCCGGCTAGCCCGCCCGGGCTAGCCGGAAGAACGACGCCGGGCGGGTCACCCGGCAGACGGAAGCGAAGGAAGGAGACAGCTCATGAGATGCAAGTTGCTCGGGACCGCCGCTGCGGTCTCGGCCCTCGCGCTCGCCGCCGCAGGCACCGCGCTTGCGGACCTCGGCGGGAACACCGCGTCGAACTCGATCGGCTCGGTGCAGGTCGGCTCGGCGAGCGTTGCTCCGACGGCGTCTGCGTCCGTCCCCAGTGCGCCGGTGGATGCGACGGCCTCGGCGCCGGCCGACGTCTCTGGGTCGGGCGGCAACACCGCCTCGAACTCGGTCGGCTCGGTGCAGGTCGGCAACGTCGCCGCGACGCCTCAGATCGCGGCCACGGTCGGACGCACCCGCGTGACCGTCCACGCACCGGCCGGTGTGACCGGATCGGGCGGCAACAGTGCGAACCGCTCGGTCGGCAGCGTGCAGGCCGGTGGCGGCAATTCCGCCAATCGGTCGATCGGCAGCGTCCAGGTCAGCGGCGTCCACGCGGCGCCGGCCGTCGATGTCGCCCGCGGGTCGCGGACGTCGGCCCACGTGAGCGGATCCGCCGGGATCGCCGGGTCCGGGAACACCGCCGACCGCTCGGTCGGAACCGCGCAGGTCGGAGGCGGCAACTCGGCCAGTCGCTCCGCCCTCACCATCCAGTCCGGACCGCTCGCCGGCGGGTTCGGCGGCTCGGTCGGCACCCCGGCCGGCGGTCTCGCGACCGAGATTCCGTTCGGGTTCGGCGGATCGAGCGGCGGCAACGATGCGACGCGCTCGGTCGGCACCGTCCAGATCGGCGGCGGCAACAGCGCCGCGAATTCGATCGGCACGGCCCAGATCGGCGGCGGCAACCGCCCCGCCGGGTCCGCCGGAACCTCGCCCGGCGGCTCCACCGGCCCCGCCGGGTCCGCCGGAACCCCGCCCGGCGGCTCCACCGGCTCGGCGGCGGGAACGGCCGGAGTAGCGGCTTCGGCCGGCTCTTCCGCCGGAGCCGGCGCGCCGTCGACCACCCCGGTCCGCGGCGTCCTCGGCCAGCGCAAGACGATCGTCTTGCACGGGTCGAAGCAGCAGGCGACGCCGTCCCTGTTGCACCGCGTCTCGCGGCTGATGACGTTGCCGTTCACGGGCCTGCCCCTCGGCCTCTGGATGCTCCTCGCGGCGGCGCTGGCCGCGGCGGGCTTTGGAGTCCGGGGTCGTGTCCTGGCGCATCGGTAGCAGGCGACGAGGCCGGCCGCTGCTTGCGGCCGGCCTCGCCCTCGCGTTCGCGGCGCCGCTGCCGGCTGCGGCGGCGTCGCTCCGCGAGCAGGAGCGGTCGGTGCTGAACGGCGTCAACGCCGCACGTTCGGAGCATGGGCTTCCGCCCGTGACGCCGTCGGCTCGGCTCGAGCGTTCGGCGCGCTTCCACTCGCGGGACATGGTCGCGCGCAGTTACTTCGCGCACGGCCCGTTTTGGCAGCGCATGCTCCGCTTCGGCGCGCGCGGCCCGCGGCTCGGGGAGGATCTCGCGTGGACAGCCGTCTCCAAAGACGCAACGGAGACCGTCCTCCGGCTGTGGCTCGCGAGCCCGACCCACCGTGCAGTACTGCTCCGACCGGGTTTCCGCCGCGTCGGGATCGGCGTCGCGGCCGGCCCGTTCATGGGCTTCCAGCGCGCGACGATCGTCACCGCCGACTTCGAGGGAACCTGAGGGCTCAGACCTCGCGGAGCAGCGGCGGGAGGACGAAGATCCCGGACGCGGCGCCGACGAGCGCGCCGACCACGATCGTCGGCGTCACACCGATCACACCGCCGAGCGCGCCGCCGGCGAGCGAGCCGACCGAGAGCGTGCCCATGACGAGCGTTCGCGACGCGGCCGTGACGCGCGCCTGCACCTCCGCGGGGATCAGCCGCCGCCGCAGCGTGACCGCGTTCACGTTCCACAGCGGACGATCAGCCCACGCGCCGCGACGGAAACCGCGAGCGCGACCGCCGGCAGACCGAGCAGGCCGAGCGGCAGGAGGAGCGAAGCGAGTTCCCGCCGACGGTGGGCACGAAGAGCGAACGTGCCGTGCCGAGCTGTCGCGTCAGTCGCTGCGTCTGGAGTGCGCCCGTGACGGTCCCAGCGGCGCCGATCGTCAGCGCGCCGCCGACGACCGCCGCCGACAGGTGGAGCGTGCGGTACGCGTAGACGAACAGCACGGCCTGCACCATTGCGAAGCCGAAGTTCGCGACGGCGCCCGCCAGCGCGACCCGCAGCAGCGCCGGCCGCGCCCGTAACTGGCGGATTCCCTCGCCGAGCTCGGCCCTGAAGCGGCGACGTGGCCGGCGAGCGGCTCGTGCGGGCGCGCCGCGACCGCGGCCCAGCATCAGCGCCGAGAGCGCGAAGGACGCCGCGTCGACGACGAGCGCCGCGGGGGCGCCGGCCGCGCTGATCAAGGCGCCGGCGAGGCTCGGGCCCGAGAGGAAGGCCGCCGAGTTGCTCAGCTCGAGTCGGGCGTTTGCTTCCGTGAGATCCTCGGCGGCGACCGCGTCCGGCACGTACGACGTGTAGGCGAGTCCGAACACGACCGAGCACGTGCCGGCGATCGCGGCGACGGCGAGCAGCTGCCAGATCGTCAGCACGCCGAAGATCCACGCGACGGGCACCGATCCGATCAGGACGAGGCGGAGCAGATCCGTCCCGACGAGCAACGGCCGCCGGGAAAGCCGGTCGACCCAGACGCCCGCGACGAGGCCGAAGACCGCCCAGGCACTCCAGCCCGCCGCGTTCAGCGCGCCGACCGCCGGCGCGCTCGCGTGAGCGTGAGGATCGCCACCGACGGGAGCGCCACGACGGTGACCGCGTCGCCCAGAACGCTGACGGTCTGCGTCGTCATCACGACCGAGGAGCGCGCGGAGCCGAGCTGGGTGCCGCAGCTCGAGGACTGCTCGCCCGCCTTGCGGCGCGCGCTGGAACGCGTCGGGCTCCAGGCCGGCGAGCTGTGGCTGCACCTGCTCGGGATCGGGCTCGAGCGCGGTGCGCCGACCGCTGCCGAGCTCGTCGATGCCGTCGCGGAGCTGGCGCCGGCCGAGCTTCGCCGCCACCTCGTCGGCGTCCACGTCCCCGCTTGGCGCGCGCTCGTCGGCGCCGACACTCTCGAGGCCGCCGCGCGCGGCGATCGCAATGCCGACGCGGTTCTGCTTGCGGACGAGTGCTACTACGGCGGCCGCGCACGCGACTCGCTGAGCCTGTTGCTACCGCTGTCGGTGGCGCAAACGAAGAAGCGGGTAGCCGACGTGCTGCGCCGGTTCCACAACGAGGTCTTCGCGGCGCGCGAGGACGAGCTCGTCGCGCAGCTCGAGCGCGACGTCGACGCGAAGCGCGCCCGCTCGCTTTCCCCGGACGCACTGATCACCGCGGCGACGCGCGGATACGTCTACGAACCGGAGCCGGAGCTCGGCCGCGTCGTGCTCGTGCCTCACCTGGCCGCTCGCCCGTGGATCCTGCTCTGCCAGCACCGGACGACGCGGCTGATTTGCTACGCGGCCGAGCCCGAGTCCGCACCGCACGCGCAGGAGGTTCGGGCGCGCGCGCTGAAGCTCGGCCGCGCGCTCGGCGACGAGAAGCGCGTGCTGGTCCTCGCGCGGCTCGCGGCCGGCGAGGCGGGCCTCGCCGAGCTGGCCGAGTCAGCGGGCCTCGCGAAGTCGACGGTCCATCACCACCTCGTCCTCCTCCGCGACGCCGGCCTCGTCGGCATGCGCGGCAACGACCAGGGCTACCGTTACTTCCTCCGTGCCGAGGGTGCGACGGAGAGCAGCGGCGTGCTCGGCGACCTGCTCGCGCCCCGCTGAGCCCGATACCATCTCGCTTCGCGCCACCTCGGAGAGGTGTCCGAGTGGTCTAAGGAGCGCGACTGGAAATCGCGTATGTGCCGAAAGGTGCATCGCGGGTTCAAATCCCGCCCTCTCCGCTTCGAGAGCCGCTGCTCGACAGCGGCTCTCCTCTCTTTCACGATCAGCAAGCCCGCAAGTGAGTTCAGTCGTGGACGCGGGCGATCAGCTCGCCCCGCCGCATCACCTTGACCGAGGCACCGCCGAGCCGGACGTCCCAGCCGGCCTCCTTCGGGAACAGCACCTTGTCGCCGGGAGCGACCCCCTCCGCGTCGGCGCCCGTCGCAGTGACGATCCCGGTCCGGCAGCCCGCCTCGTCGCTCGCCGGGATGATCAGCCCGGTCCGGGTCTCGGTCTCCTCGTCCGTCGGCTCGACGACCACGTAGTCGTCGAGCGGCTCCAGGGACAGGTCGATGCGCCTCGGCTCCACGGTCACGCCTGAAACGATACTTCCGTCATGGCGTCACCGTTCGTCGAGCTCGAGGTCGGGGGCCGCGTCGTCAAGATCACGAATCCGGACAAGGTCTACTTCCCGGCGCGCGGCGAGACGAAGCTCGATCTCGTGCAGTACTTCATCTCCGTCGGCGACGGGATCGTCCGCGCCCTGTACGAGCGTCCGACCCAGCTGAAGCGCCAGCCCGCGGGCGCGGGCGGCGAGGTGATCTGGCAGAAGCGGGTGCCGGAGAAGCGGCCCGACTGGCTCGAGACCGCGCGCGTCACCTTCCCCTCCGGCCGCCACGCCGACGAGCTCTGCGTCACGGAGCTCGCACACGTCGTGTGGGCCGCGAACCTCGCCACGCTCGAGTTCGGCTCGTGGCCCTCCCGCCGCCGCGACCCGGAGAAGCCGGACGAGCTGCGCATCGACATCGACCCGCAACCGGGTACGGGGCTCGCCGAGGCGAAGCAGGTCGCCGCCGTCGTCCACGAGGTGCTCGACGAGATCGGCTATGTGGGGTGGCCGAAGACCTCCGGCAACCGCGGTGTCCACGTCTACGTCCGCATCGAGCCGAACTGGGAGTTCCCCGTCGTGCGTCGCTGCGCGCTCGCGTTCGCGCGCGAGGTCGAGCGGCGCGCGCCCGACCTCGTGACGACCGCCTGGTGGAAGGAGGAGCGCGGCGAGAAGGTTTTCGTCGACTACAACCAGAACGCTCGCGACCGGACGATCCTCTCCGCGTACTCGGTGCGGGGGCGCCCCGACGCGACCGTCTCCGCGCCCGTCACGTGGGAGGAGCTGCCGGAGGTCGAGACCGAGGACTTCACGATCGCCTCGATGCCGCCGCGGTTCGCGGAGCTCGGCGATCTGCACGAGGGCATCGACGAGACGGTCTCCGACCTGCGGGTGCTGCTCGAGTGGGTCGAGCGCGAGGAGAAGGAGGGCGTCGGCGAGGCGCCCTACCCGCCGAACTTCCCGAAGATGCCCGGCGAGCCGAGGCGCGTCCAGCCGTCGCGCGCGAAGCGCGGTGTAAAGGACACTTGACAAGCTGCTCCTGTCAAGCTAGCTTTACATCTGTAAAGCAGACTTGACATGGAAGGAGATCCGTGAGCGGTGAGAAACGACGTTCGCGAGCTGAGGACCGCGCGCGGCCTCTCGCAGGGCGAGCTGGCGGCCGCGCTCGACGTCTCCCGGCAGACGGTCAACTCGATCGAGAAGGGACGGTATGTGCCGTCTCTGCCGCTGGCGCTCGCGCTGGCGCGCTTCTTCGGCACGTCGGTGGAGGACGTCTTCCATGACGACTACTAGGCGCTACCCGAAGTGGTATCTCGCGGCCGTGTCGGTTGTGCTCGGCGCCGGCGCGCTCGCCGCGTTCTGGGCGGGAGGCAACCCGAGGGACGGGCTGATCTGGTTCGGGGTCATCGCGGGCTTCGGACTGCTGACGCTCGCCGCTGGCCGGAGCGAGACGATCCGCGGATTGCGAGGCGACGGCCGCGACGAGTACTGGGAGCGACTCGACCTGACCGCCACCGCGCTCGCGGGACTCGTGCTGATCGTCGCGGTAGTCGCCATGTGCTTCTGGGAGTGGGCGCAAGGGCGGGACGGCTCGCCGTACGCCCAGCTCGGGGCGATCACCGGTGTGTCCTACATTGTGATTCTCGCCCTGCTTCGGTTTCGTTCCTAGACCGTTCGCGCGTGTCGATGGGTCAGACGGACGCGCGGGCAGAGCCCGCGCGTCCGTGATGACGGGCACCGCAAGCGGCGCCCTCCGGTTGAGGTCGTAGCTATCGGATGCTCACCTGCACGAGCCGGCGGGTCGACACGCCCGCGAGGATGTCCTCGCCCGGCTTGCGCGCGCGGACGAAGATCACCAGAGCGCCGCTGCGCCTCAGCGGCATCGTCGCGGTCGGCTGCATCGTGATCGTCGCCCAGCCGCTGCCGTCGGTCTGAACCTCGGGCGCGTTGTTCACCCACGAGTACGGGAGCCCGAGCGCATAAACGAGCGCGCCCTGGATCGCGAAGCCGCGGACGTCCGTCACGTGGAACCGCGCGGTGAACCCCGCGCGTGAACGCAGCGGGCTCGGAGAGAACTGCACGCGGTCGACGATCAGCCGGTCGGGCAGCGCGATCGTCGAGACCGAGATTGCAGCGCCGCCGGACTTCGACGGAGCGACGAGCTGCGTCTGCGCGGAGGTCGCCGCATGCGAGCCGCGGGAGTTCGAAGCGGTGACGCGGACGCGCATGGTGTGCGCCACGTCGGCGACGCCGAGCGTGTAGCTCTGCCCGGTCGCGCCGGGGACGTCGGCGCAGCTTGCGCCCGCCATGTCGCAACGCTGCCACTGGTATGCGTACGAGATCGGATTCTGGCCGTTCCACTGGCCCTTGTCGGCGGAGAGCACGAGGCCCTCCTGCGCCGACCCGGAGATCACGGGCGGCGACGTGTTCGTAGGACCGGTCCCTCCCGCGGTCACGAGCGACGACTGGGCCGAGACCGCGCTCGCGGCGCCTGCGCTGTTGTGCGCCGTGACCGTGATCCGCATGTGGTGGTTGACGTCGTCCCTCGTCAGCGTGTAGCGCGGCGCGGTTGCGCCGACGATCGACGTGCAGTTGTTGCCCTTCGAGTCGCAGCGCTCCCACTGGTAGTTGTACGAGCTCGGCGCGTTCTTCCACGCACCCGGGTTGGCGCTGAGGACCTCGCCTTCGCGCGTCGTACCGCTGATCGACGGCTGCGCGGTGTTCACCGGCGGCGACGCCGAGGTGGCCGCCGTTCCTCCCCCGACGGTTACGGCCAGGACGACCGCCGCAACGAGAGTCATCCCGGCCAGCATTCGAAGTTGCACGGTTTGCCTCCTGTTCGGGGGAGCCGCTTAGCGCAGACTCCCGTTGAACTCTCAGACGTCTTCCTTTCAACGGAGGCAGTTCTCAGACGGGTCTTCGCAATTTCCTTGCAAACGAGGCCGCTCCAAGGCGCGCCTTCCCAAAATCCTTGCAATTGGGAGCTTCACCGCACGAGCAGGTCGGCGACCTTCGGGTCGTCCTTGCGGAGCGGCGGCCGCACCTCGCGCCACGTGCACTGCGCCGGATCCTTGTCCGGGCGGAACCGCAGGAAGCGCGTCCCGTGCCGGAAGCGGCTCTTCTCCAGCTTGTCGTAGCGGACTTCGGCGACGAGCTCCGGCCGCAGCGCGGCCTCCTCGAGCTCGCCCGTGCCCCAGCGGTTGGGCTCGGAGAAGCGCCGGTCGGGCGCATCGACGAGGAGCGGCAGCACCTGCGCGGCGATCTCGTCGTGCTTGCGCGCGCCGACGGCCGCCGAGCCGACGTAGTTGATCCGCCCCTCGTCGTCGTAGAGGCCGAGCAGCAGCGTCGCGATCTTCTCGCCCTTCTCCTTCCAGCGCAGACCTATGACGACGCAGTCGGCGGTCTTGTGCTGCTTGACCTTGACGACGCCTTCGCGCGAGCCCGGGAGATAGGGCAGCCCGAGCCGCTTGGCGACGACGCCGTCGAAGCCCGCGGCCTGCAGCCGGTTCAGCCACTCCTGTGCGACATCCGGGTCGGCGGAGCGCGGCGAAAGGGTGAGGCCCTTCAGCTTCTCCAGTCGCGCGCGGCGCTTCTCGAGCGGTTGCTTCCACACGGCCTCGCCGTCCCAGAGCAGCACGTCGAAGGCGACGAACGTGGCCGGAATCTCCGCGGAGAGCCTCCGCACGCGGCTCTCGGCCGGATGGAGGCGCATCTGCATCGCGTCGAAGTCGAGCTTGCCCTCGCGCTCGATCACGATCTCGCCGTCGAGCGCGCTGTGCCGCGGCAGCAGCTCGCCGATCGCGGACAGTTCGGGGAAGTAGCGGAGCAGCGGCCGCCCGTTCCGGCTCCAGAGCGCCAGCTCGCCGCCGTCGTTCTCGAGCACGCCGCGGAAGCCGTCCCACTTCGGCTCGTACTGCCACTCGCCGGTCGGCAGCTCGGCGACGAGCTCGGCCTCCATCGGCGGGAAGGGAACGTTTGGGCCGGGCACGCAAGGGCAGCGTAACCGCGTGGGGGAGCTCGACGGGGTCTGGAACGTCCGGCGCACGGGCGGCGCGCTGCCGCCGCTCTACGGCGTCCGCAAGCGGATCCACGGCACGGAGGGGGAGACGCTGTTCGGCCCCGTCCCGGTCAGCTTCGACGTGCGCGGCCTCGAGCTCCGCTACCGCCCGCCGCTGGCAGGCCTTGTCGACGTCCTCGAGCGGGACGGCGACAGTTACCGCGGCCGCACGCGGGTCCTCGGCCGCGAGATCGGGACATTCGAGTTGAGGAGGAGCGGAATGACCGAGGACGTCAAGTCTCAGCTGGTCAAGCACATCGACGAGGCGCACGCGATGGAGCAGAACGTGCTGCGGATGCTCGACGGGATGATCGCCACGTCGGACGACCCGCAGGTGATCGACATGCTCGAGCACCACAGGACGCAGACGCAGACGCACGCGTACCGGATGCGCGAGCGGCTCGAGGCGCACGGGGCGGCGCCGTCCGTCGTCCGGCAGGCGGGCGGGATCCTCCAGGCGCTCGCGAAGCTGCCGCTCGACATGGTGCGCAGCGAGAAGGCGGGACGGAACGCGCGCGACGGCTACGCGACCGAGCACCTGGAGATCGCGAGCTACGAGCTGCTTTTGCGCATCGCCGACCGTGCCGGCGACGAGCAGACAGCCGTGACCGCGCGCGAGATCATCGCCGAGGAGCGCGAGATGGCGGACTTCATCGCCGCGCACTGGGATCTGTTCGCGGAGGCATCGCTGCGCGAGGCGGGCGTCGCGGTCTGAGATGGAACGGGGCGCGCGACCGGCGCGCGCCCCTCCTCTAGCGAAGCCAGGGTGCGAGAAAGCGCTCGATCTCGCGGCAGCCGCGCGGCCGCTCGAGTCGGGCGCGGACGAGCTTGCCTTCGACGACCACGAGCGTCGGCATCGTTTCGATGCCGAAGCGCTCGACGAGGTCGGGTCGCTCCAGCTCGTCGACGCGGTAGAGCTTGAACGTGCCGTGATTACGGCGGCGTTGAAGCACCTGCGCCAGGAAGCCCTCGACGCGGCGGCAGTTGCCGGAGACGGGCGAGTAGAAGAAGACGAGCCCGGGTTGGGCGGGGAAAGCCGAGCGCTCGGCGACGCTCACACGGAACCTCCTCGTTTCAGCGGGGCGGACCTTGCCGCGGGCGGGTTCCGGGCCTTTGGCTGGACAAGACATACCCAGGCGCCCAGCGCTCCCTAACGTCACCAAGGTCAAGGACCGCTCACAGAAGCAGCCGCCGGGGCCCGCAACCGTGGGCATCGACGGCCTGTCTAAGCTTGGTCGATGAGGAGGGTTGTAGTCACCGGGCTCGGGGCGGTCACGCCGCTCGGGAACGACGCCAGCTCGACCTGGCAGGCGGCGGTCGCCGGCGAGAGCGGAATCGGCTGGATCACGACCTTCGACGCGTCCGAGTTCCCGGTGCGCATCGCCGCCGAGGTGAAGGACTTCGACCCGACGACGGTCGCGTCGCCGAAGGAGGTGCGGAAGCTCGACCGGAACGTCCTGCTGGCGCTCGGCGCCGCGACCGAGGCGATGGCCGACGCCGGAATGAACGGCTTCGACCCGGCGCGCGTCGGCGTCGTCTTCGGCACGGCGATCGGCGGCTTCCTCGGGATCATGGAGCAGCACGACGTCCTCCGGGAGCGCGGCCCGAGCCGGGTGGCGCCGACCTTCATCCCAAGCGTCCTGCCCGACACGGCGTCGGGGCAGCTCGCGATCTCGCTCGGCCTGCGCGGGATCAACTACGCACCGGTTTCGGCGTGCGCGACGGGCTCGACCGCGGTCGGCGAGGGCGCGGAGATCATCCGGCGCGGAGACGCAGACGTGATGCTCGCCGGCGGCGGCGAGGCGTGCCTCCATCCGCTGATCCTCGCGGGCTTCTGCGCGATGCGCGGACTCGTTGCGGAGGAGGAGGATCCGACGCGTGCGTCACGTCCCTTCGACGCGACGAGGGCCGGCTTCGTGATGGGCGAGGGCGCGTGCGTGCTCGTGCTGGAGGACATGGAGTCCGCGCAAGCCCGTGGTGCGACGATGTACGCGGAGGTGCTCGGATACGGCGGCTCGAACGACGCGCATCACATCGCGCAGCCGGATCCGGACTCGGTCGGCGTGTCGGAGATGATGCGCGCGGCGCTGCGGCGGGCGGAGGTCGAGCCGGAGCGCGTCGGCTACATCAACGCGCACGGCACGTCGACGCCGCTCGGAGATGCGGCCGAGACTCGCGCGATCAAGGACGTCTTCGGCGACCACGCATACGAGCTCGCCGTCTCGTCGACGAAGTCGATGATGTGCGTGCTCGCGCTGCACGAGGGCGTGTTGCCGCCGACGATCAACTACCGGAATCCGGATCCGGAGTGCGACCTCGACTACGTTCCGAACGAGGCGCGCCGGGCGCAGGTCGACGTCGCGCTCTCGAACGCGATGGGCCTCGGCGGACACAACGGCTGCGTCCTGTTCGGCCGCGTGGACTAGACGTCACACTTTCGGCACAGTCTCGTGCGTCACGTGTGCGTCTTTTCGCGATACGCTCGAGCGGGGTAGGGGGCGGGCGGGACCCGGTGTAGACGCGCGCGTGTTCCATTTAACGCGCAGCTTGTGGATCGATCACCTCTGGGACGAGCTCGCGGATCGAGCCGAGCACGACGTCCGCCTCCGCGAGCGCCTCGTCGCCAGGCGGGTACGACGGATTCGGCACCGCGACGACGCGCATCCCGGCCGCCTTCGCCGAGCGGATGCCGCTATGCGAGTCCTCGACGGCCGCGCACCGGGTCGGCTCGACGCCGAGCCGCCGCGCCGCCTCGAGATAGACGTCGGGCGCCGGCTTCCCGCGCGCGACCTCCTCGGAAGAGACGGTCGCGCGGAACAGCGGCGCGAGACCCGTGACCTCGAGCACGGCCTCGATCAGCGGCCGGTTCGACGACGACGCGAGCCCGAGCGGCCAGACTGCGCCGATCCGCCGCACCGCCTCGACCGCACCGTCGATCAGCGGCAGATGCTCCCGGTACTCCGCCAGCATCAACCGCACGACCTCGTCGTTGATCGTCTGCGGCTCCTCCGGCACTCCTGCGTGCTCCCGCAGATAGCGCGACCATTCCGTCGAGCTCATTCCCATCATCGCCCGCTGCACCTCGGCGTCGTAACGGCCGCCGTGCTCGCGCACGTACCGCTCGCGCACCCCATCCCAGACCTCCTCGGACTGGATCAGGACGCCGTCCATGTCGAAGACGACCGCGTCGATCACACCGGGTGATACGCACGGTCGAGATAGACGAGCCCGCCCTTCGCGGGGCCGAGCTCGAGGGCGAGCACGTCGCCGACGAACACCGTGTGGTCGCCTGCGTCGTGCTCGTCGCGGACGCGGCACTCGAGCCAGCCCCGCGCCTCGGCGAGCAGCGGGGCGACACCGGCCGGGCCGCGGCGTGTCTCGATCCCCTCCCAGTGCACGAGCGGCGGAAAGCCGGATGCGAAGCGCTGCGCGACGGCAGCCTGGGCCGCTCCGAGCACGCTGATCCCGAACGACGCGGAGCGCCGCAGGAGTTCGTAGCACGAGGCTTGCTTGCCGATCGAGACGCCGACGAGCGGCGGGTCGAGGGAGATCGAGATGAGCGAGCTGATCGTGACGCCCATGCTCTCGCCCTCGTACTCGACGCTCATCACGGATATGCCCTGCGGGTAGAACCGCATCAAGCCGCGAAGCTCGTCCCCCGTCGCCACGGCCGCGGATGATACGGCGGCGACCGCCCGCGACTACGGCTGCAGGACGAGGTACACGAGGTTGTCTCCCTCGTCCGCGACCCAGACCCGGCGCTGCGTCACCCCGACGACGTAGCCGTGCCTGTCGGCCTTGCCGCAATAGGCACCGCCGCCGTCGCGCGCGGTCCACGTGCAGGTGATCGCGTCGTGCGTCTCCGTCGCCGTCGCGAGCTTGTCGTGCACCCTGCTGGAGCTCGCAACGACGGTGGGCTGGTTCCGCCAGAACCGCACCTTTGTCGTCTCGGTCTGGACCATGACGAGCCGGTGCGAGACGACGACGACGTAGCCGACGCGATCCGAGCGCCGGCAGGTTGCGAGGCCCCCGAGCGAGGTCCTCCACGTGCACGTCACGCCGTTGTGCGTCCGCGTCGCCGTTTGCTCGGGGCCTGCGGCGGCGCCTGCGCTGGACGCGAACAGCGCGGCCGCGACGAGGATCCTCATCACCGGTCTCGAGACTAATGCCAAGCGGCGGGGGTGGGATTCGAACCCACGGGGCGCTTGCGCGCCCAACGGTTTTCAAGACCGCCCCGTTCGACCGCTCCGGCACCCCGCCGACGACCTGCATCGTATGGCCGGCTGGCCGTCCCCCTCAGCGGCGGACGCGCTCGGGCGCTCCGAGCGGGCGCAGCACATCAGGCACCTCGCCCTGAAGGTTCTCCAGGATGGCGAGCACGGCGCGGTCCGTCACGGCCGTTCCGTTGAGCGTGTGCACCGGGTCGACGTTCTTGCCGGCGCGGTGGCGGACGCCGAGGCGGCGCGCCTGGAAGTCCGTCGTGTTCGATGTCGACGTCAGCTCGCGGTAGCGCTCCTGGCTCGGGAACCAGCCCTCGCAGTCGTACTTCTTCGCCGCCGGCGCGCCGAGGTCGCCGGCGGCGACGTTGACGACGCGGTACGGAATCTCGAGCCCCTGCAGGATCCGCTCCTCGAGCGCGAGCAGCCGCTCGTGCCACTCGGGTGAATCGCCCGGCTCGCAGAACACGAACATCTCGACCTTGTTGAACTGGTGCACCCGGAACATGCCGCGCGTGTCCTTGCCGGCAGCACCCGCCTCGCGGCGGAAGTTCGTCGAGAACCCGGCGTACTGGATCGGCAGCTGCTCGAGGATCTCGCCCATGTGCATCCCCGCGAGCGACACCTCGGAGGTCCCGGTCAGGTAGAGCCCGTCGCTCGGGATCTCGTAGATGTTCGAGCGGTCGGTCGGGAAGAACCCTGTGCCGTACATCGCCTCCTCACGCACGAGCACGGGCGGCAATACGGGCAAGAAGCCCTCGGCGCCGATCGTGCCGAGCGCGAAGCGGTAGACCGCGAGCGCGAGTAGCGCGGTGTCGCCCACCATGTAGCCGAAGCGGGCGCCGGAGACGCGCGCCGCACGCTCCATCTCGAAGCGTCCGATCTCCGTGTGCTCCTTCGGCTCGGCGAGCTTCGGCGGCTCGCCCCAGCGGCGGATCTCCTCCGCGTCCTCCTCCGTGAACCCGTCGGGCGCGGCGTCGTCCGGCGGATTCGGGATCAGCGCAAGGAGCTCGTCCCGCGTGGCCTCGGCCGCGGCGAGCTCCGCCTCGAGCCGCGCCAGCTCGTCCTTGATGCGGCGCAGCTCCTCGAGCTGTTCGGGCGTCGGCTTCCCCTTGATCTTCGTCCGCCCGCGCAGCTCGTCCACCTTCGGCACGAGCTCCCGCCACCGTTCGTCGGCGGCCAGCCACGCGTCGAACGTCTCCTCTACACCCTTGCGTGCGAGCCGGCGGCGGAACTCGTCGGGAGTGGCGCGGGCGGCGCGGGCGTCGATCATCCGCGGGAGTCTAGGTACGCCTCGATCATCTGCGCCACGCCTTCCTCGGTCACAGGCGGGCAGACGAGGTCGGCCCGTGCGAGCACCTGTTCGTCCGCGTTTGCCACCGCTACCGCGTAACCGCACCAGGCGAGCAGCTCGATATCGTTCTCGCCGTCGCCGCAGCCGACGGTCCGCTCGCGCGCGAACCCGACGCGCCGGGCGACGAAGTCGAGTCCGGCGCTCTTGTTCACGTCCGGGCTCGCGAACTCGAGGAAGTACGGGAGCGACTTCGAGATGTAGAGGCGGCCCTCGAAGCGGGGCTTCAGCTGCTCCTTCAGCCGGTCGAGCGCCGCCGGATCGCCCACCGCGACGAGCTTCGTCGGATCCGCCTGCAGCCACTTCGTCAGGTCGCCGACCGCGTAGATCTCGAGATCCTGGAAGTCGGCATACGCCCGGGCCTCGTCCGTCACCTCCGCGACGTAGAGCCGGTCGTCG
>VAWW01000023.1:99773-113167 GCA_005884575.1 Actinomycetota bacterium
TGACGCAGGAACTCACCGGTCGCCGGATCAGCCACGACGGCGCCCTGGTAGCAGACGACGAGATCGGTGAGACCGGCCTCTCGCACGTAGGGCAGGACCGAGCGGAACATCCGGCCGGTGACGATGACGACGTGGATCCCGGCGTCACGCGCCGTTGCGATCGCGGCGCGGGTCCGCGGTCGCAGCACCGCGTCCTCGCCGATCAGCGTCCGGTCGAGGTCGCAGGCGAAAGCCTCGATCGCCCGCGGGAAGTCGTCGGGAAGGATCAGCTCTTCTGCGTCAGGAAGGCGACGAGGTCGGCGATCTTCTGGTCGCCCAGACTGGAGAAGTCGGGCATTACACCCGCCTTGAACCCCGGCACGACGTACCCGTTCGGATTCTTGATCGACTCGAACGTGTACTGGTCGAGCGGGCCCTGGTTCGCCTTCTGCGCGTCCGCGGCGAGGTGATCGAGGTCCGGACCGACCTTTCCGTTGCTCCCGGCGGGCGTGAACATGTGGCAGCCGCCACAGCCGTTCTGCGCATAGAGCTGCTTGCCGACCGCCGGGTTTCCCTTCGTGATCGCGGTCGCCTTGGGCAGCGTGCCCACCACCGCCACCGGTAACGGCCTCGTCGTCCCTTCGGCTCCGCAGCCCGCGAGCCCGGCGGCGGCGGCGAGAGCGGCGGCTGCGAGGACGGCCCGGCGCATCGGTGCGCGAGTCTACACAGGCCGTGCCGCGGGCTA
This sequence comes from Actinomycetota bacterium, assembly GCA_005884575.1. Classification (GTDB taxonomy): domain Bacteria; phylum Actinomycetota; class Thermoleophilia; order Gaiellales; family Gaiellaceae; genus AC-16. The sequence goes on from VAWW01000023.1 coordinate 100,498, forward strand.
AGGTTCGAACAGTGAGCCAGGAGAACATCGATCTCGTGCTGGCCGGATACCAGGCGTTCCTGGCCGGCGATTTCGACGTCCTCTCGGACCTGCTCGACGAGGAGGTCGAGTGGTACGGGCCCGAGGCGGGTGACCGCGAAGTGGCCAGGCGCGAGACCGTCCTCGAGCTGCTGGCCGACCGGCTCGACGGGCTGCCTCGCGTCGTCCTCGAACGGTGTGTGGCCGCCGGCGACCGGGTCGTCGTCTACTTCCGCGCCTCCGAGGTCGAGGCGGACCCGACGGACGACCGGCCGCTCCAGACGCGCCGCTCGTACACGATCGGGCGTTACGCAGGCGTGATCACGATCCGCGGCGGCAAGGTCGTGCGGATCCAGGACTACCCGCACGTGCATGCCGCGCTCGATGCGGTTGGCCTCGCCGGTGAGTTCAGCTAGCGAGCTACCCTACGCGAGATGAAACGGAAGACGTACGGCAGGGATTTCGGGCTCTCCCTTCGCATTGTCCTGACGGGCGGCCTGCTCGGCCTGCTCTACGTCCTCTTCGCAGTCGTCCTCTTCTCTGTGCTGAACGTGGGGCTCGCGCCGCTGCTCGTGATCGTCATCGGCCTGGCCGTGCTCCAGTACTGGACGTCGGACAAGCTGGCGCTCGCAGCCGCGGGAGCGAAGATCGTCTCGCCGGAGGAGGCGCCCGAGCTCCATGCGATGGTCGAACGGCTGTGCGCGCTGGCCGACCTGCCGAAGCCGCGGGTCGCGATCGTCGACACGGACGTGCCGAATGCGTTCGCCACCGGGCGCAACCAGAAGCATGCCGTCGTCGCGGTGACGCGTGGGCTCCTGCAGCGGCTCGAGCCGCGGGAGATCGAGGCGGTGCTCGCCCACGAGCTCTCGCACATCGCCAACCGCGACGTCCTGATCATGACCGTCGCGAGCTTCTTCGCGATGCTCGCCGCGCTGCTGACGCGCTTCGGCCTCTACGCCGGGCTGTTCGGCGGCTTCGGCGGCGGCAACAACCGCGACAACAACAACCAGGTGCCGGTCTGGCTGATCGTCTTCGTCGTCTCCGTGGTCACCTACGCACTGAGCTACATCCTCATCCGCACGATCTCGCGCTACCGCGAATACGCAGCCGACCGCGGCTCGGCCCTGATGACCGGCGCGCCGGAGTACCTGATGAGCGCGCTGCAGAAGATCGCGAGCGACATCGTGCGGATCCCGCAGCGCGATCTGCGTGAGGTCGCCGGGATGAACGCATTCTTCATCGTCCCGACCAACTGGCGCCAGCAGGTCGGCGAGCTGTTCATGGATCACCCGCCCCTGGAGAAGCGGCTCGCGGCGCTCGAGCAGATCGCGCGCGAGATGGGCCGCGTCGGGTAGTGGGCCTGACCGACGTTCTCTTCGGACGCAAGAAGCTGAAGGCGCCGGCGGCCGACCGGCTGTTCGCGCTTACGACGGCAGCGGTCACGCTCGAGACCGAACTCGGGCTGAAGACCGCGGGCGCTGGCGCGGTCGTCTTCAAGGGGCTCTCCGCCGGCGACTTCACACGTGTCGAGAGCGACATCCAGCAACTACTTGAAGCCGTCGCGGCGGACTGTGGCGCAAAGCTCGAGCGGCGCGACGACTCGTACGGCTTCACGTGGATCGTCGTCCGCGATCCCGATCTCGAGGATCAGGTGACGGCTGTGCACACCGTCGCCTCCGAGCTCGCAGCGCAGGGATTCGGCGAGCAGCTGCTCGCGGCCACCTTCCGCTTCGACGGCGGCAAGCACCCGGTCTACTGGATCTACGGCTACAAGCGCGGCGCGTTCTGGCCGTTCGTGCCGACCGGCGAGGACCAGAAGCGCGACAACGCGGAGGAGCTCGAGCTGAAGGCGAAGCTGGAGGGCGAGCTGCCGATCGAGCAGGACCTCAGCCGCTGGTTCGGCGTCTTCGACGCGCCGATCTAGTCCGATCTAGCCCTTCTCGATCTCCTTCGGCTGCTCGCCGCCTGAGCCGAGCTCGGCCTTCAGCCGCTCGAGATCGCTGTCGACTTGGGTGGACGCCGACATCTGCGCGAGCTCACGGTCGAGCTGGGAGTCGCCGGAGGTGAAGTCCTCGAGCGAGCCGGCCGCGGTCAGCTCCTCGATCGCCGAGGCGCGCGCCTGCATCTGCTCCGTCTTCTCCTTCGCCCGGTCGATCGCCAGCCCGGTGTCCGCCATGCCCTGGCCGATCCCGGTCGCCGCCTCGCCGATCCGCACCTGCGCCTCGGCGGCCGAGTACTGGGCCTTGATCACTTCCTTCTGCGAGCGGAATGCCTCGATCTTCGACTGCAGCTGTTGCTGCGACGCGACGAGCTTCTCCTGCTGGCCGGCGAGCCCTTGCACCTGCCCGTCGAGGCCCTGGAGCTGCTGCTGGACGGCAGCCTTCCGCTCGAGCGCCTGCCGGGCGAGATCCTCGCGGCCGGCGGTGAGCGCCTGGCGCGCCTGCGTCTCGAGCTTGACGACGTTCTGCTCGAGCTGCGTTGTCTGGAGTTCGAGCCGCTTCTTGGCTGTGACGACGTCCGCGACGCCGCGCTTGACATTCTGGAGCTGCTGGAGCATCTGCTCGTACGAGTAGTCGAGCGTCTCGGTGGGGTTCTCGGCGCGGTCGAGCAGCCTCGAGAACTTCGCCCTGATCACCATCGACGCCCGTGACATCAAGCCGGCCATCCGTCCTCCTGATCGTGTTCACGTCTAGGGTACCGCCCGTGCTGATCGAGCGGAACATGAGCGAGGGCTGGCTCTCGAACGGCTATGTCGTCGCCGACAGGGAGGGCGGCGAGGCCGTCTTCGTGGACAGTGGCGCCCCGCTAGAGCCGCTGCTCGCCGCGGTCGAGCGCTGGGGCGTGACGCCCCGGGCCGTCCTGCGGACACACGCCCACGGCGACCACGTCGAGCACGAGGACGAGCTCGGCGTGCCGGTCGTCCGCGAGTCGACCCGGATCGGGGGCCTCGAGATCGCGGCGATCCCGACGCCCGGGCACTCCGACGACATGGTCGCGTTCGTGATCGGGGACGTCGTCTTCTCGGGCGACACGCTCTTCAAGGACGCCGTCGGCGGCGGCGACTTCGAGCAGATCCGCTCGGCTGTGATGGACGTCTACATGGCGATGCCGCATGAGCGGCGCGTGCTGCCCGGCCACACGGACGAGACGACGATCGGCCGCGAGTGGGAGCACAACCCGTTCGTCCGCGTCTGGCGGGGTGTCGAGCCGGAGGGGACGGAGCCGGTGCGCGTCGGCGGCGAGGACGCGACGCTGATCGTCTGGTCGCCCGATTACGACGGCAAGGGCAAGGCCTGGGTGCGCTTCGCCGACGGCCGCGACGCGATCGTCGGCGGCTCCCGCGTCGAGCGCGGCCGCTAGCCCTGTCCGCACAAGACGTGTCGGGGGCAGCCCCTGGCATGTCCGAAAGGGACAGTAGGGTGCCGCGGGTGCGCCTGATCGTCGCCCGCTGCGAGGTCGTCTACACCGGCCGGCTGAACGCGTTCCTGCCCGAAGCGGTGCGGCTCCTGATTGTGAAGGCGGACGGGTCGGTGCTCGTCCACGACGACGCCGGTGGGTACAAGCCTCTCAACTGGATGGCCGCGCCCAGCAGAATCGAGGACGCTGGCGACCGGCTCGTCGTGCGCAGGCCGAAGACGGAGGACGTTCTCGAGATCCGGCTGGTCGACGTCTTGAGCGACGTCACGCACGACATGGGCGAGTCGGCCGCACTCCAGAAGGACGGTGTCGAACGTCACCTCCAGGAAGAGCTCGCCGCTACACCCGCCGCGCTCGGAGAGGGGCTCACGCTCGTGCGGCGCGAGTGGCCGACCGAGGTCGGACCGGTCGACCTGATGTGCCGCGACGGGGACGGCGAGTGGGTGGCGGTGGAGATCAAGCGCGTCGCAACGATCGAGGCCGTCGAGCAGCTGATGCGCTACCTCGACTTCATCCGCGTCGACCCGGCAAAGGCGGGCTGTCGCGGCGTTCTCGCCGCGCAGTCGATCAAGCCGCAGGCGGCGACGCTCGCCGACTCGCGCGGGATTCGCTGTGTCGAGGTCGACCTTGCATTGCTGCGCGGCGAGCGCGAGCCCGAGCTGACGCTGTTCACGGCCTGACGGCCGCCTTCAGATAGTCGCGGGGCGGATCGTCGAAGAGGGCGCCGACACCCTCGAGTCCCACCTCGTGCGTGACGAGTCGTTTCCACGGATGCGCACCGCTCGCCAGGAACGCGAGCGCGGCGCGCACGGTTGCGGGCGTGTGGTGGAACGCGCCGCGCAGCGTCAGCTCCTCGTAGTGGACGCGAAACGCGTCGAACGCGACCTCGGTCCCGCTCGGCAGGCCGCTGAACAGGACGACCGTGCCGCCCGGCCGGACGAGCGCCGCCGCGTCGCGCCATCCGTGCTCCGTGCCGGTGGCCTCGATCGCGACGTCCGAGCCCGCGCCGTCGCCGGGACGCGCGCCGAAGTCCGCTGCGAGCTCGCGCCGCTCGGGGCGGCCGCCGACGAGCACCGGACGTCCACCCGCGTCGGCGACGCACGCGCAGAGCATCAACCCGATCGGCCCCGCGCCGAGCACGGCGACGTCGTCTCCGGGCCGGACGTCCGCGCGGGCGACGCCGTGCAGGCAGCACGCGAGCGGCTCCACGAGCGCAGCGACGACGCTCGGCAGTCCGTCGGGAACCCGGAGCAGGTTGCGCCGCGCGATGCGCTCCGGGACGAGCAGGAACTCCGCGTACGCGCCGTTCAGCAGCGGCAGAAGCTGCTCGCACAGCGACTCGTCGCCGCGCGTGCATGCACGGCACTCGCCGCACGGCGCCGAGTTCGCGGCGACGACGCGCCGCCCCGTTGCGACGTCGACGCCGCAGAACTCGTGGCCGAACGGCGCAGGCGGCTCGGCGAGCAGCAGCGGGTGGCCGCGCCGGTACGCCTTCAGGTCTGTCCCGTCGGTCAGCGCGACCTCGACCTGGACGACCACCTCGTCGGGCCCGGCCGCCGGGCGCGGCACCTCCTCGACCTGCACGTCTCCCGGGCCGTACCAGCGCAGCGCCCTCACGGCGTGAAGACGACCTTCAGGATCGCGCGCCGGCGGAAAAGCTCGAGTCCCTCGGCGAAGCGCTCCAGCGGCAGGACGGTTGGCTCGGGAAGATCGAGCTCCGTCAGCAACGCCGCGGCCTGTTCCATGTGCGCGGGCGTCGCCGAGCGCGCGCCGATGACGGTCAGCTCCCGCCGGTACAGCGGCTGCGCCGGGATCCCACGCGCGTCGGCGAACAGGACGATCGTCCCGCCGGGCGCGACCGCCTCGAGCGCCGTTTCGACGCCGCCGCGCGCGCAGATCACGGCCGCGTCGACGGTGCCGTCAGGCGCGCGGCCCGTTCGCGCCGGATCCGCGTCGACGGCGAAGACCTCGTCGCCCCGCGCCGCGAGCACCGACGAGAACAGCCGGCCGACGAAACCGTGGCCGACGACGAGCACACGCCCGCGCGGCACGCGTTCGGCGCCGCGCAGCACGCATGCGAGCGGCTCGACCGCGGTCGCGCGCGCGTCGTCCACTTCTTCCGGCAATGCGACCCAGGCGTCCGTCAGCGCACGTTCGGCGAACCCGCCCGGCCGGATCGTCGCTGCGCGAAACGAGTCGCAGGTGGACTCGTGCCCTGCTCGGCAGCGCTCGCACTCGCCGCACGGTCGGTGATGGACGAGCGCAACGCGCCTACCGTCAACGGTCTCGGCGACCACCTCGTGGCCCAGCACCGCACCGGCATGCTCGGGCGTGAGCTTCTCGAGATCCGACCCGCAGAGACCGCACGCCCGGATGGAGACGAGCGCGCCAGGCCCTTCCGGCTCGGGAACATCCGCGAGCGTCGGCAGCCCCGACCGATCTAGAACCACCGCTCGCACGGGCGTATGGTAGGCGCATGGCAGTCAAACTCCACCGCTGCAGCAACGTCTGGGTCAAGATCGAGGGCCATCCCTGCTGGCGGGTGCAGAAGGCGCTCGACGACACGGGCGTCGAGTACGAGATCGTCAAGGAGCCGCTCCGCAAGAGCAAACGCACGGAGACGGTCGAGAAGACCGGACAGAACCTCTTCCCGTGGATCGAGCTCGAGGACGGAACGGTGATCCGCGAGGAGTCCAAGGATCTCGCCGAGCGCGTCCGCGCAGGCCGCTTGCGCGAGCAGGCGCCGGCCACCTGAGACGCCGCTACACTTTGCCCCCCGCGGGGCTATAGCTCAGTTGGGAGAGCGCCTGGATCGCACCCAGGAGGTCGCCGGTTCGAGTCCGGCTAGCTCCATTCGTTGTCGCCGGTACCAACGTGCCGGCCGAGAAAGCCGCGGCAGACTTCGGGACGAATGCGCTGGTTGCCCGATCCTTCCGAGTCGTCCGTCCGCCAGGCAGTGGCCGCGGCCGCTCCTCGCCTCGCGAACGCGCGGATCGAGCTTCCGCCGGATATCGACACCTCGAACCCGGAGTGGTCGTCGAGCACGGCGATCGTCGACGGCTCGTTCATCGTGAAGTTCGCGTGGTCCGAACCTGGCGCGAGGCGCGTGTTCCGCGAGGCACTGGTGCTCAAAGCGCTCGGCCGCGTCGTGCCTGAGCTCCCGGTCCCGCACACCGCCGGGATCAGCGACGACCCGGTCGCGTTCGTGACGCCGTTGGTTCGGGGGGCTCCGCTCGGCTTCGAGGACATGCGCAGGAGCTCGCGCAAGGACCGCGCCGCGATCGCCGACGGGCTCGCGTCGTTCCTCGTGACGCTTCACCAGTCGCTCGTGCTCGATGCCGTGCGCGCAGCAGTCCCGTCGCTGGTTGCTCCTGACCCGCAAGGGAGGACGGGCGCGATCCGCGCGCGCCTGCCGCGCTTTCTCGACCGGCGCCGTGCCGATCTCGTCCTCGGCTGGTGCGACTGGGTCGACGAGATCCTCCGCGTCCCAGCGCCACAGCCGGTGCTCGCACACGGCGACCTGCACGGTTTCAACCAGGTCTGGCGCCGCAGCTCCTGGACATTGCTGCTGGTCGCCGACTTCGAGGTGGCGGGGCCGGCGGATCCGGAGTACGACTTCCGCTACTTCCCGTCTCAGGAGCCGACGCTCGGGTTGGTGACGGCGATCCGGGAGAGGTACATGTCGCTCACGGGCCGAACAATCGACATGAAGCGGGCGCTCGCCTGGCACATCCGGACGGCGCTTGGTGATGCCCTGTGGCGAGGCGAAGCGGGCGTGCCACTGCCGGGCGGAGGGACGCCGGCGACGTACGTCGATGACATCGAGCTGAAGCTCAATGTTGTGACCAGGCCGTAAGTGATGGTTGTCCGAGCAGCGTCTGGAGAGACTCCGGCAGGTTTGAAAGCTGTCCGCCTAGCTTCATAAGGTTCCCGACGCACAGACCTGGGACGACGTCGAAAATCCCAGGCCGCGACGGGCGGCTGACCCGGAACGTCGTATGGCCGAGCAGGCACGTCCGGAAACCGGCGGGCCGCGGTCGTTGGTTGCAGTGCTTCAAGGCGTGGCGCATGCGTGGTAGGGTCGAGCCCGGCGCTTGCGGTGCGCCTCTCAAGCTCGAGCTCGGAGGTGACTCGTGGCCGCAGTCGACTACTTCCTCAAGATTGACGGGATTCAGGGGGAGTCGCGCGATGCCAAGCACAAGGGCGAGATCGACCTCGAGTCGTTTAGTTGGGCCGAGGTCAGCGCCGGATCGCACGCCGGAGGCGGTGGGGGTGGTGCCGGCAAGGTCGCTGTTCAGGATCTGCAGGTCGTGATGAAGATGAACAAGGCGTCGCCGCTGCTTTTCCTCGCCTGCGCGACTGGTCAACACCTCAAGCAGGCGATCCTAACGGCGCGCAAGGCGGGGAAGGCGCAGCTCGAGTTTCTCGTCTTCAAGTTCACGGACCTGCTCGTCTCCTCCTATCAGACCGGCGGTAGCGCCGACCTCGAGCCGACGGACCACGTCTCGTTCAACTTCTCCCGAATCGAGCTGGAGTATCGGCCGCAAAAGCCGGACGGGTCGCTCGACACGCCGGTCAAGTCCGGCTGGGACGTCAAGGCGAACAAGAAGGTCTAGCGCAGCTCGAGGAACCCGAGCTCGAGCAGGCGCCTGACGACCGGAAGCGCGGCGGGCACAAAGCGCTCGCGCTCTTCAGGCTCGAGCTCGAACGTTTCGCCGGCGAGCGCGAGCACGTCGCGGAGCGGCCGGCGGCCGTTGAAGTGCGGCAGCAGCGAGACGGTGTGCCGGTCGACGCCGACCGCGAAACGCAGACCCTCGGTCAGCTCGAGCGTCTGGCTTTCAGCGACGAAGGCGCCCTCGCGCGCCGCGAGCGTCTGCTGAAGCCGGTGGCTAGGGGTTAGCGCGAGCGGAAGCTCGAGCAGGCCGAGGTCGTCGAGCTGCTCGAGCGCGTCTTGCGCCGCGAACACGCGCAGCGTGTGCGGCCCGGCCGGCTCGAGCCGCTCGAGCGGAAGCGGGTCGGTGGGGATCCAGTTGCGGCCGCCGTCACGGCGGCGCAGCACGATGGCGCCGTAGCCGATCGCGTCGATCTGGAGCCGACGAAGGTGCTCGAGCCAGCGGTCGAGCGCATCCGTGTGGAGCGCGGCGTCGCTCTCCCCGAGCGGGCGCAACCAGCCGGCCGCGTGTGCGATCGGGTCGCTCGTCCGATAGTGCAGGAGCCAGGCGTCGCAGCCGCATCCTTCGACCCACGCCTTCAACGGCTCGGCCCAGTCGCCAGCGGCTGGGTGCGCCCAGCTGACGAGCACGTGCGCGAAGCCTCCCTCTGTTAGGTGCGCGGCCGCTTTCTGCACGACCGTGCGGCAGAGTTCGTCCGCCGGAAGGCCGCTGTCGCGGTAGGCGTAGGAGGCATCTGGCGAGATTACGTACGGCGGGTTGGCGACGATCAGGTCGAAGCACTCCTCCTCCACCGGCGCGAACCCGTCGCCTTGGCGAAACTCGATCGTGTCGATGCCGTTCAGCGCGGCGTTGAACGCCGCGTAGCCGAGTGCGCGGCGATTGACGTCTGTCGCAACCACCCGGTCGACGTGCTTGGCGGCAAGCAGCGCCTGGATTCCGCAGCCGGTTCCGAGGTCGAGCGCGTGGCCGCCGCGGTTGCGGACGGCGAGCTTGGCGAGCGTCACCGAGGGCGCTTGAATCCCGGGCACGTGGTCGAAGGGAACGTCCAGCCCGCTCTCCGGGCCCGCGTCGGAAGCGACGTAGTAGTCCCCGTGGGGCACGAGCCGGACCCGCGCGCGCACGCGCCCCTGAGCGGCGGAGACCAGACCCAACGCGCTGAGTTCCTCGATCGGGACCGGCGCGGCCGCCTTCTCGAGGCGCTCGGCCTCGACGGCGTCCCCGAGCAGGAAGAGCCGTGCGAGGGTCGAGAAATCGTCGCTCTCCCCGAGCCTGCGCAGATGAACGGCGGTGTCGATCGGACGCGAAGAGAGCTCGTCCGTGCCGAGTCGCCCCTCGATCCGCTCGCTGGTGTACCCCGCACGCTCGAGCGCCGCCCGCACCGCAGGGAGCGCACGCTCATCGCCGCCCCCGGGCACATTGCTCGCCATCCGTCGATCCTAGATAGGAGACGCCGTACACGCGGGCCGCGTTCTCGGCCAGAACGGCGTTCCGTTCCGACGGGTCGAGGTGCAACAGCAGCGTCTGGACTGCCGCGAGCTACCGGGTCGCGCCGCCGGCCAGGTTCACGACCGGCCAGTCGCTGCCGTACAGCAGCCGGTCCGGCCCGAAGCACGCCAGCGCATGCTCTACGTACGGTCTGAGGTCGTCGACCGTCCAGCGATCCCGTTCGGCATCCGTCGGAAGTCCCGAGAGCTTGCACGCGACGTTCTCTCGAAGCGCGAGCTCGGCGGAAGTCCGACGCCCACGGCTCCCAACCGCCTTCGCGGATCGGCGGCTTCGCGAGGTGGTCGAGCACGAAACGGGTTCCGGGACACGCGTCGACGAGGTCGATCGTCGAGGGCAACGACGGGGAAAGAGGACGAGGTCGACGACCAGGCCGCGGTCGCCGGCTTCCCTCGCGCCCTCTGCCGTTCGGAGCGGAAAGCTCGGACCCGCGAACTCGAACGAACGGCGGACGCCGACGATCGGGTTGGCGGGCTGCTCGGCCAGCCGGTCGAGCCATTGCGCGACGTCGTCCCGCTCGAGCGGCGCCCACGCAACGAGCCCGGCGACGACGGCGCTTTCGTCGACCTCGCGCTGCAGCCACTCCGTCTCGCGCCGTCCGTCGGCTCCCGCCGACGCGGCCTCGACGCAGATCGACCGCGGCAGCCCGAGCAGCTCGTAGTCGGCTGCGAGGAACGGCTGCCGCAGCTCGTCCACCGCCCCGAACAGCGCGTACTCGAGCTCCCGCGTGTCCCAGAGATGGTGGTGGCTGTCGAGGATCACTCGAACGGCGGCGCGACCGTGTAGTACTCCTTGCCGAAGATCAGGTCGGAGTAGTTGCCGTCCTTCATCGAGTCGCCGTACGCGTCCGCGAGTCGCGAGACGACCTCGTGATCGAGCTCGATTCCCAACCCAGGGGCGTCGCCGAGGTCGAGCTTTCCATCGTCGATCCGCAGCGGCTCGGTGAGCAGCTCCTCGATGAACGGGCTGCCGGTCTGGTCGACCTCGACGGTGAGGCCGTTCGGCAGCGCGGCCACGAGGTGCGCATTCGCCACAAGCGCGACGGCGTCGCTCCACGTGTGCGTAGCGACGCCGAGGCCGGCCTCGTTCGCCATGCGCCCGATCCGCAGGCATTCGGTGATTCCGCCCGCGCGGCACGCGTCGGGCTGGACGACGTCGAGCGCCCCCGCCCGGATCATCTCGCGGAACCCCTGGACGCCGAAGTCGTTCTCGCCCGCAGCGAGCGGGACCGCGATCCTCGGCCGCAAGGCGACATAGGCGTCGATCTCCTCCGGTGGGAACGGCTCCTCGAACCAGTAGACGCCGCGCGCCGCGAGCTCGTTGCCCATCGACTCCGCGCGCTCGAGCGAGTAGCGGTGCGAGCCGTCGACGATTACCTCGTTCCCGGCGCCCGCGCCGCGTCCCGCCGCGTCGACCGCCGCAAGGTCGTACGCGGGATCCCGGCCGAGGCGCATCTTCACGCGCCGGAATCCCCGGTCGACGTGGCGGCCCGCCTCCTCCTCGAGCTCTGTCACGTCGTCGGTCCAGAAGAGTCCGCTCGCGTACGCGGGCGAGTACGCGCGCTCGCTCCCGAGCAGCTCGTAGACCGGCTTCCCCGCCGCCTTGCCGCGAAGGTCCCAGAGCGCGATGTCGATCCCGCCGAGCGCGGAGATCGCCGCGCCTTTTCGCCCGTACCAGCGTGTCAGCTCGTACGTCAGCGCCCAGATGTCCTCGATCTCGCCCGGATCGCGGCCGACGAGGTGCGGCGCGAGGTGACGCTCGACGATCGGCTTCACGAGGTCGGGATGGCTGTAGGCGGCGCCGAGGCCGGTGTGCAGGCCGTCGGTGTGCACGAGGACGAGCGACGTGACGCGGCTCGTGACGGTGCCGCCCGCGTACCGGAAGCCAGTGCCGCCGGGGTAGTCGAAACGGAGGTTGACGACCTCGATCCGCTCGATCTTCATCGGCGTGTGAGCTCGATATGCGGTTCGGCAAGGTCGCGGTCGAGTGGGAACACCGGGCGCGCGATGCGCTCGAACGGGAGTGACCGCATGTCGGGCGGTGTGGGGCCGGGCAGGTCGAGCACGAAGAAGCCCTTCATCACGTCTCCGTAGCCGAAGCGGAAGTTCATCATGTTCTTCACGCCGACGAACTTCGCCGCAGTGGGATCGAGTCCGACGCTGCGGTACTGGTCGTCGCCCCAGTCGTAGGTCGGCTTGCTCATGACGAGCAGCCGGACGGCGCCGATCGCGACGACCGCGGACGGGCCCATCGAGACCTCGACGCCGCCGAGGATGCCGCCCTCGTAACGGAACCGTCCGTCGGGCAGCCGCTCGACGCGTCCGCGCACCCGCAGCGGCTCGCCCCAGCGCGGATCGCGCCGGTGGCCGACGACGAGCTCGAGCTCGCTTCCCTCACCGGCGCGGTGACATGCTGCCGCGGCCTCGGGATCGACGACCATCGCCAGCGACCGCTCCTCGACCGCGGCGTCCACGAGGCCCCGCACGAGGCCGATGCCGTCGCCGGCGGCGCCGCCGCAGCACGGGACCGCCGTCGATCGCGCGGCCTCGCTCCAGCGCCTCCGCGACCGAGACCGTCTCGACCTCGAAGTCGAAGCGCCGGTCCCAGAAGTCGCGAGCCAGGCGTTCGGCCTCCGCCGCCGCGCGTTCGCCGTCCCCGTCGGCGACGACGAGCGCGCTGCAGCCCATGTCCGAAGCGTCGATGTAGGACCCGACCAGGAAGATCGACGCGGAGAGGATCGGGGGGTCCGACTCGAGCTGCTTCGCGGCACGCATCAGCTGCGCGTAGGGCGTGTCCGTCAGCGTCGTGCTGTTGAACGCCGTGAGGATCAGCGGCAGCTTCGCGTGCGCCATGCACGGCCGGACCTCGTGCCGGACGATGCGGAGCAGCAGATCGGCGCCGCGCTCGCCCGTGCGCGCGACGTCGTCGTGCGGGTACTGCTCGTAGCCGAGGATCGCGTCGGAGTTCTCGACCATCCGTCGTGTCACGTTCGCGTGCAGGTCGCACGTGACGACGACCGGCGTCGCGGGACCGACGCGTTCGCGCACGGCCGCCTCGAT
>VAWW01000023.1:113213-150053 GCA_005884575.1 Actinomycetota bacterium
TCCCGCAACTCCGTCCAGATCTGCGTCGACAGCCGGCCGGAGGAGACGCCGCGCGCCGCGAGCAGAGGCACGATCTCGACGTCGCGCTCCCGACGGAGCCTCTGGAGCGCACCACCGATCTCCGCAGTGCTGTCGATGAGCCCGAAGATCTCGTTGCCCTCGGCGAGGAACCCCGCGTCGACGAAGTCGGTGCGCTCGGCGGTGAAGGGCACGAAGTCGTTGGACTCGAGCGAGATGCCTCCGACGCCGATCCGCAGGCGCCGCCTAGCCGCAAGAGGTTCTTGACTTGGCACCTGTAACCTGCATCTTATAGGACCTGCGTGACGACGCCTGATCTGCGAACGGAGCTCGTCCTCGAGGAACGCCCGACCGGACGGGCGACGCGGTTGTCGGCCGCGACGCGTCGGCTCCAGTACTTCCGCGAAGGCGGCCTCGTCGTGGCGATCCTCCTCACGGGGACGATCTTCGCACTCATCAACTCGACGTTCGTCGACGTTCAGAACCTGACGAACATCGCCTCACAGATCTCCTTCATCGGCGTGCTCGCGGTGTCGATGACGTTCGTGATCATCACGGGCGAGATCGATCTCTCCGTCGGCTCGATGGTCGCGGTCGCCGCCGTCGTATTCGGAACGCTCCTGACCGACGGCGTCCCACTGTGGGCGGCGATCGTCCTCACGCTGCTCGCCGGCTGCGGGATGGGGGCCGTCAACGGCGCGCTCAGCATCGTGCTCCGCGTCCCGACGATCATCATCACACTCGGAATGCTGAGCGCGTATCGCGGCCTGGCCGACGAGGTCGCGAACGGCTACCCGCTCGGCAACTACTCGAAGACCGGGTGGTTCTGGGCGATCGGAGACCAGCGGCTGTTCGGGCACATTCCGTACGACGCGCTCGTGCTGCTCGTCTTCGCGCTCGGCAGCGGCTATGTCCTCCGGCGGACGAGGACCGGACTGCACGTGTACGCGATGGGCAGCGATCGTCGCGCCGCCGAGCGGGCCGGGCTCCACGTCAACCGCATCCGGCTGGGCGTTCTCGTGTTCAACGGCTTGGCCGCGGGGATCGCGGCGCTGCTCGCGGTCACTCAGGCGCAGACGGCCGACCCGAACCTCGGCACCGGGTACGAGCTCGAGGCGATCGCCGCGGTGATCATCGGCGGAGCGAAGCTGGCCGGGGGCTCGGGCACCGTCCTCGCGTCCGTCTTCGGCCTGCTGCTGATCGGGATGATCCAGAACGGGCTGGTGATCGTCGGCGTCTCGATCTACCTGCTCGTCGTCGTCAGCGGTCTCGTCGTGATCGCCGCCGTCGCGATCGACCGGTTCTTCGTGCGACGCCGGGAGGCGACTATGAGCGGCTAGACGATCGGCCAGCTATCGAATCCCCCGCACCACTTTCGGAAGGAGAGGAGATGCACAGCTTGTTTTCGTCTCGATCGCATAGCCGCCCCGGAGCGCTGCTCGGGCTGCTCGCGGCCGTCGGGCTCGTGCTCGCCGCCGCCGCGCAGTCGGGCGTCCGTTCGCCCGCCGGCGTTTCGGGCAAGGCGGCGGATCCCACGATCGCGCTCGTGCTCGACGACCTGACGAATCCGGTCGAGCTGCCGCTGCGCAGGGGCGCCGAGGACGCCGCGAAGAAGTACGGCTTCACGCTGAAGGTGGTCGGCCCCTCGCCCGCCACGGCGCAGAACCAGATCTCGCTGATGCAGGACTTGCAGGCGCAGAAGGTGGACGGCATCGTGATCCTGCCGATCGACTCGACGGCGCTCGTGCCCGCGATCAACAGTGCCGTCGGAGCAGGGGTCGCGGTCGCCACGACGGAGATCGACGCGCCGGACTCCAACCGCGCCTTCTACTACTTCGGCGGCTCGCCGCCGCTGCTCCAGGGGAAGATGCAGGCCGACCGAGTCGCCGCCTACTTCAAGTCGAAGAAGGCGAAGGGCACGATCAACTTCATGGTCACGTCCTGTCTGCCGACGGTCACGGGCCAGCAGGACCGCCGGTCCGGCTTCGAGAAGGAAGTCGCACAGCTCAACAAGCGCAACAAGTTCAAGCTGAAGGAGATCGGATTCGCCAACACGACGACGGATCCGGCGAAGAACCTCGTCAACATCCAGAACCTCTACACGGCGAAGGGCTCGAAGCTTCAGGTCGCATACGCCATGTGCGGGCCCGACACGCAGAACTGGGGCACGGTGCTGCGGCGCGCCAGCAACAAGAAGATTCTCGTGGCCGGTTACGACTGGCTCCCCGGGACGCGCAGCCTCTACAACGAGGGTCTGTACACGCTCACGACGATGTACCAGCACCTCGCCAACGGCAAGGCTCTGCCCTCGGGCGTGACCCACGGCACGAGCATCTATGCGACGAAGGCGAATCTTGAGCAGATTCGCAAGAGCCCCGACGTCACCGCGGCCGGCGGCTAGGCAGGGAGGACGAACGTGTCGAGCAACGCCGTCGAGGTCTCGCAGCCGGTGATCGAGGCGCGCGGGATCACGAAGCGCTACGGGGCCCTGACGGCGTTGCACGGCGTCGACCTCTCCGTCCGTCCCGGCGAGGTCGTCGGGCTCGTGGGCGACAACGGAGCCGGCAAGTCGACGCTGATCAAGATCCTCTCGGGAGCACTCGAGCCGACGGACGGCGCGGTGCTGATCGACGGGCGGCAGGCTGACCTGCGGTCGCCGCTCCACGCTCGGCAGCAGGGGATCGAGACCGTCTACCAGGACCTGGCGCTCGCGCCGGATCTCACCGTCGCAGAGAACCTCTTCATCGGCCGCGAGCTCAAGCGGGCCGATCTGCGCCGGTTCGTCGGCACCCTCGACCGCAAGCGCATGAATCGGCACGCGCAGGAGCAGCTGGAGCGGCTGCGGATCCGGATCGACGCGGTCACCGACCGGGCCGACACGCTTTCGGGCGGCCAGCGGCAGGCAATTGCGGTCGCGCGCGCCGTCGCCTGGGGTCGCCGGATCATCCTCATGGACGAGCCGACTGCCGCGCTCGGCGTCGAAGAGCAGCAGAAGGTTGCCGAGCTGATCGACGAGGTGCGTCGCGCCGGCACACCGGTTCTGCTCGTGAGTCACAACATCCCACAGGTCCACGAGATCTGCGATCGGATCGTGGTGCTGTTCCACGGCCGCGTCGTCGCCGACCTGAATAGGAACGACGTCGACATCGAGGACGTCGTGATGTGGATCACCGGCGCGGCGCTCAGGATCAACCGGGATGGAGGCAACGGCCGTGGCAGCAGCGACCGCCCTTAGTCCGAGCGAACGCTGGCTCGTCGTCGGGCACGGCTCGGTCGGCTCCTTCCTGACCGCGCGACTGGCCGCGAATGGCGCTTCCGTGTTCGTGTACGACCCCGACCCGCGCGTGCCCGTCGCACACGGCCGGCGTGTCGACGGCCCCGAGCTGCCCGGAGGACCGGTTGGGCTGGCAATCAGCTGCGTGCCGCCGAGCGTGGCGGGCGCAGTGCCCGAAGTGCTCAACGCGGCGGTACGGGCGGACGGTGTCGTCTTCGACTGGAACACCGTCTCGCCGTCGCTCAAGCAGCGGATCCGGGACAGGCTCGTCCCGGGAATGGTCGACGTCGCCCTGCTCGACTCCCTCGACGGCGCCTCGGAGGAGCCGATGCTCGCGGTGAGCGGGGAGGCGGCAACCGCCGCCTCGGCCATCCTCGTCGAGCACGGCTTCAGCGTGGAGGTCGCGGGCGAGCACGTCGGTGAGGCCGCCGCGCTCAAGTACCTGCGGTCAATCTTCATGAAGTCGCTCGAGGCGCTCGTGCTGGAGTACGCGTCGCTTGCCTCGACCGTCCCGGCCGAGTCGATCGTCCGCACCTCGCTCGAGCACAACCTGGGCGAGCGGTTCACGTCGTTCATGGACCTGTTGCTCGCAACGAACCGGATCCATGCGGAACGGCGCGGCCTCGAGCTCGAGGACGCCGTCGCCACCTTTTCGGCGAACGGGTCGCATCCGGAGGTCGCGGCGGCAGCCGTTCATGTCCTTCGGCAGGCCGCACAGGCGTGGGCGGAGCCGGCGGCCCCGCAGGCCGGGGCGTCGCTCGAGGCGCTTGCGGACCATCTCCATCGGACGCTATGGCGCGAAGCGGCATCGACCTGAGCCTCCTGCTCGAGGCGCCGGTGGTCGTGCCGCCGACGGCGCTCGATCCGGGTTCCAAGGCTGTTCGCCTTTGTCCGATCCGCGACGGGTACCCGCTCGTCGATTGGGTGCTCAGCCCGCTGCCGGAACGGTGCGAGCGCGACGGGATCACACTCGTGCTCGACTTCGCTCCGGGAACGATCCCGTGGCGCGACGTCGTGCCGTTCGCCCGCGGCTTTCCGACGGTCCCGATGGTCGTCCTGGGTGTCGACCTCGAGAGCGACCACGTCGCTCCCGCTGCGCTCGACGCAACCGCGAATCTGATCCTGCACGTCGCCGACGGCGCCGACGTCGCGACCTTCGGCCCGCACCGCTTCGTCAGCCCCGACGGTCAGACAACCGCAGCGCTCCTAACCGGCGAGTGGGGGAGCATGCACCTGTGAAGGTCGTCGTCCTCGACAGCCTGTTCGATTCGCTCGACGTCGAGGAGCGCGCTGCGGCCGAGCACGGTGCGACGCTCGAGCGGTGGGACGGAACGCGGGAGAGCCTCGCGGACGCGGATGTCGTCGCCCACATTCGCACGCGAATCGGCGCGGATCTGATCGCGGCGATGCCGCGCTGCAGCGTGATCGCGCGGTTCGGAACCGGCCTGGACACCGTCGACCTCGACGCGGCCGAGGCAGCGGGCATCTCGGTGGTGGGCGTCCGGGACTATTGCGTGCCGGAGCTGACGACGCACACGCTGGCGCTTGCGTTCGCGCTCGCGCGGCGGCTTGCCGACATGAGCGGCGAGCTCGACCTGGGCTGGCAGGAGATTGCCGCGGAACGGCCGATCAGGCGGTACGCGAATGCCGCTGTGATCGGAATCGGCTCCGCGGGCCGCCGGGTCGCCACGGCCCTCGCCGCACTCGGATACGAGGTCACAGCCGTCACCCGGCACGCGCAGGCCGAGGTGGAGCGAGCGGGCTGGCGGTTGGCTGCGCTCGACGACGCGCTTCCGTTCGCCGACCTGATCTTCCTGCACGCCGCGCTCGACGACTCGACGCGCGGGATGATCGACGCGAAGCGGCTCGAGCTCGTGAAGCCCGGCGCGATCCTGGTCAACACGGCGCGTCTCGGGCTGATCGACGAGGACGCGGTCGCCGCCGCGCTCGACACCGGACGGCTCGGCGGTCTCGCCCTCGACGCCATGCTCGATCCGACCAGCCCGCTCCGCCGATTCGCCGGCGACCCGCGCGTGATCGTCACGCCGCACGTCGCCTGGTTCAGCGAGGACTCCGCCGCCGCACTGCGCGCGGCTGCCATCGGAGATGCGCTCGATAGGGCGCGCGAGCGCCGGGAGGTACGAACGACGTGACGACAAACGCTTCGACGCCGGTCGCCTTCGTGACCGGCGCCGCCTCGGGAATCGGTAAGGCGAGCGCCGCGGCTCTGGCGGCAGCCGGCTGGACGGTCGCGGGCGCGGATCTGTACGGCGCCGACGGGATCCTCGCGTGCGACGTCACGTCCCGCGAGGCGGTCGAGGCCGCCGTCGCCCGCTGCGTCGCCGACCACGGGTCGCTCGACGCCGTGGTCAACGCGGCCGGCACCGGCCGGCCCGTCTCGTTCCTCGATGCGACGGACGAGACCTGGCAGTCGACGTTCGACGTCAACCTGATGGGAACCGTCCGCGTCTGCCGCGCGGCGCTTCCGCACCTGCGCGAGTCGGAGCACCCGGCTCGTGGAATCGTCAACTTCACCTCGCAGGCTGCGAAGACCGGCGGGCTGATCATCGGGGCGCCGTACTCGGCGGCCAAGGCTGCGGTTCTCTGCCTGACGAAGACGCTCGCGGCCGAGTTCGGAGGGGATGGCATCCGTGTCAACGCCGTTGCGCCCGGAATCATCGACACGGCGTTCCTCGACGGTGTCCCGGGAATCCGCGAGCGCGGCTCGCAGCTCCCCCTCGGACGCATCGGCGACCCGCGCGAGGTCGCGGACGTCGTCGCGTTCTTGCTCTCGCCGGCCGCCTCGTACCTGACCGGCGAGATCATCGACGTCAACGGCGGCCTCTACATGGACTGACGGTGCCGATGCTCTCCTACGACCTGCACGTCCATCCGGCGCCGTCTGTCGCACGACGCTGGGGCGACGGCCTGCGCGTGTGGCAGGCCGCGGCGGAGGCCGGTGTCCTCGGCTTCGTCTGGAAGGCGCACGAGGAGCACACCGTCGCGCGGTGCCGCGAGCTGCCGGCCGAGCCCGTGCGCGCGTTCGGGTCGGCATCGCTCAATCCGTGGGCCGGCTTCGACGATGTGACGGGCGCGATCGAGGCCGGCGCGCTCTGGCTCTGGGGGCCGACGCAGGACACGGCCGGTGCGATCGGATGGGAGCGGCCGCTGCCGCGCGACTGGAGCCGCATCGTGGGATGGCTACGCGAGTTCGACGGACCGCTCGTCCTCGCCACCGCTCACCTCGGCGCTGAGGGCCGTGCCGCGTTCGCCGAGCTCGCGGCCGGCCGGGAGAACCTCGTCTGCTCGGTGACGCACTCGCTGTATGTCCCGCTAGAGGAGGCGCGTGTACTCGCCGCATCCGGATGCGTGTTCGAGGTCGACGCGTACACGTACGTGCACGAGCTGTCCGGCCGCGCACGGGGCGATCTGCCGGCGCTGCTCGACCTCGACGCGCTCGTCTACTTCACGTCCGACGGCGGCCAGCACTCGACCGGCGACCCGTTCGTTTTCGGCGCCCGCGTGCTCGACGGGCTCGCGCGTGAGATCGGCGAGGGGCGCGCCACCGAGCTCGGGGTCGCGAATCCTGCGGCGATCGTCAGCCGTCTCGGCATCGCGGCGGCCGCATGAGCACCGGGATCGTCGTGGGCGCGACGGGCGGAATCGGCGCGGCGTGCGCACGTGCGCTCGCGGACAGCGCCGAGCGGATCGTCCTCACCGGGCGCCGGCAGGACGCGCTCGAGCAGCTGGCGGACGAGCTCCGGGGCGAGGCCGTCGCAGCCGATATCGCCACGAGCGAAGGCCGCGAAGCTGTCGCCGCCGCGACGGGCACCGGCATCAGCTGGCTCGTTCTCGCCTCCGGGATCCCGCTGCGGCGGCCGCTCGCCGAGCTCGACGAAGAGGAGATCGAGACGGCGTTCCGCACGAACCTCGTCGGCCCTACCCTGCTGCTGCGCCGGCTTCTCGCCCACCCGTGGGAAGAGCCGCGCGCGCTCACGGTGATCGGCTCGATCTCCGCAAGCCGCAGCCTTCCGCGCCGCGCCGTCTATGGCGCCACGAAGGCCGGGATCGAGCACCTCGCCCGCTCGCTCGCCGCCGAGCTCGCACCGTCCGGGATCCGCGTCAACATCGTCGCTCCCGGAGTGATCGAGACGCCGTTCCTCGGTGATGGCACCGCCGCACTCGACGACTGGGTCCGTGCGCGGGTGCCGGCCGGGCGGCTGGGCGCGGCGGAGGAGATCGCGCGGGTCGTCCGCTACGTGACCGTCGAGGCGCCGTCGTATCTCACCGGCGCGCGGATCGTCGTCGACGGCGGCGCGGAGGCGGTCGCGTGACGGCCGGCGTCCCCGAGGCGCCGATCCGCTTCGCGACCAAGGCGGAGGCCGTCTACGGCGAGATCCGGCGCCGCATCCTCACGGGCGTGCTCGAGCCCGGTGCGCCGATCAACCAGGATGCGCTCGCTCCCGAGCTCGGAGTCTCAGTGACACCGGTGCGCGAGGCCGTCCGGCGGCTCGAGGCGGAGGGTCTCGTCCGGTTCGAAGCGCACAAGACGGTGATCGTGACGCCGCTCTCACGCGACGAGCTGCGCGAGCTGTACGACCTACGGCTGCAGCTCGATCCGTATGCCGCGTCTCTGGCCGCGAGCCGTGCGACGAAGGACGAGCTGGACGAGATCGAACGGCTTGCGCGCGCTCCCGCGAGCGACGACCCGCTGGAGCAGCTGATCCGCAACCGCGCCTTTCACCGCGCGATCTACGCTCGTTCGGGCAACAACCTGCTGATCGAGACGCTCGACCGGCTCTGGGAACGGACCGACCGCTACCGGATCATCCTCGTGAGCCGCGACGTCGCCGCGCTCGCCGCGACCCGCGAGCACGTCGCGATCGCGAAGACCATGCGGGCGCGCCAGCCGCGGACGGTCGCGAAGATGATCCGGCAGCACATCGCCGACGCGCGATCCCTGATCGAGGACGCGCTCGAGTAGCTTGCGCGCGGCGCGACTCGTCGAGCTGGGAGTGGCTACGCTGCACGAGGCGGCAGGCCGCCGGCACCTCGTCCGCGACGTTCGCTTGCTCGTGGGCGAGCCGTTCGCCGGTCCGGCGGTGACCGTCGGCATCCCGGCGGGCGACAACCTCGGCATCCACCTCGCACTCGAGCGAGCGGAGCCCGGCGCGGTGCTGTGCGTCGCGAGCGCCGGGCGCGGCGTCTACGGCGTCGTCGGCGAGCTCCTGCTCGAAGCCGCGCGCGTCCGCGGCATTGCCGGGCTCGTGATCGAGGACGGGATCCGCGACGGTCACGAGCTCATAGGGCCGCCGGCGGTCGCCGCGTGCGGCTGGTCGCCTCTCGGAACGGTGAAGCGACGCGTGCGCGATCCCGTCGGCGGCGATGTGGCGCTCGGCGGGACGCTCGTTCGCTCCGGCGACTGGGTGACCTGCGACCGCGACGGCATCGTCGTGCTCGGCGCCGAGGCGGTGGACGCGGTCATACGCGCCGCGGAAGCGCGTGTCAGCAAGGAAACGGAGGTGCGGCAGCAGCTCAGTGCGGGGATCTCCACCCACGAGGCGCTCGGGTTGCCTTAGCGTGCGAGTGGGGACGCGCCGCAAGCAGCGCCAGCAGGGCGACGGCCACGAAGTTGCGGAACGTGGGCTCGGGCCAACGCACCTCGGCAGCGCCGTGGAACCACGAGGGATCGGCGAGAAAGACGATTCCTGTAATCAGGACCTTGCCGAACCAGCCGGCGACGAGAAACACCGTCGCGAGAACGATCCCCCAGAAGCCCAGTTCCGGAAGCCCCACCGCGGATGCGAAGTCGAGCACGTTCCACGCGATCCAGAAGACGAGTGGGCCCACCAGGAGCGCTCCGATGAGCGCTAGGAGCGCAACGGCGAGCCCGCCGGCGGCGAGCGCGCCGAACCCGACGATTCGCAGCGCGACGCGGAGGGCAGGATTCACGGGCCGAGTCTAGTGAGCGAGCACACCGTCGAGCGGCCGGGGCACGCGGCCGAGATCGAGCGCCTCGACGAGCAGGCGCGCGTATCGGATCTTCCGGCGGCCGCCGCTGCCCATGAAGCGCCGCAGCTGCTCCTCATGGTTCCGCCCGCGCCACGCAGGCTGCTTCTGGAGAGTGCGGAACGATTGAAGCTCGCCCTGGGCATCGACGACCTGCTCCACCGCAGCGGCACCGAGGCAGCGGATGAGCTCGTCCTCGAGGTCTTCGACGCAGACGTAGAAGCCATGTGCCTCCATGTCGCCGCGAGTGAGGTCGGCGGCGAGTCCGGCACGCTCGAGACCGCGCCGGAAGTGGGCCTCTTCGGCGGCGTCGCACATGCCCGCGAGTCGGAGGTCGAGTCCCTGAGGGCCGAGCCGGTCCAGGAATCTTCCGATCGCCTGCGCACCTCCGATCGGAACGATCGAAATGCCCTCGGAGCGAAGATTTCGACCACGACGATGCGCAAGCGTTTCGAGCGCGACCTGGTCGCTCGTCCCCTCGACGAGCACGACCGTACGCCTGTGCACGTTTCCCTCCATTGAGAACCCCCGTTGCGGATTATCATCGTCAGTCCGCGACAGCGAAAGGACGGCGCCGATGACCGCGTACCCGCATCTGTTCTCAGAATGGCAGATCCGGAATACGACGATGAAGAACCGCGTCGTCTTTCCGCCGACCTGTCCCACCTGGGTCTCCGACCCGTGGAACGGGCTGTTCACCGAGCAGGCGACGAGGTACTACGCGGAGCGCGCGAACGGCGGCGTCGGTCTGATCATCATCGGCGCGACGCACGTCCACGAGAGCTCGTTGATGGCACCGCTGCTGATGCCGCAGCTCTGGGACGACCGGAACATCGAGCCGCTCTCGAAGATCGCGGACGCGGTGCACGCGTCAGGCTGCAAGCTCGCGATCCAGCTCTGGCATTCGGGCGTGCGCGGATTCCCGGTCTACAAGCAAGAGACGCAGTTCGACCTCGACGCGACCTGGTACACGCTGTCGCCGAGCCAGGTGCCGCTCGGCGAGTTCCCGGGCGCCTCGACGCCGAAGGAGCTCTCCGACGAGGAGATCGAGGAGATCCTCGACGCGTATGGAGCGGCTGCGCGCCGTGCGATCGCGGCCGGCTGCGACGGCGTCGAGTTCCACCTCAGCCACGGCTATCTGCCGTGGCAATTCCTCTCGCCCCTCTACAACAAGCGCACCGACAAGTGGGGCGGCACGTACGAGAACCGGCTCCGCTTTCCGCTCGAAGGGCTCGCTCGGATGCGCGCGGCGATCGGCGACGAGCCGTTTCTCGGCTACCGGATCAATTCGACGTCGTTCTGGCCCGGCGACCTCGAGATCGAAGACATCCGGAAGATCGTCCCGGACATCGAGGCCGCCGCCGACATCGACTACGTCAACGTCTCCGCCGGCGTGCACCACGCGTTCATTCACACGCCGATGGAGTTCGAGCCCGGCTGGGAGAAGGGATACGCGCGGGCGATTCGGGAGGTCTCAGGGAAGCCGGTGCTGCTCGTCGGCCGGATCACGACGCCGGACGTCGCCGAGTCGCTACTCGCCGCCGGCGACGGCGACGCGATCTGCCTCGCGCGCCAGCTGTTCACGGATGCGGATTGGGTCGTGAAGGCGGAGGAGGGCCGGCCCGAGGACATCCGCCGGTGCGTCGCGGCGAACTACTGCTGGAAGTCGGTGAGTCGCGGCGGACGTGTGCAATGCGTCTACAACCCGGAGCTCGGCCGCGAGAGCGTCTGGGGGAAAGGGACGCTGAAGCGCGCGGACGATCCGAAGAAGGTGCTCGTGATCGGCGCCGGCCCTGGCGGGCTCGAGTACGCACGGATCGCGTCGGCGCGCAGGCACGAGGTCGTCGTGGTCGAGCGCGAGGCCGAGGTCGGCGGCCACGTCCGCGTCGAGTCGCTGCTGCCGAGCCGGGCCGAGTACGGGCTGATCGCGACGTGGCTCGCAGGGCAGGCCGAGAAGAACGGCGCCGAGATCAGGCTCTCCTCGCCGGTGACGGACGCGTCGCTGGACGATCTGCTCGAGTCCGAGAAGCCGGACCATCTCGTCCTCGCCACCGGCTCGCGCGTCTGCCGCGACGGCTTCCAGGGCTGGACGGGGGAGGCCATCCCCGGTTGGGAGACCGGCAACTGCGTCGGCTGGGACGAGATCGCGACCGCGAAGGCACACGCCGACGGCGCGGTGATCGTGCTAGACGACCTCTGCACGGTCGTCGCGCCGCTGACCGCCGTGGCTCTCGCCGGCAACGGCGCCTCGTCGGTCAAGCTCGTCACCCGCTGGCCGATGGTCGGCATGGAGACGATCCTCGACGTCTACCTCGACTGGATCCTCCCGAAGCTCTACAAAGCCGGCGTCGAGATGGTCTGCGACCGCTTCATCAGCGCGATCGACGGCCGGCGCGCGACGCTCTACAACGTCCATCACACGGAGGACGTGCAGGAGGTCGAAGCGGACACGATCGTGATGGCGACCGGGCGTCAATCCGAGAACGCGTTGCACGCGCTGCTGCTCGAGCGCAGCGTCAGCGTCGAGGCGATCGGCGATGCGGTCGCGCCGCGGGGAACGTACGAGGCCGTCTACGAGGGCCACCGGCAGGCGCGGAAGCTCTGATGCGGCTGGTCACCGTCCGCGACGGCGACGGTCGCCGCGCAGGTGTCCTCGAAGGCGACCACGTTCTCGTCATCGGCGAGCCTCTCGACGTCGCGATCGCGACCGGGTACGACTTCGCGAACGCAGAAGGCGACCGGCGGCCGCTGGCGGACGTGCAGCTCGCGGCGCCCCTGTCGCCTCCGACCGTCTTCTGCCTCGGCCAGAACTACCGCGACCACCTCGACGAAAAGGCTCCGATCGAGTCGAAGGACCCCGAGTTCTTCGTCAAGGCGGGGCAGACGATCGCGGATCCGGACGCGGCCACGGTCGCCGACCCGCGCGTGACTGCGAAGCTCGACTACGAGACGGAGCTCGGGATCGTGATCGGGCGGGCGGGTCGCTTCATTACGCCCGACCGCGCGCTCGACCACGTGTTCGGGTACACCGTCGTCAACGATCTCACAGCCCGCGACCGCCAGGTACGACCGCTCGCGGGCGGCGGCTTCGAGATGGCGCTCGGGCCGGGCAAGAACTTCGAAGGGGCGACGAGGCTCGCACCGTGGATGACGCCGGCCGCGGAGGTCGGCGATCCGCAGAATCTCGCGCTGACGACCCGCGTGAACGGCGAGCTCCGCCAGTCGAACTCGACGCGGAACATGATCCACGACGTCCGGAGCCTGGTCTCGTTCCTGTCGCAGCTGCTCGAGCTGCGTCCCGGCACCGTGATCTCGACCGGCACACCCGGCGGCACCGGCTGGGGGCATGATCCCGAGCTCGGCGGTACGGGATTGACGCCGCCCGGTTGCGAGCCCGCCCGCTATCTCAGACCAGGCAACCAGGTGCGGAGCGAGATCGAAGGCGTCGGCGTGCTCGAGTTCGACATCGTCGGGCCCTAGTCGAGCGTGCGGCCGCCGTTGACGGCGAAGCTCTGGCCGGTCACGAAGGCGGCGCCCTCGGAAGCCAGGAATGCGACGGCGCCGGAGATGTCGTCCGCCACACCCTGGCGTCCGACGGCGACCAGCTCGCGATACGCCTCGAGCTCGGACTCGGGCGTTCCCCGGTGGCGCTCGACGGGGATCCAGCCGGGCTGGATCACGTTGACCGTGATGCCGTGCGGCCCGAGCTCCTTCGCCCACGCGCGCGTCAGACCCAGCATCGCGGCCTTTGCGGTGATGTAGTGCCCGAGCCCGGCCGTGCCGGTCGTGATCACCTCGCTGCCGATGTTCACGATCCGGCCGAAGCCCGCCTCCTTCATCGCGGGCGCCGTCGCGTGGAGGAGCAACAGGGGCGCCTTGACGAAGAAGTCGAGCTGGCCCAGGTAGTCCTCCCAGCTCTGCTGCTCGAGTGAGATGAACGGCTGCGGTCCCGTGGCGTTGTTGACCACGACGAGCGGATCGCCGAGCCGCGTCCGGACGGCTTCGATCCCGGTCGCGACGGCCGCCTCTTCGGTCACGTCGAACGGGAACGCCTCGGCGTCGACTCCCGCCAACCGGACGGCCTCCACGACACCGGCCGCCGCGGCGTCGTCCTTGCCGTAGTTGACGGCCACGGCCCAACCGTCTTCGCCGAGCCGCCGTGCGATGGCGGCGCCGAGATTGCGGGACGCGCCGGTGACGAGTGCGCAGCGTGCGGCCATCACAGCTCCCTGCATGCCTGGACGAGCGCGTTGAGCTTCGCGCGCGTGATCTCGAGCGGCACGTGGCCGAAGCCGCACTCGCTCGTGAGGATCAGCCGCTCGCGGGGGAAGTGCTCGAGCGCGGGCTCGACGCGCGCGCGGATGACATCGGTCGTCTCGATCTCGTCGCTCCGCTGGTCGATCACCCCGAGCGCGAGATCTCCCTCGAAGGGCCACACCTTCCACAGCTCCATCAGGTCGTAGCCGAGCGTGCAGTGCTCGAGCGAGACCTCGTCGATGCTCACCGTCGAGAAGGCCGGCACGAGATCGGTGTACTTGGTGAAATAGACGCGCTTGCGCCGCGGGTTGCCGCCGCAGACGTGCAGCGCGACGCGCACGTGATCGGGCAGCGTCGCGATCAGCTCGTCGAGGATCTTCGCGGCCCACTCGCTCTGCTCCGGCGACTCCGTCCACATCGGCTCGTCGAACTGGACGTAGTCGCAACCGGCGGCGACGACCTCCTGCAGCTCCTCCGCGAGGACGTTCGCCCACGCGCGGCAGAGTGCCTGGTCGTCCGGGTAGAGGTCGGGCCGCTCGTTGACGCTGAACCGCGTCAGGACGTGCGGCCCCGTGACGGTCTGCTTCACCCTGGCGGTCGCGGGCGCCGTCTCGCGCGCGAGCTGCCAGTTGCGCGCGAGCTCGAACCGCGGGTTCTCGATCGCCCCGATCACGCGCGGGCATTCGATCTCGAATCCGGTCGTGCCGAAGCTCTGCAGCGACATGTCGTCGAACGTGACGCCGTCGACGCGCCGCTGGTAGAAGTAGTACATGTTCTCGCGGTAGGCCTCGCCGTCCGTGATCACGTCGAGACCGAGGTCGGCCTGGTCCTTCGCCGCCCAGCGGATCAGCTCGTCGATCTCGGCGCGCTCGAGGCTCGGCTTCTTCATCGTGTCCTCGACGACGTTCGGTCGCGGATAGCTCCCGACCACGGTGTTGCGGAAGCGGGTCATACGGGCTCCAGTCCTCCTGCGAGTCGGGCTTCGTTGATGTGGGCGCGCACGCCTTCGAGGAGCGGGCGCGGACGGAAGCCGAGCTCGCGCTCCAGCCGCTCGCCGCCCTGCCAGTCGATCAGCGGCGTCGACGGCACGCTCTCGTCGAACTCGATCTGCGCGTCGGGCAGCCAGTGCCGGACTGCATCGGCGAGCTCGGCGCCGGAGACGCACTCGCCGCCGTTGTTGTACGCGAAGTGCTCGAGCTTCGGGGCGAGCGCCAGCCGGACGAGCTGCTCCGCGCAGTCGTCCTTGTAGATCCAGGTGTCGCGCGCACGCGAGGAGAAGGGGAGGCGGACGGGCGTGCCGACGGCCGGGTTCGATGCGAACTCGCCCGCCCAGAGAACCGAGCCGCGCTTGCGCCCGTGGCCGAAGACGATGGCCGGCCGCGTGCAGGCGATGCTGACGCCGCTCCTCTCGACGTACTTCCGGGCCATGAATTCGTTCAGCAGCTTCATCACGCCGTAGGTGAAGTGGTGGCCGCCCGGTGCGCAGAAGTCGTCCTCGACGACGGGCCGGTCGCCGTACGGCTCCTGCGACGCGCCGTAGACCGTCTCGCTGCTCGTGAAGACGAGCCGCTGGAGGCGATGGCGGGCGGCCGCGTCGAACATGTGCGTCATCCCGAGCACGTCGACCCTCGCTCCGAGCGGTGGATCGGACTCGACCTCGGCGCTCATCAGGTAGGCGAGCTGGATGCAGTGCGTCATGTCGGGCTGCGACGCGAACACCGCCTCGACCGACTGCCGATCGCCCACGTCGAGGTCGACGAACTCCGCGCCGTCGAGCCTCTGCGCGACGTCCGCGTCCACCGCGATGTCGCCGACGACGACCGGAATCCCGCGGCCGCGCAGGTTCCGGACGACGCTCGCGCCGATGAACCCCGTGCCGCCGGTGACGAGGAACTTCACGCGAGCCGTCCGCGCAGCAGCTCGGTCAGGCGTTCGACGACCGCGGCCAGCAGCCGCTCGCCCTTCTCCGCCGTGCCCTCGTGGGCAAGTCCGTAGACGCCGTCCGGCGCCTCCTCGCGCACGCGCGGCGGCCAGTAGATGCCCGGGACGAGCGCGACCTCCTCCATCGGCCGGCCGAGCGGCTGCTCGAGCGCCGCGCGGTCGACGAGGTCGGGCTGGAGGTGGAGCTGCAGCGACGTCTCCATCTCGCCCGCGTGGCCGATGTGGCCGCCGTCGTGCGCCGCGAGCTCCGCCATCGTCTCCGGCACGAGGTGCCAGTAGGTGATCGGGAAGACGTCGATGCCCTCCACGTTCGCACGGGTTGCCACGGTCTCGATCGTGGCGGCGTTCCCTCCGTGGCCGTTCAGGAGCACGATGCGCGTGAAGCCGTTCGTCGCGACGCTGCGGCAGAGGTCGAGGAGCAGCGCCGAGAGCGACTCGACGGTCAGCGACAGCGTCCCTGGGAACACGTGATGGTAGTGCGAGACGCCCCAGGGAACCGGCGGCGCGACGAGCACCGGCGGATCGTCACAGCTCGCCGAGAGGCGCGTCGCCACGGCCCACGCGTCGCTGATGTCCGTGTTGAGCGGGAGGTGCGGCCCGTGCTGCTCTATCGCGCCCACCGGGATCACGACGACGGCGCCCGCGTCACGTGCGGCCGCCACCTCGTCGCGGCGCAGCTCGGCCCAGAGGAGGGGGGATCGTGTCATGCGCTCACTCCATTCTCAGCTCGCGAGGAACCCGCCGTCGACGGGAATGACGGCGCCCGTGACGTAACGTGCGTCGTCGGAGAGCAGCCAGGACACCGGGCCGGCAACGTCCTCCGGCACGCCCCAACGGCCCATCGGGATGCGGGCGTCGGTCGCGCTGCGCCGCGGCTCCTCCATGTCTGCGGTCAGCTCAGTCTCGATGAAGCCGGGCGCGATCGCGTTGACGCGCACGCCCCTCGCAGCGAGCTCGTTCGAGAGCGCCTTCGTCAGCTGTGCGACACCGCCCTTGCTCGCGGCGTACGCGGCGACATTCGTCCCGCCGACGAAGGACGTCATCGACGCGAGCAGGACGATCTGCCCCCCGCCGGCCTCGACCATGCGGCGCGCAGCCGTCTGGGCCAGGACGAAGACGCTCGTGAGATTGACTCGAAGGACGCGCTCCCAGTCCTCGATCGAGTGCTCGAGCGCCGGGCGGCGAACCGCTGTGCCGGCGTTCGCGACGAGCGCGTCGATCCGCTCGAGCCGCTCGACCGCCGACCGTGCCGCGTCGAGGTCCGAGAGGTCGACTCCGGTCGCCCGCTCGGCCGTCTCCACCTGCCACCCGTCCCGGCCGAGGCGTCCGGCGATCGCGTGCCCGATGCCGCGGCTCGCGCCGGTGACGAGCGCGACCCTCTCGCTAGAGGACGCCATGCCGGTCCCAGACGTCCCTGAGCGTCGCGCCGCCGAGCAGCTCGTCGAGGACCGTCGACTCGCGTTGCGCCTTCTGCGTCGCACGCTCGAGCACCTCGGCTTCGACCTCTTGCGGCACGACGACCACGCCGTCGTCGTCCGCGAGCACGAGATCGCCCGGCGCGACCATGACGCCGCCGCACGCCAGCGGCACGTCGCGTGCCGTCAACTCCATCCGCGCCCGGAAGTCGATCGGGCGTGAGCCGGGCACGAACGCAGGGAAGCCGAGCTGCTCGATCTTCGGCGTGTCGCGGATGTATCCGTCGCAGACGAGACCCGCTGCACCACGGCCGATTGCGGCCGCGGTGAAGAGCTCGCCCCAGAAGCCGCTGCGCTCGCTCGCAGCGGTTCCGGCGACGACGACCGAGCCCGCCTGCAGTCCGTCGATGAAGGCGATGATGTCGTCATAGGGCCGGTCGGTGTCGTGGCCGACCGGGCCGAAGCCCACGGTCGCGGCGCGGCCGCTCGCGCGCATGCCCTTGGCGAGCGGACGGATCGCGGCGCTCAGCACCTGATCGCGGCGACCGGCCGCGTCCAGCGCGTCAGACAAGGTTGCCGTGGTGATGCGAGAGTCGATCCCGGGTCTCCGTGCTCGCCGATCCAGTGTGGTAAAACGATTTAACCACACCTGAACCGAGGGAGAGCGTTGAGGGCGAAGGCTGGTTCCACCGCAACGACGGTGGCGGACGTGGCGAAAGCCGCGGGCGTGTCGCCGGCGATCGTCTCACGTGTGATCAACGACGACCAGTCGCTGCGCATCCGGCCCGACACCCGGAAGCGGGTCCTGAGCGCTGCGAAGTCGCTCGACTACACGCCGAACGGCGCCGCGAGGGCGCTGCGTCTCGCGAGCTCCGGCGCGCTGTGTCTCGTCGCCTCAGACGTCACCCATCCGCTCCACGGCGAGACGCTGCGCGGGGCGCACATTCGCGCCGCGCGTGCCGGTTACGTCGTCCTTCTCGGCGACGCGGAGGAGCTCGCGCACAACCAGCAGTCGTACGAGAACCTGCTCAGCTCGCGGCGCGTGGACGGTCTCGTCCTGCATCTGAGCGGCCGCTCGGCCGAGGCGCCGCTGCGCCGGCTGGCCGAAGCTCGCGTGCCGACGGTGCTCATCAACTCGCGGATGCGAGGCCGTGGTTCCGTGATCCTCGACGACGAGGCCGCAGCTGCGCTTGCCGCCGAGCATCTGCTCGAACTCGGGCACACGCGGATCGGCTTCGTCTCGGGCGTCGCCGCCT
This sequence comes from Actinomycetota bacterium, assembly GCA_005884575.1. GTDB lineage: Bacteria > Actinomycetota > Thermoleophilia > Gaiellales > Gaiellaceae > AC-16. The sequence continues at coordinate 131,384 of VAWW01000023.1, forward strand.
CCGACCGGTCGCAGCGCCGCCGCCGCGGCCTCGAAGCCGTGCTCGAGCAGCAGGGCCTGCGGCTGAAGCCCGAGTGGATCGTCGCCGGCGGCTGGGACGAGCCCGCCGGTCACGAGGCGGTGCTGCGGCTGCTGCGGCAGCGCGAACGGCCCACCGGCCTCGTCGTCGCCAACGTGCTCGCCGGCATCGGCGCACTGGCAGCGTGCCGCGAGCGCGCCGTCGAGGTGCCGCACGAGCTCTCCGTCGTCGCGATCCACGACACCTGGTTCACCGATCACACGAACCCGCCGCTCACGGCGGTGAAGACGCCGCTGTGGGAGATGGGCGCCGCGGCGGTCGACCTGCTGATCGAGATGCTGAACGGCGGCGAGCGCCGGAGCGTCGTTCTGCGCGAGCCGCCTCCCGAGCTGGCGGTCCGGGAGTCGACGGGGCCGCCGGCGTGATCGAGCTCCGGGGAATCGCGTGGAGCCACACGCGCGGGGTCGGGTCGTTGCTCGTCACGGCACAGGCCGCCGCCGATCTCGATCCGGAGCTGCGAATCACGTGGGAGCTCCGCTCGCTCTGGGCCTTCGGGGAGGCGCACGTCGGCGAGCTCGTCAACGACTTCGACCTGCTCGTGATCGACCACCCGATGATCGGCTACGCGGCCGGCGCTGGGATCTTCGAGCCGCTCGACCCGCACGTCCCCGCGGAGTGGCTCGCCGAGCAGGCGCGCGGAAGCGTGGGCGGGTCGCACGAGTCGTACCAGCACGACGGGCACCAGTGGGCCGCGGCCGTCGATGCCGCGTGCCAGGTCGCCGTCTCGCGTCCCGACCTGCTCTCGAAGCCGCCGCAGACGCTCGACGAGGTGCTCGCGCTCGCGCGCGCGACCGGCCGCGTCGCGGTTCCGCTCAAGCCGATCGACGCGCTGAGCTGCTTCCTCACGCTGTGTGCGAACCAGGGTGAGGAGCCGCTGCGCGGCGAGCGCGTCGCAAGCGACGAGCTCGCGCTCCGTGTGCTCGAGCAGCTGCGCGAGCTCGCATCCGTCGTCCCCCCGGCTTGCCTCTCTTGGAACCCGATAGACGTCCTGAACGCCATGAGCACCGGAGACGAGATCGCGTACTGCCCGTACGCGTTCGGCTACACGAACTACGCACGCGAGGGCTACGCGCCGAAGCGGGTCGCGTTCCACGACATCCCCGCCGCCGGAGGGAACGGCTGCGCGGGTGCGACGCTCGGGGGCGCCGGACTCGCCGTCTCCTCCCGCTCCGCCAACGTCGAAGCGGCGATCGCGTACGTGCAGCGCGTCGCCGATCCGGAGGTCCAGCGCACGACGTACGTGCACGCCGGCGGACAGCCGGGCCATGCCGACGCCTGGGACGACGACGTCGCGAACCGGATCACAGGCGACTTCTTCCGCAACACGCGTCGCACGATCGAGTCGGCGTACGTGCGGCCAACCGACGACGGCATCGCCGAGTTCCAGTCCGCGGCGTCGGCCGCCGTGCACCGGTTCCTCTCCGAAGGCGGCAGCGCCGACGCCGTCCTCGCGGCGCTGAACGACGCGTACGCCCTGATTGACACCTCGCGCCGACCGAGTTAGGCTCGCAGCGCTAAATCGTTTTACCAATCGCCGCCCTCTTGGCTTCGACGAAGAAGACCCTCCGGCTCGCCTACCGCACGTTCGTGGGGTTCGAGCGCGCGCTGACACGGCAGACGCGGGCGTTCCAGGAGCTGCACCCGGACGTCGACGTCGAACTCGTTCCGTACGACGTCCCGGAGCTTCATGCCGAGATGGTCGCGGGCGACGGAACCACGTCCGGCGACTGGGACCTCTTCCTCTGCGTCACCGACTGGCTGCCGAGCCTCGTCGCCGACGGAAAGCTCGCCGAGCTCGACGCGTTCCTCGACCTCTCGGCGCCGCCGGAGGACTGGCCGCAGGGGTGGAGCGACAGCCTCCTCCGGCAGGCGTCCGACGAGCGTGGCCGCTTCTACGGGATCCCGTACCACGACGGGCCCCAGATGTTCATGTACCGCGCCGACCTGTTCGAGGACCCGCACGAGCAGGAGCGGTTCGAGCAGGAGCACGGCTACCCGCTCGCGCCGCCCGAGACCTGGTCGCAGTTCCGCGACGTGGCGCAGTTCTTCACGCGGCCCGAGCGAGACCTCTCCGGCTGCGTCGTGGCCGCGATGGCCGACGGCCACAACAGCGTCTACGACTTCTTCATCCACCTGTGGAGCCGCGGCGGCCACGTGCTCGACGGGCGCAAGGCCGCCTTCAACGGCGCGGAGGGCCGCGAGGCGCTGACGTATCTCACCGGGCTGATCCAGGACAGGCTCACGCAGCCCGACCCGCGCGCCTACGAGAGCGTCCTCTCGGGCGAGTATTACGCTGGCGGACGCGGCGCGATGATGTGGAACTGGGCGGGCTTCGCCGTCGTCGCCGACATGCCCGACTCGAATATCCACGGCAAGAACAAGCTCGGGCTGATCCCGCGCGGAGACGGACCCGGCGGGCGCCACGTCTCCCTCAGCGTCTTCTGGGCGCTGACGATCCCGAAGGGCTCGCGTGAGCCGCAGCTCGCCTGGGACTTCATCCGGACGGCCGCCTCGCGCGAGCAGGACCTCGTCACCTCCGACGAGGGCAACATCGGTTGCCGGCTCTCGACCTGGCGCGACCCGGGGATGCAGGAGCGCTTCCCGTGCTACGCGCTGATCGAGGAGACGCACCGGACGGTCGAGACGCTGCCGCCGATTCCGGAATACGACGCGATCAACGAGATCCTCAACGAGCTGATCGACGAGGTGCACACGGGCGAGAAGAGAGTGGACGAGGCGCTGGACGAGGCGGCGGCGCGCACGGACGAGCTGCTCGCCGGGGCGCCCGCTCGATGACGATCGACGAGATCCTGGAGCTCGACAAGGGCCCGAAGCTGCCGGAGTCGCGCGAGCGCGGGATCGGCATCGTCGGCGCCGGCGCGATCGTCAACGCCGGTCACCTGCCCTCGTACCGCAAAGCAGGGTTCAACGTCGTCGCGATCGCCGACACGAACCTCGAGGCGGCACAGGAGACGGCACGCGAGTGGGGCGTGCCGGCGGCGTACCGCTCGGTCGACGAACTGCTCGAGGATTCGAAGGTCGAGGTCGTCGATATCGCGGTCACGCCAAACGCGCAGTTCCAGATCGCGTCGAAGGCCTTCGAGGCGGGACGGCACGCGCTGTGCCAGAAGCCGCTCGCGGAGACCCTCGAGCCGGCGATCGAGCTCGTGCAGCGCGCCGAACGGGCGGGCGTGCGGATGGCCGTCAACCAGCAGATGCGCTGGGAGGGCGTCGTCCGGACCGCGAAGCTGCTGATCGACGCCGGCTGGTACGGCGAGCTGATCGGCGGCCTCTTCGACGTGAACATCATGGAACATCATGACCGACTGGCGCATGTGGCCGTGGATGGCCGAGCGCGAGCGGCTCGAGTACCTCTACCACTCGGTCCATTACTTCGACAGCATCCGCCACCTCTACGGCGAGCCCGAGAGCGTCGTCGCGACGACCGCGCGCGCGCCCGGCCAGCACGCACAGGGCGAGTCGCGGACGTTCACCGTCGTCGAGTACTCCGACACGTTGAAGGTCGCAGTCGTCGTCGACCACAACAACTGGGGCCCCGAGCCGCGCGCGGTCGTCCACACTGACGGCACCGACGGCAAGTCGGAGGGGACGCTCGGCGTCCTCTACGACTACCCGGTCGGCCGGCCGGACACGTTCCGCTTCTACTCGCGCGTGCAAGGGCCCGAGCACGCGTTCGAGCGCCGCTTCACGGAGCGGTGGATCCCGGACGCGTTCGTCGGCCCGATCGGCGAGCTCCTCTCCGCGATCGAGGAGGACCGCGAGCCGCTCACGTCGGGGCGCGACAACCTCAGGACCCTGCGCGTTCTCATGTGCGCATACCGGTCGGCGGACGAGGGACGGCGCGTCCGGATCGACGAGATCGAGCTCCCGTGACGCTTCCGCTCGAAGGCCTCTTCGTCCTCGACTTCAGCCAGTACCTCGCCGGGCCGTCGGCGGCGCTGCGGCTCGCCGACCTCGGCGCGCGCGTGCTGAAGATCGAGCGGCCCGGAACCGGCGAGCCGACGCGCGCGCTCAGCCTCGCGGGGCTCGAGCTCGACGGCGACAGCCTGCTCTTCCACACGATCAACCGGAACAAGGAGAGCCTCGCCGTCGACCTGCGCGACCCGGAGGAGCTCGAGCGTGTCAAACGGCTGGTCGAGCGAGCCGACGTCCTGATCCAGAGCTTCCGCCCCGGGGTGATGGAGCGGTACGGGCTCGACTACGACTCCGTGTCGAAGCTGAACGAGCGGATCGTCTACGGCTCGACGTCCGGTTACGGCGAGAGCGGCCCGTGGCGCGACCGGCCAGGCCAGGACCTGCTCGTCCAGGCGCTCTCCGGCCTGACGTGGCTGAACGGGAACCGCGACGACCCGCCGGTGGCGTTCGGGCTCTCGATCGTCGACACCCTCGCCGGGGCGCATCTCTGTCAGGGCATCCTCGCGTGCCTCGTCCGCCGCGGCGTGACCGGGCGCGGCGGCTTCGTCGAGGTCAGCCTGCTCGAGTCGGCGCTCGACCTCCAGTTCGAGGTGCTGACCTGCCACCTGAACGATGGCAACCGGCTGCCCGTGCGCAGCGAGATCGGGAGTGCGCACCCGTACGTCGGCGCGCCGTACGGCATCTACGAGACCACGGATGGCTTCGTCGCGCTCGCGATGGGGTCCGTGCCGCTGCTCGGCCAACTGCTCGGGCTCCCCGACGTCGAAGCCATCGATGACCCGAAGGACTGGTACGAGCGCCGCGACGAGATCAAGGCCCGGATCGCCGGGGCGCTGAAGACCCGCCCGGTGGCGGAATGGGTCGAGAAGCTCGGCGGAGCGGGGCTCTGGGTCGCCGAGGTGATGCGGTGGCCGGAGCTGCTGGCCCACGACGCCGTGAAGGAGCTCGAGATGGTCGTCGAGGCCGGGGACGGAGCGCGCAGGTTCCGCACCGTCCGCGCGCCTTTCCGGATCGACGGCGCGATCCCGCCCTCGTCCGCGGCGAGCCCACGGCTGGACGAGCACGACACGCTGCCCGGGGAGGCCGCGTGAAGATCGTGTCGAGGCACTTCGAGGAGTACGAGATCGGCGAGACGCGGACGACGCTCGGCCGCACGATCACCGAGGCGGACGTCGTGCTGCACGCGGGCCAGACCGGCGACTTCTATCCGCACCACATCGACGCGGAGTGGGTGAAGACGCAGCCTTTCGGCCGGCGGATCGCGCACGGGACTCTCATCCTCTCCGTCGGCGTCGGAATGACGGCTGGCGACATCAATCCGCTCGCGTTCAGCTACGGCTACGACCGGATCCGCTTCGTCCGTCCCGTGCACATCGGCGACACGATCACCGTGACGGCGACGATCGCCGCGAAGCGGGACGACCCGAAGCGCCCGGCGCAGGGATTCGTCGACGAGGAGGTCGCCGTGACCAACCAGCACGGCGACGTGGTCCTCGTGCTCACGCACGTCTACTCAATCGAGAGAGCGGAGGTGGCCGACGTCGCTGATTCGTGACCGCTCGTTCACCGTTGGGTCAGAGAAAAAGGAGAGGTGTTTCGGTATGAGCAAACGGCTCGGCATTGCGATCGTGAGCTTCCTCGTCCTCGTCGTGGCGGCCACCGTCGGCGCCACCGCGCAGGGCAAGACGAACAAGACGTACACGATCGCGATCGACAACGGCTCGGGCTACGGGTTTCCGTTCCCGGCCGCCGAGGGCAAGGGCGTCGCCGCCATGGCGAAGAAGCTCGGCGTCAAGGTCGTCGCCAACCTCGACGGCAAGAACGATCCGCAGAAGGAAGCGGCGAACGTGCAGGACATCATCGCGCTCAAGCCCGACGGGGTGCTGATGATGCCGTCCGACGCCGCCGAGGCTGCCAGCCTCGTCGACAAGCTGTCTGCGGCGGGCATCAAGGTGATCTCCGTGCACAGCCTCGTCGGTGCGAACGCGACGATCAAGAAGGTGTATCCCAAGCTGACGGCGCTCGTGATCGAAAACGAGGTCGGCGCGTCGGCGGTCGCCGGCAGGATGGCGAAGAAGGCCCTGCCGAACGGCGGCAAGGTCGGGCTCGTGCTCGGGCAGGCCGGCTACGCCGAGGTCGGCCTCCGCAAGACCGGTTTCCTGCAGGGGATCAAGGGCTCGAAGCTGAAGGTCGTGACGGAGCAGCCCGGCGACTGGATCGCGACGAAGGGGCAGGCCGCGTGCCAGGGCATGCTCTCGGGTAATCCCGACATCGCGCTCTTCTACTCGGAGTCGGACGACATGGGCGTCGGCTGCGCGAAGGCCGTACAGAACGCCGGCTCGAAGGCGCTCGTCATCGGCATGGGCGGCTCGAAGCTCGGCATGGCCGCGATCAAGAAGGGCGGCGCGTACTACGGCACCGTCTGTTACAAGCCGTACGACGAAGGCAAGATCGCGATGCAGCGGATGTACGACAACCTGACGGGCAAGCTGCACGACAAGGCGAAGCTCGTCTTCTACGACACGCCCGGGATCACGAAGGCCAACGCGAGCAAGTGCGTGGGCCAGTGGTAGGAGAGCCGGCCTGGTGAGGAGAGCTCAGTGCTCGAGCTGACCGACATCACCAAGCTGTTCCCCAATGGGACGCTCGCCCTGAAGGGCGTCGACTTGACCGTCGCGCGACGAACGGTGCACGGCATCGTCGGAGCGAACGGCGCCGGCAAGTCGACGCTCTTCAAGATCGTCGCCGGGGCGCTCGCGCCCACCTCGGGCGAGATCCGGTGGAAGGGCGAGCCCGCCGACTGGAGCTCCCCCGCGGCCCCGCTGGCCGCGGGGATCTCCACCATCTACCAGCACATCCCGCTCGTCCCGACGCTCTCGGTCCTCGAGAACGTGTTCCTGAACGACTTCCGCGGCCTCTATGCGCGCGGACGTCTGCTGAAGCGGTACCGCGAGATGCTGAACCGCGTCCAGTATGAGCTCGATCCCGACCTGCGCGTGTCCGAGCTCTCGATCGGACAACGCCAGATGGTCGCGATCATGCACGCGCTCGCCCACGGCGCCGAGCTCGTGATCATGGACGAGCCGACGGCCTCGCTCGCGCAGGGGGAGCGCGAGCTCGTCTTCGACACCGTGCGGCGGCTGCGCGACCGCGACGACGTCACCTTCATCTACTGCTCGCACTTCCTCGACGAGGTGCTGAGCCTCACCGACCGGATCACCGTGCTGCGCGACGGGCTCGTCGTCGCGGACGAGCCGACCGCTGAGCTGACGGAGGAGAGGCTCGTCGACGCGATGGTCGGCAAGCGCCTCGCGTCGCTCGAGTCGCTGCGCCAGCGCGAGACGCGCGAGGACGCGCCAGCCCTCCTCGAGGTGCACGGCCTCGATTCGCCCGGCCGCGTCTCGGATGTCTCGTTCACCGTCCACGAGGGCGAGATCGTCGGTCTCGCCGGCCTGCTCGGGTCGGGCCGTTCGGAGATCCTGCACGCGATCTTCGGGAGTGACCGCAGCGCGAAGGGCAGCGTGATCCTGCGCGGCCGGGAGATCGACCGCTCCGCGCGCGCCGCCGTCCGTTCAGGCATCGCGCTCGTGCCCGAGGAGCGGATGCGTCAGGGGCTCGTCCCGGACTGGGAGATCTGGCGGAACACCAGCCTGCCGGATCTGACCGAGCTCTCGGCGGCGGGTGCGCTACCCACGCGCGCCAGGGAGGTGCAGCGTGCGGAGCGGGCGATCCGGGACCTGCGGATCGTCGCGCGGTCGGCCGACGCACCGGTCTCGTCGCTGAGCGGCGGCAATGCGCAGAAGGTCGTCTTCGCCAAGTGGCTCTACGGGAATCCGTCGGTCTTCCTGCTCGACGAGCCGACGGTCGGGGTCGACGTCGAGACGAAGGCCGAGATCCTCGAGCTGATCCGCCGCTTCGCGCGCGAGGGCAAGGGCGCCGTCGTCGTCTCCTCCGAGTTCGAGGAGATCCTCGCGGTCGCGCACCGCGTGCTCGTGATCAGCCGCGGGCGGATCGTCGCCGAGCGGCGTGCGGCCGAGACGTCGGAGGAGGAGCTGCTCGCGCTGGCGAGCGGCCTCGGAGCGAAGGAAGGAGTGGCTTGAGTACCTCGGCCACCACGACGACGGGCGCGAACGGCTTGCGCGCCCGGCTCGGCGCTGTGAACACCGAGGCCTTCCGGCTGCACAACGCGGGCGTCGTCTATGCCCTGTTCGTCCTGGTGGTCACGCTCGTGATCGCGACGGCGGTTACGGGGCGGCCTCCCTACCTCTCCGCGATCAACACGGCCAATGTCTTCGACCAGGCCACGCAGGTCGGGATCCTCGCCGTCTTCATGACGATCGTCCTGATCAGCGGCAACTTCGACCTCTCGATCGGCGCGACCGGCGCGCTCGCTGCGGGCGTCACGCTGATGACGTTGAACCATGCGTCCGTCTGGGTGGCGATCCTCGTCGGGCTCGGGATCGGCACGCTCGTCGGGCTCGTGAACGGCCTGCTCGTCCAGATCGTCGGCATCAATGCGTTCATCGTCACGCTCGGAGCGCTGACCGCCGTGCGCGGCGTGCTGCTGATCCTGACCAACGGCGAGTCGATCGTGACGGCGAAGACGAGCCTCAATTCGCTCGTCGACGGCCCGGCGCCGCTCAACCTCCGCTGGACGTCCGTGGCCGTCGGCGCGATCGTCGTCGCGGGCGGGCTCTACATGATCAAGCGGACCCGCGACCTGCAGCGCCCGTTCGACCTGGGAGCAGCCGGGGCCGTGCTCGCGGGCCTCGCGCTCGTGATCGTCGGCATTGCCGCATTCCCGACGCACTGGCCGCTGACGAAGCAGGTCTGGGTGCTCTTCGCGGTCACGATCGTCGCCTGGTTCGTGCTCTCGTACACCGCGGTCGGCCGCCGCCTCTACGCGGTCGGCGGCAACACGGAGGCTGCGCGGCTGTCCGGAATCGACATCGCACGGTACAAGATCGTCCCGTTCGTGCTCAACGGCTTCGCTGCGGCCGTCGTGGGCATCCTCTACGCGGGACGGTTCGAGGCGATCAACCCGAACGCGCTCTCCGGGATCGAGCTGACGGTACTGGCGGCCGCGATTCTCGGCGGCACGTCGCTGTTCGGCGGTTCCGGCAGCGTCGTGAAGACCGTCGTTGGCGCGCTGATCCTGTTCGTGCTCGCGAACGGATTCAACATCCTCAACCTCGGCGCCAACTACCAGCCGCTGATCCAGGGGCTCGTGATCGTCGGCGCCGCTGCGATCTACGTCGTCGCCGGACGCCGCGCGTCGGCCCAGAAGGTGCGAACGGGTGAGATCCACGATCTACCGAGCTCGCCGGACGAAGTCGAGCGCCAGAGCGTCGGTGAGCCGACGCGATAGATGAGGGCCGGCGGCAGGCCTGGCCTCGTTTATTGACTGATGAGAACTATCATTGCCGCGGCGAGGAACTCGAAGTCGGCTCCGCACTCCTTCAGCGCCTCGCGGCGGCCCTCGATCCGGCCGACGTCGAGCATGCCGGTCATCATGAGGATCTCGTCGCCGGTCTGGTCCTCGAGCTCGCGCCAGCGGACGAGCGATTCCTGCGCCAGTCGCACGAACTGCGGCTCGGGGTACGACACCTTGAAGATGCGCGCAGTCCCATGGCTGGAGCCGCGATCATGGCCGAACTCGAACTGCTCGAGGACGGTTGCGCTTCTCCCGGCCCGGCCGAGCGCCGCCGCGGCGGCCAGGCCCATGATGCCTGCGCCGACGACGACGATCTCGGCGTCACGTCATCAGCCGCGACCGCGCCCCCGCGCCTCTTCCGGGAGCTGCCGGTACCTCGCCAGGGATGGTCGATTCGCTACTGCGGCGAGGATCCCATCGGTGACAAACGGTGTCAAGGATGGGCTCCGCGAGCAGCGCGGCGACGCGCGCCGCGTGCCCCTGAGAGCGTTGGCGGCGAGACCCTCGCGGGCGGAGCGAGCCGGGGCCGGTGGTGTCCGAGCCGCGCGAGATCGGCTTCGACCATCAGCTCGACGAGCTCTTCGACCGGGGTGGACGGCGTCCAGCCGGCGAGCCGCGCAGCGTCCGCTTGCATCGTTCGACCGCGTGGCGGATAGTCGGCCCCTGATTGTCCCATTGACGGTGCGTCCGCGGCAAGTGCATCGGTTCGAACGAAAGGAGATGTGAGCGCCATGCTGGTATACAACCTGGCCCTCGTGTCCCTGGTGCGCGGCCACGACGCGTCGGACATCGCCAGGGTCGCAGCCGCGTTGCAGCGACAGGCCACCCGTGACTTCAGTCCTCTCTGGGGCGTCCGCGCTTCGGTCGACGCCTTCCCGCGCCTCAAGGATGTGCCGATCGGCTACTGGCCCATGATCGTCGAGACGGACATCCACACCCCGGGCGCGGCGGGCGTGCACGAGGACAGGAACGGGCAGCCGTTCGCTCTGATCGAGATGTCCGACAGCTGGTCGTTGACGGCAAGTCACGAGATGCTCGAGATGCTCGCCGACCCGTTCGGCCGGCGGACCATCGCAGGCCGGTCACCGAAGATCGGACAGGGCCGCGTCGAGTTCCTCGTCGAGGTGTGCGATCCGTCGGAGGCCGACCAGTTCGCCTACACGGTGAACGACATTCTCGTCTCCGACTTCTACACGCCGCGCTTCTTCGACCCGACTCCCGTGGCCGGCGTCCGTTACAGCTTCACGGGCGCGATCAAGCAGCCGCGCCAGATCCTTCGCGGCGGCTACCTCAGCTGGCACCATCCTCCGTCGAATCACTGGTGGCAACAGATCTGGTTCGGCCAGCGCAAGCAGTTCCGCGATCTCGGAGTCTTCGACGCGACGGCCGGCAGCCTTCGTGCGTGGGTCGACCGGAACACACCGGATTGAAGAAGGGCGCTCCCGTTCTTCGCGCAGCCGTGGCGGTCGGGAAGGAGACGGACAAGGCCGCGTCCTCGAAGGCCGACCAGTGGCTCGAGCAGATCGAGTTGATCAAGTCGGACCGGACGGAGTAGGGGATGGCCGACGACGAGGCGAGGGCGCGCGAGGAGCGGGACAAGCGTCTTCGCGACGAGATCGAGGCGCTGAAGTCGGGGCGACCTGCGCCGCCGGCATCGCCGCGGGAGTTCACGGATCGCAAGGCGCGCGAGCAGGAGGAAGGCAGCGAGGACGGTGAGACCGACGCCGAGGCGACGGAGGAGGGCGGTGGCTGACCCGGGCGTCAGCTGAGCGGCGGCTGCACGGCCGCGCGCGAGCTAAAGGCGCCTCCGTGCGATTGCTTGCCGGAGTCGGCGCCGCCGGACTCTCGCTTCACCTTCGGCGTCCGGCCGAGCGCGAGGAACGTGCGGTCGAAGACACCCCCAGGTGGAGCCCGCCGATAATCGGGCCGAGCGTCCCGATCGCAACGTCCGAGAGGACGCGGTACGACCGTTGCGCGCGAGCGCAGGGAGCGAGCGGCGCGGAATTCCGTACGAATCCGTTGTCTCGTCGTCGCGCGTGAGCACGAGCGGATCGTACGGGTTGGGGTTCCTTCCACGGGACGACCGAGCAGTCCCGATCCAGCAGCGCGCCGACGCCCTGGTCGTCGTACACGCCGTCGACGAGTCGCAGCGTGAGGCCCTCCATCGGCCTCCGGAACCGCATCACCGACGAGGAGTACCACCAGTTGCTGGCGGCCGTGGGTGGCTAAGCGCCGAGCACGTCGAGGATCTCGCCGGCAGCGTCGGCGACGGCTCCGACGAGTGCGTCCTGGAGATCGAGCAGGCGCAGGCCCGGGAGCACGTCCGGCACGCGGGCCGAGAGCTCGTCGAGGTAGCGCCGTCGCAGCTCCGTGTTGACGTTGACCTTGCAGATGCCGAGAGCGATCGAGCGTCGGAGGTCCTCGCCCTCCAGCCCGGAGGCGCCGTGCAGCGAGAGCGGCAGGTCGCCGACGCTCTCGCGGATCTGCTCGAGCCGCTGCCAGTCGAGCTGCGGCGGCGCGACGTACGTGCCGTGGACGTTGCCGATCGAAATCGCCAGGCAGCCGGCGCCGGTCCGGACCGCGAACTCCGCAGCCTCATCGGGATCCGTCAGCGCTCCGGCCGCCACGGCTGCGGCGACGTCCTCGCCGCCCTCGATGTGCCCGAGCTCGGCCTCGACGCCGAAGTCCGGCGGCGCAGCCACGACCGCGTCGCGCACGAGCGCAGCGTTCTCGTCCACGGGTAGACGCGAGCCGTCGGCCAGCACCGCGCCTGCGCCCGAGACGAGGGCTGCTCTGACGAGCTCGGGATCGGAGACGTGGTCGATCTGCACGCATGCCGGAACGCGCGCCGCCTCGGCGACGCTCACCAGTGCGGGGACGAGCAGGCGGGCGTCGGGTGCGCGAAACGACGCCTCGCTGACGAGCAGGATCACTGGGACCCCGCGGGCCTCCGCCGCGCGGACGACGCCCAGCGCGGTCGTGACGTCGTAGCACGTGAACGCGCCTGCCGCCGCGCGCGCAGTGCGCCGCTCCTCGAGCAGCTCACGGAACGAGATCAACACTCTGCACCGCGTCGACGAGCTCGGCGAGCAGCTCGTCGTCACCGACGTTGCCGGGCACCACGAGGTATTCGAGATCGCCCGCACGCCAGCGCGAGACACCGGGGACGACGGGTCCGATCACCTCGGCCTCGTCCACCCCGAAGCCGGTGCGAAGCGTCACGGCGGAGGTGATGCCGCCCTTCGCGATCACGACGTCCGGACGCGGCTCGACCGCGCCGGCCGCGCGCGCGAGCCCTTCGGCAATGCGCTGCCCCGACGCGAGATCGGCCGTTCCGAGGGGGCGCTCGCGCGGGGTGGCGAGAATTGCGAGTCCGGAGCGACGCACGAGCTCGGAAGCCGCCGCGGCCGCGCGCGCGACTTCGCCGGCGGCGTCCGCCGACGCGAGTGCGGCGACGTCGACCTCGACCAGCGCCTCCGGACGGCGCGCCGTGAGCGCGTCCAGCTGTCGCGTGGACGTCGGGACGTACGAGCCGCACACGACGAGCACGTCGCCCCGCGGAGGCGTGGCGGGGGTCGTGGCCGTCGTGCCGGCGAGGATGCCCGCAAGTGCGGGCGCGCAACGCACGAGCGCGCGCGTTCCAGCAGCGAGCGCCGCGGCGTATCCGGCCGCGACGAGGGCGAGATCGTCGTCGGTCTCCGCGTCCACGGCCAGCACGCACGGGCGACCGCCGGCGGCGAGGTCCGCGAGCGCGTCCGCCACGGCAGTGGCGCCCGCCGTGCGGAGGTCCTCGAGATGCAGCTCGCGGCCGGCGTCCGCGCGCAGGGCGCCGTGCGAACGTTCCTCGGCCCACTCGAGCAGCCGCGCCGAGCGATAGGAGAACGCACCGTCGCGTGCGTACTCGGTCTCGTGGAGCGGCGTCGCAACTCCGTCGCGTTCGATCATGTGGACGCCGCCGCGCGTGACGCGGCCGGCCGATGGGAGGGCGGGCGCAAGGAGCAGCGGCGGCTGTCCCGCGCCCGTGGCGGCGGCGAGCGCCTCGTACTCCTCCCATACGTGGCCCCTCAGGGTGCTGTCTCCGCGCAGGACGAGGCGCACGCCGTCGACCCCCGCGGCCGCCGCACGCGCCGCGGTACCGACCGTCGCGCCCGCCTGCTCCGGCGAGAGCGCGCGCGAGTTCGTGATCAGGTGGACGCTCCGCCGCCCGGCCAGCGCGCGCGCGATGCGCTCCGGGTCCCAGTCGAGCAGGACGCGGATGCCCTCGAGCGTCTGCACTCCGGTCGGGTCGTCGTCCAGCACCACGAGCCGCTCTATGGACGGGGGACCTTCGATCATGTCATCCTACTGTCATACAGATTCGAAGCCAGTTTGTGGCTCTAAGCCACAAGCTGCTCGAAGGGGGCGTGTGTGCGGATCGTTCAGTACTCAAGCGGCGGCACGACGGGCTGCGGCGTCGAGCGGGACGGGGCGCGCGGCCTCGAGCGGGCGGCGGCCATGCCCGAAGGCACCGAACCGGTGCACGTCGACCGGCTGCTCGCCCCGCTGACCAACCCCGGCAAGATCTTCGGCTCGGGCGTGAACTACGCGAGCCACGGCGACGAGGAGCCGGGCTTCGTGTTCCCCGACGAGGTCGTCTGGGACTTCATCAAGGTGGCCAGCGCGATCGTGGGGCCGGGCGATGCGATCGTGATCCCGCCCGCAGACGACGTGATCCGGCGCCTGCCCGGCGGTGCGGCGCAGTTCGGCGAGCACGGGTTCGCCGTCGACTACGAGGTCGAGCTCGGCGTCGTCCTCGGGTCGCGCGCGAAAAACGTGCGCCGCGACGACGCGCTCGACTACGTGTTCGGCTACACGGTCTTCAACGATGTGGGCGCTCGCTCCGTCCAGTTCCACAACGGCCAGCGCGATCTCGCCAAGAACTTCGACACGTTCTGCCCGATGGGCCCGTGCATCGTCACGAAGGACGAGCTGCCCGACTGGGCGACCATTCGCATCGAGTCGCGCGTCAACGACGAGCTGCGCCAGTCGGCCCTCGCGGGAGAGCAGCTCGGTCCGCCGCCCGTGGCGATCGAGTGGATCAGCTCCGTGATCACGCTCGAGCCGGGCGACTGCCTGATGACCGGCACGCCGGCCGGCTGCGGCACGTTCATGCAGCCGCCGCGCTTCCTCGAGCCCGGAGACGTCGTCACTGTCTCGGCGAGTGGCGTCGGCGAGCTCACGAACCCCGTCGTGGCGGGCACCGACCGCACCAACTGAGATGTCGTTCCCGCGCATCGCGTCCGTGCGGGCGCTCGTCGCGAGAGGCGGCGGCGCCGACTACCACGACCAGGGCGGCGGTCACTGGATCGACGGGCAGATCGCGACGCCGATGTCCATCTACCCCGAGTACCGCGCCACGCGGTCGTCGTTCGGGCTCAACGTCCTCGGAACGGTCGTCGTCGAGGTCGAGGCGGAGGACGGCACGATCGGCGTCGGTACCTCGACGGGAGGCCCGCCGGCGGCGTGGCTCGTCGAGCATCACCTGTCGCGCTTCGTCGAGGGCAAGCGCCCGGACGAGCTCGAGCTGATGTGGGATCAGATGTGGCGCGCGTCGATGTTCTACGGTCGCAAAGGCCTGGCGGTGAACGCGATCTCGGCCGTCGACCTCGCGGTCTGGGATCTGCTCGGACGTCTGCGGCAGGAGCCCGTGCACGCGATGATCGGCGGCGCGGTCCGCAACGAGATCTCGTTCTACGCGACCGGGCCCCGCCCCGACCTCGCGAAGGAGATGGGCTTCATCGGGGGCAAGATGACGCTCGTGCACGGGCCCGCGGAGGGCGACGAGGGCCTGCGGCGCAACGTCGAGAACGCCGCCGAGATGCGCTCTCGCGTGGGCGACCCGGCAGAGTTCTTCCTCGCCTACGACTGCTGGATGGCGTTGACGGTCGAGTACACGCTCCGGCTGGTCGAGGCGCTTCGCCCGTACCAGCTCAAGTGGGTCGAGGAGTTCCTGCCGCCCGACGACTACGCCGGCTACGCGGAGGTGCGCCGCCGCGCGCCGAACGACCTCCTCCTCACGACGGGCGAGCACGAGTGGACGCGCTGGGGTTTCCGGCAGCTGATCGACAACCGCTGCTGCGACATCATCCAGCCCGACGTCAACTGGTGCGGCGGCCTCACCGAGCTGCTCAAGATTGCCGCGTATGCCTCGGCGCACGGCGTGCTCGTCGTCCCGCACGGCTCGAGCGTGTACAGCTATCACTTCGTCGTTACGCGCCACGAGAGCCCGTTCGCCGAGTTCCTGATGATGGCGCCCGACGCCGCGTCGGTGGTGCCGATGTTCACGCCGCTGCTCACGGGCGAGCCCGTGCCCGAGCGAGGGCGCATCAAGGCCTCGGCGCTCGACCGGCCCGGGTTCGGCGTCGAGCTCGACCGCTCGCTCGAGCTCGAGCGGCCGTTTCCCAGGTGAGGCTGCTCCTCTGCGCCGCGCTGGTGCTCGTCCTGAGCGCCGGCTGCGGCGGCACGTCGCGTCCCGCGGCGAGCGGCGAAGTGATCTCCGTGGCGGGCGGCACTGCGACGCCGTACGGTGTTGGCGCCGGTCGCGTGTGGATTCTCCTCCCCCGCAAGGGCGAGATCAGGAGCCTCGTCGTCTACCTCCACGGGTGGGACGCGAGCCTGCCGTTCGACTGGCACCAAGCGTGGTTCGAGCACCTGCTCCACCGGGGCAGCGCGGTGATGTTCCCGGCGTACCAGGACGGAGTCGACGACTCGTTCGTCGTCGCCCCGTACGACATGCACGACGGGCTCGTCCTCGGGTTCCGCGCGCTGCACCGGCCCGACCTTCCCGTCGTCGCGGCCGGCTTCTCGGTGGGAGGGACGCTCGCGTTCGTCTACGCGGCGAACGCGCCGGATTGGGGATTGCCGAGGCCGCGGGCCGTCTACAGCATCTTTCCGGCCGATCCGTACCAGATCGAGCCTGCACTCGACCTCTCGGGCGTGCCCGCAATTCCCGTCGTGCTTCGCGCCGGCGACCACGACACGGTCGTCGGGCGGGACGGGGCCGACACGCTCGCCGGCATGCTGCGACCGGGAGCCCATCTCGACTACCGGATCATCCGCTCGGTGAAGGGCGCGTGGGCTGACCACTACCTGCCGACGCTCGTGTGGAACCCCGAGGTCAGGCGGCTGTTCTGGACGCCGCTCGACCGCCTCGTGCGCGACGCTCAGCGCGTCCCGAGATAGCCGGGCGCTGCGTCGACGTCGGTCTCCGCGTCGAAGCCGGTGAGCTCGACGACGACGCCGTTCGCCGCGTCGGAGGTGACGAATGCGGACGCCCGCCCGCGCCCTGAGCCAAGCACGACCTCCGTGCCGGGATCGCTGAGCGAGGCGACGGCTTCCTCGACGTCGTCGACGCCGAAGCAGATGTGGTGCAGGCCCTCGCCGTGCTCGTCCAGCCACCGCGCGAGCGGCGACTGGTCGTCGAGCGGCTCGACAAGCTGCAGGTACGCGTTGCCCGCGTCGAGGTAGGTGAGCTTCACGTGCGGGCTGGCGACCTCCTCGGAGGAGGCGACCGACAGGCCCAGCTTGCCCGAGTAGAAGGCGAGCGCGCTCTCGGTGTCGCGGACGACGACGGCGACGTGGTCGAGGCGACGCAGGAGCGTCACGCGACCGGAGTCTCCTCCGACTCCTCGCGTGCCGCCCGCTGCTCCTTCCAGAAGGCGGCGACGCCCTCCAGATGCGCGGACATCGCCGTCCGCGCGCCGTCCACGTCGTGCGCCGTGATGCGCTCGAGAATCCGCTCGTGCTGGCCGAGCGTCTCCGGCGCCGCGCCCGAGCCGAGGTTCTCGCGGCGGATGTCGATCAGGGACGTCCCGATCGAGTCCATCAGCATCAGGAAGAGCTCGTTGTGCGTCGCGCGGGCGATCACGCGATGGAACTCGAGGTCGTCGCGCGCAGCCGCGGCCACGTCGCCCACCTCGCGCTTCATCCGCTCGTGCACCTCGCGCAACTGCGCGACGTCGTCGTCGCTCGCACGCTCGGCGGCGAGCCCGGCGATGTGCACCTCGAGCACCGTGCGCACCTCGTGCACCTTCTCGAACTCGATGCCGCCTCCGTGCATGAACAGGCTCATCGACTCGCTCACCGCCGCGGCGTCGACGGCTGCGACGCGAAGGCCGCTCCCCGACCGGACCTCGATCACGCCCTTCGCGACGAGCGCCCGCACGGCCTCGCGAACGACCGTCCGCGAGACGCCGAACTGCTCGCCCAGCTCCCGCTCGGACGGGAGACGATCGCCGACCGCGAGCCGCCGGGAAAGGATCGTGTCGAGCATCATCTGACACCCTCTGCGGCCGGCTCTCCGTTCACGCACCGATCATACGTCATACGGTATGCCGCTCAACGTGGACGCCTGGTACGCCATCGTATAGCTTAGGACCGCGGTGGCCGAGATCACGTTCGATCGCGTCGGCAAGGTCTATCCAGACGGCACCGTCGCCGTGGACGCACTCGACCTCGAGATCCGTGACGGCGAGCTGATGGTGCTCGTCGGTCCCTCGGGCTGCGGCAAGACGACGGCGCTGCGGATGGTCGCGGGTCTCGAGCAGATCAGCGAGGGAGAGATCCGCATCGGCGAGCAGGTGGTCAACGGGATGCCGCCCCGCGATCGCGACATCGCCATGGTCTTCCAGACCTACGCCCTCTACCCGCACAAGTCGGTCTACGACAACCTCGCCTTTCCGCTCCGGCTGCGGCGCCTGCCGAAGGACGAGGTCGACCAGCGGGTGAAGCGCATCGCCGGCCTCCTCGAGCTCCAAGAGCAGCTCGGCCGCAAGCCGCGCCAGCTCTCCGGGGGGCAGCGGCAGCGCGTCGCGATGGGGCGGGCGATCGTGCGCGAGCCGCAGGCGTTCCTGATGGACGAGCCACTCTCCAACCTCGACGCGAAGCTGCGGACCCAGATGCGCGCGGAGATCAGCCTGCTGCACAAGGAGCTCGGCGTGACGACGCTCTACGTCACGCACGACCAGGTCGAGGCGATGACCCTCGGCCAGCGCGTCGCCGTGCTCCGCAAGGGCGCGCTCCAGCAGGTCGCGGCGCCGCAGGAGCTCTACGACACGCCGGTCAACCTCTTCGTGGCGGGGTTCATCGGCAGCCCGGCGATGAACTTCGTCGAGGGCGAGATCGAACGTGCCGACGGCTCGCTCGCCGTCAAGGTCGGCGCGCACCACCTCGCGGTCGACGAGC
>VAWW01000023.1:150075-150606 GCA_005884575.1 Actinomycetota bacterium
ACACCGGCCGCAAGCTGATCGTCGGAATCCGGCCCGAGCATCTCGAGGACGCGGCGCTCGCGCCGGAGACGCCGCCCGACCGGCGGCTGCGCGGCCAGGTCCGCCTGCGCGAGTCGCTGGGCTCCGAATCCATCGTCCACTTCCAGATCGACGCGGCGCCGGCGGTCTCGCCCGAGCTCGTCGAGCTGACCGAAGAGGTGGACGAGTCGGTGCTCCTCGGGGCGCTCGACGACCAGCGCCGGATCCGGCGCACCGCGCTCGTCGGCCGCTTCGCCGTGAACTCCGGAGTGCGCGAGGACGCCGACGCGGACGTCGCCGTCATGCCCGCTGCCCTGCGGTTCTTCGATGCCGACAGTGGCCGCCGGATCGGGGCCGAGGCGCCCGAGGCGCCGCTTGACAGGCTCGGCAACCGCGCGAGATGATCCAACCGGTCGTACAGCGTGCCATCAGACGTTAGCTCTCCGAAAGCGAGGTGAGACGCGCGTGAGCGACGACATGCACGACGGTCTCGACGGGTTCGTCGACGGCCTG
>VAWW01000023.1:150842-151696 GCA_005884575.1 Actinomycetota bacterium
CGCGGACATCCGCACCAAGGCGATCACCGAGCACCTCGGCAAGTCCGGCGCGCTCGACGTCATCGACGTCTCGCCGGCGTGGATCCCGGAGTTCGCCGACCGCGGCGTGATCCTCCCGATCGACGACCTGATCAAGAAGTACAAGGTGCAGGCGACGCTCAACGACCTCCATCCGCTCTACCGCCTGCTCGGCAAGTACAAGGGCAAGAACTGGGGCTTCTTCGCCGACGGCGACGTCTGGTCTCTCTACTACCGCAAGGACATCTTCGGCAACGCGAAGCTGCGCAAGGCATACAAGGCGAAGTACAAGCGAGACCTCCGCCCGCCGAAGACGTGGAACGAGTTCACCGAGACGGCGCAGTTCATCACCGACCAGATGGCGCCCAAGGTCTACGGCGCCGGCGAGGGCCGCGCGCTCGGCAACCCCGGCAACCAGTTCTATTTCTTCCAGACGTTCAGAGCGTTCGGCGGGCATCTGTACGACCCGGACGGGCGTCAAGGCGATGCAGACGATCATGAAGGAGCTGAAGGCGTCCGCACCGGGCATCGAGAAGCTCGACTTCGTCTCCTCGTGGGGCCTGTGGCTCAACGGGAAGACGGCGATGATCTACGCCTGGCCGCCCACGGGCCGCATCTCCGAGAACTACGCGCAGCGGGACAAGGCGTTTGCGTTCCTGCCGAAGTCGAAGGTCGTCGGCAAGGTCGGCTACTCGCTCATGCCTGCGAAGAACGGCGAGCACGCAGGCAGCTTCGTGCAGTGCATCTCGGCAGACTCGAAGAATCCCGAGGCGGCGTTCCTCTACAACTGCTGGATCACGAGCCCGTCGATCTCGTTGCAGATCGTGATGCTGCCG
>VAWW01000024.1 GCA_005884575.1 Actinomycetota bacterium
GCTGGCGTGCGTTCGCCGGGATCGCGCTGCCGCTCGCCGTTCCGGGGATCGTCACGAGCGCGCTGCTCGCGTTCGTGTTTTCGTGGAACGAGTTCTTGCTCGCGCTCTTCCTCACCCGGTCGCAGGTGCGGACGCTGCCCGTCGCGCTCGCGAACCTCGTCGGCGGGCACGAGATCCAGTGGGGCGAGATCGGCGCGCTGACGGTGATCGCGATCGTCCCAGTCGTCCTGCTCGCGCTGGCGCTGCAGCGATATGTCGTCCGCGGGCTCACGTTCGGAGCCGTAAAGGGATGAGCTCGAAGCCGGTCAAGCTGATAGCGCTGCTGAAGGCGAAGCCCGGGATGAGCCGCGAGGAGTTCAGGCAACGCTGGATCGAGGGGCACGCGCCGCTCACCCTCCGGTTCAAGAATCTCAAGGGCTACCGGATCAACGTCGCGATCGACGAGTACCAGGAGCTCGAGGGCGAGCTGCCGTACGACGGGACCGCCGAGCTCTGGTGGGACTCGCTCGAGGAGATGCAGGAGGACTTCGCGTCGGAGGAAGCCGCGACGGCGGTTGCCGACGCCGACACGTTCACCGTCGTCCGGACGCACATCTACACCGAGGAGTTCGTCCTCCGGTGAACGTGTGCGTCGTCGGCGCGGCGAACATCGACCTGATCAGCTACGTCCCGCGTCTGCCGCGCATCGGCGAGACGCTCCACGGCAGCTCGTTCCAGATGGGTTACGGCGGCAAGGGTGCAAACCAGGCCGTGATGGCGGCGAAGCTCGGCGCTCGCGTCACGATGGTCTGCAAGCTCGGGCAGGACGTCTTCGGCGAGGGGACGCTCGAGAACTTCCGGGAGCACGGCGTCGACACGACGCACGTCACCTTCACGGAGTACGCGTTCTCGGGCGTCGCGCCGATCGCGGTCGATCCGGAGGGGCGGAACGCAATCATCATCGTCACCGGCGCCAATGACCTGCTCTCGCTGGACGACCTCGAGCGGGCGCGCCCGGCGATCGCGGCGAGCGACGTCGTCGTGTGCCAGCTCGAGCTGCCGGTCGAGACGACCCTCGCCGCGCTCCGGATCGCCCGCGAGGAGAGCGTGCGGACGATCTTCAACCCGGCGCCCGCGCGCGAGGAGCTGCCCGAGGAGCTCTACCGGCTCAGCGACGTGATCTGTCCGAACGAGCCGGAGACCGAGCTGCTGACGGGCATGCCGGCGGGCCAGGAGGCGGCGCGGCAGCTGCTCGCGCGTGGCGCGGGCTCGGTCGTCCTGACGCTCGGCGACCGAGGCTGCCTCGTCGTCGACGGCGAAGGTGCCACGCACGTGCCCGTCGAGCAGGTGCGCGCCGTCGACACGACGGGCGCCGGCGATGCGTTCGTCGGAGCGCTCGCCACGTTCCTGGCCGCGGGGCGAAGCCTCGTCGACGCGGCAGAGCGTGCGAACGCGGTCGCCGCGCTCAGCGTCCAGGGTCGCGGCACGCAGACGAGCTTCCCGAGCGGCGCGCAGCTCCCGGCCGACTTCCGCTAGGCAACCGGCTGCGCGCCGACCGGAACCTCGATCGAGATCGTCGTGCCGACACCCGGTGGGCTCTGGAGCTCGAATCGTCCGCCGAGAGCCTCGATCCTGTCGACAAGGCCGATCAGACCCGATCCGGTGCTCGACTCGGCGCCGCCGACGCCGTCGTCTTCGATCCTCGCGCGCAGCACGTCGGCGTCGGCCGTCACCGTGACGGCGATCCGGGATGCCGCGGCGTGCTTCGCCGCGTTCGTGAGCGCCTCGGAGACCGTGTAGTAGACACCGATCTCGATCGGCGCGGGCGGTCGTGGGTCGATGTCCACGCTCAGGTCGACGCGTAGCCGCGACTTGCGGGCGAGCGCGCCCAGCGCCGGGCGGAGTCCTCCCCGCGAGAGCAGCGCCGGATGGAGGCCACGGGAGAGCTCGCGGACCTCGTCGAGCAGCGACACGAGCTCGTGCTCGATTCGCTCCAGACCTGCGTGCGTGTCGCGCCGATCGGGCGGGACGGTTGCGCGCACGGCCTGCAGGTCGAGGCCGAGGCCGATCAGCCGCTGCTGAGCGCCGTCGTGGAGGTCACGCTCGATCTTTCGCCGCGCCTCGTCGCCGGCCGCGATGATGCGTGCGCGGGACGCCATCAGCTCGGCGCGGGTGCTCGCGTTCGAGATCGCCGTCGCGAGCAGCTCCGTGAAACGCGCGAGGCGGAGCTCCGTCCCTGCCGGGAGCAGTTCGTCCCCGTCGGTACCGGCGATCAGCGCGCCCCAGACCCGCCCCTCGACGATCACCGGAGCGGCGACCGCCGAGCGGATCCCGCTCTTCCGGACGAGCGTCGCGAGCTCGCTCGAGCCGCCGTCGTAGCTGTCCTTGCGAGCCGGGGCCGTCGTCCGGACGATCAGGTCGCCGATCGTGTCCGGCGCCAGCGGAAGCCGCGTCCCGACCGGAACGTGCGTCTCGCGGAGGCTCCAGCCGGCCATGGTGAGGTTGAAGCCATCATCCGTGAAGCGCGCGAGATTGACGCTCGTCGCGCCGACGACCCGTCCCGTCTCCGCGCAGACGGCATCGAATACGACCTCCGAATAAGTGCCGCGGGCGACCAGCGTCGCGACCCGGCGCAGCGCCGCTTGCTCTTCCGCGAGCTGTCGCAGGTCGTTGCGCGCCTGCGCGTTCGAGATCGCGGTCGCAACGAGCTCGGTGAAGGCGGCGAGCCGGGCGTCGGTCTCGGGCGGCAGGACGCCGCCGTGAGTCTTGGTCGAGACGCAGATCACGCCCCAGACCTCGCCGTCGACGATGATCGGCACGCCCACCGCGGAGCTGACATTCCAGCTGCGCGCCGCGGTGGCTATCGTCCCCGCCAGGTCGGCGTAGTCGCCGATCCGTGCGGGCCGCCCTGTCTCGAAGACGGCTTTTCCGAGGCTGGGCCCGTCGAGCGGCCAGCGGCTGCCCACCGGGAAGCCGGGATCGTTGATGGAGGCGATCACGACCGAGGAATCCGCCTCGTAGCGATCGACGGTGACCGACGACACGTGGAGAAGGCGAGCAACCTCTTCGCCGAGCGCGGCGAAGAGAGCCTCCGGCGGCGCGCCCTCCGCGACGAGCGTCGCGACGCGCCTCAGCGCGGCCTGCTCGTCCGCGAGCCGGCGCACGTCGTCGTGCGCCTGCGCGTTCGCGATCGCAGTCGCGACGAGCTCGGTGAAAGCGGCGAGGCGCGAGTCGGTCGCGGCCGGCAGCACATCGTCCCGATCCCTTTGTCCGATGGAGATCATTCCCCAGACGCTGCCGCTCACGATGATTGGAGCGGCGATCGAGGACTCCACTCCCGAGACCCGCGAGGCGGCCGCGACCGGTCCCGGCAGGTCGGCGTGACGGTCGATCCGTGCGGGACGGCCCGTCTCGAACACGGCAGCGTTGAGGCTGGGTCCCTGGACGGGCCAGCGGCTACCGACGGGGAAGCCGGGATCGTTCAAGGAGCCCACCACCTCCGATGTGCCGTCCGGCTCGAAGCGAGAGACGCCCACCGACGAGACCTCGAGGACGCGGGCAACCTCTTCGGCGACGGCTGCGAAGAGTTCGTTCGCCGCGGCACCATCGAGGACGAGCGTCGCAACGCGCTGCAGCGCAGCCTGCTCGTCAGCGAGACGGCGGAGATCGTCCCGGGCCTCGGCGTTCGAGATCGCCGTCTCGACGAGCTCGGTGAAGTCGCGCAGGCGCCGCTCGGTGTCGGTCGGCAGCGGTACGGGGTCCGTGGCGGCGACCGAAATGTGACCCCAGACGCTGCCGTCGACGACGATCGGGGCTCCGACCGCCGAGCGAATCGACGAGTCGCGCACAGCGGCCGCGACCACGCCGGGAAGGTTCGAGTACTCGTCGATCCGTGCGGCGCGGCCCGTGTCGTGGATCGTCGCTGCGAGGCTCGGGCCGTCCATGGGCCACCGGCTGCCGACGGGGAAGCCGGGGTTGTTCGTGGAGGCGATCACCGTGAACGAACGGTCGGGCTCGTAGTGACTCACCGTGACCGTCGGCACGCCGAGGACCTCCGACACCTCTCGCGCGACGCCCGAGAACAGATCCGCGGCCGTCGCACCCTCGGCGACGAGCGTCGCGACCCGGCGAAGCGCGGCCTGCTCGTCCACGAGCCGGCGAACGTCGTCCTGCGCGACCAAAGCCCTGCTCATGATCACAGCCTTCCGACGGGATGTCGAGCCCGCGAAGCTCGTACGCGCCGGGCGTAAGCTCCGAGCGAGATGGCGGAGGGCCGAGTGGTCATAGCGGACGACGACGTCCTCGTCCGCGAGGGTATCGCCAGCGTCCTGCGCGAGGCGGGCTACGACGTCGTCGACCAGGCCGGCGACGCGAACGCGTTGACCGAGGCGATCCGAGCGCACGTCCCGGACGTGGCCGTGGTCGACATCCGGATGCCGCCGTCGCACACCTGGGAAGGTCTCGACGCGGCGCGGTCGATCCGGCAGGAGTTCCCGCAGATCGGCATCTTGCTGCTCTCCGCCCACGTCGAGATCGAGACCGCGATCGACCTGCTCGAGGACGGCCGGCGGATCGGCTACCTGTTGAAGAGCACTGTCCTCCGCGCGGCCGACCTGACCGACGCGCTCGAACGGATCGCCGCAGGCCGATCGGTCGTCGATCCTGCACTCGTGCGCGAGCTGGTCGCGGAGCGGCATCGCGACGATCCACTCGCCGAACTCACGTCACGGGAGCGGGAGGTGCTCGCGCTCATGGCCGAGGGGCGCTCCAACAACGGCATCGCCACGCGCCTCTTCATCAGCGAAGGCGCGGTGCAGAAGCACGTGCGCAGCATCCTCGCCAAGCTGCGCCTGCCGGTGACGGACGACGATCACCGGCGCGTGCTCGCGGTCCTCACCTTTCTCGAAGCGCGTTGGAACTAGCGGAGCATCCCTGCGATCGCGGTGGCGCCGAGCGCCTCCTTCGCCAGGAACCCGACGGCCGGGCAGTCGGCGATCAGCTCTCCGAGCTCGTCTTGCTCATGCGCCGAGATCAGGACGATGCGGGTCGACGGGACCCGTTCCTCGAGCCGATGGGCGAGCTCGATGCCGTCCTCCTCGCCGAGCTCGATGTCGATGAGGGCGACGTCCGGCTCGAGAGCCTCCGCGAGCTGCAGCGCCCCGTCCCGGGAGGAGGCGTGGCCGATCACGCGCATTCCCTGAGACTCGAGCAGACGCGTGGCAGAGGCGACGAACTCGTCGCTGTCATCGACGATCAGGCAGCGCAGTGCCACAGGGCCCACCCTCACCGAGCGGGCTGGCGGGCGCAATCCACCTAGCACTACTTCATACCGGCCCGCCTGCGGGCCGTCGATTCGCCACCTAGCGCCAGCGACTCGCGGCCGGGCAGCTGCGATCGTCGCCGTGGTCGAACGAGGAGGAGCGAGTGTCAACCACGACACGCACCATCCCGCAGGCCTGGCTGGCCGCAGCCGCGATCGGGCTCGTCGCGTTGTTCGCCGCCGGATCGGCGAGCACGGCGAACCTCGGGCAGACGGCGAAACCGACGGTCGTGCTCGTGCACGGCGCCTGGGCGGATGCCTCGGGCTGGAACGGCGTGATCGCGGAGTTGCACGAGGACGGCTATCCGGTAATCGCACCGGCGAACCCACTCAGGAGCTTGAGCGGCGACTCCGCGTACATCACGAGCGTGCTGGCGCAGACGCCGGGGCCGATCGTGCTCGTCGGGCACTCGTACGGCGGCGCGGTGATCACGAACGCCGCCGCCGGCAACCCGAACGTGAAGGCGCTCGTCTACGTCGACGCGTTCATCCCGGACGTCGGCGAGAACGTGCTGGCGCTCGCCGGCGCGGACAGCAAGGTCGCCAGCTCGATCGAGTTCAAGGCGATCCCGCCGTTCGGCCCGAACGACGTCGAGGCCTACATCAAACAGGATCTCTTCCGTTCGACGTTCGCCGCCGACGTCAGTCCGAGGACCGCCGCGCTGATGGCGGCGGAGCAGCGCCCGCTTGCGCTCGCGGCCGGCGCGGAGCCGACAACCGCCACGGCGTGGAGCACCATCCCGTCCTGGGCGATCGTCGGCCTCGAGGACAGGACGATCCCGCCGGCGCAGCAGCTGTTCATGGCGAACCGCGCCGGTGCGAAGGTCGTCGAGATCCACTCGTCGCACGTCGCGATGATCTCCCACCCCGACGCCGTGACGCGGCTCGTCGAGCGCGCCGCAGCAACGACCACCGCCTATCGAAGGAGCACACGATGAGCTTCGTCAAGACGAGCGACGGCGCGAAGATCTTCTACAAGGACTGGGGCACGGGACAGCCGATCGTCTTCAGCCACGGCTGGCCGCTGAGCTCGGACAGCTGGGAGGCGTCGATGCTGTTCTTCGCCATGCGCGGCTACCGCTCCGTCGCGCACGACCGGCGCGGCCATGGGCGCTCGAGCCAGACGTGGGACGGCAACGAGATGAACACGTACGCGGACGACCTCGCCGCGGTGATCGAGGCGCGCGACCTCCGCGAGATGGTGCTGATCGGCTTCTCGACCGGCGGCGGCGAGGTCGCGCGGTACATCGGGCGGCACGGCACGGAGCGCGTCGCCAAGATCGTGCTCGTCTCCGCGGTCCCGCCCTTCATGCTCAAGACGGCGGACAACCCGGGCGGCGTGCCGATCCAGGCCTTCGACGAGATCCGCGCCGGCTCGCTCGCCGACCGGGCGCAGCAGTACCGCGACTTCGCCGACGGCCCCTTCTTCGGCAACAACCGGCCCGGCGCGGACGTGTCGCAGGGGCTGCGCGACGAGTTCTGGCGCGAGGGCATGCAGTCCGGTCACCGGAACGCCTACGAGTGCATCAAGGCGTTCTCGGAGACCGACTTCCGCGAGGATCTCGAGCGTTTCGACGTGCCGACGCTCGTCATCCACGGGGAGGACGACCAGATCGTGCCGTTCGCCGTCGGCGGCCAGGCGTCCGCGCCGTTGATCGCGGGCTCGACGTTCACGCCGTACCCTGGCGCGCCGCACGGTCTCACGATGACGCTCAAGGACAGGTTCTGCGCGGACGTGCTCGCGTTCATCGACGGCACGGCGGAAGGCTCATCGGCCTCGACGCGCGACGCCGTCACAACGAGTTAGGAGAACGAAATGGCGATTGCCGCAGATACGACGATCACCGAGCGGGAGGCCGCGCAGGTCGAGCGTGCGAATGCCGCGGGTCTCACCCCGGTCGTGTTCGTGCATGGGCTCTGGCTGCTGCCGAGCAGCTGGGACCGCTGGGCGCAGGTGTTCGAGGAGGCCGGCTACGTCGCGCTGACGCCCGGCTGGCCGGACGATCCGGAGACGGTCGCCGACGCCAACGCGCATCCCGACGTCTTCGCCCACAAGACCGTCGGCCAGGTCGCGGACCACTTCGACGGGGTGATCCGGCGGCTCGACCGGAAGCCGGCCGTGATCGGCCACTCGTTCGGCGGCCTGCTGACGCAGATCCTCGCCGGACGCGGGCTCGCGGCTACGTCGGTCGCGATCGACCCGGCGCCGTTCCGCGGCGTCCTGCCGCTGCCGTTCTCGGCGCTGAAGTCGGCCTCGCCGGTGCTCGCGAACCCCGCCAACTACAACCGAGCGGTGCCGCTCACGTACGAGCAGTTCCGCTTCGGCTTCGCGAACGCCGTCAGCGAGGAGGAGGCGAAGGAGCTGTACGACACGTTCGCGGTGCCGACCTCGGGCGCGCCGCTGTTCCAGGCCGCGACCGCGAACCTCAACCCGTGGACAGAGGCGAAGGTCGACACGAAGAACCCTGACCGCGGGCCGATGCTGATCATCTCGGGCGAGAAGGACAACACGGTTCCGCATGCGATCGCGCACGCGTCGTACAACCGGCAGAAGCGAAACGCCGGTGTGACCGAGTTCGTCGAGATGCCGAATCGCGGCCACGCACTCGTGATCGACAGCGGCTGGCGGGAGGTCGCCGACACCGCGCTCGGCTTCGTCCGGCGGTTCACCGGCGGCGGCTAGTGCGGTCGCCGAATGAGCCGCCGGATCAACTCGGCCCGATCAGGCCGTTCGCGAGCGCGAACAGGACGAGCTCGGCCCGTGTCTCGAGCCGGAGCTTGCGCATGACGTGCGCACGGTGCGTGTCGACCGTGCGCACGGAGATGAAGAGCTTCTTGCCGATCTCCTGGTTCGTGTAGCCGAGCGCGAGCAGGTGGAGGACGTCGCGCTCCCTGTCCGAGAGCGGCTGGAGCGAGGGCGATCCGTCGGCGACGACCAGCTTTGCGCCGAGGTCGGGGTCGACGTAGCCCTCGCCGGCAGCGACGCGGCGGATGGCGGTGACGAGCTCACTGTCGGATGCCCGCTTGGGGAGATAGCCGGCGGCCCCGGCGGTGAGGGCCTGGCGCACCGAGCTCGGCGTCGCCTGCGACGAGATGACGAGGACCTTGGCCTGCGGTGAGACCGTCGCGAGCTCCGGGATCACCTCGTAGCCGCTCTTGCGCGGCAGGAGGAGATCCATCAGGACGAGGTCGGGCTGCAGTGCGCGTGCCTTCACGACGGCTTGCTCGGCAGTTCCGGCCTCGCCGACGGGCGCGATGTCGCCCTCGCTCTCGAGCCGGCTGCGCAGACCCGCCCGGAAGAGCTCGTGATCGTCGACGATGAGAACCCGGATCATCGCGTCGGCGCACCGATCGCCAGCGTGGCGCGCGTGCCGCCGGCCGTGCGCTGCGCCAGCTCGAGGCTGCCGCCGAACCGCGCGGCGACGCGGCGGCAGAGGGCGAGGCCGACGCGGTTGCCCGATGCGTACCGACTCGGCTCGGCGAGGCCGACGCCGTTGTCGTCGACGACGAGCACACCCGCGACGGCTGCGACGTGGATCTGGCGGGCGTCCGCGGCCACGGCGTTGGCGACGAGGTTGCGCAGAATGAGGCGAAGCGCGGGCGGCGGCAGCGAGAACCGGGCCGGAAGATCGGCGATCACCTCGACGTCGATCGGGCCGAGGTCGCGGAGCGCCTCGTCGAGGCACTCTGCCGCCGGGGCGGAGGCTTCGCCGCAGGACTCGGATCGAGCCGCCTCGAGGAGCGAGTCGACGAGGTCGAGCGCCTGCTCCACTCCGACCGACGGATCGTCCTGGAGGAGCGCGGCGTGGAGCGGCGTCTTCAGCTCGTGCGCGACGAGCGCGGCAAAGTCCTCGAGCGCCTCGCTCCGCCGCGCGAGCCGCACGGCTGCCTCCGCGAGCTGCTCGTCCGCGAACCGGCGCCGGAGGACCCGAGCGAGCTGGGTCAGGGCCGGCACGAACTCGGGCCCGTAGCCGTCTCCGCTCACGACCAGCGCACCGGCGGGGCCCGCGGGAACGGCTCTCCGGCGACCGCGGCGCCAACCGGCGGCCGCGAGGAGGCGAAAGGAGCTCCCGTCCTCGGCCGGAGCCCACCACTCGACGCGGTCGGCGCCCCCGCCACGCCGTAGCGTCGCGACCGCCCGCTCCATCCCCGATCGCACGTCGTCGGCGGCGGCAAACTCGACGATGACCCGATCCGCGAGCAACCTCCGTGGTCCCAGGCCGAGCGAGTCGACGAGAGCGAGCGCTGCGGAGCTCACAACCCTGCTCGCCGGTCGGACATCACGAGGACGAGGCTAGGGCGGACGCGCTTCGTTCGAATCCGTGGAACGCATGGTCCTGGGCCGAGGACCGAGACGAGATCGGCGTCCATGACAGGTCAGCATCCTCTTCGGAAGCGCCCGTGTCTCTCCGGCCAGCGGCCCTCCGCGGTACCCGTTGGCGGGCGTTCGCGCCCCCCTGCTGGCTGCACGCGCGGCGGCACGAACGCGGACTTTGTGGCTTTGAGCCACTAGCAGCCGGCGAGCGCCCGTGCCGCCGCAGGACGTTCTAGTTCTAGTAGTCGACGACGATCCGGTCGTCGACGTCGGTGACGCCTGCCGCCGACCACGCCGCGGCGATGGCGGCGTCGTGCTCGGACCAGGAGTTGACGGTTCCGGTCACCGCGACCGTACCGTTGTACGTGTCGACGGTGAGTCCGCCGGCGTCGAGCTTCGCGTTGCGCTCGAGCGCCTTCTTGATTGATTCCTTCACGTCGTCCGGCTTCGGCTCCGGGGTCTTCAGGTCGATGGCGTCGGTGACGCCGAGAACGCCGAGGACGTTGCCGGTGACGAACTCGGCCTCGTCGCACTGGTACTTCCACTCCGCGGTGCCGGTGAGGGTGACGAAGCCGTCGGCGACTCGCGCGTCGACGCTCGTCGGGACGAGGCTGTCGAGCATCAGCGCCTGCAGGACGGCTCCGCGCAGCTCCGCGTCGTTGCGGGCATCCTCGCCCATGATCCGCACGTTGAGCTCGTTCGCGACCGACTTGACGCCGTACACGCGCTCGGTCGCGTTCTGCGACTCGCGCTTCTCGCGGAAGCTGCCCACCGTGCCGCGCAAGGTGACGTCGCCGCCCTCCGCCGAGACGGCGATTGCGGCGTTGTCGACCTTGGGATCCCAGAAGAGCTCGTCGGTCACCCAGCGTTCGAGGTCGTCGTTCGACATCGTGGTGCTCCTTTCGTCGTGTTCGTCCGATCGTGCGCGCGGTCTCCACCGACTCGCATCCGAGCGATGACGGAACGGCTGCGGGAACTACACGCCTTCGATCGCCGGCAGCCGGCCGGCGGCGACGGCGTCGACCAGTGCTCGATGGTCTCGTTCGTTGCGATCGGCGTATGCCGCGGCGAACTCCCCGACGGCGCGGTCGAACCGCTCGCTGTCACCGAGGTACGCGGCGATCGCGATCCGGTCGCCCGAGCGCGCGTGCGCCCGCGCGAGCGTCCACCCGCACGCGGAGGCGTAGGCGGCGAGGCCGCGCGGCAAGATCGTGTCGACATCGAGCGAAGACTTCCAGTCGCGGAGCTGGCGGACGTAGAAGTCGCGAGGCACACCGTCGGGGTCGTCGTCCGCGTGGATCCAGCCGAGGAAGATGTCGCTCGAGGCCTGCATCAGGCGCTGGCCCATCACGATGCGCTGCCCGTGGCTCGCGAATCGGCTCGGCCCGAGCAGCGGCTGCAGCACCGACGGCTCGGCCTCCTTGATCTGCAGGAACAGCGGGTCGCGCTCGTCCCGCCCGAGCATCAGCAGCATCCACGACCGCCTCCCGACGCTCCCGATCCCGACCACCTTTCGCGCGAGCTCGACGTAGCGGAAGCGCTCGAGCAACACGCGGCGATCGTCGGGGAGCGAGCGGCGGTAGCGCCCGAAGAGCGCGTCGATCGGCACCTCGGCGGTGCCGAGCTCCGCGAGCGGGACGATCAGCGGCGGCTCCGAGACGATCCGTCGCTGCCCGTCGACCAGGTGCGTCAGCTGATCGAGCGCGCGCATGTGGTCGTTCGTGTGCGCCTTCGCCGCCGAATGCCGGAACGTCTTCTCGAGCTTGCGGTCGTGCTCGCGTTGCAGCCGAGCGAGGATCGCGCCCGCGTCGAGGCGCGCGTACCAGACGTCCAGCTCTCCCATCGCTGCGAACCGGCGCATCGCCTCGCGGTAGACGCGGACGGCTCCGAGGACGGCTTTCACCCGTTCGGCGTCGCCGAAGCTTCGCTGCCGAGCGGCGATCTCGAAGCTCGCGGCGAGCCGCTTGACATCCCATTCGAACGGGCCGGGATGGGTCTCGTCGAAGTCGTCGAGGTCGAAGACGAGGTCCCGCTCGGGCGAGGCGAAGGTGCCGAAGTTCGAGAGGTGCGCGTCGCCCGAGAGCTGCACGTCGAAGCCGGCTCGCGGCGTCGAGGCGAGATCGTGCGCCATCACGGTCGCCGCACCGCGGAAGAACGAGAACGGTGAAGCGAGCATCCTCCCGTAGCGGATCGGAACGAGCGCGGCCACGCGCGAGCGAGCCTGGAGCTCGAGCAGCGCAATCGGGTCGCGGTCGGCCCCGGCAGCGAGGGTCGCGTGGCTCGACCGTGGCGTCTCGGCGCGCGCTGCCCGCCCTCGTGCGGCCCGGGCCTCGACACCGCCGGCGATCCGGCCGTCTCGGGTCGTGACCATCGACCCGAACCTCCCATGCGGCGTCTCGCGGCTGCATCGGTGCGTGCGCCGAATGGTTGCGTGGATTCCGCGGCCCGAGGTTGAGTTCGGAGCACGTCTGCGCGACGATCGAGGCGATGCTGCTGGATCGCATCGAGGAGCGCGAAGCGCTCGATCGCTTGCTCGACGCGGTGCGCAGCGGGGAGAGCGGCACGCTCGTCCTCCAGGGAGAGCCCGGGATCGGCAAGACGGCGCTTGTGAACTATGCGGCCGGAGCGGCAGGCGACCTACGAGTCCTACGCCTCACCGGCGTCGAGTCGGAGCTGGGACTCGACTTCGCCGGCCTCCACCAGCTGCTGCTCCCCGTTCTTTCGCGGCTCGACCGGCTGCCGCCGCCGCAGGAACGTGCCTTGGGCTCCGCGCTCGGACTGAGCGAGGGGCCGACACCGGACAGGTTTCTCGTCGGTCTCGCCGTGCTGACGCTGCTGGCCGACGTGGCCGCAGAACGGAAGCTCTTGATCCTGATCGACGACGCGCAGTGGCTGGACGAGGAGACGGCTGCGGTGCTCGCGTTCGTCGCCCGGCGCCTGCACGCGGAAGGAATCGGCCTCGTCTTCACGGTGCGCGACGACATCGGCGATCGCGTCTCGCTCGAGGGGCTGCCGGCCCTTCAGGTCGAGGGTCTCCCGGAGGCGGCAGCGTATGAGCTGATGCAATCCCTCGCCGGAGGCCGCATCGACGAGCGCGTAGGGGAGCGAATCGTCGCCGCAACACGCGCGAACCCGCTCGCCCTCGTCGAGCTCTCCGGCGAGCTCTCCGCGACGGAGCTCGCCGGCGCCGAGGTGCTGCCGGAGCCGCTCCCGATCGGAAGCCGCCTCGAGGAGCGCTACGGCCGTCGGATCCTGTCGCTGCCCGCCGACACGCAGCTGCTGATGCTGCTCGCTGCCGCGGATCCCGCGGGCGACACGCACGTGCTCTGGCGGGCGGCCGCGGAGCTCGGCATTCCCGCCGACGCGGCGGAGGCGGCCGAGGACGAGGGCCTGCTCGTGCTCTTCCCGAGCGTCAGGTTCAGCCACCCCTTGGTTCGCTCCGCCGTCTACGCGGGCGCCTCTCCGGCGGATCGGCGGAGGGTGCACGCAGCGCTCGCCGCCGCGACCGACTCCGACACGGACGCGGACCGCCGCGCGTGGCACCGCGCAACCGCAGCGATTGGACCTGACGAGGAAGTCGCCGCCGAACTCGAGCGCGCGGCGGCCGGTGCGCGTCGTCGTGGCGGCTACGCGGCGTCGGCTGCCTTCCTCGAGCGTGCCGCCGCGCTCACCCCGGACGCGCGCCGGCGCGGGGAACGCCTGCTCGGGGCAGCAGCGGCCGAAGTGACGCGCGGCGCTCCCGGCAAAGCCGCCGAGCTGCTCGACGACGCGAATCCACGGCTCCGAGATCCGATGGGGCGGGCGCGGGCGCTCCGCCTGCGCGGCGACATCGACTTCGCGCGCGGCAACGCCGCCGAGGCGGCGAGGGCCTATCTCTTCGCGGGGCGCGCCCTCGAACCGCTCGACGAGCGACTCGCGTGCGAGACGCTGCTCTGGGCACTGGCGAGTGCGACCGTGGCCGGGCTTTCCGGCACGGACGAGGGCGTTCTGGAGGTAGCCGAGGCCGCTCGCGCCCTCCTCGCACGTTCGTCACGCGATCCAACGGTCGCCGAACTCCTGCTCGCCGGCTTCGCCGCACGCGTGACCGCGCCGTACGCGGAGGCCGTGCCGCCGCTCCGTCGCGCCGTCGCGATGCTCGGCGACGGCGATGTCGGCGACGACGTGCTCATCCAGTTGCTCGGGCTCGGGTGGGTGGGCGCGAGCGAGCTGCTCGAGGAGGAGGCGCGAGACGCGTTCGCTCGACGATGGGTCCGGATGGCGCGGGAACAGGGCGCGTTGACGCGGCTGTCGCAGGCGCTAACCGTGCTCGGGATCTCGGAGGCCTGGGCCGGCCGTCTGGACGCCTCCGACGCGTGCTTCGCGGAGCGGCGTGAGATCAACGAGGCGATCGGCTTCTCCGGCGTCCGTGGCTGGAACTCTCCACATCAGGTGATCGTTCTCGCCTGGCGGGGACGCGAGGCCGAGGCGCGTGCACTCGCCAACGCCGTCTTGCTCGAGGCGATGGAACGCCGACACGCGGACAACATCGACTTCGTCCGGTACGCACTCGCGGTGCTCGACGTCGGGCTCGGACGCTATGACTCGGCACGCGATTGCGCTTTGCGCGTGTTCGAGAAGGACCCGCCGTACGTCGGCATCCGCGTCCTCCCTGAGCTGGTCGAGGCCGCCGTGCGGACAGGCGATCGCAAGGCGGCGGGAGCGTGCGCGCTCGATCGGCACGTCCTGGGCGCTCGGTCTGCTCGCCCGCTGCCGCGCGCAACTCGTCGACGACAGCGAGGCCGAGCCCCTGTACCGCAAAGCGATCGAGCAGTTGGCGGGATCGCTGCTCGCCCCCGAGCTCGCGCGAGCGCACCTCCTCTACGGCGAATGGCTAAGGCGACAGCGGCGGCGTCGCGACGCACGCGCGGAGCTTCGGATCGCGCACGAGATGTTCGAGCGGATGGGCGGGGAGGCGTTCGCCGAACGCGCCCGGACCGAGTTGCTCGCGACGGGCGCGCGAGCGCGCAAGCGCACGGACGAGACACGCGACGAGCTCACGCAACAGGAGAAGCGGGTCGCGCAGCTCGCCGCCGAGGGCGCGACCAACGCCGAGATCGCCGCGCAACTCTTCATCAGCCCGAGTACGGTCCAGTATCACCTGCGCAAGGTCTTCCGCAATCTCGGAGTCCGATCGCGCACGCAGCTCGCGCGCATGTTCCTGCGCGACGAGCAAGCTCACGGACGATCCACCTCGCCGGTTCGGTAACGCTACTTCGGCGGCGGCACGATCAGCACCGGGCGGCCCGCGTTCTGGGCGATCTGGTGCGAGAGGCTGCCCTCCAGCAGCTCGCGGCCGCCCTTGAGCCCGCGCGACCCGAGCACGATCACGGCCGCGTCGAGCTCGTCCGCGACGTCGACGACGCCCTGCCAGGTCGGCGCAGCGATGCCGCCTCGCGCCGTCGCCTCGAACCCGGCCTCGCGCGCCCGTTCGGCGCCCTCGGTCGCGCGCGTGAGCGCGTCGGCCTCGTTCATCTCCTCGAAGTCGGCCCCGACGACGCCGGGCGAGATGGCGGCGTAGCTCTCAGCGGCGGTCAGCGGCGGCCCCATGTCGAGGACGACGGCGCGCCGAGGCCCGACCAGGGCCTCGGCCGCTCCGATCGCACGCCGCGCGTCGTCGGAGCCGTCGTAGCAGATGAGAATCGGTCGCTCGCGCATCGTCTAGCTCGAGGACGGTTGCGGCTTCGGCGCGAACGCCCGTCGCACACGGCTTTCGACCAGGCGCTGGCCGCCGATCGCGACGATCAGCTGCGTGATGCCCGTGACGAGCGCGAAGGCGGCGATCAGTGCGAGGACCACGAGCGCTCCCGCGCCGGGCCGCGCGAAGATGACGATGCCGAACAGGATCGAGACCAATCCGCAGAGGATCATCAGTACGGTGTCCCCGCCGTCGATCGGGAGCCAGAAGGCTCCGCCGACGGCGATGATCCCGAGCGCGACCGCGTACGCGCCGATCACGTAGAGGAGCGCGAGCGCGGAGATGTCGGGCCAGGCGAGGACGATCACGCCGATGGCAATGCCCAGGAGGCTCGAGGCCACGAGCCAGCCGCGCTCGCCCCTGCTTGCTCCGCTGAACGCGGCTCCGAGGCCGACGACGCCGCCCGCGAGTGCGTACGCGCCGAAGAGAATCGTGAGCGCGAAAAGGCTGATTCCGGGCCAGGCGAGGATGACGACGCCGAACGCGATCGAGAGGGCGCCGTTCAGCCCGAGCGCCCACCTCAACTTCGTCAGCTGCGTGCCCGCCATGTTCATGGCCCGATCGACGATCGAGTCCATCGAAGACCTCCCGACTTGAGTTTTGACGCTCTCGACTGTCGCGCGCGGCCCTGTCCGCGCGAATCAGGGAGCGTCCGGAGCGCGTGCGGAAACTCCGCAACGCGGCTTTCGTCGGTCGTAACGGCGGCGGAAGAGCACGTATGCGACGCCGCCGGCGGGAATCGGCAGCCAGAAGGCGACGAGCCGGTAGAGAAGCGTCGCGGCGACCGCGCCGGGGCCGGAGACGCCCGCGAGGGTGAGCGTGCCGACGAGGCCTGCCTCGACGAAGCCGAGGCCCCCCGGCGTGAGCGGGATCAACCCGAGCAGCTTGGCCGCCGCGTAGGCGAGCAGGACGAGCGAAGGCCGCGGCGCTGCTCCGACCGCGCGAAGGGCAGCGAGCAGCGCGAGGTAGTCGAAGCCGGTGCTCGCGGCCGCGGAAACGACCGCGCCCCTCCAACCCTCGCCGAGCGTCGAGCGGATGAAGTCGCGGTCGGCCAGCAGCTCCTGCGCAAAACCGGCCGCGGGCCGGCGCCGGCGGACGGTTTTGTTCAGGAGCCACTCGATCCACCGTCCGGCGAGCTCGAGCGGCGCGTCGCTGACGAACGCGGCCGTCCCGGCGGCGATCAGGAGGACGAGGACGGCGATGCCGAGATACGCGGCGTCGGCGAGGCTGCGACTGACCGGTGCACCGCCGACGATCGCCGGCAGTGCGAGCAGCGGCAGTGCCAGCGCTGTCGCGATCTGAAGTCCGGTCGACGCGCCGAACGCCGCCACGGCCTGGCCGGTGTCGATCCCGGCCCGGCGCAGCATCCCGGCGGTGAAGGCGGTCGCCGTCGCACCCCCGCCGGGCAGGATCCGTCCCACGGCATTGCCGCCCAGCTGAGCGGCGGCGACCGGAAACCACGCCTTCGTTCGCAGCGCGATCCGGTCGAGCTCCCATACGCAGACGTAGCTCGCGCCTTCGAAGCCGAGGACGAGGAGCGCGAACCGCCAGTCGACGTCCGACAGCGACCGCCACGAGCCGAACACCGCGAGCAGGCTCGGCAGCAACAGGTAGAGCGAGACCGCCGTGACGACGAGGAGCAGCGTGGGCCGGACGTATCGCACCCTGCAAGCCTCGCGACGGGAGGCGCGACGGCGCATCCGTCGGTCCGCTCAAGCGCTGCCGGATTCCCGCAGCGCCTCAGCGATGTCGCGGATGCCCGTCCCGGCCGCGCAGCATGACAGTTCTCGCATGCTTCCGCTCTCCGACGGGATCCCGGCGCGCCGCTTCCCATTCGTGAACGTCGCGATCATCGTCGCGAACTTCGCCGTCTGGCTGTTCTACGAGCTGCCGCACCTCCAGTCGGCGGTGTTCCATGCGTCGTTCTATCCCTGCACCGTCGACGCGTCGTGCCATGGACCGGAGTCGTGGGGCGTCAGCTGGATCACGTCGATGTTCCTGCACGGCAGCTGGGACCACATCCTCGGCAACATGCTCTTCCTCGCGATCTTCGGGAAGAACGTCGAGAGCGCGTTCGGCCCTGTTCGCTATCTCGCCTTCTACTTCGCCGGCGGCTTCGTCGCGACGATGACGCAGACGGCGATGACGCTGCTCTTCGGCACGGCCGCCGACGGGCGCGTGCCGAATCTCGGCGCCAGCGGTGCGATCGCGGCCGTGCTCGGCGCGTACTTCGTGGTCTATCCGGAGTCGCGCGTCCTCACGCTCGTGCTCTGGTTTCCGGTGCGGATTCCGGCGTGGATCTTCCTCGGCTTCTGGTTCCTCTACCAGCTCGTGGAGGCCAACTTCGGGCTCTTCGGCGCGCGGGCCAACGGCGGCGGCGTCGCGTTCTTCGCACACGTCGGCGGATTCGTCTTCGGCTTCGTCGTCGCGCGGATACTCGCCGGGGTCGGGCGAGTTGCGCCCGACGACAACGGGTTCCCCCTGCGCGCTCCCGCCTGAGCGGCGACCGAGTACGTCATGATCGCGCGGTGAGCACGTCGCAGAGTGGGATCTTCGCGCTCGGGACGGCGTCGCATGCTTACCTCGAGTTCGACGCCCGGCGGCCCGGAGCCACACGGGAGCTGGCGACCGCGGTCGCGTCGCTGCGCGAGCCGCGAACGACGATGGGCGGCGTCAACCTCGTTGCGGGATTCCGCCCCGAGCTCTGGCGCGAGCTCGTTCCCGACGCGCCTGCCGGGATCGAGGGCTTCAACCGCGACATTGTCGGCCCCGACGGCTACACGATGCCGGCGACGCAACACGATGCGGTGCTGTGGCTCTCCGGGAGTGCGTACGACGTCGTCTTCGACATGGCGCGCGAGGCGATCGCTGCGCTGGATGCGGTCGCATCGGTCGCGGAGGAGACTTCCAGCTGGCCCTACCGCCACGACCGGGATCTCACCGGGTTCATCGACGGAACGGAGAACCCGGATCTGATCGACGCGCCCGAGCTCGTGGTGATCCCCGAGGACAGCGCGGGCGCCGGCGGCACGATCCTGCTGCTGCAGAAGTGGTGTCACGAATCGAGCGCGTGGGAGTCCCTGCAGGTCGCGCGGCAGGAGCAGGTCATCGGGCGCACGAAGGACGAGAGCGTCGAGCTCGACGACAAGCCGCCGGAGTCGCACGTCGCGCGTACCGACCAGGACCGCTTCGGCAAGATCTTTCGCCGCAACATGCCCTACGGGACGGTGACCGACCACGGCACGATGTTCGTCGGATTCAGCGCGGACCAGCGGCCGCTGAGGGAGATGCTCGAGAGCATGGTCGGCCTGACCGACGGCGGCGTCCGGGACGCGCTCACGCTCTACACCCGCGCCCTCACCGGCGCGTATTACTTCATCCCCTCCACCCAGAGCCTGCGCCGCTGCAGCGGCGACTAGTCTAGTCCGCCAGCGCCTCGTCGACTTGCCGCTGCCACTCGCCGGGGATCGAGGCACTCGCAGGTACGCGCGGGTGGCGCACCTGACGCGCGCCTTCTTCAGCGCATCGCGGAACGCCGCCTGCTCACCCAAGGTCGACCAGCCGCTGACCGTGAACTCCTCGGTCGCCGCCTCGGGGTCGCTGGGACAGGGCGAGCCGTTCGCGTCGAGCGGCGCAACGGTGTTCTTGTCGTTCACGACAACGGTGATCCTCCAGACGAGGAAGCCCAGCGACAGGAGCATGAACAGGAAGGCGAGCACGCCGGCAGCCGTGACTCCGCCGGCCGCGGCCGTGCCGCCGCCCGCGGCCGCCTCCTCCTCCACGTCGCGCAGGATTCGCTGGAATTCGTCGGTCATGACGGGCTCCTGACGGTGAGTTCACGACGATTTGACCGTCAAGATGCGTCGACCGGCGCGCGTCTTCCATCGCGTTCCCCGGCGCCCGAGGGCGCAGTTCCTAGACCTGAGTGACGCCTGCGAACGGGGGCGCCGTGAGGCCGCGCGCGGCGCCGGCTTCGATGAGCTCCGCCTCCCTGAGCGCGCCGCCGACGCCGGTCGGCTTCGTGACGGCAAGGCTCGCGTACAGCACGGCCCACCGCAATCGATCGGCCGGGTCGGCCCCGCGCAGGTCGGCCCAGATGTACGCGGCGACGAGCACGTCCCCGGCGCCGGTCGTATCGAGAGGCTGCTCGACGCGCTCGGCGGCGGCAGTCAGGATCTCGCCGCGGCTGCACGCGATCGCGCCTTCTGCCGCGCGCGTCACGACTACGGTCTCCGCCTGCTCGGCGAGCGTCGCGGCCGCCTCCTCGACGCTCGCCGCTCCGCTCAGCCCGAGCGCCTCGCGCTCGTTGACGAAGAGCGCCCGGGCGCCGGCCAGCGCGGCGGGCGGGCGGCCCAGGAAGGCGCGGGCTTCGTCGTCACCGCACGTCGTGTAGGCGAACGCCCCCGGTGGAACGACGTGGAGCTGGTCGAGATTCACCGACACCGCGCGCGGCGAGCCGGCCGCAACGTCGGCGACCGAGGCGCGCGCGCCGGAATCGACGGTCACCATCGCCCGGTCGCCGCCCACCGGCATGACCGCCGTCGTCGGCGTCCGCGGCGCAGACCGTGTCGCAATCGCCTCGATGCCTTCCTCGGCGAGCGTCGCCCGCACCACGTCGCCTGCGACGTCGTCGCCGAGCGGCGCCGCGACCGCGACCGAGAGACCGAGCCGGGCTGCGCCGACAGCGGTGATGGCGCCGCCTCCTGGCGAGCGCAGAAGGTCCGCCGCGAACCGCTCCTCGCCGAGCGCCGGCAGCGACTCGAGCCCGACGAACGTCAGATCGAGGAAGACGGGAGTGGCGACGACGAGATCGGTCACGGCAGAGCGAGGATAGCGTTCAGCCGACCAGCGCCCGGACGGCGCTGCCGGAGAGCTCGGGCTTGGGGATGAAGCCACGCGCGCCGGACTCCGCGATCAGCGGGCCGAAGTCGGAGCCGTCGCGGCTCGAGGTGAAGACGATTGCGCTCGTCGCGCCGGCGTCGCGCAGGCGCGCTGCGACCTCGAACCCGTCGATGTCCGGCAGCCCCACGTCGAGGAGGACGACATCGGGCTTCAACCGCAGCGTCTCGGCCACGGCCGACTCGCCGTCATCGGCGACACCCACCACAGTGAATCCTTCCGCCTCCAGCAGCAGCCGTGCAACGGCACGGAACGATGGATGGTCGTCGACGATGAGGATCGTCGGCGTCGTCATCGATAGTCGGGCGCGACACCGAAGATCGCCTCGGCGATCTCCGCGCCGCCCGCCGCGTAGCTGTGGGTTGTGCCGGCCGGCACGTAGAAGCCGTCGCCGCGTCGCAGCGTCGCGTCCACGTCATCTGCGACGACGCGGAGCGTCCCCCAAGTCACGTAGACGAACTCGTCGCCCCCGTGCGACTCGTCGAAGCTGCGACGGCCGGGCAGCACGCGCAGCGTCCCGACGGTGAGATGCTCGGTGCTGGCCAGCAGGCCGACGAGGACGCCGCTGTCCAGCCGCCACGTCGCGTCGCCGGAACGCAACACCTGGAACGACCGCGTCTCCGCGCCGCCGTACACGGATTCGGCGAGGTACGGCCTCGTCTGCGCGTATGCGCCCGACGTGCCCATCGAGGGTGGAGGCGCGAAGAACTCGAGCACCCGCAGGTCGTCGTCGCCGTAGGAGAAACCGTGGTGCCAGGTGTCGCGGCCGAAGAAGATGCTCTCCCCCGGCTCCGCGCGCACGACCTCTCCCGTCTCCGGGTTGGCGAGCACGAACGTGCCCTGGAGGACGTACATGAGCTCGTCGGCCGCGAAGACCGTGCGGAAGCTGTCGGAGTGGCGGAAGGCCTCCCCCGGCGGCAGGCCGAACACGATCGCGTGGATCCGGTCGGACGACACGTAGATCCAGTCCTGGACGAAGC
Source organism: Actinomycetota bacterium (assembly GCA_005884575.1). GTDB lineage: Bacteria > Actinomycetota > Thermoleophilia > Gaiellales > Gaiellaceae > AC-16. The sequence goes on from VAWW01000024.1 coordinate 21,228, forward strand.
CTGCGTCCTCGTCTCCCCATGTGTGACGGACGGCGTCCTTCGCGCGGATCGGCGTCGGCCCATCGAAGGTGGGCCGCGGCGACGGCTTATAGCCCATGATGAACGCGGCGGTCGTGTGCGCGATGCGCCGCCTCGGCCTCGGCACGCGTCTCGCCGTACACGAGCTCCGGAAAGCCGCTCTCGATCGTTCGAGCGGCGCCGTCACGGCCCGCGGCCTGCGCTGCGAGCATGATCTCGAGCGCGTGGTAGGCGTGCTCGGGACGCGTGACAGTCGGCCGGCCCGCCTCGACGCAGTCGACGAGGTGCCGCAGCCCGTCGGTCCACTGCCACTGCGGATCGCTCTCGGGATGGACGTACCAGGCGCCTTCGTCGTTGCGCCAGAGCTCCCAGCCGTCGGGCGCCCAGTCGTCGCCGAGCAGCTGGATAGTTCCCTCGTCGCCGTAGACCTCGATCGCGGGAGAGCGGTACTTCTGCAGCGTGAAGCCGGTCGTGACGACCGCGAAGCGCGAGTCTCCGAAGTCGAGCAGGACGTGCGCGTTGTCGTCTGCCTCGACGCGGATCCTCCGGCCGTTGACGACGCGCTCGGGGATCGCAGTGCCGACCATCGCCGTCACCCGGCGCGCGGGCCCGAGCAGGGCGCACAGGCTGGTGACGTTGTAGACGCCGAGGTCGAACAGCGAGCCTCCGCCTGGGCGGTAGAACCACTCGCCCCACCAGGGACCGGCCCAGCCGTAGCGTGCGCGGGCAGTGAGGAGCCGTCCGACCGCTCCGCCGCGAACCGCCTCGTGGACGGCGCGGAAGGTCGGGCTGAGGACGATGTGCGGCGCGCAGACGAGGAGCCCCGGTCCGCGGCGGGCGCTCGCGACGAGCTCGGCCGCCTCCTCGAGCGACGTCGCCAGCGGCTTCTCGACGAGCACGTGCTTGCCCGCCTCGAGCCCCTCCCGTGCAAGCGGACCATGCTCGTTCATGCTCGTGAGCACGAGGACGAGGTCGACGCCGTCGTCCTCGATCACGGCGCCGGGGCCGGCGAGCTCGGGATCGACGTCGTAGTGCGCCGCGGCTCCTCGACGCTTGCGCTCGTCGACGTCGTAGACGGCGGCGACGTGAACGCGGTCGCGCAGACGCTCGATCATCCCTCCGTACGGTCCTGCGAAGACGCTGCCGCAGCCGAGGATGCCAAGGCCGAGGCTCATCGGTCAACACCTGTTGGCCGATGAGCGCGGGGAGGGCGGCGCGGGGAACCGGGAGGTTCCCCGCCGTACCCAGGAAGAAGGGGGCGCGTGGGGGAAACACGGTTTCCCCCACGGGAGCGAGTCGAAGGCGAGCGACTCATGCGCGCGCGACGCGGTAGTAGTCGTCGAGCCAGGCGGGCCGGTCGACGTCGAGCCCGCGCTCGACGCCGATGCGCGCGCTGAGAGCGACCGCCGCCGGAAGAGTCGTGATCGTGGCGAGCCGGCGGTCCGCGCCTTCGACGGCGGGCGCGCGCAGGACAGTCGCACCGCGTGCCCGGCACGCGTCCTCCGCCTCGTCGACGAGCGGGTCGTCGCCCGTCGGCAGGCTGAGCACGAGGTGGCCGGGCCGGAGCGCCATCATCGCGGAGGTTGCGCCCTCGCGCGTCTCGACGCCCTCGGCCGGGACGCCGGCGACCTCCTTCAGCAGGAGCGCCGCTTCGAGCGCCGCCGCCCAGGCGGGACCGCTGCCGAACGCGACCGCGAGCGGCGCGTCGAGACCGTCCGCGCCGTCCGCCCAGCCGGGCGCGGCGTCGATGGCCGCACCGGTCTGGTGCGGAGCACGGGAGAGCGCGTCGCGCAGGCCTGCGTCGTCCGTGACCTCGGCCCACACCGCGAGTGCAGTGGCGACGGCGCCGCAGAACGCCTGCGTGTGCGTCACCGCGCGCTGGTTCAGGACGGTGACGAGCGCCCGCGCCGCGGCCCGGCTGCCGAGCGTCGAGTCGGGGGTCGCCGTGATCGCCGCGTACGCGGGCTGATCGTCGATCGCTTCGACGAGATCGCGAAACTCCCCCGAGGAAGAGATCGCCAGCAGCGCGTCCCCGGGCCGCCAGCGAAAGGCGCCGCGCGCCACGAGGCCGCTGGGGGCTGCTACGACCTCCGGGCCCGCGGGTCCTTCGAGCGAGGCGAGCCAGAGCGCGACCGCGACGTAGTACGCGGCGCCGTTCCCGGTCGCGACGATGCGCCCGGCGCCGCCGAGCAGCGCCGCGACCTCGGCCACGCCGTCGCGGGCGTCGAGCGTTGCGGCGAGCGCGTCCGGTAGCTCGGACACGTCCTGCCAGAGGCCGGTCTCGCGCCGCATTGGAGCGGACACTATCGGGCGGCCAGCGCGGCGCCCACGACACCGCCGTCCGTCCCGAGCCGTGAGCCGACGATCTCGAGCGGAGGCGTCGACGGATAGGCGATCCCGGAATGGATCACGGTGGCGACGCGCTCGCGGAAAGACGGCTCGTTGCCGAGGCCGCCGCCGAGCACGAGCAGCTCAGGGTCGAGCGCGTTCGCGAGCACCGCGAGCACCTGTCCGAGCGCCGCGGCCGCCTCGTCCACGAGCCGCGTCCGGGCAGGATCGGCCAGCACTTCCTCGGCCCGCTCGACGCCGGCACGGCGCGTCAGCGCCCGGCCGCTCGCGACCTCCTCGACCGGCGGCGCGCCGAGCACGATCGCGCGGCCGCGCGCCCCGCTGTACGGCTCGCCGTCCACGACGAGGCAGGCGCTCGCTCCCGTGCCCACCACAACGTGGAGGAACGGCGAGCGATCGGCGCCGGCGCCGAACCGCGCCTCGGCCCGAGCCGCCGCCCGCACGTCCGACTCGAGCACGACCCGCGGCGCGGCGAAGGCGCCCGCGACGTCGAAGCCGCGCCAGTCGATCGTGTCCGCGCTCGCCGGCCGGCCGTCGAGATCGACCACCTCGCACAGGCCGACCCCGACCGGCACGCGGCCCTCCCCGAGGGAAGCCGCAAGCGCGGCGCAGTCGGCGAGCACGGCCTCGCCGCCCCGGTCGGGCCTGGTCGGAAGCTCCTCTCGCGCGAGGATGCGACCGCTCTCGCAGTCGACGAGGCCTGCGGCGATCTTCGTGCCGCCGACGTCGATCCCGACCGCCCGCGCAGCGCCTCCCGCGCGGTTCAAAACGCGGCCCTCACCGCTCTATAGTCTCGTATCGGTGTCGCCGGCGGCGACAGCAACGGAGGGAGGGCAACTTGAAGAGGCGCTTGGCAGTCGGGCTGGCGGTCGCGCTCGGCGTGCTCACTGCGGGAGTCGGCGTGGCCACGTCCTACGGCGCGAAGACCGCCACGACCACGTTGACGATGTGGTCCTACGACAACCAGGACCCGGGTCTCGAGCCGGTGCTGAAGCAACTGAGCAAGCAGTTCGAGCAGTCGCATCCGGGCGTGAAGATCAACCTCGTCTTCAAGGACTTCAACAGCCTCGTCGGAACGGTTCCGCGGGCGCTCGCGTCGGGCAGCGGGCCCGACGTGACCGAGGGCAACCAGGGCTACCAGACGGACGCGCAGCTCGTGAAGGCGAAGCTGATCCTGCCGCTCGACAAGTACATCAAGAAGTACCACTGGGATCGTCTCTACTCGCAGTCCACCTGGGGGATGTTCCGGTGGACGCCCGACGGCAAGTCGTTCGGCAAGGGGCCGATCTGGGGCCTCGCCCAGACGGGCCAGAACGTCGTCGTCTTCTACAACAAGGCGAAGCTGCGCTCGCTCGGTTTCGATCCGGACACGATGCCGACGACGTTCGCGGGGTTCGACAAGCTGCTCGGGCAGCTTCGGGCCAAGCTTCCAAAGAGCCAGCCCGTGATCGAGGAGGGCAACAAGGAGGGTTACGGCTTCATCCACCTCTTCGGCGGAATCTGGGGCGCCTACGAGAAGCCGGCGAGCGTCCGCAACTGGATCTACCACGTCCCCGGCTCGCGCTACGACACGCCGGGCACGATCAAGGCGCTCGCGAAGCTCCAGTCGTGGGCAAAGTCCGGCTACTTCAACTCCGACTACAACGCCGTGGGCTACGACGTCTCCGCCGGCCTCTTCGCCAAGGGCAAGGGCGTCTTCTGGATCGGCGGCGACTGGGACTCGACGATCATCAAGACCGGGCTCGGCAAGGACGTCGGCGCCATGGCGTCCCCGCCCGGGCCCAGGGGCGTCTGGTCGTCGATCGGCGGCCTCTCCGGGCCCTGGCACATCTCGTCGAAGACGAAGTACGCCGACCTCGGCGCCGAGTGGCTGAACTACGTGATCACCTCGACCCAGGCCAAGAAGCTCATGTTCGGGCAGCAGCAGCTGCCGGCGGACAGCAGCGCGAAGGCGCCGGCGAACAATCCGTACCTGACGGCCGTCTACAAGGCCTTCAAGACCGTCGCCGACGACAACGGGCTCCTGCTCTACACCGACTGGGCGTCGCCCTCGATGTACACGACGCTGCAGAACCAGTATCAGCAGCTGCTCGCGGGACGGACCTCCGCCGCCGGAATGGCCAAGGCCGTCCAGACCGACTGGGACAAGTTCGACAAGACCCTCCGCTGAGGTAGTGGCGGAGCGACAGAGCGCCGGCGCAGGTCTCCTGCGCCGGCTCCGTCCCAGGCGCCGCGACGAGCCGGCGCCGGGCGATCCGCGCAACATCGGCTGGCTCTACGTGCTGCCGGGCCTCGCGTTCTACGTGCTCTTCACGCTCGCCCCACTCGTCCACACGGTCTACTACTCGCTCTTCTCCTGGGACGGGCTCACCGCCAAAACGTACGTCGGGCTCTCGAACTACAGCTCAGCGTTCGTCGACAGCGCGCTGCGCTCGTCGTTCGTGCACTCCGCGGTCCTGATCGCGTTCTACGCGGTGATCCCGGTGATCCTGGGCCTCCTGCTCACCGCGGCGCTCACACGACACCCGGTGCGCGGGTTCCGCTTCTTCCGCACGGCGCTCTTCCTGCCGCAGCTGATCGCGGGGGTCGTGATCGCGCAGGCATGGACGTGGATCTACGACGACAACGGGCCGCTGAACTGGGCGCTGCGCGAGGTCGGGCTCGGCTCGCTCGCGCGCCCGTGGCTCGGAGACTTCAGCTGGGCGCTGCCCGCGATCGGGACGATCGGCACCTGGGTCACCTACGGCCTCTGCATGGTGCTGTTCGTCTCGGGCGTGCAGAAGATCCCGTCGACGCTCTACGACGCGGCGCGCGTGGACGGCGCCGGAGCGGTGCGCGAGTTCCTCGCCGTGACGCTGCCCGGCCTGCGCGGCGAGGTGCTCGTCGCGCTCGTGCTGACGACGATCAACGCGCTCCGCAGCTTCGACATCGTCTACAACACTACGGCCGGCGGCCCGGGGGGAACGACGTTGGTTCCCTCGATGTACATGTACCAGAACGCGTTTCTGTACAACAAGGTCGGCTACGCGGCGGCCGTCGCGACGATCCTCGCGGTGACGATCTTCGTGCTCGCCGCGATCGTACTGCGCGTCGGCGACCGGAGTGAGCGAGCGTGACCGCCGGCCGCCTCGAACGGCTCGGCAGCTACGGCGTGCTGACGCTCTTCTCGCTGCTCGCGATCTATCCCATTCTGTCGATCCTCTTCCTCGCGCTGCACAAGAAGACGGATCTCGTGACCGGCTTCGCGTTCCCGACGCATCTCGACCTCTCGAGCTTCAAGGCCGCGTGGACGGAGGGACGGTTCGGGACGGGCTTCCTCTCGAGCTTCATCGTCGCCGCGACGGTGACGGTCGTCTCGGCGGTGCTCTCGATCGGCACCGGCTACGCGTTCGGGACGATGCGCTTCCTCGGCGACCGGATCGTGTTCCCGATCATCCTGCTCGGGATCATCTTCCCGTACGAGGCGACGGTGATCCCGCTCTACTACGACTTCCAGGACGTGCCGCTCATCCACCTGCATCTGCTCAACACGTACTGGGCGCTGATCCTCCCGCAGATCGGGCAGTCGGTCGCCTTCGGCACGTTCTGGATGCGCGCCTTCTTCCGCTCGACGCCTCGCTCGCTGATCGAGGCGGCGCGCATCGACGGCGCGACGAGCTTCGGCGTGCTCTGGCGGGTGCTCCTCCCGCAGGCGCGCCCGGCGGTGCTGACGATGTCGGTGCTCGTCTTCACGTACACGTGGAACGAGTTCCTGCTCGCCCTCGTGCTCGTCTCGGGGAGCCAGTCGCACCAGACGGCGCCGCTCGGGCTGAGCTTCTTCGCCGGCGCCGTCCGCGCGGGCGACCCGACGAAGGTCGCGGCTGCGGCCGTTCTCGTCGCGGCCCCGATCCTCGTGGTGTATCTCTTCCTGCAGCGGCATTTTGTGCGAGGGATGCTGGCCGGAGCGATCAAGGAGTAACTCGTGGCACGGATAAAGCTCGTCTATCTCGGCGGCGGCTCGACCAGGGCGGCCGGGACGATGGCGTCCTTCATGCACCACGGCGCCGACTTCGACGGATCCGAGGTCGTGCTCGTGGACCTCGACCCCGACCGGCTCGAGCTGATCCGCACGCTCGCAGAGAAGATGGCGAAGGCGCGCGGCCTCGACATCGCCGTCACCGCGACGACCGACCGCGTCGCCGCGCTCGACGGGTGCGACGCGGTGCTGTCCTCGTTCCGTCCCGGCGGCTTCGCCGCACGTGTGCACGACGAGCGCATCCCGCTCGAGCACGGCACGATCGGACAGGAGACGCAGGGCGCGGGCGGGTTCTTCATGGCGCTGCGCGCGATCCACGTGCTCAAGGACGTCTGTGCGGAGATGGAACGCGTCTGCCCGGACGCCTGGATCTTCAACTACACGAACCCGGTCAACATCGTCGCCGAGGCGGTCACCCACCACTCGCCGCTCAAGATCGTCTCGCTCTGCGAGGGGCCGATCTACTTCACGCACGAGATCGCCGAGAGCGCGGGCCTCGACCCCGACCGCTTGCAGGCGACGATGGTCGGCCTCAACCACGGCTGCTGGAGCGTCGAGCACAGCTACGGCGGCGCGGATCCGCTGCCGCTCTTCGAGGAGGCGTGGGAGCGCCGCAGCGACGATCCGTCGCTCGAACCGCAACAACGCCGCCAGCTCCAGCTCGCCGTCCGCATGGGCTCGATCCCCGCCGACTACTTCATGTACTACTACTTCCGCGACGAGATCCTCGCCGAGCTGCGCGCGAAGAAGACGACGCGCGCCGAGGACATCCTGAGCTGGGCGCCCGGCTACTGGCGGCACTACGAGGAGCAGGCGCAGCTCGACGACCCGCAGCTCGACCCGGCGCTCTCGCGCGGCGGCATCCACGAGCTCGAGCTCGCAATCGACGTGATGGACGCGATCTTCAACGACAAGGACGAGGTCCATCCGGTCAACATGCCCAACCGCGGCGGCGCCCTGCCCGGCTTTCCGGACGATCTCGTCGTGGAGCTCGAGGGCCGCTGCAACCGCGACGGGATCGAAGTGCTGCCGGTCGCGGCGCCGCTGCCGCGGCACGTCCGCGGGCTCGTCGAGATGCTCGGCGAGTATCAGGCGCTCGCGGCGGAGGCGGCGTGGAGCGGAAGCCGCGAAGACGCCGTCCGCGCCCTCTACGCGAACCCGCTCGTGCTGAACGTCGATCTCGCGGAACGCGTCTACGCCGCATTGGCCGAGGCGCATCGCGCGTACCTGCCCGAACGGCTGCTCGCGGCGTAAGTGCCCGACCTCTTGCTCGGCGTCGACGGCGGGAACACGAAGTGCATCGCGCTCGTCGCCCAGCGGGACGGAACGATCGTCGGAGCTGGACGCGCGGGCTGCTCCGACATCTACGCCGTCGACGAGCCGGAGACCGCGCTCGCCGAGATCGACCTCGCAGTCGCGAGCGCCCTCGCTTCCGCGGGCGCGTCGACGGACGACGTCGAAGCGGCGGGTTTCAGCCTCGCGGGCGCGGACTGGCCCGAGGACTACGACCTGCTCCGCTGCGAGCTCTCCCGACGCCTGCCGCACGTCCCGCAGCTCGAGGTCGTGAACGACGCGCTCGGCGCGCTCCGTGCGGGGGCGAAGGACGGCGTCGGGCTCGCGGTGGTGTGCGGCACCGGCGGCTGCGTGGGCGCACGCTCGCCGGACGGGCGCTCCTGGCATTCGAGCTGGTGGGGGCCGCACACGGGCGGCTTCGCGATGGGCAGGGCGGCGCTCGAGGCCGTTTACCGCGCCGAGCTCGGCACCGGGCCCGCGACGGCGCTGGCGGCCGCGGCGCTCGACGTCTTCGGAGCCGCATCGGTGGAGGAGATCCTCCACTCCTTCACGCGCCGCAAGGGCCGCCACCGCTTCGAGGCCTCGCTCTTCGCGCCGGCCGTCGTCCGCGAGGCGGCGCACGGGGACGCGATCGCGCGCGAGATCGTCGTCGACCAGGGACGGCAGCTCGGCGAGACCGGCGTCGCCGCCGCGCGGATCGTCGGGCTGGCCGGCCGCCCCTATCCGCTCGTCCTGCTCGGCGGCGTCCTGCGCAGCGAGGGCGCCGGCCTGCTCCGCGCGGAGATCGCGTCGCGCATTCCGGAGGGCGTTCCGGCCGAGACGCGCTTCGAGCCGGCCGCCGGCCCGCTGCTCATGGCCTTCGACGCGGCCGGCATCGGGCCGGACGAGGACCGTCTGCACGAGACCTTCCCCGGCACCGAGCTCTTCGCCTCGGCATAGACTCGCGGCGCAGATGGGCGGGATCCGCCTCGACGGGGCAACGAAGGTCTATCCGAACGGCGTGACGGCGGTCGAGGCCGTCAGCCTCGAGATCCCCGACGGCGAGTTCATGGTGCTCGTCGGCCCGTCCGGGTGCGGGAAATCGACGTTGCTCCGGATGATCGCGGGCCTCGAGCACGTCACCGAGGGCAGGATCTTCATCGGCGACGAGGACGTGACGTCGGTGCAGCCCCGCGCCAGGGACATCGCGATGGTGTTCCAGAACTACGCGCTGTATCCGCAGATGACCGTCGAAGACAACCTCGGCTTCGGCCTGAAGCTCCGGCGCGTGCGCAAGAACGAGCGCGAGCGGCGCGTGACCGACGTGGCGAGGATCCTCGGCCTCGACACGCTGATGGCCCGCAAGCCGGCGGCGCTCTCGGGGGGCCAGCGTCAGCGCGTCGCAATGGGGCGCGCCATGGTGCGCGAGCCGAAGGCGTTCCTCATGGACGAACCCCTCTCGAACCTCGACGCGAAGCTCCGCGTGACGATGCGCGGGGAGCTCGCGCGGCTGCACGACCGGCTCGGCGTGACGACCGTCTACGTCACGCACGACCAGGTCGAGGCGATGACTCTCGGCCAGCGCGTCGCGGTGCTGCGCGACGGTGTACTCCAGCAGTGCGACACGCCGCAGAATCTCTTCCACCACCCGGCGAACCTGTTCGTTGCGGCGTTCATGGGCTCGCCGTCGATGAACCTCGTCGATGCCGCGGTCGAGCGCGACCGCGTAACGTTCGCCGGATTCAGCCTGCCGCTCCCGGACGACAGCCCGCTCGCGGGCGAGACGCGCGAGGCGATCCTCGGCATTCGCCCGACCGACCTCCGGCACTCGCGGGAGGCCTCGCCGGAGCTGCCGCGGATCACCGTCCGCGCCGACGTGGTCGAGGAGCTCGGCGGCGTCTCGAACCTGCTCTTCCTGCTCGACGCGCCGCGTGTCGTCACCGACGCCACACGCGCCGCGGCCGAGGCCGGCTCGGACGACGAGGGCACGCTGCTCGCCGACGACCAGCGCGCCCGCTTCTGCGCGTCCGTCGACGGTCGCCGCAACGTGGACGTTGGCGAGGAGGTCGAGCTCGCCATCGACAACACGCACCTCCATTTCTTCGACGCGGACACCGGCAGAGTGCTCGGCGACAGTACGATCCCGGCGTGAACGGGCTACGAGAGCGCCTCGAGCAGGACGTCGTCCTCGGCGCGGAGGGATACCTCTTCGAGCTCGAGCGCCGCGGCTACCTGAAGAGCGGGCCGTACGTTCCCGAGGTCGTGCTCGACTTTCCCGATGCAGTGCGCGAGCTGCACCGCGAGTTCCTGCGCGCCGGCGCCGAGGTCATGGTCGCCTTCACGTACTACGGCCACCGCGAGAAGCTGCGGATGATCGGACGGGAGCAGGACCTCGAGCCGCTCAACCGGCAGGCGCTCCGCCTCGCGAGGGAGGTGGCGGCGGAGGGCGACGCGCTCGTCGCCGGCAACATCTGCAACACGTGGGCGTACGATCCCGAAGCGCCCCAGAGCTCCGGCGAGATCGTCCGCGAGATGTACCGGGAGCAGGTCGAGTGGGCGGTGCAGGAAGGCGCCGACTTCATCATCTCCGAGACGCAGGACTACGTCGGCGAGGCGCTGATCGGCGTCGAGGTCACGCGGAAGCTCGGCCTCCCGACCATCGTCACCTTCGCCTCGACGGAGGCGCGGACGATCGACGGCTACGAGTTCGACGAAGCATGCAAGCGGCTCGAGGCCGCCGGCGCGGACGTCGTCGGGCTCAACTGCTCGCGCGGGCCGGCAACGATGCTGCCGCTGATCGAGAAGATCCGGGCCGCCGTCGCCTGCCATGTGGCGGCCCAGCCGGTGCCGTACCGGACGACGCACGATCAGCCGACCTTCCAGACGCTGCGCGACGACGGCGGCGGCCGGGCGTTCCCCATCGCACTCGATCCGTTCGTCCATACGCGCTTCGAGCTGGCCGACTTCGCCGCCGCGGCACGGGACGCCGGTGTCGGCTATATCGGCGTGTGCTGCGGCGGGGCTCCGCACCACGTTCGTGCGATGGCGGAGAGGCTCGGCCGCACCGTGCCGGCGAGCCGGTACTCGCCCGACCTGGCGCTGCACCCGATCCTCGGCGGCAACATCGAGGAGAGCGAGAAGAAGTACCCCAGCTGGAAGGACTGACGACGCCGCGGGTCGCCGTCGTCGGCGCGGGCGTCGTCGGACTCGCCTGCGCCTGGGAGCTGCGCCGGGCCGGAGCCGACGTCCTCGTCATCGAACGCGGCGCGATCGGCGACGGTGCGTCGCGCGGCAACACCGGCTGGGTCTGTCCCAGCCTGACGTACCCGCTGCCCGCCCCGGGAATGGTGCGTGAGGGACTACGGCAGCTCGTCACCGGCGGGGAGGCGTTCGTGCTTCGGCCCCGTCTCGATCCGGCGTTCGTCCGCTGGCTCTGGGAGTTCCGGCGCAGCTGCAGCCAGCCGCGCTTCGACGCCGGCGTGCGCGCGCTGCTTGCGCTCAATGAGCGCACGCTCGAGCTGTTCGACGCCTACCGCGACGCGGGCGTCTCGTTCGAGATGCACACCGCCGGACTCGTCGTCGCGGCGCGCACACGCGAAGGGCTCGATCTCTACCGGGCGATCTTCCGCCGGCTGCGGGACCTCGGTTATCGAGGAGGAGCGATCGACGAGCTCGACGCGGCGGCACTCGTCTCGCTCGAGCCCGCGCTGGACGCGGCTCACGTCGTCGCCGGCCTGCACGCGACCGTCGACCGGTTCGTCCGCCCGGAACAGCTGACGGCGGGACTCGCGGAGAGCCTCCGCAGGGACGGGGTCGAGGTCCGGGAGCGCTGCGAGCTGAGCGGGCTCGCCCGCCGGAACGGCGGCCTCGCGCTCGAGACCACCGCTGGGCAGGAGGTCGCCGACCGGGTCGTCGTCGCGGCCGGCCTTCCCACGGCGCCGTTGTTGCGGCGGCTCGGCATGCGCGTGCCGCTCGTCGGCGCGCGCGGCTACAGCGTCACGGTCGCGGGCCGCGGCGATCCGCCCCGGCACGCGCTCTACCTCGCGGAGGCGAAGCTCGGCCTGAGCCCGTTCGCCGGTGGCGTCCGGATCGCGGGCGTGTTCGAGCTCGGCGCCCGGAAGGCGGAGGCGCCGCCGGGGGCCGGCGAGCGGCTGATCGCTGCGGCACGTCCCTACCTCGGCGGCTGGCGGCCGGACGCCGACGCTCCCGCGGAGGCGTGGGCGGGACTCCGGCCGGCGACGCCGGACGGCCTGCCGCTGATCGGAGCGCTCCCGGGCCTGGACGGCGTGTACCTCGCGACAGGACACGGGATGCTGGGCGTGACGCTTGCGCCCGCGACCGCCGCCCTCCTCGCCCCGCTCGTGCTCGAAGGCCGCGCCGCGCCGGAGCTCGCGCCGTTCGACCCCGCGCGAAGCGTCTAGGACGCGGCCGGCGCGATCCCCGCGTCGACCGTGTTGGCGCTGCGCCGGGCGATGGGCGCCAACCGCCTAGCGGTATTCGACCTTGTCGCTGTCGGTGCCCTTCTGCATCCAGCCGTCTAACTGCTCGAGCTGCTGGGTCGTCGGCTCCTCCAGCGTCGATGAGTCGTCGTTAGGACACGGCGCCCACGATCATCCCTGTGCCCGTCAGGATCGCCCGCGACTTGAGCTTGACTCGCGTCGCGTTGAACTCGATCTCGCGACGGACGCTCGTCGAGCGCAGCCGGGTTGGGGTTGAACTTGTAATCGCGTGGAAGGAGCGCGTAGCCGCGGGGCAGGACGGCCGCGGTAAGAAGCCCGGCGCCGATCGAGAGACCGAGCGACCAATGTTGAGAGGCGAAGCTCGAGGTGAACAAGAGGCCGAGAATGACCCCGGCGAATCCGATCAGACTCGAGGCTTTCTGGTCGAGTCCGTCGATCTCTTGGAGCTGGGCGAGCTGACCTTCGCGCGACACCTCGGCGATGTACGCAGCGCTCGCGAATGTCCGCTCCGACGCTCCCGTCGAAATCGGGTCAGCGGGCGACACGGGTGCGTCCTCTTTGGGCGCGGGCTCCACCGGAACACACGTTCACCTCCCCAGGCTAGTCGGAGCCGAGGACGGACCAAGCTGCCGACGCCCGCGGGAACCCGCCCCGGCTCGGCGTCGGGGTCTATGCGTTCGCCGGCACGCCGTGACGGGCGACGATGCGGTCGTAGTTGAGGCGCATCAGCGCGATCACGTCACGGACGTCGGCTTCGCTCTCGATCCGGCGCGCGGCCGGCCCCTGCCGGTCGGGGAATACGGGATGGTGCACCAAGCGCCCCTGGTCGAACAGCTCCGCCCAGAGCTCCTTCGGGAAGAAGAAATGCGCGGCGTGGTCGCCGTGCAGGTGGCCGATCTCGCGGCCGCCGACCTTGAAGGCGAACTCGCCGCGCTCGCCCGGGCCCGCCTCGACGCCCGGCCACGACGTGACTTCCTCGGTGATTTGCCTGCTCGCTTGTCCAGTCATGAACCCACCGTACAACTTCAACTTAAGGTGAAGTCAAATGCGGTTAGGCTCGCCGCAGATGCTCCGCCTGCTCGCCGCCCTCGTCGCCGCTGCGGCACTCGCCTCCCCGGCCGCGCCATCTGCCGCCACCGGACGGCTGACGTTTCCGCGCGACCACTTCGGCCACCCGCAGTCGTCGATCGAGTGGTGGTACTTCACGGCACTCGCGAAGGACGCCTCGGGGACGCCGTACTCGGTCTTCTTCACGCTGTTCGCGAGCAAGGGCGGATTCGTCCCGGTCAGCCAGGTCGTGAACCTCGCGACGGGCGCGGTCGTCGGCCACACCGAGGAGGTCGGCCTGGGAAAGGTCGGGCCGTCGGCGCTCGACGTCAAAGCCGGCCATGCGCGGCTGCGCTATACGCGTCCCTCGAACACCTGGTCCTTCGCGGTCGATACCCCGGCGTTCGCAGTCTCGCTCGTGCAAAGAGCCACAAAGCCGTACGCGCTTCACGGCGGAGGGACCGGCGTGATCCGGCAATCCGTTGCGGGACCGTCGCGCTACTACTCGGCCACGCGCATGACCGCGACAGGGACGCTGCGCGCCGGGGGCGAACAGCTCGCGCTGACGGGCGAGTCGTGGTTCGACCACCAGTGGGGCGACTACCTCGACGACCCGCGTGCGTTCGACTGGGACTGGTTCTCGTGCCGCTTCGGCGACGGGACGGAGCTGATGCTCTACCAGTTCCTCGACCCGGCGCGACCGGCGTCACGAGCTTCGACATCACGGCGGGCCCTCGCACGCTCGACGCCGCCGGCCACAGCTGGCCGCTCGACTGGACGCTGAACGTGCCCTCGTTGTCGCTCTCGGAGTCGCTCAGCGCGATCGTCCCGGACCAGCTCGTCCGGAACACGATCATCCCGACGTTCTGGGAGGGAGCCTCGACGGCAACCGGTTCGCGCACCGGCACGTGCTTCGTCGAGCTCTCGTACCCCTAGTGCCCCTCCCCGGGCTGCATTACCGGAAGGGGCACTAGCGATGCGCACGATCGTCCTGCAGCACATCGCCTGCGAGCCGCCCGGAGGGTACGAGGACGTCCTGCGGGAGCGAGACTGGGAGCTGGCCCGCGTCGAGCTCGACGAGGGGGAGCGCATCCCGGTTTGGCGAGACTTCGACGCGATCGTCGCCATGGGCGGCCCGATGAGCGTCAACGACGACGACGCATTTCCCTGGCTCGCCGGGGAGAAGAAGGTGATCGCGGATGCCGTTCGCAGCGGCCTGCCGTTCTTCGGCGCCTGTCTCGGCGTGCAGCTGCTCGCTGCGGCACTCGGAGCGCGCGTCTACAGCGGCCCCCGGGCGGAAGTCGGCCTGCTGCCCGTCGTCTTGACGGGAGCCGCGCATTCCGACCCGCTGTTCGCCGGTCTGCCGGACGAGCTGCTGACGTTCCAGTGGCACGGCGACACGTTCGACCTCCCGCAGGGAGCGGTGCTGCTCGCGACGTCGGCGGCATATCCGAATCAGGCGTTCCGCTGGGGGACGCGCGCCTACGGCGTCCAGTTCCACCTCGAGGTCTTCCCGGAGATGGCTCGCGAATGGGGACGTGTTCCCGAATACGCGGCCTCGCTCGAGCGGACCGTCGGCCCCGACGGCGGCGAACGGCTCCTCGAGGACCTCGCCGGTCGCGCGAACGAGTTGCTCGGGCACGCGCGAGCCCTTTTCAGCCGCTGGCTCGACCTTGCCGAATCGTCGGCCGGCCGACTCAGTCGCGAACGGGCCCGGAGTGATCCGTGAGGAATGTCTCCACAGCTTCGGCAAACCCGTCGATCTCGGTCTCGCCGAGCGGGAGACAGAGCGCGACGAAGCCGCGCCGCGCGTACGAGTAACCGCGTTCGAGCAGATGCAGATGCAGCAGCGCGCGCAACTCCGACGCGGCCGGTACATCGGCCGCGCTTCGAACCGGCCCGCGGGTGAAGTGGAGCCCGACCAGCGAGCCGTATCCGGTCGCGAGGAACGGAAGGTCGCGCCTCGTGGCAAAGGCGTTCAGCCGGTCGCGGAGCCGGTCGCCGAGACCGTTCAGGCGGTCGACCTCCGCGGACGTGTAGACGCGCGTCAGGCCGGCGGCGCCGGCCGCCATCGTCAGGACGGCGTTGTTGAACGTGCCGGCGTGGCGAAGCGCGTCGCGGCGCGACGGGTCGAAGCGGCTCATCAGGTCGGCGCGGCCGCCGAAGGCGCCGAACGCCAGCCCGCCCCCGAGGTACTTCCCGAACGTCGTCAGGTCGGGGGGGATGCCGAGGATGCGCTGCAGGCCGCCGGTGGAGAGCCGCGAGGTCATCACCTCGTCGAAGACGAGCAGCAAGTCGCGCGCGGCCGTCGCGTCGCGGAGCACCTGTAGGAACCCGCGCTCGCCCGGAATCACGCCGCCCGTTCCCTGCAGCGGCTCGACGATCACCGCGGCAAGCTCGTGCGCGTGCTCGGCGATCAGCTGCGCGGCGGCGTCGGCGTCGTTGTACCGGCCGACGACGAAGGGGAACGGCACGTTGATGGGCGAGCCCGCGCCGGTGACGAAGTAGAAGACGCTTCCGTGGTAGCCGCCCTCGAAGACCATCACCGCCGGCTTCCCGGTCGCCGCGCGCGCGAGCGACAGGGCGAGCAGGTTCGCCTCCGTGCCCGAGTTGCAAAACCGTACGAGCTCGACCGACGGGAAGCGCGTGCAGATCGCCTCCGCGAGAACCGCCTCGTAGCGATTCGGCCCGCCGAACGTCATCCCGTCGCCGAGCGCCTCGCGGATCGCCTCGAGGATCACGGGATGCGAATGGCCGTAGAGGCCGGCGGTGTACTCACCGAGAAAATCGACGTAGACGTGACCGTCGGCGTCGGTCAGGCGCGCTCCCTCGCCGCGGACGATCGTCAGCGGAAACGGCGGCACGTGGATGACCGACCGCGTGTTCCCACCCGGCATGAACCGCGCCCGCTGCTCGTGAAGCCGCCGCGACTCCGGGTTGCGCTCGACGTAGCGGCGCTCCGCGTCGGCGACGAGCGCGGCGAGATCGCTGACGCCGGCGGTCGCTATCTCAGGATTTCCGCTCGAAGCGGCAGTCGTACGTGGACGCCACCTTCAGCAGCGTGTCGTGCAGCTTCGCGCGTTCCTTCTCGTCGAGCGGCGCCAGGAACGCCTCCTCGAGGCGCTTGCCGATCGCACGCAGCCGCACCAGCTGCCGCTTGCCCTCCGCGGTAAGGCTGACCATATGGCGGCGCCGGTCCTCCGGATCCCGGCGGCGCTCGATCAGGCCGCGCTCCTCCAGGTCGTCGAGCACGCCGACGAGCTGGCTCCGGTCGAGGCCGAGCGCGTCCGCGATCGTGGCCTGGCTCGTGCGCGACTCCTCCCCGACCATCGCGAGGACGCTGTACTGGTACATCGAGAAGCCCGCGGCCTCGAATTCCTCGAGCGCCCGGCCCTTGATCGCGTAGCCGAGCCGCCCCAGCAGGAAGACGGTGCTGGCAAGGAGCTCCTTGGCGAGAACCGGCGGCCGGCGCTCGATCTCTGGTAACGGAGTGGTCACGGGATTAGCGTAGCGCGTTCAATCGTTGGTAGGTTGTATCGTGGAAGAAGTCAACGATTGGAGTGTCCAATGAGTGTCCAGCAAGACCGGAAGCGCTGGCTCGCACTGGCGGTGATCGTCGCCGCCCAGTTCATGGTTGTCCTCGATGTCGCGATCGTGAACGTCGCCCTGCCGTCGATCAAGACCGATCTCCACTTCAGCGAGTCGAACCTGCAGTGGGTGATCACGGCCTATTCAATCCTCTTTGGCGGCGTGCTGCTGCTCGGGGGCCGGCTCGCCGACATCCTCGGCCGGCGCAGGCTATTCATCGTCGGCCTCGCCCTCTTCACGGTCAGCTCGCTGCTCGACGGCCTCGCCTGGTCGGAGGGTTCGCTGATCGCGTTCCGCGCGCTCCAGGGACTCGGTGCGGCGCTGGTCTCGCCGGCCGCGCTGTCGATCCTGACGACGACCTTCGCCGAGGGACGCGAGCGCAACCTCGCCCTCGGCATCTGGGGCGCCGTCTCGGGCAGCGGAGCCGCAGCGGGCGTGCTGCTCGGCGGCGCGCTGACGAGCGCGTTCAGCTGGTCGTGGATCTTCTTCGTCAACATCCCCGTCGGCGTGCTCGTGCTCGCGGTCACCCCGCTGCTCGTCCGCGAGAGCCGCGCGGTGCTGAACCACCGCCATTTCGACGCCGCCGGCGCCGTGTCGATCACGTCCGGGCTGATGCTGCTCGTCTATGCGATGACCCGTGCGACGCAGCACGGCTGGGGAACGACGGAGACGATCGGGCTGATCGCCGCTTCGGTGGCGCTCATCCTCGCGTTCGTGGTGATCGAGTTCCGCTCGAAGGCCCCGCTCCTGCCGCTCGCGATCTTCAAGCTGCGCACGCTCGCGGGATCGAACGCGGCGGGCCTGCTTCTCGGGGCCGCGCTCTTCTCGCAGTTCTTCCTGCTGACGCTCTACATGCAGCAGGTGCTCCACTACTCGGCGCTGCAGACCGGCGTGGCGTACGTCGCCCTGACGCTCACGATCATCAGCTTCTCGGGCGTCGCTCAGGCGCTCGCGACACGCGTGGGCGTCCGCCCGCTCCTCCCGCTCGGGATGGTGCTCGCAGCGGGCGCGCTCGTCCTCTACGCGCAGCTGCCGGTGCACGGTCACTACTTCTGGGATCTGTTCCCGGCGTTCATCGTCAGCGGATTCGGACTCGCGCTCGCCTTCGTGCCGATGTCGATCGGGGCGCTCGCCGGCGTGCCGTCGTCCGAGGCGGGCATCGCCTCCGGGCTCCTCAACACGAGCCAGCAGATCGGCGGAGCGATCGGAGTCGCCGTCGCTACGACGATCGCGACGACGTTCACGGGCCATTACGTCAGCTCGCACCCCGGTGTCGGCGCGCTGAGCGGCGCCGCGCTGACGCACGGCTTCCAGATCACCTTCTACGTGCTCGCGGCGATCGCGCTCGCCGGCGCGGTCGTATCGGGTGTGCTGATCGAGTCGCGGGCGAAGGCGGCCGAGGTCGAGACCGTCGAGGATCTCGCGCTCGAGGCGGCCTGATGGAACGGCTGCGCGAAGCCGACGACCTGTTCCTGCACCTGAAGGGCCTCGTGTTCGTCCGCGCTCTCCTCGAGGAGCGCGGCGCGAGCACGGCGGAGATCCAGGAGCACAGCGACGAGATCGAACGGCTGCGCGACCGCATCGCACAGCTCGTACGGACGACAGGCGGCGGCGCGCAACGCGCCGCCGCCTGAGCTCCTCGCCGCCGCTCGCCGCGATACCGGCGGTGCCCAGGGCCGGGACGTAACGTCACTCGACGCCTGCCCGGCTGATCAGGATGAAGCTGACGGCCAGCGCGAGCACGACGGCCGCGCTGACGCCGAGCTCGATCTGCGCGCGGTTGAACTGGGTGTCCGTGATCCCGGCCTCGAGCGTCAGCCGAGCGCCGACGCCGAGGATGTGCCGCACCGCGGAGATGATCCCGATGATCAGGAACGACCTGAGCTGGAAGTCCTCGGTCTCGAGGTGCGCGACGACGGTGCGCAGGAGCTCGAGCACGATCACGACGAACAGGACGTCGTTGATACCGGAGGTCACCTGCACGGCGAAGTGGTGTCGGTTGGTAACGAGGTGGACGCCGTCCGGGAGAGGACGACGCCGACGATCACGAGGAACACGACCGCGACGAGGTAATGGGCGAGCGTCTCGATCAGGTCGATCACGACGAGCGGCCGGTGCCTGCGCTCCAGCTGGCGGCGGCCGGGCGGGCGCGCGCACTCACGTCGGCGAGGCCGCGAGCGCCTGCGTCGACCGCGCGAACGTGACGAGCAGCAGTCCCCCGACGAGGTTGCCGCCGACGGCGAGTCCGAGGTTGGAGAAGAGATCGCCGGTGCTGACGCCGGCGCCGTACCGGATGCCGAACAGCATCTCGATCGTGCTCACGATCGCGTGGTTGAACCCACCGAGGACGATCAGGGCGCCGACCACCCAGCTCATCACGATCCGCACGCCCCCCGTCTCCGCCGCCCCCTCGACGAACCACGTCATCAGCGTCATCAGCGCTCCCGCGACGAGCGCACTCAGGAACGCCGTCAACGCGCCGTAGCCCGCGAGCCGCTCGGCGAGCTGCGTTACCGCCTGCTGCGCCGCGGCCGGCAGAAGGCCGTGGCTCGTGACGATCACCGCCAGCAGTGCGCCGCCGGCGAGATTGAGGACGAGCGTCGCGATCCAGAGCTCCGCGAGCTTCGCCCAGTCGCGGCGCCCCCGGTTCAGGCCCGCGATCGGGACGAGGAAGTTCTCCGTGAAGAGCTCGGACTTGCCGACGACGACGAACACGAACCCGATGCCGAAGGCGAGCGCGCCGACCAGCTGGGCGGTCTGTGTGCCCGATCGAGCCGCGACGGCACCTGCGGCGAGCGCGAATGCGACGACGCCGAAGGTGACGTCGAAGCCGCCGACGAGCGCGGTCGCGGCCAGCTCCTTCACGGGCCGAGACAGCCGGCGCCTGCCTTCCTCGCGTACGCGCGCGTAGATCTCGTCGGGCTGCGCGGCGGGCGCCTCGCGCTTGCGGGTCACGTCTCGACCAGCTCGCGCAGGACGTGGTACGCCGTCGCCTGGGCCTCCTGGATCCTCGGAATGTGCTGCGACGGAGTGACGACGACGTGGTCCGCGAGCTGCTCGGCGGCGATCCGGCCGCCGTCGTAGCCGACGAACGCGATCGTGCGGAGGCCGCGGGTGCGCGCCTCGGCGAGCGCCTCGATCACGTTCGACGAGCCGCCGCTCGTCGAGAGCGCAACCGCGACATCGCCCCGGCGCCCGTACGCGATCACCTGCCGCGCGAAGAGGACGTCCGGGCCGATGTCGTTCGCGAGCGCGGTCAGGATCGCGCTGTCGGCGGTCAGGTCGAGCGCGCGCCGCGCCGGCCATCCCTGGGGCGCGGCACGGAAGTCGGCGACGAGATCCATCGCGTCGGTCGCCGAGCCGCCGTTGCCGAAGGCGAGCAGCGCGGAACCCGCATCGAGGGCGTCGCGGACGGCGACGGCGGCGGCGAGCAGCGCGCTCCGCGCCCCTTCGACGGTCCGTGTGCGCAGCTCGGCGGCCTCCTCGGCCTTCATCAGCACCGAGCGGCGCACGTCCTCCTCCACGGCCGCGAGATCGCGCGACTGCTCGCCGAGGAACGGGTAGAGGAAGCCGGACGCACCGGCGCCCGCGGTCGAGCTGCCGAGGTGGTCGAAGAACACGTGCACGAGCTCCCAGAGGACGTGGTAGAGCGTCTCCTCGAGCTCCTGGCGGACGAACGGATCGTCGCTCGGCGGCTCGAAGGCCCAGTCGACGCCGGCGGAGACGACGAGCCGCGGACCGTCGAAGGCGATCGTCATGTCGTGGGGAGCCGCGAGCGTCGCGACATCGTCCGGGCCGAGCGCGAGCGCCGGCAGCGCGCGCTTGCCGACGATCACCGGATGGACGAACTCGACAGCGACGTGGTGCGCGTCGGACCGGCCCTGCGGCGACGAGGCGACCGCGAGGAGCCGGCCGCCGGCGGCGAAGCGCTCCGCCATCTGCCGGCAGAGCTCTGCGATGCGTCCGGCCTCGGCCGCGAAGAAGCGCTCCCCCGCATCGAGCCGGCGCGCGAGCAGCGCGTCGAGGCCTTCGATGCGAGCGACGGTCACGCCGGCTGCGCGACGCGACCCACGGCTTGGACGAGCCAGCGCCGCCATTCCTCGACGCCCTCGCCGGTGCGCGCGCTGACGAGCGCGGTCGGCATCCCCGGATGCACCGCCTCGACGTTCGCGAGCAGCTTGCCGAGATCGAAATCGAGGTGCGGGACGAGGTCGATCTTGTTCACGAGCACGAGCTCGCAGGCGCGGAACATCAGCGGGTACTTGAGCGGCTTGTCCTCGCCCTCGGTCACGGACGAGATCATCACGCGGTGGTGCTCGCCGACGCGGAACTCCGCCGGGCACACGAGGTTGCCGACGTTCTCGATCACGAGCAGGTCGAGCTCCTCGAGCGGGATCGACGGGATCGCCGAGCGGACCATGTTCGCGTCGAGATGGCACTCGCCGCCGAAGCCCGGGTCGGTGTTGATCTGCGTCACCGGGACGTGAAGCGACGCGAGCCGGTCGGCGTCGAGGCTGCCCTGGACGTCGCCCTCGAGGACGCCGATGCGGATGCCCTCGAGATTCCGCACCGTGCGCTCGAGCAGGGAGGTCTTCCCCGCGCCCGGCGCGCTCATCAGGTTGACGACCGTCACGCCCGCGTCGTCGAAGTCGGCGCGGTTGGCACGCGCGATCGTGTCGTTCGCGTCGAGGACTCCTTCGACGATCCGCACCTTCGTCCGATGCACGGCTACATCTTCTCGATCTTCAGGTAGCGGCGCAGCGACGGGACGGCCAGCGCGAGGATCGCCGCGATCGGGAGAAAGATGATTCCGAGGAGCTTCTTCACTGTCGTACCGCCTTTCGGGTCGATTTGATCTCCGCCTCGACGACCGAGCAGACGAGCGTTGCCGCCTCGTCGACGGCCGCACGTACGGGAGCGCTGAGCTCGCCGACGAGCTCCTCGTCGTGCTCGCCGTGGACGACGGTCTCCGGTTCGCACGCGACGACGAGCACGCGCGGCGGAATGCCGCCGAGCGCGCGGGCGAGCGCAATCACCCGCAGCGGATCCATGCCGTGCGTGTCGAGCACGACCTCGTCGAGGTCGAGCTCCGGCTCGATCACCGAGAGCGTCCCCGGCGCCTCGCCGCGCGGCGCCGCGTCGACGAAGACGACCGCGTCGTAGCCGTCCTGGAGCGCGTACGCGAGATCCATGCCGCGGATCCCGAAGTCGCGCACGTCGACGCCCTCCGGCAGCTCGCGCTCGGCGAGCCGGTTCGCGACCGCGACGCCGAAGCCGTCGTCGCCGAGAAAGATGTTGCCGACGCCCGCAACGAGGATCCGCGTGCCCGCGCTCGCCGCCTGCTCGTCGCCGCCCTCGACGGGCTCGATCTCGTCGAGGCGGAAGAAGAAGCGGTGGCCGAGCACGCGCGCGGCGCCGAGATCGCGGCCCGGATCGTCGTCGAGCGTCACCGTCACATGCACGCGACCTTCGTCGTCCTCTTCGAGGGATTCGACGGCGGCGAGCTTGCCGGCCAGCGCGAGATCGAAGATGTCGCCGCCTGCGCGCGGGTGCAGGCGCACGCGGCTGCCGCGCCGGATCGTGACGCCCGCGACCTCTGCCGACGAAGGACCCGGCCGCTGGAGCTCGTCCCAGGGGTCGCTCATCGCATCACTCCGTGCAGGCGCAGCAGCTCTTCGCGGCTCAGTGCGGCGCAGCGGTCGAGGATCTCGCGCGCGCGTGGGTCGGTGGCGCGCATCTCATCCTGCTCCTCCGGCGTCAGCGACATCACGTTGAGGATCAGCATCCGGTCGATCTCCGTCGCGTCGAACAGGTCTCCTGGGCTTTCCGGTGCGATCTGCGGATAGTCGGAGAGGATGATCGGTGCGGCGAGCAGCGTGCGCTCATCGCCCACGAGCACCGGCCAGAGGCCGACGTTGTCGCAGGCGGCCGCGGCCTCCGCATGGCGTTCGGGCGGATCGGTGAGGGAGACGAACGCGCCGCGCTCCGCGCGCAGGACGACGTGCGTCGAGCAGAACGTGCGCCGCAGCGCGTCGTCGCGGTCACCGCCGTCCCAGGGCGTCTCGTTCGCGACGCGCACGGCGACGCACAGGCCGTCGCGGCGGACCTCGATCGTGCCGGCGAGCGACTCCCACGACCGAACGATCGCCGCGCCTGCGCCGAGCGGCTCCTCGGCGACTCCGCCCGCGATCGCGAACGGTCCGGGAGTGAGCTCGCGTTCGACGGCCTCGTCCCATGCGAGGTGACGCTCACCGTCGACCGTGATCTCGTCGACGCGCTGCCCATCCTGCACGGGGTCGCGCCGGACGATCTGGAGGAAGCGGACGGTCACGTCGACGTCGCCGTCGCCCTCGAGCAGGCATTCGCAGCGGATCTCGTCGCGATCGTCGGGATGCTCGGCGCTCCGTCGCGGCGGATAGACGCCGCCGAACGTCCAGCGCTGCGCGTTCTTCGTCGCCGAGCGCGTGTACGGCCACAGGATGTAGCCCTCGTAGAGCACGGCGTCGGCGATCTGCCTCACCTGCTCGTTCACCGCTCGAGCAGCTCCTCGATCGCCGCCTCCCAGGTCGGGTGCGTGCCGCGCGCCTTGTACGCGGCGAGGCGGTCGAAGACGTCCTGCCGGAGCCGCAGCCACGCCGCGCCGGGGAAGCTCCGCGCGATCGCCTCCTTCCAGACGCCGACCGGCAGCCGGAACTGCGCCTCGCACTCCCACGGAACCTTGGCCGTCCGGAGCTGCCCCTCGTCACCGACGTAGAAGACCGTCCCGCTGAACAACAGCTCCAGCGGCACGTCGCCGTCGCCGAGCGCGTGGAAGTACTTCGTCGCCGCGACCTCGAGGTCGTACGTGCAGGCGACCGGCAGCTCGGCGACGGTCCTGCCCTCGAACGGCGGCACGACCAGCGTCGCGTTCGTCCAGAGGAAGCTGCGCAGCGTCTCGCCCCAGCGCTCGGGCGTGCCGAAGAGCTCGACGAGCCCGTCCTCGTCCGCGGCGTCGTACGAGCGGCGCGTCGGGACGATCCGGATCTGCACGCTCAGCGCGAGGGAGCGGACCGGCAGGTCGCTCTCGATCCGCAGCGCGAACGCGAGCGTCGGAGCAGCGGCGAACCGGACGGCCTCCGCGCCTTCGACCGCGAACGCGAGCTGTGGAAGCGTCTCGGGGACACTCGAAGTCACGCCGGCGGCAGGTTGGGCATGCGGGGGTCGATCGGGTTGTGCGCCTTCGGATTGACGCCGGTCGAGCGCTCGGCCGTCACCGTCCCGTCGGGCTTGTGGCCGGGCTGCTTCTCCGTCGGCCCTTTGTTGCCCTCGTTGACGCCCCGCGTGTGCGCCGGCGTGTCGGGCTTCGCGTCGGGCTTGCCGACTCTCAGGTTTGCCACCGCTCCCCCTCCTTCGCCGCGGCGCCGCTTGCGGCGCCGCTGTCGGGGCGCGCGGGCTCTGCCCCTGCGCCCGTCTGAACTGACCGGTCGACACGCGGGAACTCAATACCCGACGCGCGAACCAGTTTCGCGTCGCCTCGCAGGCCGTCGAAGAACTCGCCGACCGCGGACCACACCTCCTCGCCGCCGCCGAAGCCCCGCCAGTGCATACGGATCAGCCCGACGAGCGCGTAGCAGCGGTCCACCGGCACCAACCAGCACTCGCTCGCGCCCTTCGTCCGGTTCACGAGCAACGCCTCGACGTCCGGTTCGACCGATTCCAGGATCGGATTCCGCGTGACGATGTCCTCCCACGCGTCGAGCTCGAGCAGTGACTCGGTCGCGCCGACGGGGCTCGGATAGAACGCGACGACCCGTCCGGCGGCGCTGCTCCGGAAGAAGAACGCCATGTCGACCGGGATCCGCAGGCCGTTCCAGAGCGCGTCGTCGAGCTCGAACTCGCGCACGAGGCGCACCCCGTCCGGCACGAGCCGAAAGTGCCCGCCACCGGCCGCCCGCGAGTCGAACAGGATCGAGCACGCACGGCACGCGCAAAGCAGGCGGCGGCTCTCGAGGTCGAGCAGATGCCGGTGGGCGGGCGGAACGGGCTCCGAGCAGAGCTCGCACACCTCCTCCTCGACGGGAGCCGGTGGGGGCTCCGGCCGCTGCGCGAGGCTCCGGAGCCGCGTGCTCACGCGCTGAGCTCGGTCGGACACTGCAGCGACCCGATCTGGAGCAGCGCCGCCGTGGGCTCCGCGACGCCCTCCGCCTCGATCCGCTCGACGTCCGGGGCGGCCTTGAGGATCGCGGCCTCGATCGCGTTCTGCAGGGTCACCGCCGACGACGGGCAGCCGTCGCACGTTCCGCCGAGCCGCACCCGGGCGACGCCGTCCTCGACGCCGAGGAGCTCAACGTCGCCGCCGTGCGAGCCGAGGTACGGCCGCACGCCGTCGAGCGCCTGCCTGATCCGCGTCTCGACGTCGACGGGATGCAGGTCGTGAACGAGCAGGAGATGCGAGACGAGCTCGTCTTCGACCGGGTCGGCTCCCGCGAGCAGCCGCGCGAGCGCCTCGCCGTAGAGGTCGACGACGGCCTGCACCGCCTCGACCGCACGCGGATCGTCCTCGATCGACTCGAGGAGCTGCTCGACCCGCTCGACGTTCACGTCGAGCCGCCCATCCCGAGCATCGGCGAGTGCACGCGCTTCAGCGTCTTGCCCTTGCCGAGGTACATGTGGACGCCGCACGGCAGGCACGGGTCGAAGCTACGGACGGTTCGCATGATGTCGATCCCGCGGAAGCTCTCCCGGTCGTTCTCCTCGAACAGCTGGAGACCCATCACCGAGTCCTCGTACGGTCCCGGCGTCCCGTAGCTGTCCGTCGGGCTGCCGTTCCACGGCGTCGGCGGATACGGGTGGTAGTTCGCGATCTTCTTGTTGCGGATCACGAGGTGGTGCGACAGCACGCCCCGCACGGCCTCGTGGAAGCCGCAGCCGATCGCCTCGTCGGGAACCTCGAAGTCCTGGAAGACCTTCGTCTGCCCTTGCCGCACCAGGTTCAGCGCCTGCTCGACGAAGTGGAGCGCGCACCCCGCGGCGTACGCGACGAAGTAGATACGGGCGCGGTCGCGCTCGATCGTGTTCGACCACTGCGGGATCTTCCACTCGAGCTGCATCTCCGGCAGCTGCGCCGACCGCGGCAGGTTGATCTGCACGCTCGAGCCGGTCGCCTTCACGTAGCCGATGTCGACCTTATTGGCGAGTGCCGTCGCCCAGAGCCGCGCGAGCGGGCCGCCGCCGGTGTCGAGCGCGAGGTGGTCGCCCGTCCGCGTGTCATACCAGCGCGGGCTCATCACCCAGCTGTAGTTGCCGCCCTCGAGGTCGCGCTTCTGCGGCTTGGGAAGCGTCGTCTGGTTCCACGGATGACGCTTGTCGATCGGGTTCCCGAGCGGATCCTTCTCGACGAACGTCTCCTCGTTCACCCAGTCCTCGTAGTACGAGCTGCCGAGGAGGATGCGGATGCCGAGGTTGATGTCGACGAGATCGTGCGTCACGAGCTCCCCGTCGACGACGACGCCGGGGGTGACGAACATCTCGTTCCCCCAGTGGTTCATGTTCTCGTACTTGTAGTCGACGTGGTCCGGGTTGTTGAACGCGCCCCAGCAGCCGAGCAGCGTCCGCCGCAGGCCGACCTTCTCGTAGCCCGGAAGCTGCTCGTAGAAGAAGTCGAACACGTCGTCGTTCAGCGGCACCGAGCGCTTGACGAAGTCGAGGCAGCGCAGCAGCCGGACGAGGTAGTCGGTGAAGAGCTGCGGCGTCGCAACCGTCCCGACGCCGCCCGGATACATCGTCGAGGGATGGACGTGCCGGCCCTCCATCAGACAGAACATCTCGCGGGTGACGCGGCTGAAGTGCAGCGCCTCCTTGTAGATCTCGCCCTCGAACGGATTGAAGGCGCGCATGATGTCGCCGATCGTCTTGTAGCCGTGGATCTCCGCGCGCGGCGCGTCGGTCTTGTTCGCCTTGTCGAGCAGGCCGGGATTCGTGTCCTTGACCATCTGCTCGCAGAAGTCCACGAAGATCAGGTTGTCCTGGAAGATCGTGTGGTCGAACATGTACTCCGCGGCTTCGCCGAGGTTCATGATCCACTCGCCGAGCGGCGGCGTCCTGATCCCGTACGCCATGTTCTGCGCGTAGATCGAGCAGACGGTGTGGTTGTCGCCGCAGATCCCGCAGATGCGGCTCGTGATGAAGCCGGCGTCGCGTGGATCCTTGCCCTTCATGAAGACGCTGTAGCCGCGGAAGATCGACGACGTGCTCTTGCAGTCGATCACCTCGCGGTTGTCGAAGTCGATCTTCGTGTAGATGCCGAGGTTGCCGACGATCCGGGTGACCGGATCCCACGACATGTCGACGACGTTGCGGCTCTCCGGCTTGATGCGCTCACGCGTGGTTGCCATCGCTCGTCCTCCCTCCTACGCGCGCCAGCGCGGGTCGTAGCCGGTGGTCAGGGCGTCGCGGTTGTGCCGCCACTTCGGCTCCTTGTTCATCGTCTTGTTCGTGATGCTGCGAAGCTTGCGGATGAGCGGGCCGTACATCGCGATCATCGACCCGGACGCCGTCGCGCCCGGCGGCTCGTCCATGAAGGGCATGAACTTGTCGGGGAAGCCGGGCATCGTGCAGCCGATGCAGATGCCGCCGACGTTCGGGCAGCCGCCGATCCCGTCCATCCAGCCGCGCTTCGTGACGTTGCAGTTGACGACCGGGCCCCAGCAGCCGATCTTCACGAGGCACTTCGGCGAGTTGTAGTCCTTCGCGAAGTCGGCCTGCTCGTAGTAGCCCGCGCGGTCGCACCCCTCGTGGACGGTCTTGCCGAAGAGCCACTGCGGCCGCAGCTGCTCGTCGAGCGGGATCACCGGCGCGAGGCCCGCGGCCTGGTAGAGCAGCCAGGTCAGCGTCTCCATGAAGTTGTCCGGCTGCACCGGGCAGCCGGGGATGTTCACGATCGGCAGGCCGCCGGCCGAGCGGAAGTCCCAGCCGAGGTAGTCCGCGAGCCCCATGCAGCCGGTCGGATTGCCGGCCATCGCGTGGATGCCGCCGTACGCGGCGCAGGTGCCGACGGCGACGACGCCCCAGGCGCCGGGTGCGAGGTGGTCGATCCACCAGTTCAGCGTCAGCGGCTCGCCGGTCACGTCGTCGTTCCCGAACGACGTCCAATACCCCTCGCCGTTGATCTTCTCGTTCGGAATCGAGCCTTCGATCACGAGCACGTAGGGCGCATCGAGCTCGCCCCGCACCGCCGCGCGGAACGGCGTCAGGAACTCTTCGCCGCCGAGCGACGGATCGAGCACCTTGTTGTGCAGGTGCACCTTCGGCAGGCCGGGGACGAGGCCGAGCACCACCTCCTCGATTGCCGGCAGCGTTCCCGCCGTGATCGAAACCGTGTCGCCGTCGCAGCTCATCCCCTCCGAGATCCAGAGGATGTGCACCTCGTCGACGCCCGAACCGGTCTGGCCGGACGGCTGCTCGGCAAAGCTCGTCGCCACCTTGTCCTCCTCTACCTCGCTACGGCTACTGCGTCCTCGAGCTCGAGCGCGTCCACGAGCAGCTCGTCGCCGGCGATCACTTCGACGTCCAGGCTGCCGCACTCCGCGCATAGGAACGGGAACTCCGTCACGCGGCGCTCGGCCGCGCACTCCCGGCACGCGACCCGCGCCGGGATCTCCTCCACCCTCAGCTCCGCCCCCTCGACGACCGTGCCGTCCGCGACGAGCTCGAATGCCAGGCTCAGCGCGGACGGAACGACCTGTCGCAGGTGGCCGATCTTCACCTCGACCGCGGCGACGCGCCGGTCGCCGGCGTGCTCGCGGGCGATCGTCACGATCGCATCGGCGATCGACAGCTCGTGAATCAGTGCCCCTTCCAGTCATGCGGCTGGGCGCCTTGGCAAGGGCGAGGGTGGACTCTCGCGCCGCGTGATCGCGGGCCAGGCGCCGGCGTGTATCGCTGGGAGGGGCACTAACAAATCCTCGGCAGCGGATCGCCGACGAGCATGTCCATCACCCGCCGCCCGCCGAAGCCGGTCTCCACGAGCACCATCCCGGGCGGCTCCGTCTTCACCTCGCCGATCTCGGCCGCGGCCTCGCAGCCCGCGACCGAGCGCAGCGCCGCGAGCGCGTCGTCGGCCGCCTCGGGCGCGGCGAAGGCGACGAGCGTCCCCTCGTTCGCGACGTACATCGGGTCGATGCCGAGGATCTCGCAGGCGCCCGCGACTGCGGGATGCACGGGCACTTGCGCCTCGCGGACGACGATCGCGACGCCGGAGGCGCGGGCGAGCTCGTTGAGGACGCTCGCGACACCGCCGCGCGTCGCGTCGCGAACGCACCGGAGCGAGTCGCCGGCCGCGTCGAGCAGCGCGTCGACCGCCGGCCAGAGCGGCTTCGTGTCGGATTCGATCGCCGCGTCGAGCTCGAACTCGCCTCGGGCGAGCATGATCGCGGTGCCGTGCTCGCCGACGGGACCGGACACGAGAATCCGGTCGCCGGGCCGCAACGACGACGGCGAGAGCTGCGCCCGCGGATCGAGCCGGCCGATCCCGGTCGTCGTCACGTACATCGAGTCGCAGCGGCCGCGCTCGACGACCTTCGTGTCGCCGGCGACGATCCGCACGCCCGCCGCCTCTGCCGCGCGGGCAATCGCCTCGACCTCGGCACGTAGCTCGTCCGCCGACAGGCCCTCCTCGAGCACGAGCGACAGCGTCAGCGCGAGCGGTCGCGCGCCGCTGACCGCGAGGTCGTTGACCGTGCCGTTCACCGCGAGCTCGCCGATCGAGCCGCCGGGAAAGCGGATCGGCCTGACAACGAAGCTGTCGGTGGTGACCGCGAGCTCTCCGACGGCGGCGGCGTCCGCGAGCTCGTCGATCCCGAAGGCCGGGGCGAGCAGGCCCTCGATCAGCGTCAGCGTCGCCTTGCCGCCGGCGCCGTGCGCCATCGTGATCTGCTCGTCGCGGAACCGGAGCGGCTTCGACTTCACGCGCTCGATCAGCCCCAGGACATGGTCCTCGGTCCTTTCCATCAGACCACGACCCGCTCGCGCGCGAAGCGCCCGTAGTTGTAGTAGGCGGCGCAGGCGCCTTCCGAGGAGACCATGCAGGTGCCGATCGGCCGCTCCGGCGTGCAGGCGGTGCCGAAGACCTTGCACTCCCACGGCTTGATGACGCCCTTCAGCACCTCGCCGCACTGACACGCCTTCGGATCGGCGACGCGCACGCCCGGCACCGCGAACCGCAGCTCGGAGTCGAAGTCGCGGTACGCCTCCGACAGTTTCAGGCCGCTGTGCGAGATGAACCCGAGGCCGCGCCACTCGAAGTGGGGCCGGAGCTCGAACACCTCGGCGAGCACGGCGAGCGCCTGCGGATTGCCGTCGTACGGGACGACGCGCTTGTACTGGTTCTCGACCTCGCAGCGGCCGTCCGCGAGTTGCCGCAGCACCATGTAGACCGACTGCAGCAGGTCGAGCGGCTCGAAGCCGGAGATGACGACCGGCTTCCCGTAGTCCGCGGGGATGAACTCGAACGGCCGCGCGCCGACGACGGTCGAGACGTGGCCCGGGCCGATGAAGCCGTCGAGCCGCAGGTCCGGCGATTCGAGTAGCGCCCGCAGCGGCGGCACGATCGTCACGTGGTTGCAGAAGACCGAGAAGTTCCGGACGCCCTCGGCCTTCGCGCGCATCAGCGTCAGCGCGGTCGACGGCGCCGTCGTCTCGAAGCCGACGGCGAAGAACACGACCTCGCGGTCCGGGTTCTCGCGCGCGATCCGCAGCGCGTCGAGCGGCGAGTAGACCATGCGAATGTCCGCGCCCTCAGCCTTCGCCTCGAGCAGCGTCCCGTCGCCGCCCGGCACGCGCATCATGTCGCCGAAGCACGTGAAGATGACGCCCTCCTCGTGCGCGACGGCGACCCCGTCGTCGACGCGGCCCATGGGAATCACGCAGACCGGGCAGCCGGGACCGTGGACGAGCTCGACGTTCGCCGGCAGCAGGTCGTCGACGCCGTACTTGTAGATCGTGTGCGTGTGGCCGCCGCAGACCTCCATCACCTTGTAGTGGCGGCCCGGCTCGACGGTGGCGACGATCTCGGCGGCAAGAGCGCGGCCGAGCTCCGCGTCCCGATACTCGTCTACATATTTCATCCGTCGGCCTCGCGGCCTCCGAGCCTCGCGAGTGCGACACCCGCGTGGACGAGCAGCTCATCGCCCGGCTCGACGTCCCCCACGAGGTCGGTCATGACCTCCACCCCGCCCGCGCAAACCGCGAGCCCTTCGGCATCCGTCGCGACGACGCGCATCGGCACCCCCTCGTCCGAGCAGGTGACGCAGTGCCCGTCGGCGTCGCAGCTCACCCGATCGCGCTCCCCTTCAGGTCCTCGAGCTCCTGCTCGTACGCCTCGCCCATCCGCTGCAGCAGGCCGAGCGTCGTCTGCGCCTCCTCCTCGTCCACCTTCGACATGGCGAAGCCGACGTGGATCAGCACCCAGTCCCCCGCGTCGACCGCGTCCAGCAGGCCGACGTTGACGTTCCGCTGAACCCCGGCCACGTCGACGCGGGCGAGCCGATTCCGCTCGTCGACGATCTCCAGCACGCGCCCCGGAATGGCGAGGCACATCGGCGGCTTTCCCCCCACAGGTGGACGGCGAGAGCGGGATTGTTTCGGCTGACGATGGAGCCGTCAACCTTGTAACGGCGTCGTACAAACGTGGAGGTACCCGGTCATGGACAATGTGCGCGCATGGCTGTCGAACGGCGGCGCTTCCGCGTTTCCGGTGTCGTCCAGGGAGTCGGCTACCGGCCGTTCGTGTACGGGCTGGCGCGTCGGCACTCGCTCGGCGGCTTCGTGCTCAACGACGGCACGGGCGTCGTCGTCGAGGCGGAGGGCGACGGCCGGGCGCTCGACGCGTTCGCGGCCGGGCTGCGGGACGAGGCTCCGGTTCTGGCCCGCGTCGAGTCCGTCGCGGCCGCACCGCTCGCGGCGCTCGGCGAGCGCGCATTCTCGATCCTCCCGAGTGACGCGACGGGCCGAACTGCGCTCGTCCCGGCGGACGTCGCAACTTGCGAGGACTGCCTGCGCGAGCTCTTTGACCCGGACGACCGCCGCTACCGCTACCCGTTCGTCAACTGCACCCAGTGCGGGCCGCGCTTCACGATCGTCGTCGACGTCCCGTACGACCGGCCGCGCACGACGATGGCCGGCTTTCCGCTGTGTGCCGAGTGCCGGCGCGAGTACGAGGATCCGGCCGACCGGCGCTTCCACGCGGAGCCGATCGCGTGCCCGGTCTGCGGGCCACGGCTCTCGGTTCCGCTCGAGGAGGGCGTCGCGGGGCTCCGCGCCGGCGCGATCGTCGCCGTCAAGGGACTCGGCGGCTATCACCTGGCCTGCGACGCCGCGGACGAGGACGCGGTCGCGCGGCTCCGCGCGCGCAAGCACCGCGAGGACAAGCCGTTCGCGGTGATGACGAACGATCCCGCGGCGCTCGTCGAGGCCGATCCGGGGGACGACGAGCTGCTTCGGTCGCGCGAGCGGCCGATCGTCCTGCTACGGCGGCGGGCCGACGCGCCGGTCGCGCACTCGGCGGCGCCGGGCGTCCCCTGGCTCGGCGTCATGCTCCCGTACACCCCTCTCCATCACCTGCTGCTCGCCGATTTCGGCGGCGCGCTGGTGATGACGAGCGGCAACCGGTCGGACGAGCCGATCGCAGTGGACGACGACGAGGCCCGCGAGCGCCTTGCCGGGATCGCTGATCTCTTCCTGGCGCACGACCGGCCGATCCACCGGCGCTGCGAGGACTCGGTCGTCCGCGCAGCGTTTCCGATCCGCCGCTCGCGCGGCTTCGTGCCCGGGGCCTTGCCGCTCCCGGTGCGCGCCGGGAGGACGATCGTCGCGGCCGGCGCCGAGCTGAAGAGCACGTTCTGCGTCGCGCGCGGCCGCCAGGCGTTCCTCTCTCCGCACCTCGGCGACCTCGACACCGAGCTCGCATACGCCGCCTTCCGGTCTGACCTCGAGCTCTACCTCGCGATGCTCGGCGCCGAGCCCGAGGTCGTCGCGTACGACCTCCACCCGGAGTACCTCGCGACGAAGTGGGCGCTCGAGCAGGACGCGGAGCTCGTCGGCGTCCAGCACCACCACGCCCATGCGGCGGCGTGCCTCGCCGAGCACGGAGAGACCGGGCCGGTGCTCGCGCTCGTCTTCGACGGCACCGGGTACGGCAGCGACGGCACGCTCTGGGGCGGAGAGCTGCTCCGCTGCGACCTCGCGTCGTTCGACCGGCTCGCGCACCTCGATCCGGTCCCGCTGCCGGGTGGGGCCGCCGCGATCCGCGAGCCGTGGCGCGTCGCCGCCTGCTTCCTCGAACGGGCGGGTGTGCCGGTGCCGTTCGAGCGCTGGCCGGCCGTCCGTGAGAGCTTGCAGGTCAACGCGCCGCTCTCCTCCGGGATGGGCCGGCTCTTCGACGCCGTCGACGCGCTGCTCTGCGGGCGCGAGGAGGTCACCTTCGAGGGCCAGGCGGCCGTCGAGCTCGAGCACCTGGCCGGAGCGGTCGAAGCGGAGCCGTACGCGTGGCGGTTCGGAGATCCGTCGCTCGTAACGGACTGTTACTCGGACCTCGTCGCCGGTCGCGAGCGTTCCGAGATCGCCGCCGCGTTCCACGAGGCGGTCGCCGCCGGCGCCGCAGCGGTGTGCGCGGAGGTCGCCGAGCCGCGAACCGTCGTCCTCTCCGGCGGCAGCTTCCAGAACCTCCGGCTACTCGAATCGACGCGGCGGCGCGTCGAACGGCTCGGCTTCCGCGTGCTCGCGCATCGCCTGGTGCCGCCGAACGACGGCGGGATCAGCTACGGCCAGGCCGCGGTCGCTGCGGCGTCGACGCGCTAGCGGCGGCGGAGCGAGGGCGTCTTCGCGGCGGCGACGGCCGCGGGCCTGCTCCCGTCGGCCCGCGCGTGGACGAGAACGCGGAGCTGCTTGCCGACCCACTCGGGCCGGACGCGAATCCCGGCCGCGTTGCCGGCGGCGATCGTGACGCACGACTTCCCCTTGCAGAGCTGCCACTCGTAGGTGACGGCGTCCGGGGTCGTGTTCGCGAGGGCCCACACGACGCGGCCGGCCTTCGGGGCGCCGAGCAGCCGGACGACCAGGCCGCTACTTGCGGCGGCCGGCGTCGCGGTGCCCAGCGAGGCGCCGGCCGAGCCGGCGAAGGGAACCGTCGTCGTCGAGGTCGACGTCGTCGCGGCCGCTGCCGCAGCCGACGAAGCCGACGCCGACGAGACGGTGCACGGCGACGGCGGCTGCTCGATTCCCGAGAAGGTGACGGTGTGGCCGCTGTTCAAGGCAGTGCCCGACCCGAATGTCGTGCCGGCGCACTCGAGGGCGAGCTTGTCGGTCCCGCTCGAGCCGCGGTCGATGATCTGGACGTTGCCGACCAGCGACCCCCAGTGAACGGTGTACGTATCGGACCCGTCCTCGCCGTCGAGCACGACGCCGCCCACGGGAGACGACACGACGGAGAACAGGTCAGTGCCCGTGCCGCCGCCGTAGACGGTGAGGCTACCCTCGATGCCGGAGTACGAGACACTCTCGGCGTTGTCGATCACGCTCGACGATCTGATGGCAAACGCGTCACCGGCCTGCGCGCCGTAGTAGACGAGCGCGTCCGTGCCGGAGCCGCCGCTGTCTCCGACGGTGGCGATGGTCGCCGACGGCGAGCCGGCGAAGAGCCCGTAGCTGTGATCTTGTAGGTGTCCGAGCCGCCGGCCCCGTCGAGGGTGTCGCGGCCTGACCAGGCGGCGAGCGTGTCATTTCCGTCGTCCCCCCAGACGAGGTCGTTCCCCGGGCCGCCGATCAGCGTGTCGTCGCCGAGCCGGCCGTGCAGCTCGAAGGTCGGCCCCGCGGCGGCCCCTGACGCGTCGATGACGTCGTTCCCATCGGTGCCGATCACGAGAACGCTGTCGATGCCGCCGTATGTGAGCGTCGTGCCCTGGCCCGTAAGTGTCGAGCCTGTGAAGGTGATCGTGTTGCCGGGCACACCGCCG
>VAWW01000025.1:0-7541 GCA_005884575.1 Actinomycetota bacterium
TGATGCTCGCGATCAGCTGGCCGTCGAGGAAGACGGGAACGGAGACGGCGGCGAGGCCGTCCTCCAGCTCGTCGACGATCTCTGCGTAGCGCTGCCGCCTGATCGTCTCGAGCTCGGCTTCGAGCTCGTCCCCGCGCGTGATCGTCCGGCTCGCGTGCCGCTCGAGGGTGTCGGGCAGCCTCTTTCGCACCGCCTCTGCGCCCAGCGCGAGCGCGAGCTTTCCGCTCGAGCTCGCGTGCGTCGGAAACGGCCGGCCGACCCAGTTCGTCAGCCCGAGCATGCGGGGGCCGTCCAGCTGGCGGACGATCTCGAGCGAGCCGTCCGGCCGGGACGCGGTGAGCGTGATCGTCTCGGGGACAGCTGCCGCCAGTGTCGCGAGTGGCACTCGGGCGGCGTCGAGCAGCGCGGCGTCGGCGTCGGCGGCGCGCGCGAGTGCAAAGAGCCCCGAGCCGAGTGCGACCCGGTCGTCGGGCAGCCTCCGCAGGAAGCGCTCGGCGAGCAGCGCTTCGACCATGCGGCCGGCGGTCGCCCTCGGCAGGGCGGCACGGCGGGCGAGCTCGCTCACGGTGACGCCTTCGGGCGTGGCCGCCGCGGCTCGAAGGAGCGCTGCAGCCTTCTGCACCGACTGATTGCGTCTCTGCGCCGGCACCTGCTCGGGCGTCATGGCGGTCAGTCCCCGAGCTCCGCGCGCCGACGGACGACGTACTCGGCGAGCTCGGCGCGGACGCCGTCGTCGATCGGGGGCGTCTCGTACTCTTCCAGGGTCCGGCGGAAGATCTCGGCCGCGCGCTCGGTGGCGTCGCGCCCGCCGCCGCGCTGCCACCGCTCGAAGTTCTCCGTCGACGAGAGCAGCGGCCGGTAGAAGCAGGTGCGAAAGCGCTCGAGCGTGTGCGCACAGCCGAGGAAGTGACCTCCCTGGCCGACCTCGAGGTGGGCGCCGAAGGCGAGGCTCTCCTCGTCGACGCGGAGGGGCGTGAACTCGTCGCGCAGTACACGCAGCAGCTCGATGTCGACGACGAACTTCTCGAAGCATGAGACGAGCCCCGACTCGAGCCAGCCGGCCGCGTGCATGACGAGATTCGCGCCCGCGAGGAACGCGGGCAGCATCGTGTTCAGGGCTTCGTAGGCAGCCTGAGCGTCGACCGTCTGGCTCGACGTCAGGCCGCCGCCGCCGGCGCGCCACGGCAGGCCGTAGTGGCGGGCGAGCTGCCCGGTGCAGAGGAGGCCGATCGCCGACTCGGGACCGCCAAGCCCCGGCGAGCCGGACTGCATGTCGGTGTTCGAGAGGAACGACCCGAGCACGACGGGGCACCCGGGCCGGACGAGCTGGGCGAGCGCGATCCCGGCGAAGGCCTCGGCGGTCTGCTGCGCGATCGCCGCCGGGATCGACACCGGCGCCATCGCGCCCATCAGCAGGAACGGGGTGATGATCGGCGCCTGGCCGGCCCGGGCATACTCCATCAGCGCCGCGAGCATGCGCTCGTCGTAGCGGAGCGGCGAGTTGACGTTGACGATCGCAAGGAGCGCGGGCAGGGCCTCGATTTCTCCGCCGCCGCCGAAGAGGATCTCCGTCATCCGGATCGAGTCCCGGGCGTTCAGGCCGGAGGTGACGGAGCCGAAGTACGGCTTGTCGGAGAGCGTTTGCAACGCGAAGGTCATGTCGAGGTGGCGCGAGTCGAGCGGACGGTCGCCCGGCTCGCAGATCACGCCTCCCGGTGTGTCGATCTGCGGGAACGCGTGTGACAGCTTCACGAGACGCTCGAAATCGTCCATCGTCGCCTCGCGGCGGATCTCGCCCTCGCGCACGAACGGGCACCCGTACACGGAGGCGAAGACCATCGCGTCTCCGCCCACGTGCACGCTCTGCTCGGCGTTTCGGGCCTGCAGCTCGAACGCGGTCGGGGCCAGGGCGACCTGCTCGAGCACGAACTCCGGGTCGAGAAACGCGACGTCGCCCTCGACCCGCTGGCCCGCCGCGCGGAGCAGGGCGATCGCCTCCGGGTCGCCGAAGGCGACGCCGACGTCGGTGAGGATCCGTCGCCAGCCCCGTTCGAGTGTCGCCACGGCGTCCTCGTCGAGGACCTCGAAGCGCGGCATGCGATTGACGAACATTCGACCTCCCGCTCGGGCGCGCCGCGCGGGCGCGCTGCTCGATAAGTGGTTAATGTCAGCCGCTGAGTGAGCAGCGTATCGACCTGTGACGTCGTCGTCGTCGGCGGCGGGATCGCCGGGCTCGCTGCCGCCTGGCACCTCCGCGACCTCGACGTGGTGGTGCTCGAGGCCTCCGAGCGGGTCGGCGGCCGGATCCGCTCCGAGGCCCGGGGGCCGGTGTGGCTCAACTTCGGCGCCCACGTCTTCGGCGGCGCCGGCTCGGCGACCGGCCGGCTGATCGCGGAGACCGGAACGGCGGCCGCCCGGGTCGAGGGACGCCTCGCCGCCGTCGCCCTCGGCGACCGGGTGCTCGCGAGCGGGAGAGTCGAGACGTACCCCTTCCGGCTGCCGCTGTCGTTGCGCTCGCGCGCAGCCCTCGTGCGAGCGGGGGTCGTGCTGCGGCGTGCGGTCGGCCGCTACGCCGCGACCGCCGCGGAACGGCCAGGCGAATCCGCGGCGGAGCGCCAGCAGCGGATGCTCGACTTTCTCGACGACCGCTCGTTCACCGACTTCCTCGGACCGCTGCCGCCCGACGTCGACGCGATCTTCCGGGCCACGCTCAACCGGTCGTCCGGCGAGCCCGAGGAGCTTGCCGCCGGCTACGGGGTCGGCTACTTCCACCTCGTCTGGAACCGCGGCGCGGGACTCTCCCGCAACATCGTCGGCGGCTCGAGCCGCGTGATCGACGCGCTCGCCGCGGGGCTGGGCGACCGCATTCGCATGGGTGTGCCCGTGACCGGTGTCCTGCGCGACGGCGACGGCGTGCGCGTCCGCTGCGGCGGCGAGGAGCTCGCGGCCCGCGCGGCGATCGTGGCAACCCCGGCCTACGTGACGCGCACGATCGTGCACGACCTCCCAGTCGACACGGCCGCGGCGCTCGATGCGATCCCGTACGGCCCGTACGTCGTCGGCGCGTTCCTCACGAAAGAAAGCGGGCCGATGCCGTGGGACGGGACCTACGCGCTCGCGACGCCGCAGCGGTCCTTCAGCATGCTCTTCAACACCGCGAACGTGTTGCGCACCGGCGATCGCGATCCCGGGGGCAGCCTGATGGTGTACGCCGCCGCCGGCTACGCACGCGCGCTCGCCGAGCTCGACGACGCCGGCGTCGCCGAGCGTTTCCTCGCCGACCTCCACGACCTCTATCCCGAGGCGCGGGGCGTCGTGGAGGAGGTCGAGATCCAGCGGTGGGAGCGCGGCCTCCCGTACCCGCGCCCCGGCCGCGGCCGGCTGCAGCTCGCGCTTACCCGGCCGCTCGGCCCGATCCATCTCGCCGGCGACTACCTCGGTACCTGGTACACGGAGACCGCGGTCAGGACCGCGAACGCCGCAGCCGGCCGCGTCAGAGAACGCGCGTGACCTTCGACAGATGCTGCGGGCTGTCCGGGTCGTAACCCTTCGCGATCGCGAGCGCGCGCGCGAACAGCTGGCCGGGGACGACCGACACAAGCGGCGCGAGCAGCGTCGACGGAGCAGGCGGCGTCGGCAACCGGAACGCGGCGCCCTCGATGCGGGCGGCGGCGGATCCACTTGCGATCAGCGTCGCGCCCGCCTCGTGCGCCCGGCGCGCGGAGTCGACGACCGCAGGTAGGTTTGCGTCCTCGGTCGCGATCGCCCAGACCGGGAAGAGCGGGTCGACCGCGGCCACGGGTCCGTGAGAGAGGTCGGTCGCGCTGAGCGCCTCGGCTGCGACGCGGCAGGTCTCCTGGAGCTTCAGCGCGATCTCGCGGGCCGTCGCAAGCTCGGTACCGCGCCCGATGACGAACATCCGACCGAGGATCGCGAAGCTCGGCGCCATCCGCGCCACGATCGCCTCGAGATCCTCGATCGTCTGCTGGACGAGGTCGGCGGTCGCGCGCAGGCCGTCGGCAATCTCGGCGCCGCGACCGGCGGCATGGCCGGCGAGCAGAGCGAGCGCGGCAAGCGAGCTGACGTACGTCTTCGTCGCGGCGACCGCCCGCTCCGGCCCGGCCTCGAGCGGCAGGACGAGCTCAGCGACCTCCGCGAGCGGGGAGGTCTCGTCGTTCGTGATCGCGATCGTCACCGCGCCGCGGGACCGCGCGCGCTCGACGTAGCGGACGACGTCCGGTGTCACGCCGGACTGGGAGAGGCCGATCACCGGCTGGCCCGCGATGTCGATCTCCGCGTCGTAGTAGACCGTCAGCGAGATCGAGTCCCGCAGCGCCGTCCAGCCGGGCAGCAGCCCGAACGCGTAGACGCCGTAGGTCGCCGCATTGTCGGAAGTCCCGTGTGCGACCATCCGCACGACCGGCGGCGGCGACCACGTGAGCCGCGCTGCAACCTCGCGCACCGCGTCCTCGTGCTCGAGCAGCCGCCGGATCGCGGCGGGCTGCTCGCGGATCTCGGCGAGCATCTGAGCGCCGGCGCGCGGCTCCTCGAAGGGCGCGCCTATCGGAGCCCCGTGATCATCGAGACGATCTCGTCGGCATCGACCTCGGGCGTCGCGCGGATCCCGACCTGCCGGCCGCGGCGCAAGACGCAGATGCGGTCCGAGATGCGGAAAACCTGATCGAGGCTGTGGCTGACGATCACGATCGCCCGCCCGCGGTCGCGCATCCGCAGGATGATCTCCTCGACGCGCTTCGTCTCCTGCACGCCGAGCGCAGCGGTCGGCTCGTCCATCAGCACCAGCCGCTGGGCCCAGTGCACCGCGCGGCCGATCGCGACGCCCTGGCGCTGGCCGCCGGAGAGGTCTCGGATCGTCTGCCGCGGGCTGTCGATGCGGATGTCCAGCTCGTCGAGGAGCTGGCGAGTCTCCTGCGCCATCCGCGGACGGTCGAGCTGCCGCAGCGGCCCACGCACGAGCTCGCGCCCGAGGAACATGTTCATATAGACCGGTTGGCTGTTCGCGAGCGCGAGATCCTGGTAGACGACCTCGATCCCGTGCCGCTGCGACTCGCTGGGGCTCGAGAGGCGGACCGGCTCGCCGTCCAGGACGATCTGGCCGGAGGTCGGCTGGTGCACGCCGGCGATCAGCTTCACGAGCGTCGACTTGCCGGCGCCGTTGTCGCCGACGAGCGCGACGATCTCACCGGGATAGACATCGAGCGTGACCTCCTCGAGCGCGACCACCGCGCCGAACTCCTTGCGGACGCGGTCGAGCTGGACGAGCGGCTTCAGCTCGGCCATTCCGCCTCCCTCCCGTCGCCCGTCCAGATTCCGGCGACGTCGGGCTCGCCGCCGGCGGCCCCGGTCACGCCGACGACGTACGCGCGTGTGACGAATGCCTGGATCCGGAAGCCGAAGACGACGGTCGCGCCGGTCCGCGGGGCCGGCCCGCCGGCGAGGTCGAGCTGCCCGTAGTAGTCGATCGCGGCCGGAGGCGGAATCGTCGCGTCGAGGAGCCGCGTCTCGCCGGGCCGCTCGGCGACGAGCGCGCGCAGCCGGTAGTCCGGGAAGACCGGGTCGACGTAGAGCCC
Organism: Actinomycetota bacterium; assembly: GCA_005884575.1. Taxonomy (GTDB): domain Bacteria; phylum Actinomycetota; class Thermoleophilia; order Gaiellales; family Gaiellaceae; genus AC-16. Next base: position 5,592 of record VAWW01000025.1, read on the forward strand.
GCCGCCGAAGGCAAACGCCCGGCCGTCGTGGATGTGCGAGACCTCGGTGACGTAGCACGCCGCGGGCAGCTCGGCGAGGTCGCGGACCGCGTGCAGCGGCGTCGTCCCGGTCAACCCGTGGCCCGGCTCGACCTGCGTCGCGCCGTGTTCGCCGAGGAGGCCGAAGACGGTGCTGGACGTCGTCCCCGGCGCATTGATCCGGACCTCGGCGACGCCCGCATCGTGGAGCCGCGCCGCCGCGCGCTCGAGCGTCGCGAGGTTCGGCGTCGGCCGTACCTCCTTCGCGTCGGCGTGGAAGAGCAGCGCGGGAAACGTCGTGATCCCTGCGAAACGTGCGCCCTCGAGCGCGTCGATCCGCTCCGCCACATCGACGATCGCGCCCGCGTCGAACCCGCCCTCGTGTCCCTCGTAGAAGACGTCGCCGGGTGCGTAGATCCGCGCCAGCAGCGCCTGCTCGCGCTGCGACGCCGCCGCTGCCTCGGCGGCCTTGTCGTGGCTGAAGACGGTCCAGTTGTCCGGCTCGAGCGCCGCCGCAGCCGCGGCCTCGGCCTGCGGCACCTGCACGAGGTGGCCGAGGTGCGCAACGCGGAGGCCGCCGTCCCGCAGCGCCCGCGCGTCCGCCATGTCGACCGCGACTCCGGACGCGATCCCGCCCTCCTGCAGCGCGTCGGCGAACCCGGGCGCGCGGCCGACCTGCTTCGTCATCGCGAACAGCTCGAGACCGTGGCGGTCGGCCTCCTCGCGCAACACCCGCGCGTTGCCACGCACCGTGTCGAGGTCGAGCGCATACGCGTTCGCGGGAATCCGCCCCTCCTGGTGCAGCACGACGACCGCGTCGAGAAACGCGGGATTGCGCCGCCGGAGCACGTCGAGGAACATCCCGCTACGACCCCCTCGGCTCGCGGAGCGTGACCGAGATGGCGGTGAGCAGAATCACGCCCTGCGCGATCATCTGACCGGACGCGGAGAGGCCCATCAGAATGAGGCCGTTGTTGAGCATTCCCATGATCAGGCTGCCGACGAGCGCCCCGACGACGCTGCCGGTTCCGCCGAAGAGCCGCGTCCCGCCGATCACGACGGCCGCGATCACCGGCAGCAGGTCCTGCTCGCCGAGCGTGTACGTCGCGCTCTGCAGCCGGCCCGCGTAGAGGAGGCCGGCGAGCGCGGCAAGCGTTCCGCTCAGCAGCAGCACTGCGATCTTGACGCGGGCGACGCGGATCCCGGTGACACGCGCGGCGTCGGTGTTGTCCCCGGTCGCGACGACGTGCGCGCCGAACCGCGTGTGCCGGAAGAGAAACCAGCCGAGGGCGACGACGACCGCGGACCAGATCAGCAGGCTCGGGACGGGCCCGACGCTGCCCGAGCCGAAGACGTTCGCGTACCGCTCGTTGACGACCGCGACCGACGCGAGATCGGTCACCCAGCGCGCGAGCCCGGCAATCAGGCCGAGCATCGCGAGCGTGACGAGGAACGACGGCAGCCGCAGCACTGTCGTGAAGAAGCCGTTGATCAGGCCGGCGCCGACGCCGACCCCGAGGCCGGCGAGGATCCCGAGCACCATCCCATGGTCGCGCAGCGTCAGCGCCGCAACGAGTGACGACAGCGCGACGACCGAGCCGATGGAGAGGTCGATCTCGCCCGCGCTGAGCACGAAGACGAGCCCGACCGCCATGACGGTGATCGGCGTCGTCTGCTTGACGATGTTCAGCAAGTTCTGCGACGACGTGAAGCCGTCGTCCCGGAGGTAGATCGAGAAGAAGACGAGGATCAGCAGGAACGCGACGTAGACGACGTATAGCCGCGGATCGACGCGCCGGAGCCGCGTCAGGACCGACCGGATGCGGTCGGCCCCGACGTGGCTGGTACCCGCTTGGTGCTCGGCTTCCGGCGCGCTCACGACCTACTTCCCGAGCGCGGCCATCACCGACGCCGGGGGCTTGCGGTGCAGCG
>VAWW01000025.1:7571-47745 GCA_005884575.1 Actinomycetota bacterium
ACGAACGCCGGAGCCTTCTTCTTGAGGATGCCGTACGCGGCCGCGCGCGCCATCGACGCGCCGAGCTCGTACGCCTTGTCGGCGACGATCGCGGTGACGTTCCCGCCGCGCGCCATGTCGAGCGCGAGCGGCTCGTCGAGATCGAGGCTGACGAGCTTCGCCTTCGACCCGTTGCTCTTCAGCGCGGCCAGCACACCCTCGGCCGGCGGCTGCGAGAACGTGACGTAGATCCCGCTCAGATTCGGGTTCTTCAGGAGGACGGCGTTCGCCTGATCGGTCGCCTTGTTCGGATCGGCGATGCCCTGCTTGTCGACGATGGTGATGTTCTTGAAGTTGCCCTGGATCGTCTTCAGGAACGCCTGGTCGCGCTGGTTCGTGACGTAGTAGTTCGCGTCGTGAAAGAAGTACGCGACGTCGCCCTTGTCGCCGATCGCGAAGGCCAGTGCGTCGGCCGCGTGCTTGCCCATCTGGAACAGGTCGTCGGTGACGACGGACACGTAGTCCTTGCCCTGGACGAACCCCTTCGGGACGTTCGAGAGCAGCACGATCTTCGTGCCCGCCTGCGCTGCGGCCTTGTACGCGGATTCGCCATGACGGTCTCGATGTCGCTCTTCTGCTTGCCCGCGTCGAAGTTTGCGATCGTCGTCGCGACGATCTTGATCCCGAGCTGCTTGAACGTGTCGCGCGCGCCGGCGGTCACCGCGGCCTCGAAGTCCGAGGTCTGGTGCCAGACGAGCGCGGCCGTGTAGTGGCCTTTCTTGACCTTCGCGACCTCCGCCGCGCTCAGCTTGAGCGCGCTGGTGGGGGTCGCCTTCTCGCCGGCCGGTCCGTGCGTCGTACCGAGCGTCTTGGACGACGGGATCGGCGGGTTCGCGGTGAGCGACGCCACCGACGTCGTGGCCGCGACTCCGACGATCACGATGGCCGCAGCAACTGCCGCAACCTTCCGCGGTGCCTTCATGTAACCCCTCCTTCGATCGTGCCGGCGCAGTGGCCGGCGATGAACAGCGACAACGCCTTGACGCCGTCGACGAGCTCGTCGACGCGGACGTGCTCTTCGGCCGTGTGCGCGTTCGCGATGTCCCCGGGCGCGAAGTAGACGCAGGGGATGCCGCGGGCGGCCAGGAATGACATCTCGGCCCAGTACGGCGAGCCCTCGACGCGCTCGCGGCCGGGTGCGACCGCGCGCACAGCATCGAGCAGCGCCTCCACGGCCGGCAGCTCCGCCGACGTCTCGGCCGGTAGGCCGCCGACCGCGTGGTCGCGGCCCGCCGGGAACGTCACGGACGCGGCCGTCCTCGTCCCCTCGACACCGCGCGCCACGGCGGCCTCGATCTCGGCGACTGCCTCCGAGAGGTCCTCGCCGGGGACGAGCGACCGGATCATGCTCAACCGGCACGAGCCGGGGACGGCGATGTACCCGCCGGCGGCCGCCTCGGTGACGAGCAGTTTCGGCGAGCCGATCAACGGGTGCGCGTCGCGGGTCGCGATCTCATCGGCGAGCTCCCAGAGCTCCGTCAGCACCCGATGCCCCGCGCGCAGCGCGTCGACGCCCTCCTCGGGCCGGCCGAAGTAGGCACTGCGGCCCTCGATCTCGACGTCCGCGATGACGAAGCCGATCTGCGCGGTGTAGACCGCCAGGCTCGTCGGCTCGACGTAGACAGCGAAGTCCGCATGCGGGATCGTGCCGTTGTCGATCCGCTGCGCGACCGCGTGCATGCCGATGCTGCGGCCGAGCCCGGGCTCGCCACTCTCCTCGTCGCACACCCACGCGGTGACGACGTCGCCCGCGTGCCGCACGCCGGCCGCGTGAAGGGTGCGCAGCGCGCCGAGCGCGGTCGCGATCCCGGCCTTGAGGTCCGCGGAGCCGCGGCCCCAGATCGCTCCGTCGACGATCGCCGCGGCGAACGGATCCTCGCGCTCCGTGCCCTGCCAGCGCTCGCGCCAGCCGTCGGTGCGGACCGTGTCGAGGTGGCCGGAGAGCAGGAGGCTCGCCCCGCCGCCCGTGCCGCGTGCGACGCTCCAGACGATCGGCCTCCCGGGCGCGACCTCCTCGACGTGCACCTCGTCGGCGCCGCACACCTCGAGCTCTGCGGCGACGAGCCGAGCGAACGCGAGCTCGTCTCCGGTCACGCTCGGTGTCGCGACCGCGCGACGCAGCCAGTCGACTGCCGCCTCGGCGTCGACCGCTTCGACGAGCGTCGCCTGCTCAAGCATCGCCGCCTCCGTTCGCGCGCGCGAGCGCGAGCTCCGCGGCGCCGATCGCGCCGGCGCGCTCGCCGAGTGCGCTCGCGGCCAGCGCGGGCGGGCGCCGCGTCAGCCGCGGGACGATGGAGCGCACGCGCTCGAGGAAGTCCGGACGGCTGCCGATCCCGCCGCCGAAGACGACGAGCTCGGGATCGAGCACGCTCTGGACGGCGACGGTGGCGAGCGCAACCGCTTCGGCCTGTTCCTCCAGCACCGCGACCGCCGCGGCGTCGCCCGCGGCCGCCGCCTCGTAGACGTCCAGCGCCGTCATGCCGCCGGCCCCGCTGCGCTCGGCGTACCTGCGCGCCACCCCGACGCCGGCCGCGACTTCCTCGAGCGCACCGTGCACGTGATTGGCCGGCTCGAACGGATCGGCGCCGAGCGGCAGTGCGCCGATCTCGCCCGCGGCGCCGTGCGCGCCGCGCTGCAGCCGGCCGCCGGCGACGATCCCCATGCCGATCCCGGTCCCGACCGCGATGAAGACGAAGTCCGCGAGCCCGACCCCACGGCCGCGGCGCGCCTCGGCGAGCGTCGCCACGTTCGCGTCGTTGTCCACCGCTACATCGACCCCCAGCTCCTCGGCGAGGGCACCTCCGAGATCGACGTCGCCGAACGGCGGAAGGTTAGGAGCGAACCGCAGCATCCCGCGATGCGCGACGCCCGGAACGCCGACCGCGGCGCCTGCGATCCGCTCCCAGCCGACGCCGCCCTCGGCCGCGAGGCCGCGGCAGAGCTCGACGACCTGTGCGACGACGGCGCCGGCGTCGCCGGGCACCGTCGCGTCGGCCCGTTCCACCACCGTGCCGCCGCTTCCGTCCGCGAGGAGTGCCCGCACGTTCGACCCGCCCAGGTCGACCCCCACCACGTAGCCCTGGATTAGGAAAGTATCTTTTATAAATCATGACCCTAACTCGATGGTCTCCGCACTGTCAAGCTGCTGGAAGGCCAAAGTCGTTTGTCCTATTGTCGTCACGTGGCCACCGGGAGCAGCGCCGGCATCCGCGAGCGGAACCTCCGCGCGGTCCTCGACACGCTGCGCGAGCGCCGCCCCGTCTCGCGCGCCGACCTCGCGCTCCGAACCGGGCTCTCCAAGCCGACCGTCAGCGCGGCGCTCCGTGCGTTCGAGCAGCGCGGCCTCGTCCGCGAGTACGGCCGGACGACGGGCCGGCGGGGCCGCAGCGCGTCGCTCTACGACCTCGTCCCCGAGTCGGTGCTCGTCGTCGGGATCGACATCGGTGCGCGCCATGTGCGCGCCGTCGTGGGCGAACTCGACGGACGCGCCGTCGATGAGTTCTCGCTCGACCTCGCGGAGCCGCGCGCGTCCGACGTCCTCTCCGTCGTCGCGGAGATCGGCACGCGGATCCGCCCGCTCGCCGACCGCACCGAGCTCGCTGTCGTCGGCTCGCCGGGCGTCGTCGATCCCGCCACGGGCCGCATCGGTGCGGCGCCGAACATCGCGGACTGGGAAGGCGTCGCGGCCGAGCCGGTGCTCGGCGAGGCGCTCGGGCTGCGCGTGCGCGTCGAGAACGACGTCAACCTCGCGGCGCTCGGCGAGCAGGCGCGCGGCGCCGGCGCGTCGGTCGAGAGCTTCGCGTATCTCAACATCGGGTCAGGCCTCGGCGCCGGCATCGTCCTCGACGGGCGCCTGCACCGCGGCGCGCGCGGCGCGGCTGGGGAGGTCGGCTTCCTCCCGATCGGCGACGACCCGATCCGGGGCAGCCGGCTCGCACAGGGAGGCGCGATGGAAGCGCGGCTGTCGAGCCGCGGTCTCGTGGAGAGCGCCGAGGAGCTCGCAACCACCACGACGACCTCGGTCACGCGGCCGTTCGAGGTGGAGGCTCTGTTCGAGGCGGCCCGGCGCGGGGATCCGCTCGGCCGTGCGATCGTGAGCCGCGCCGCGGAGGAGATCGCGGTATGCGTCGCCGCGCTGACGGCGGTGGTCGACCTCGAGCTCGTCCTGCTCGGCGGCGGCATCGGCGCGAGCGAGGAACTCCTGCTGCCGGACGTCCGCGCCGCGGCGGCGCTGCTCCTCCCGAGCCCGCCGAGAATCGAGCGCGCGAGCCTCGGCGACCGCGCCGTCGGCACCGGAGCGATTGCGGTCGCACTCGAGGAGGCGCGGCAGAGCGTGATTCGCCGCCTCGTCGACGCCGACGCACCGGTCGCGAGCACTTGACAGCGACACCCCTAGTCTTCTAGAACACTCGCCTGGACACGTTCGAGCGCCGCACCCCGCAGTACCTGCGGATCTATCGCGACCTGAAGGAGCAGATCGGGAGCGGCGCGCTCGCGCCGAGCGCGCGGCTGCCGACCCAGCGGGAGCTCGGCCGGAACTACGGCGTCACCGTGATGACGGTGCGCCAGGCGCTCCACCTCCTGGAGCAGGAAGAGCTCGTCGTTCTGCGGCACGGCCTCGGCACGTTCGTCGCGCCGAAGCGGATCTCGTACGGGATGGGCAACCTCCGCAGCCTCGCGCAGGAGGTGGCGGCGCAGGGACTCGAGTTGAAGACGCGCGTTCTGCGCCGCGAGCTCGTGCAGCCGCACCCGCACGTGGCCGAGCTCTTGCGGATCGAGCCCGGCGGGCCCGTCTACGCAGTCGAGCGCCTGCGCTTCGTCGGGCGCGAGCCGATCGTCTACCAGTACTCGCAGCTCCAGCCGTGGCTCGGCGACGCGCTGGAAGGCATCGACCTGAGCGAGATCTCGTTGTACGACTATCTGCACGACGAGCTCGAAATCGAGATCGCGCGTGCACAGGAGTGGGTTCACGCCGTGACGCTCGCCGCGCGCGAGGCGACGCTGCTCGAGGAGGAGCCGAACGCGTCTGCGCTGCTGAGCGAACGGCTGACCTTCACGGCCGTCGGCGAGCCGATCATGTTCGACCGCGCGTACATGCGCAGCGACCGTGTCTCGCTGGCGACCGAGCGGTTCGTCGCCGACGTCACCGTCGGCTACCGGCTGCAGCTCGCGGAGGAGGCGCCATTGACCTGATCCTGGAGGCTGTACCACCTGCGTGTTCGTCCCCCTTCGAGACCCGAGGTCTGCGATGAAGCTCAGCAAGAAACAGCTCTGGACGCTCGCGGCCGTCGTCACCGCCGCGGGCCTGTCGGTCTTCACGGCCTCGGCGAGCCGAGCCGCCGGGCCGACGTACACCGTCTGCATCGACATCCCGTTCCATCCGATCTTCGACTACGTGATGGCGAAGTCGGACACCTACTTCGCCGGCAAGCCGTACGACGTCAAGTTCAAGGTTCTCGACGCCACGACGCAGGTACCGGCGTTCGGTGCTGGCCAGTGCAACGTGATGACGACGCCGCCGTCGTTCATCCCTCGCGTCACGCAGCAGTACCACCTGCGCGTCGCGGAGTTCTTCCCGCTCGCGCGCTGGACGATCGGCCCGCAGATCCTCGTGAAGAAGAGCTCACCCTACAAGACGCTCCAGTCGCTGAAGGGCAAGCGCGTCGCGATCTCGCCGCTGAACACGCGCTTCGGCTCGGAAGAGGCGGCGATCGAGGCGGCGACGGGCCAGAACATCCGCACGTACTTCAAGCTCAAGCAGACCGACGCGGCGGCGCAGGAGCTGACGCTCGGACGCGTCGACGCGGCGTTCATCGAGGCGCCCACGACCTACCCGCTGTTGCAGAGCGGCAACTTCAAGGCGATCTACAGCGTCCACGACGCATTCCTGAAGGCGTTCGGCGATCCGGCGGTCGTGAACGGCGGCTACATCGCGCGTACCGGCTTCATCAAGGGCGCGCCCGGCTTCGTCGCCGACCTCGTCTCGGCCACGCAGGACGCGTGGGACAAGTACGTCCAGGATCCGAAGTCGGTCAACGATGTCGCGTCGAAGATCAGCGGCATCCCCGCCGAGCAGCTCGCGGTCGTGGGCCAGGTACTCGACCTGCAGAAGATGCCGAAGTCGCTGCGGGCGATCACGCCGCGGGACGTGAAGACGTGGTCGAAGCTGTTCCCGCTCCTGCAGAAGTCCGGGTTCATCAAGAAGGCACCGGCGAATCCCGCTGCGTTGTTCGTGGTCACGACGTAACGCGTGGTCGATGAGCTCCGCACCCGGGTCACCGCACGGCGCGGCGGCGCGTCACACCGCCGCCGCGCCCTGCGGCTCTCGCCGCGGCTGCTCGTCCGGCTGCTCCTCTTCCTGACCGCGATCGGCGTCCTGTTCCTCGCGTGGGTGCTCGGCTCGCACCACTACCCCGACTACATCCTCCCCGGGCCGCAACCCGTCTGGGACTCGTTCACGAGCATGCTCGACCGCGGCGTCTGGGCGCGACAGGTCGAGGCGACGCTCGGCCACATGTTCACCGCGTACGGGATCACGATCGGGATCGGGCTCCCGCTCGGGATCCTGATCGGGCGCTTCTGGGTGGTGGAGGACCTCAGCCGCGCGCTGCTGATCTTCCTGCAGACGGTGCCGACGATCGTGCTGATCGTGCTGGCGCTGATCTTCGTCGGCACGACGGCGACGGGCGTGATCGCCGTCACGGTCGCGAGCTGCCTCCCCTACTTCACCTTGAACGTGATCCAGGGGACGAAGTCGATCGACCGGGATCTGATCGACATGGCGCGCTCGTATCGCGCCGGCGAGCTGACGATCATGCGCTCGATCATCGTGCCGTCGGTCGTCCCGTACTTCCTCGCGGGCGGCCGAATCACGCTCGGCGTCGCGTGGCAGGTCACGCTCTTCGGCGAGTATCTGATGGGGACACCGGGGATCGGCTTCCAGGTCTCGGCTGCGATCAAGCTGCTCGACACGCCGTCGGTCTATGCGTGGGGGCTTTCCGTCGTCGGGCTCACGATCGCGTTCGAGTACGGCGTGTTCCGGCCCGTCGAGGCCGTGCTGACGCGGCACATGCGGAGAGCGGAATGAGCGCGCTGATCGAGCTCGAAGGCGTCGTGAAGCAGTTTCCCGGCGACACGGAGCCGGTGCTGGCCGGTATCTCGCTCGAGGTCGGGCGCGGGGAGCTCGTCGCGCTGATCGGCCCATCCGGCTGCGGGAAGTCGACCGTCCTCAACATTCTCGCCGGCCTGATTCGCGTCACGTCCGGGACGCTCCGGATCAACGACCGCGACGCGCGGGTCTCGTACGTCTTCCAGCGACCGCGGCTGCTGCCGTGGCGCAAGGTTCGGCGCAACGTCGAGTTCAGCCTCGAGCAGGCCGACGTCACCGGCGCCGCGCGGCGCCGCGCGGCTGAGGCGGCGATCGAGCGCGTGAACCTGACCGGGCACGAGGACAAGTACCCGCATCAGCTGTCCGGCGGCATGCAGCAGCGCGTCGCTCTGGCCCGCGGCCTCGCGATCGAGCCGAGCGTCCTCCTGCTCGACGAGCCGTTCGGCGCGCTCGATGCGCTGACGCGCAGCTACATGCAGGAGGAGCTGCTCGGGATCGTTCGCGGCACCGGCACGACGGCGCTCCTCGTCACGCACGACATCGACGAGGCGCTGCTGCTCGCCGACCGGGTGCTGGTGATGTCCTCGCGGCCGGGAAGGATCAAGCACGAGCTCCGCGTTCCGTTCGGCACCGAACGGTCGCTCGACGCGCTGCTCCAGGATCCGGAGTACGGACGGATCCGCTCCGAGCTGCGGCATCTCCTGCGGCCCGAGGTCGTCGAGGAGCTCAATGGCTGACGCGGCGTTGCAGCTCGTCGGCGAGGACCGGCTTGCGGCTGCGTTCGCCCGCGGCCGGCCGGCGCTGATCTGCTACCTGCCGCTGGGCGATCCCGCCGGCGGAGACGACCTGCCCGAGCTCTACGCCGAGTGGGGCGTGGATGTGCTGGAGTTCGGAGTTCCGGGCGGCGACCCCTACCTCGACGGCAGGACGATCTCCGACTCGATCCGGCGGGCTCGCGTCGCAGGCGTCACGATGCGGAAGGCAAGCGAGCTGATCGCCGAGCATCGCGACGCGCTTCCGGAGACCGCGATGGTCTGGATGACGTACCCGCCCGACGATCCCAGCGGTCTCGCCGACGCGGTCGTGGCCAGCGGCGTCGACGGGTTCCTCGTGCCACTGCAAGCGCGCGCGTACGGCGCGCTCGCGCGCGAGCTCGAGGCGCGCGGCGTCCGGTTCATCCACTTCCTCGAGCACGATCCCCAGCTGCGCGACGTGCAGGCCGCGGCCGAGCGAAGCAGCGGGTACGTGATGCTGCAGGCGAATCCCGGGCCGACGGGAATCAAGCCGGTCGTCCTTCCCGACAACGCGTCCGTGATCGGCATGCTCCGCACGCTCGGCGTGACGACGCCGATCGCGCTCGGGATCGGGATCGGGAACCCCGAGCAGGCGCGCGCGGCGGTCGAGATGGGCGCCGACGGCGTCGTCGTGGGCACGCTGATGGTCGAGACGATGCTGCGCGGGCGCGGCGCCTTGCAGGACCTCCTCCTCTCCCTGCGGGAGGCGCTCGATGGCCGGTGAGCTCGTGCTCGGGATCGACCTCGGGACGACGGCGCTGAAGGCAGGGTTGTTCGACCTCGCCGGCACGCAGGTCGCGCTGGCCCAGTTCGAGTATCCGATCCAGCGACCTTGGCCGGATCAGGCCGAGCAGGATCCCGCTGCGTGGCTGGCGGCGTTCGACAGAGCGCTCTCGACCTTCGGCGGCGACGTCGCCGCGATCGGCATCTGCAGCCAGGCGAACACGCACGTCTTCGTCGACGCGGAGGGCGCACCGCTGCGGCCGGCGATCCTTTGGCAGGACCAGCGGTGCGGCGGCTCGTCGCTCGTCGCCCGCGCCGAGTGGGTTCTCCGCGAGGAGCCGGACGTGTGGCAGGCCACGCGGTGGGTTCTCTCGCCGAAGGACTTCGTCACGAGCCGGCTCTGCGCGCTCGCCGAGCCGGTCACGGACGCGCTGATGTCTTTCGACCTCGTCGACGCGTCCGGCGCGTACGACGCCGAGCTCGTGGCGAGCGTCGAGGGGCTCGCGGAGAGGCTCCCCCGCATCGAGCGCTTCGACGTCGCAATCGGCGAGTACGCGAATGCGGCGGTCGTCAACGGGACGATGGACGCGTGGGGCAACGTCTACGGCTCGAGCGTCGTCGAGCACGGCGACGCGATGGACGTCGCGGGAACGTCGGAGATCCTCGGGTTGCTGTCGCGGAATGCGTTCCCCGTGCAAGGCGTCGTGACCTTCGTCCCTGTCGACGGACTCCACTTACACGCGGGGCCAACGCAGGCGGGCGGCGCCGCGCTCGCCTGGTTCGCCTCGGTCGCCGGCCGCTCGATCCCGGACGTCCTTGCCGCCGCCGCGAGCGGCAGCTTCGGCCCGATCTTCCTCCCGCACCTGCTCGGCGAGCGGGCGCCGCTCTGGGACGCCGACGCGCGCGGCGCATTCATCGGCCTGAGCAGCGACCATTCGCTTCCCGAGCTGAGCCGGGCCGTGCTCGAGGGCGTCGCGTACTCGGCGCGCCACCTGCTCGAGGAGCTGGAGCACGCGGCGGGCGTCGAGGCGGAGACGCTGAACGCGAGCGGCGGCGGCTCGCAGTCGGATCTCTGGTGTCAGATCAAGGCCGACGTCCTGGCGCGGCCGATCGCGCGCGTCGCAGTCCGTCACAGCGGCTGCCTCGGAGCGGCGCTGATGGCGGCGACCGGGGCAGGCCTCGTCCCGAGTGTCCGCGAGGCCGCGCGCGACGCGGTGCGCATCGAGCGCGTCTTCGAGCCGCGCGACGACCGCGCGCCGTACGACGAGCTGTATGCCGCGTACCGCGAGCTCTATCGCGCGCTGCAGCCGACCCATGCGATCCTTGCCGGCCTGCGGCGGCAGGCCGTCCCGACGAGCTGAAGGAGGAACATGCGTGGACTGAGCGGCAAGACGGCGATCGTCACGGGCGGCGCGACGCTGATCGGCCGGGCCGTCGTCCACGCATTCATGGAGCGCGGCGTCAACGTCGCGGTGGCCGACATCGACGCCGAGGGAGGCGTGCGCCTCGGTGACGACGTCTTCTTCTCCGTCACGGACATCCGCGACGACGCGCAGATCGAGCGGTTCGTGTCCCAGACCGTCGAGCGCTTCGGCGGCGTGGACTTCCTCGTCAATCTCGCGTGCACGTATGTGGACGATGGCTTCGCGTCGCCGCGCAGCGACTGGACGGAGTCACTGGACGTGAACGTCGTCAGCCCCGTGATGATGGCGAAGGCCGTCCATCCGCACATGGCCGACCGCGGCGGCGGGTCGATCGTCAACTTCACGTCGATCTCCGCGAAGGTCGCGCAAACCGGACGCTGGCTCTACCCGGTCGGCAAGGCGGCGCTCCTCCAGCTGACGCGGAACATGGCGATGGACCTCGCGGCCGACGGAATCCGCGTCAACTCCGTCTCGCCCGGCTGGACGTGGTCGAAGGTGATGGTCGAGCTCTCCGGCGACGACCGTGTGAAGACCGACCGCGTCGCCGCGCCGTTCCATCTCCTCGGGCGCGTCGGCAACCCCGAGGAAGTCGCCGAGGTCGTGGTCTTCCTCTGCAGCGACAACTCGTCGTTTGTCACCGGCGCGGACTACGCCGTCGACGGCGGCTACTCCGCGATGGGCCCGGAACAGGCCGAGCCCGCGATCCCCAAGCTGATGGAGTGAGGTGAACCCGTGTCGAAGATCCTGATCGTCGGAGCCGGCCAGGCCGGACTGCAGCTCGCCCTGGGTCTCGTGCAGGACGGCCACGACGTGACCGTCGTCTCGAACCGGACCGCTGAGGACATCCGCGGCGGCAAGGTGATGTCGAGCCAGTGCATGTTCCACGACGCGCTGCAGCACGAGCGCGACCTCGGACTCGACTTCTGGGAGGACGAGTGCCCGGACATCGAGGGGATCTCGTTCGTTGTTCCGGCGCCGGACGGAAGCGGCAAGGCGATCGACTGGGCGGCGCGGCTCGACCACGGCCCGGCGCAGTCCGTCGACCAGCGCGTGAAAATGCCGGGCTGGATGGAGGAGCTGGAGAAGCAGGGCGGCAAGCTCGTCCTGCACGACGCCTCCGTCCCCGACCTGGAGGGCTACGCGGGGGAGAACGACCTCGTGATCGTCGCGGCGGGCAAGGGCGAGGTCGCGCAGCTCTTCGAGCGCGACGCGGCGCGCTCGCCGTACTCGGCGCCGCAGCGGGCGCTCGCGCTGACGTACGTGACGGGCATGACGCCGCGGCCGGAGTTCACCGCGGTCTGCTTCAACCTGATCCCGACCGTCGGCGAGTACTTCGTCTTCCCTGCGCTGACGACGACGGGCGAGTGCGAGATCATGGTCTTCGAAGGCGTCCCGGGCGGACCGATGGACTGCTGGGGCGACGTCTCGGCGCCCGCGGAGCATCTCGCCAAGAGCAAGTGGATCCTCGAGACGTTTCTGCCGTGGGAGGCCGAGCGCTGCCACGACGTCGAGCTCACGGACGACAATGGGATCCTCGCCGGGCGCTTTCCGCCGACGGTGCGGAAGCCGGTCGGCGAGCTGCCGTCGGGTGCGCTCGTGCTCGGACTCGCGGACGCCGTCGTGCTGAATGACCCGATCACGGGCCAGGGCTCGAACAACGCGAGCAAGGCGGCTGCGTCGTACCTCGCGAGCATCCGAGAGCACGGCGACGGGCCGTTCGACCGCGCGTTCATGGAGCAGGCGTTCGACCGCTCGTGGGACGAGGTGCAGTACTCGACGATCTGGACGAACGCATTGCTCGGGCCGCCGCCGGAGCACGTGCTCCAGCTGCTCCAGGCCGGGAACGAGCACCAGGAGATCGCGTCGCGGTTCGTCAACGGCTTCAACGACCCGCGCGACTTCTTCGACTGGTTCATGGATCCGGAGAGCGCGAGTCAGTACCTGGCGCAGGTCGCGGCGTAGTCGCCGATCACGCGCGCCAGCTCCTCGGGCGCGTTCGAGACGAGGTCGTGCACCGCGGTCGCGAGGCGACGGACCTCGAGCTGCGGAACGTTGCGCTGGAACCGCGCGACCTGCTCGTCCCAGCGGTGCGTGTCGGGGAGGACGAGGAGGACGGGCACGCCGGAGTCGTGGAGGGCAGCGTGCGTGGCGACCGTCGGCTCGACGACGTTGCCGTGGGAGATTGCGGCGGCGACGGCCGGCTCGAGGATCGGGACGATCTCGCCGTTCAACTCTCGCATCGTCGCGCGGTGCGCTGCCTCGAGCTCCGGCGTCCAGCGGCCGAGGTCGGCGGCCTGCTCGGCGAAATACGCATCCCAGCTCGCGTAGCGCTCGTCGCGCGGCAGGGCCGAGGGGTCGGCGCCGCGGAGGTCGGCGAAATCCCAGTGGCCGCCGTCGACGAGCACGAGCGCCGCCGTCCGCTCGGGGAAGCGGGCGGCGAACGCGCAGCCGACCTCGGCGCCGACAGAGAAGCCGAGGAAGCCCGTCCGGCCGGGGACGAGCTCCGCGGCGAGCGCGGCGAGGCGCGAAGGCAAGTAGTCGTCGAGCGGCAGGGCGGGCGAGCGGCCGTGGCCGGGCGGGTCCGGCGCGAGCATGTGGAAGCCGTAGTCGCGCGCGAGGAGCGGCCCGATCTCGTTCGCGTGCAGGCCGGTGCCGCCGAGACCGTCCCAGTAGAGCAGCGGCCGCCCGCGCCGGTCGCCCCACTCGTAGAGATGCACTACTCGCGGTAGCGCGCGGCGACGCCGCCGGCGATCGCCGTGCGGAAGACCGTCCGCTGCGCCTCGTTGCTCGACTCGATCAGGCTGTCGTCCTCGAGACCCGGCGCAGAGACGACCTCGCCGGCCTCGAGGCCGCGCAGCGACGCGGTCACGACCTCGTCCGGCTCCATCATCCCGAACGGCATTTTCGTCGGATCGCGGCCGGCAACTTCGTGGAACTCGGTTCGGATCAGTCCCGGCGTGAGCACCTGCACCCGGACGCCGGTCCCGGCGAGCTCGTAGGCGAGCTGCTGCGTGAACGTGAGCATGTACGACTTGCACGCTGCGTAGGTGGCGCGCAGAGGAAGCGGATCGGGCGGGATCGAGCCGCTGAACGCGAGCAGCGACGCGACGTTCACGATGCCGCCGGAGCCGCGCTCGATCATCCACGGGAGCGCCGCGCGCGTGAGGCGCGTGGTCGCGACGACGTGCACGCGGATCAGGTTCTCTGCGACCTCCGGGTCGATCTCCGCGAAGGGCCGGTAGCCGGCGAAGCCCGCGTTGTTCACGAGCAGGTCGATGCCGTCGGCGGCACGGGCCTCGACCTGGGCGAGCGCCGCGGGGTCGGCGAGATCGGCCGGGAGCACCTCGACGTTCGTTTGCAACCGCTCAGCAAGCTCCTCGAGCCGCTCGCGCCGGCGCGCGACGACGACGACGTCGTAGCCGTCCGCAGCGAGCCGCTCGGCGAACGCGACGCCGAGCCCCGCTGATGCGCCCGTGACCAGTGCGACTCCGCGACTCATCGCCGTTCACGATAGGCGACCCCGCGCGCAGAAGGCACACTTTCGGCACAAAGGACATCTGGCGCACGGTGGCCGAACCGGGTTACGCTCGTGCGTGAGCAGGGGGCGGGTCGGGCCCGAGTTAACTCGCGTGTACCTCTACAAGGCCCCGTTCCGACTTCTGAACAGTCGGTGAAATCTGGCGTCGCGCCCTGGCGCGGGCCTCCGCACCGCGCCTACAACGAGAGCGACCCGTTCGGAAGGGAGCTCCCGATGCGACTCACCCTCTTCCTCCTCGCGCTCGTCGCCGCAGTGGCGCTCGTTCCGCAGGCGCCCGCCGCGCAGCGCGACTCGACGCCGATCCGGAAGGTGACCGCGCCGAAGTTCGGCGCGATCCTCGTGACCCGCGGGCACCTCGCTCTCTACAGGTGGAACAACGAGAAGGACAAGAAGGTGCACTGCACCGGCTCGTGCGCGAAGGCGTGGCCGCCGCTGACGATCGCGAAGGGAACGATGGTCGCGAAGCACGTCGCCGGCGTGATGGGAACCTTCGGCGAGATCACGCGGCCCGACGGAACGACGCAGGTCACGCTCGACGGCCGGCCGCTCTACACGTACCACGGCGACACCGCGACGAAGATCCTCTGCGACGGCGTCGACGGCTGGTTCGTCGTCCGGGTGCACTGAGCACGCCGTGGACTCGCCCGGCGAGACGAGGAGATACGGCCGCCGCACCTTCCTTGCGGTCACGGCGGCCGGACTCTCCTCGCTCGCCTGGGGGAAGCCGGTCTGGCAGGCGTTCTCCCACGCGACGCAGCCGCTCCAGGACGCACTGCTGCCACCGGGCCTGCTCCCCGACGGCTGGCGGATCTACACGGTCGCCGCGTCGATGCCCCGATTCGACCCGGGCACCTGGCGGCTGCAGATCGACGGGCTCGTCGAGCAACCGCAGTCGCTGACGTACGACGAGCTGCGGCGGCTCCCTCGCGCGGAGCAGGTGTCGACGTTCCACTGCGTCACCGGCTGGTCGGTGAAGAACGTCCGCTGGGCCGGCGTGCGCTTCCGGGACCTGCTCGCGCCGGCGCGGCCGCTCGCGAACGGAACGGTGCTCAGCTTCGTCTCGGCGGAGAAGCCGTACGTCGACACGCTGACGCTCCGCCAGGCGGAGCTGCACGACGCGATGCTCGCGTACGAGATGGACGGCGCGCCGCTCGCCCGCGAGCACGGCGCGCCCGTGCGCGTCGTGATTCCGGAGATGTACGGCTACAAGAACGTCAAATGGGTCGAGCGGATCACGGTCGCGGACGCCGTCGAGTCCGGCTACTGGGAGCAGCGCGGCTATGACGTCGACGCCTGGGTGGGGCGATCGAATGGCTTCTGACCCGCGGTACGTGCGGCGCTTCTCGAGGACCGAGCGCACGCTGCACTGGGTGCACGCGAGCGCGTTCTTCGTGCTGCTCGCCTCCGGACTGATCCTCTACCTCCCGAGCCTCAGCGAGCTCGTCGGACGGCGGCCGTTCGTGAAGGACGTCCACTTCGACACGGCTCTCGCCTGGCTGGTCGCGATCGCACTCGTCGTCGCGCTCGGCGACCGCCGTGGCCTCCGCCGCACGCTCGCGGAGCTCGACGCGTTCGACGAGGACGACCGGCTCTGGCTGCGCCGCATCGACAGGCCGCAAGGCCGTTTCAACGCAGGCCAGAAAGTGAACGCCGCGCTGACCGCCGCCTTCGCGCTGCTCTTCACGGTCTCGGGCTTCCTCCTCTGGTACGGCGAGCGGGACCACCGCTTCCGCTTCGCGAGCACGATCCTGCTCCACGACGGGTTGATGTACGTGTCGCTCGTGCTCCTCGTCGGCCACCTGTACCTCGCGCTGATCTATCCGGCGACACGGCACGCGTTGCGCGGGATGACGACCGGCTCGGTGAGGCGCGACTGGGCACTGCAGCACCATCGCAAGTGGGTCGACGAGGATGGGTGACAATGACGGCGATGACCACCGTCCTCGTGGTCGACGACGAGCCCCTCGTCCGCGACGTCGTCGTCCGCTACCTGAAGCGCGAAGGGTTCAAGACGCTCGAAGCGGCGGACGGCGATTCCGCGCGCGAGCTGATCGAGCACGCGGATCCGCACCTCGTCGTGCTCGACGTGATGCTTCCCGGCACGGACGGACTCGCGCTCTGCCGTTGGATCCGGTCGCGAAGCGAGCTCCCCGTGATCATGCTCACTGCGCGCGGTGACGAGGCCGACCGGATCGTCGGACTGGAGCTCGGCGCGGACGACTACGTCACGAAGCCCTTCTCGCCGCGGGAGCTCGCCGC
Source organism: Actinomycetota bacterium (assembly GCA_005884575.1). GTDB lineage: Bacteria > Actinomycetota > Thermoleophilia > Gaiellales > Gaiellaceae > AC-16. The sequence continues at coordinate 23,457 of VAWW01000025.1, forward strand.
ACGAGTACGAACCGTCCTACGCCGGACCGGTCCCCCGCCGGCTCCGGTCGAGCAGCTCAGGTTCGGCGGGCTGGAGCTCGACGCGCGGGCGCGCGATGTGCTGCTCGACGGCCGGCCGCTCCGGCTGACGGCGAAGGAGTTCGACCTGCTGTTCTTCCTCGCCTCGAACCCGCGGCAGGTGTTCTCGCGCGACCAGCTGATGGCCCGCGTCTGGGGCTACGAGGCGGCGCTCGACACGGGCACGGTCACCGTCCACATCCGGCGGCTGCGCTCCAAGATCGAGCCGGATCCGGCTGAACCGCGGCACCTCGAGACGGTCTGGGGCGTCGGCTACCGGTTCGTGCCGTGATCGGCTTCGCCCTCGCGGTCGCCGCCGCAACGCTTGCCACGGGCTTCGCGGCGACGCTCGCGCTGCGCCTGCTGCCGACCGTTCGCCTGCAGCTGGCGGGCCTGGCGCTGCTCGCGGTCGCGCTGCCGCTCCTCGCTGTGCTGCTGTCGGGCTGGGTGATGTTCCACATGGGCGACGACGTCAAGATCCTCGCGGTCGCGGCCGCCTCGTCGTCCGCCGCCGTCGCCGCGGCCCTGGCGCTCGGCACGTCGATCGCGCGGCGGATCGACCGGCTCCGTTCCGCGTCGTCCCGGCTCGCGGGCGGCGATCTCCGCGCCCGCGCGCCCGACCGCGGCCCGCGCGAGCTCGCCGAGCTCGGCCGCTCGTTCAACGAGATGGCGACGAGCCTCGAAGGGCTCTTCGACGCGCGACGCGAGCTCGTCGCCGCTGCGAGCCACGATCTGCGGACGCCGATCGCGTCGATCACGGCGATGCTCGAGGCGATCGAGGACGGGCTCGCCGAGCCCGAGGAATACCTCGCGCCGCTCCAGGACCAGGTTCGGCGGCTCGGCGCCCTCGTCGAGGACCTCTTCGAGCTCGCGCGCATCGACGCCGGCGCGCTCGCGCACGAGCTGCGGGCGACGCAACTCGCGGCGTTGGTCGAGTCGTGCGTGCGCGGGCTCGAGGCCGAAGCGCGCGCGCGGAACGTCCGACTGGAGCAGCGGATCGACACGACGGCACCGACAGTGCGGTGCGCACCCGAGCAGGTGGAGCGCGTCCTCCTCAACCTCTTGACGAACGCGTTGCGCCACACGCCGTCGGACGGAACCGTCGCGGTGATTCTCGCCTCGGAACGGGACCGCGTACGCGTCACGGTCGAAGACAGCGGCGAGGGGATCCCCGCGGGTACGGAGCGACGGATCTTCGACCGCTTCTGGCGCGGCGATTCCGCTCGCACCGCCGCGGACGGCGGGGCCGGGCTCGGCCTCGCAATCGCGCGCGGCCTCGTCGAGGCGCAGGGCGGCGAGATCTGGGCGGAACGAGGCGAGACCGGCGGCGCGCGGGTCTCGTTCACGATTCCCGCCGGCGCAGCCTGACTCAGGCGAGCAGCGCCCTCACCTCTGCCGCCGCGCCGACCGCCTTCCGGCCGATCTCCGGCAGGCGCTCGCGCGGGACCCGGTGCTGCGGGCCCCAGACGCTGACGATCGCGACCGGGCGCTCGCGCTCGTTCAGCACCGGCGCCGACACCCCGTACAGCGTCTCCTCCAGCTCGCCGACGCAGACGCTGTAGCCCTCGCTCCGCACCGTCGCGAACTCCTGCTCGAGCTGGCGCCGGTCGGTGATCGTCGTTTCGGTGAACCGCTTCGGCCGCGCGGGCAGGAGCGCCGCCCGCTCTTCCTTCGGCAGCCACGCGAGGAACGCCTTCCCGCTGGAGGTCGCGTGCAGCGCGGCCGAGCGGCCGAGCCAGTTCGCGGACATGATGTGCGGCGCCTCGACCTGGTCGACGTAGACGAGGGTGAAGCGCTTCGCGATCGCGAGATTCGCGGTCTCGCCGGTCTCGGTCGCCAGCTGCTCGAGCACGGGATGCGCGCGGCGGACGAGCGCGTCGTGGTCGCCGGCCGCAGCGATCTGCACGATCACGTAGCCGACCGTGTAGCGCTGCGTCACCGGGTCACGCTCCACGAGCCCTTGCTTGTCGAGCGTCGCGAGCAGCCGCCACGCCGTGCTGCGGTTCAGCCCGCATGCGGCAGCGAGCTCGACAACTGTTTGTGGCTGTGGGCTGTTCGCGACGGCCTTCAGCAGCGCGGCCGCGCGGTCGACCGACTGGATCGTACGCAGCCCTTCGTCGCTCACGCGGCGGCCTCCGACGCGTGAGCGTGGGGAGGGGCTTCCCTTCCGGGGGAACCGGAAGGTTCCCCCGACCCTTCGAAGAAGGGGGCACGTGGGGGAAACATGGTTTCCCCCACGGGAGCGAGCCGAAGGCGAGCGACGCTCACGGCCGCTCCATCGCGACGCGCGCGTCGAGGGCGACCGCGCCGCCGGGCGACACGAGCAGCGGGTTGATCTCGACCTCAGCGTCGAGCCGGGAGAGCGCCGACGCGACCCGCGCGGCTGCCACAACGTCCACGGCCGGCCGGCCGCGGACGCCGTCGAGGAGGGGCCCGCAGCGCAGCGAGCGGAGGAGCTCCTCGGCCTCGGCCGTCTCTACCGGCGCGAGCGCGACTGCGACGTCGCGAAGAACCTCGGCGTAGATCCCGCCGAGCCCGACGAGCAGCAGCTGTCCGAAGCGGGGGTCACGCCGTGTCCCGACAATCAGCTCGACGCCGTCCCGCGTGTCCACCATCCGCTCGACCGAGCACTCCGCCGCAGCGACCGCCCGGTATGCATCCTCGAGCGCGTCCTCGTCGGCGATCCCGAGCACGACGCCGCCCGCGTCCGACTTATGCGGGCGGTCGAGACCCTTCAGCACGACCGGGTAACCGAACTGCCGCGCCGCCGCGAGCGCCGCTTCGAGCGAGCGAATACGCCGGGCCTCGGCGATCGGAATGCCCGCCGCCGCGACGAGCTCCCGGGCCTCGAAGTACCCCTCGCCCGCGGGCTGGACGAGTAACGGACTGCTTCGTGGGCTCGGGCGGGGGCCCGGTCGCTCTGCGAGCACGGCCAGGGCCGCGAGGGCCGCGTCGATGTCGCGGTAGACGAGCGCGCCTTCCTCCCGCAGCGTCGCTGCGGCGGCCGAGTCCGGATACATCGTGTGGACGACGAGCTGCACGTCCGCCGCGGCGCGGGCCAGCTCGGCTGCGACCTCGCGCTCACCGTCGACGCCGTAGCCGCCGAAGTAGCCCGTCACGAGGAGCGCGTCGACCTCGCCGGACTGGAGGATGAGGCGGCCGACGCGCGCGAAGCTGCGCACGTCACGCTCGGCGCCGCCGGCGAAGTCGACCGGGTTCGTCGTCGTGGCCGTCGGCGGAAGCACGTCGCCGATCGCCCGTGCGAGCGACTCGGAGAGCGCGGGAAGCCTGAGGCCATGTCGCGCGGCCGCGTCGGCCGCGACCACGCCGTGGCCGCCGCCATCGCCGAGCACCGCCACGCGCCGCCCGTGCAGCCGCTTCCCGAGCAGCAGGGCCTTCGCCGCCAGCACCAGCTCGCGCGGAGTCGCAACGCGGACGATTCCCGCGGCCCGGCACGCGGCGTCGACGGCGAGCTGGTCGCTCACGAGTGCACCGGTGTGCGAGCGCGCAGCCCGGACGCTGGCCGCGCTTCCGCCGACGGTCAGGAGGACGACCGGCTTCCCGGCTTCGCCGGCGGCACGGACGAACGCGCGCCCGTCGCGGAAGTCCTCGACGTAGAGCGCGATCAGCCGCGTTCCGTCGTGCCGCGCGAAGTCGTCGACGAGCTCCGCCGCCTCGAGGTCGGCCTGGTTGCCGAGCGAGGCGAACCGGGAGAAGCCGAGCCCTTCGTCCGCGGCGAGCAGGCCCAGCTCGAGCGACAGATTCCCGCTCTGCGCGATCAGCCCGATCTCGCCCGGCGGCAGGTCGACCCACGGCGCAAGGTCGAGCTCCGCGTCGCGGTCGAAGACCCCGAGGCAGTTCGGGCCGAGGAGCACCGCGCCGGCGGCCCGCACCCGCTCGGCGATCTCCGGCTCGCGGGCCTGGGGGAAGCCGGCCGTGATGCCGACGATCGCCCGCGCACCCGCCGCGAGCGCCGCGTCGACCGTTTCCTCGAATCCTTCCGACGGCACGCAGGCGACGACGAGCTCGGGGGCGTCCGGCAGCTCGGCGAGAGACGAGACCGTCCCGTCGCCGCCGCTCCGGTTGACGAGGTGGACGCTCCGCCGGTGCGCGCCCTTCAGCGCGCCCCGAGCCAGCAGCCCGCCCCATTTCGCCGGATCGCGCGACGCCCCGACGACGGCCACCGAGCGCGGTGCGAAGAGCGAGTCGAGCGAGCGCCTGTTCAGCATGCGAACCAGCATCGCACAATCTCATCTTGACTCGCACGCCACGAGGGGCTTAGGGTCGAGAGGCGCTCGAGCGAACCCCACGCCCAAGGAGGCGACTGCGATGACCGAGCACCTGACCCGGGACGAACTTCTCCGTCGCGCGGCCGCAGGAGGTGCGCTGATCGCGGCGAGCGGGGCGCTAAGCGACGCGGCCCTCGCCGGCGGCCGGGCTGCGAAGCCGAAGAAGGGCGGCACGTTCCGGATCGGCGTCTCTGGCGGCTCGACGAAGGACTTCATCGACGGGCAGGACATCGTCACGCGGCCGGACCAGGCCCGGATCGTCACGGGCTGGGAGACGCTCGTCAACTTCAGCCCGCAGTTCAAGCTCGTCTTCACCGGGCTCGCGGAGGAGATCAGCGCGAAGAGCGCGGACGTCTGGACGATCCGCGTGCGCCCGGGCATCGAGTTCCACAACGGCAAGACGCTCGGCGCCGACGACGTCATCTACTCGCTCCAGCGACTCGTCAACCCCAAGCTCGGCCTCTTCGGCGGTGCGGCGCTGAAGTCGCTCGACCCGACCCGAATGAAGAAGGTCGACAAGCGGACCGTGCGCCTCTTCCTGAAGCAGAAGGACGTGACGATCCTCGACGCGCTCGGCCAGTACATCGCTGGCATCGTGCCGGTCGGCTACAGCCCCGACGCGGTCGGCAAGGCGAACCCGAACGTCGGCACCGGCCCGTACAAGGTGCAGAGCTTCACGCCCGGCCAGCAGAGCACGCACCTCCGCAATCCGAACTACTGGCGCTCGGGCCAGCCGTATTTCGACAAGGTCGTCATCATCGACTTCCCGGACGACACCGCCCGTGTCAACGCGCTGCTCGGCGGCCAGATCGACGCGATGACGGACGTGCCGCCCGCGCAGGTCGCCGTCGTCAACGGCCACTCCGGGACGAAGGTGCTCGAGTCGCCGAGCGCGGCGTGGACGCCGATCTGCATGCGGGTCGACGCACCGCCGTTCGACGACGTGCGCGTCCGCCAGGCGATGCGCCTGATCGCGAACCGGCCGCAGATGGTGCAGCAGGCGCTCGCCGGCCATGGTCACATCGGCAACGACCTGTACGGGATCTTCGACGAGGTCTTCGCGAAGGATCTCCCGCAGCGGCACCAGGACATCGCCAAGGCGAAGTCGCTGCTCAAGGCGGCCGGACACGAGAACCTGACGGTCGATCTCCAGTCCACGAACGGGGCGCTCGGGATGAACGAAGGCGCCCAGGTGTTCGCGCAGCAAGCGAAGGCCGCCGGCGTGACGGTCAACGCGAAGATCCTCGACAGCGGCGCGTTCTACGGCGACCAGTACCTGAAGTGGCCGTTCTCGACGGACTTCTGGGGCTCGCGCAACTATCTGTCGCAGGTCGCGGCCGGGAGCCTGCCGACGTCGCCGTACAACGAGACGCACTGGCCGGACACGAAGGACAACAAGTTCCTCTCCCTCTACAAGCAGGCGCTCAAGACGGTCGACCGCAAGAAGCGCGCCGCGATCGAGCACGAGATGCAGAAGATGGAGTACGACAAGGGCGGCTACATCATCTGGGGCTTCTCGACCCTGCTCGACGGCTACGCCACAAAGGTCAAGGGATTGAAGCAAGGCGACAAGGGCGTGCTGCCGCTGAACGCCTTCGGCCACGGGTACCGGACGATCTGGTTCGGCTAGTAGACGGGGAGGGTCGATCGGACTAGCGTCCGTCGGAGGATGAGCACCGCAATCAGGTTCGTGCGGCGCGGGATCTCGGGCTTCGTCCTCCGGCGGGTGCTGCTCGGCCTGCTGACGCTCCTGCTCGTCTCGGTGATCGTCTTCGCGGCGACCCAGGCGCTGCCGAGCGATCCCGCACGCGCGATCCTCGGCCGCACGGCGACGCCGGAGTCGCTCGCCGCCCTCCGCAAGCAGCTGAACCTCACCGGATCGATACCCGGCCAGTACGCGCACTGGCTGAAGGGGTTCGTCACCGGCGACTTCGGCAACTCGCTCGCGGCGCGCGGCGAGCCGGTCACGCAGGTGCTCGGGAAGCGGCTCGAGAACTCGGCGTTCCTCGTCCTGATCGCGGGCGAGGTCAGCATCCCGCTCTCGATCCTGCTCGGCGTCCTCGCCGCGCGGCGGCGCGACGGTCCGTTCGACCACACGAGCTCGCTGCTGATGCTCGCCCTCGCGGCGCTGCCCGAGTTCGTCGTCGGAATCGCGCTCGTCGTCCTGTTCGGGACGACGGTCTTCCACTGGCTGCCGGCGGTCTCGCTGATCCCACCGGAGGACACGCCGTTCCAGCACCTGAAGGCGCTCATCCTGCCGGTTGCGACGCTCGTTCTCGCGGTGTCGCCGTACATCGCGCGGATCATGCGCGCCTCGATGGTCGAGGTGCTCGAGAGCGACTTCGTCGAGATGGCGCGGCTCAAGGGGATGCCGGAGCGGCACGTGCTGTGGCGGCACGCGGTGCCGAACGCGGTCGCGCCGGCGATCCAGGTGATCGCCCTCAACCTCGCGTACTTGGCCGGAGGGATCGTCGTCGTCGAGTTCGTGTTCGGTTATCCGGGCATCGGCTCGGCGCTCGTCGACGCCGTCGCGAACCGCGACCTGCCGGTCGTGCAGGCGCTGGCGATCCTGATTGCCGGCGTCTACGTCGCGCTCAACCTGATGGCCGACGTCGCGACGATCCTCGTCAGCCCGCGCCTGCGGACGTCGCTGCGATGACGGCCGTCGCTCCGGCCGCGGCCGTCGCCGCCCCGCCTGTCGGCCGGCCGCTGACCATCCTGCTGCGCCGCGCCTGGCGCGCGGTGCGGACGAAGGTCGGAGTCGTCCTCGTCGTGCTGGTCGTCGCTCTCGCGGTGATCGGCCCGTTCTTCGCGCCGCACTCGCCGACGGAGTTCGCCGGAATCCCGTACTCGCACGCGTCGAGCGCGCTGCCGCTCGGCGCGGACAACCTCGGCCGGGACGTGCTCAGCCGCTTCCTCTGGGGCGGCCGTTCGGTGCTCGGGCTCGCGCTGCTCGCGACCGCGCTCGGCCTCGCGATCGGCGTCTCGATCGGCCTGGTCGCCGCGTACTCGCGCTCGATCCTCGACGACGTCCTGATGCGCGCGATGGACGTGATCCTCGCGTTCCCGTCGATCGTGCTCGCGCTGGTCGCGGTTGCAACCGTCGGGCCGAAGCTGTGGCTGCTCGTCCTCGTCGTCGGCTTCACGACCGCGCCGCGCGTCGCCCGGGTCACGCGCGGCGCGTCGCTCGAGATCGTGGAGCGCGACTTCGTTCAGGCGGCAGAGGCGCTCGGCGAGTCGCGGACCCGGATTCTCTTCGGCGAGATCCTCCCCAGCATCACGAGCCCGCTGATGGTCGAGGCGAGCCTGCGCCTGACGTACTCGATCGGGCTGATCGCCGGCCTCAGCTTCCTCGGCTTCGGAGTCCAGCCGCCCTCGGCGGACTGGGGTCTGATGATCAACGAGAACCGCCAGGGTCTCACGATCCAGCCGTGGGGCGCCGTGATGCCCGTGATCGCGATCGCGGTGCTGACGATCGGGACGAGCCTGATCGGCGACGGGCTGTCCCGTGCGGCGATCGGGCTCGAGCGCGGAGGCGGCGAGCGATGAGCGTGCTCGAGGTCGAGAACCTCCGCATCGAGATCGAGGGGACGGGGATCGACATCGTCGACGAGATCTCGTTCCACATCGAGGCCGGCGAGGTGCTCGGACTCGTCGGCGAGTCGGGGTCCGGGAAGACGACCGTCGGGCTCTCGCTCCTCGGCCACCAGCGGCGCGGCGCGAAGATCGTCGCCGGGCAGGTGCGCGTCGACGGCAAGGACATCCTCGAGCGCTCGCCGGCGCAGCTGCGCGCGTTGCGCGGAGGCACTGTCTCCTACGTGCCGCAAGATCCGTCCGCGGCGCTGAATCCCGCGCTGCGGATCGGCAGGCAGCTGGAGGAGGTCCTCGCCGCGCACCGGTTCGGCAGCTCGCACGAGGAGCGGCTCCGCGAGATGCTCGAGGAGGTGCTCCTGCCGACGGAGCGGAGCTTCCTCCGCCGCTATCCGCATCAGCTCTCGGGCGGACAGCAGCAGCGCGTCGGCCTCGCGATGGCCTTCGCGTGCCGGCCGCGCGTGATCGTCCTCGACGAGCCGACGACGGGGCTCGACGTGACGACGCAGGCGCACGTTCTCGCGACGGTGCGGATGCTCTGCCGCGCACACGGTGTTGCCGCGCTCTACGTCAGCCACGATCTCGCGGTCGTCGCCGCGCTGGCGGATCGCGTCGCGGTGATGTACGCGGGACGGATCGTCGAGATCGGCCGGGAGCGCGACCTCTTCCTCGCATCCGCGCATCCGTACGCACGGCGGCTGGTCGAGGCGATTCCGGAGATCTCCGGCGAGCACGAGCTCGTCGGCATCCCCGGTACGGCGCCGCGACCGGGTCATCGGCCCACGGGGTGCTTCTTCGCACCGCGCTGCGACTACGCGGTGGACATCTGCCGCGAGCAGTTCCCGCCGCGCGAGCGCGTCGCGGAGCGGCGCGAGGTCCGCTGCCACCGCTGGCAGGAGGTGCTGGCAGAGGCCGTGCACGACCGGCCGCTCGCGGCGGTGCGGACGAACGGCGCCTCGGCGGACGCGCTGATCTCGATCCGGAACCTGCAGGCCGCCCACGGCGAGCGGCCCGTGCTCTTCGACATCGATCTCGACGTCGCGCCGCGCCAGTGCGTCGCGCTCGTCGGCGAGTCCGGCTCCGGCAAGACGACGCTCGCGCGCTGCATCGCCGGGCTCCACCGGAACTTCACCGGCGAGCTCGCGCTGCGCGGGATCCCGCTACGGCCGGGCGCGAGGAATCGTAGCCGCGACACGCGCCGCGACATCCAGTACGTCTTCCAGAGCCCGTACAGCTCGCTCAACCCGCGTAAGACGATCGGGCAGATCATCGGCCAGCCCCTGCGGCTCTTCTTCGACCTCCCGCGCCGCGACCAGCACGCACGGATCGTCCACGCGCTCGAGCGCGTCCAGCTCACGTCGTCGGTCGTCGACCGGTACCCCCACGAGCTGAGCGGCGGCGAGCGGCAGCGCGTCGCGATCGCCCGTGCGCTGGTCTCGGAGCCGGCACTGCTCGTCTGCGACGAGGTCACGTCGGCGCTCGACGTGTCTGTGCAGGCTGCGATCGTCGACCTGATCGCGGAACTCCAGCGCGAGATGGAGCTGGGCTTGCTCTTCGTCACCCACAACCTCGCGCTGATCCGGACGATCGCGCAGGAGGTGGCCGTGATGAGCGCCGGCCGGATCGTCGAGCATGGCCCGGTCGACCGGGTGCTCGACCAGCCGGAGGCCGAGTACACGAAGCGGCTGCTCGCCGACACGCCGAGCCTCGAGTCGGCGCTCGCCATCGCCGAGTGACGCGCGGCTTCGAGGCCGTCGCCGAGGAGTTCGATCCCGGCCCCGGTGCCGCGTTCGCGGCGACCGTCGACGGCGAGCTCGTCGTCGACCTCTGGGGCGGACCGGGCTGGCAGGAGGACACGCTCTGCCTCGTCTTCTCCGGGACGAAGGGGTTCGTCGCCGCATGCCTGCTCCTGCTCGTCGAGCGCGGCGAGCTCGAGCTGGACGCGCCCCTCGTGCGCTACTGGCCGGAGTTCTCCTCGCGCCGCGTGCTCGTCCGGCATGTCGTGTCGCACACGACCGGCTTGCCGGGGATGCGTCCGCCGCCGACGATGGAAGAGCTGCTCGACGGCGAGCGGGCGGCCGCGCGGCTCGCGCAGCAGACGCCCTTCTGGGAGCCGGGGACGCGGCTCGCATACCACGCACTGACGTACGGCTTCTTCGCAGGCGAGCTCGTCGGGCGGATCGACGGGCGCAGCGTCGGCACGTTCTTCGCGGAGGAGATCGCCGCGCCGCTCGGCCTCGACCTTTGGATCGGGCTGCCGCCGGAGCTCGAGCCGCGCGTCGCGCGGCTCGTCCGCGGGCCCGGCTACGGCGCGTCGTCGTACGACGCCGACCCGGAGCTGCTCGCCGCGGTCTACGGGCCGATGTTCGAGAGCTTCTCGTGGAACGATCCGGCGCTCCACGCCGCCGAGATCCCGGCCGCGAACGGGATCGGGACGGCCCGTTCGATCGCGCAGCTCTACGGCTCGCTCGACCGGATTCTGAAGCCGGAGACGGAGCGCCTCGGCCGCAGCGAGCTGTCACGCGACCGCTGTGCGATCACGCAGCGCCCGTATGCGTTCGGCGTCGGCTTCGAACTGCAGACCGAGCTCGGGAGGTTCGGGCCGCCGCCGGCGGCGTTCGGCCATACCGGCTCCGGCGGCTCGACGCACGGCTACTGGCCGGAGGAGCGCGTCGGCTTCTCGTACGTCCCGAGCGAGCTGCGGCCGGAACCGGAAGACGACCGCGGCAGGCGAATGCTCGCTGCCCTGCACGCGTGCGTCTAGGGCCGTCGCGCCCGCTCGAGCGTCGCCCAGAAGTCGTCGCCCGAATCGATGTAACGCGCGTCGCCGGCCGGATGGTCCCACTTCGTCGCGCGGCCGGTCATCAGCGCGTTCGCGACGAGGCGGTGGCGGGCCTGGCTCGCCCGCACCTCGCGGTCGAGCGCCTCGAGATCCCAGCGCGCGTCGGCCGCCGCGCGTAGGCCGGCGTGGCCGTCGAGATTGACGCGCTCGCCGGGATCCGCGGCGACGTCGTAGACCAGATCCGGCTCGCCGAGTGTGCGAATGAGCTTCAGGTTCCCCCGCACGAGCGTGACCTGCGGCGAGCGCACGCCCTCGGCGAGGTACTCGAGCGCGACGTCCCGCCGCGGCAAATCGCGCACCAGGCTGTGGCCCTCGAAGTTGCCGCCGGCAAGATCGACGAGCGTCGGCGAGAGATCCAGGAGCGAGACGGGCCGGTCGATGCGCCCTGGTGCGAATCGCGTCGGCGCATGGACGATCAGCGGCACGCGGATCGAATCCTCGAACGGCGCCATCTTGTACCAGAGGCCGCGCTCGCCGAGCATGTCGCCGTGGTCCGAGCTGAACAGGACCACTGCATCGTCGGGCAGTGCCTCGAGGATGCGACCGAGGTGGTCGTCGACGAGCGAGATCGCACCGTAGTAGCCGCGCCGCGCGGCGAGCACCTGCTCGTCCGAGACGGGGATCCGCTCCGCGTCGACCATCGCGCGCAACCGGTGCGTCGATGGGTCGCCCGCCGGCTGAGGAAATGCAGGCGGATCGATCTCGACGCCGTCGTAACGCTCCCAGTACTCGCGCGGCACCTCGTACGGGTCGTGCGGATGCGTGAACGAGACGACGAGCAGCAGCGCGCGCGGATCGTCCGACCGCAGCGTCTCGAGCGACCGCCGCACCACCTCGTCGTCGTAGTCGAGCTGCAGCGTGCGCTCGACCGGCCCGGCGCGAAGCACGCTGCTCAGCTCGTGGTACCACGGCAGCCGCTCGTCCTCGGCGAGCTCCCAGTCCGCCACCCAGTCGAACCCCGCCGGGTAGACGTCCGTCATCGGCCGCTCCTCGAACCCATGCAGCTGGTCGGGCCCGATGAAGTGCATCTTCCCGATGAGGACGGTCCGGTAGCCGAGCAGCCGCAGCCGGTGCGCGAAGGTCGGCACCGACGCGGGCAGCTCGCTCGCGTTGTCGTACACCCCGCTCTCGGAGGGCAACAGTCCGGTCATCAGCGCGGCGCGCGACGGGACGCACAAGGGCGAGGCGCAGTACGCCCGCTCGAAGACCACGCCCTCGCGGCCCAGCCGCTCGAGATTCGGCGCAATCGCTCGCGGCAGCGCGGCCGCCGAGAGCTGGTCGGCCAGGACGAGGACGATGGTCGGCTTGTTCACATCGTGCATTGTGTGGGATTATCGTGAACGCGATGAACTGGGACGTGTTCATCACCTGCGCCGTCACGGGGGTCGGCGACACCGTGGGCAGGAGCGATCGTGTCCCGGTCACGCCGGAGCAGATCGCGGACTCGGCGATCGAGGCGGCGGAGGCGGGAGCGGCCGTCGTCCATATCCACGTGCGCGACCCGGAGACCGGCGCCGGCTCGCGCGACCCGATTCTCTACCGCCGGGTGGTCGAGCGGATCAGGGCATCCGGCACCGACGCCGTGCTCAACCTGACCGCCGGGATGGGCGGCGACCTCGTGCTCGGCGGCGACGAGACGCCGGTTCCCTTCGACGCGGACGGAACGGACCTCGCGGGCGCGACCGAACGGCTCGCGCACGTCGAGGAGCTGCTGCCCGAGATCTGCACGCTCGACTGCGGCTCGATGAACTTCGCAGCGGGTGGGGATTACGTGCTGCTCAACACACCCGGGATCCTCCGCGCGATGGCACGCCGCGTGCAGGAGCTCGGCGTCCGGCCCGAGCTCGAGGTCTTCGACACGGGCCACCTGTGGCTCGTCAAGGACCTGATCGCCGAAGGGCTGATCGACGAGCCGGCGCTGATCCAGCTCTGCACCGGGATCCCCTACGGCGCGCCCGACGATCCGGCGACGCTGCTCGCGATGGTCAACCAACTGCCGCCGGGTGCGATCTTCTCGACGTTCTCGATCGGCCGGATGCAGCTGCCGTGGGTCGCGATGGCCGCGCTCGTCGGCGGCAACGTCCGCGTCGGCCTCGAGGACAACATCTACCTCTCTCGCGGACGGCTTGCGTCGAACGGCGATCTCGTCGAGCGCGCAGTGCGGGTCCTCGAGTCGATGAACGTCAACGTGCTCGGCCCCGAGGCGGTCCGCGAGAAGCTGCGGCTGCGGGCACGCGTGTGATCGTCGGCCTGCTCGGCGGCGGCGTGATCGGCGGCGGCTGGGCGGCCCGCTTCCTGCTGAACGGGATCGACGTCCGGCTCTACGACCCGGATCCGGAAGCGCCGCGGAAGGTCGAGGAGATGGTCGAGAACGCGCGGCACGCGCTCGGGCGCCTGACCTTCATGCCGCTGCCCGAGCCCGGGACGCTGACCTTCGCGGCGACTCCGGAGGACGCGGCCGACGGCGCCGACTTCGTGCAGGAGAGCGCACCCGAGCGAATCGAGCTGAAGCGCGAGCTGCTCGTAGCGGCGAGCCGGGCGGCGCGACGGGACGTCGTGATCGCATCGTCGACCTCCGGCCTGCTCCCGACCCGGCTGCAGGAGGGGATGCATGCGCCGGAGCGACTGACGGTCGGCCATCCGTTCAACCCGGTCTACCTGCTCCCGCTTGTCGAGCTCTGCGGCGGGACGCGCACCGCGCCGGAGACATTGGAGCGGGCGGCGGACGTCTACCGCTCAGTCGGCATGCACCCGCTCGTCGTCCGCCAGGAGATCGACGGCTTCATCGCCGACCGGCTGCTCGAAGCGCTCTGGCGCGAGGCGCTCTGGCTCGTCAGCGACGGCGTCGCGACCGCCGAGGAGGTCGACGACGCCATCCGCTACGGGCCGGGCCTGCGCTGGTCGGTCATGGGCACCTTCCTCCTCTACCGGATCGCCGGCGGCGACGAGGGGATGCGTCACTTCATGGCCCAGTTCGGCCCGGCGCTGCAGTGGCCGTGGACGAAGCTGACCGACGTCCCCGAACTGACGCACGAGCTGCTGCAGCGGCTCGAGCAGCAGTCGGACGGGCAGGCCGGCGGCCGCTCCGTCCGCGAGCTCGAGCGGCTGCGAGACGACTGCCTCGTCGACGTCCTCAAGGCGCTTCGCATGCACGGCACCGGCGCGGGCGAGACGCTCGCCGAGTACGAGCGCACGCTGTACGCACGCGGGCCGGCCGCGGCCGACGGCGACGGCTCGGCGCCGCTCCGGCTGCTGGAGACGCGCGTCCTCCCGGAGTGGGTCGACTACAACGGTCATGCAAACGAGACGATGTACCTCCGCGTCAGCAGCGAGGCCGGCGACGTGCTGCTGCGGCTGATCGGGATCGACGCCGAGTATCTCCGCGGCGGTGGCAGCTACTACACGGTCGAGACGCACATCTGCCATCTCGGCGAGGCGCACGCAGACGAGCGGCTGCACGTGACGACCCAGATCCTCGGCTGCGACGAGAAACGGCTCCACACGTTCCATCGCGTCATTCGATCGTCGGACGAGGAGGTCCTCGCGACGGTCGAGCAGATGCTCCTGCACGTGGACACGACGGCCGGGCGCGCGGCGCCTGCGAAGCCGGAGGTGCTCGAACGGGTGCGGCGGATCGCCGAGGCGCACGAGTCGCTGCCCGCGCCCGAGCGGGCCGGGAGGCGCATCGCCTCGTGACGGACGAGCTGCTCGCGACCGCGCGCCGGTTCGCGGCGGAGGAGCTGCGGCCGGTCGCGCTCGCGTACGACGAGAGCGAGGAGTTTCCGCGCGCGGAGCTGCTGAAGGCCGCGAAGCTCGGACTCACCTGCTTCGACCTCCCACGCGAGTACGGCGGCGGCGGCGTCGAGAGCCTGCTCGACGCGTGCCGCGTGATGGAGGAGCTCGCCTGGGGCGACAGCCCGATCACGTGGGTGATCCTGCAGGGCGGGTTCTTCGCCGGGCCGATCCTCGCGCTCGGCAGCGACGAGCAGAAGCAGCGCTGGCTGCCGCCGCTCTGCTCCGCCGAGCCCCCCGACTGCGCGGTCGCCATCACCGAGCCGGGCGCGGGCTCCGACGCGGCGGCGATCGAGACGGAGGCGCGGCGCGTCGACGGCGGCTACGTCCTCGACGGCGACAAGAAGTTCATCGGCAACGCGCACATCGCGGAGTGCGCCGTCGTCTTCGCCACGACGGCGCCCGGCTCGCGCTCGAAGGGAATCACCGCGTTCGTCGTCGAGCACGGCGACGAGGGCTTCCGGCGCGGCGCGCGGCTGCCGAAGATGGGCAGTCGCTGCTTCCCCGCCGGCGAGCTGCACTTCGAGGAGTGCTTCGTCCCCGAGGACCGGCGGCTCGGCGACGAAGGCGAGGGCTTCTCCGGCTTGATGCGGGTCTTCGACCGCGCACGCGTCCAGCTCGCGGCGAACTCGCTCGGGATCGGCCGCGCGGCGCTCGAGCACGCGGTCGACCACGCGAAGGAGCGGCAGGCGTTCGGCAAGCCGATCCACGAGTTCCAGGCGGTCTCATTCCGGCTCGCCGACGCGAAGCTGAAACTCGAACAGGCGCGCCTCCTCACCCATCACGCCGCGCAGCTCGCCGACCACGGGCAGCCGTTCGCGACCGAGGCGGCGATGGCCAAGCTCGCCGCGTCGGAGGCGGCGTGGTTCGCGACGTGGTCCGCCGTGCAGACGCTCGGCGGCGCGGGCTACGTCCGCGACTCGCCGGTGCAGAAGTGGCTGCGCGACGCGAAGCTCGACGAGATCTGGGACGGCACGAGCGACATCATGCGCCTGATCGTCGCCCGCAGCCTGTTCCCCAAGTAATAAGAACTACCTGGCGAAGCCCGCGCGCTCGGCGTCGGTGATCGGCCTCGAGCGGCCGGTCTCCGGGTCGCGGGCGACGATCACGGCCTCCGCCTCGGCGGCCACCTCGCCGGCCTCGGTGACGACCCGCTCCTTCGTGCGGACGCTCGAGTTGCCGACGTCGCCGAGCTCGCAGCTGGCCACGACGGCCGCGTCCGCGAGGGTCAGCTCGCGCTTGTAGTCGATCTCCACGCGCGCGAGTACATAGTCCCAGACGGTTGCGGAGTCGCCGACCGCGCGCTCGACCCAGGCCGTGCGCACCTCCTCGAGGTACGAGAGGTAGACGGCGTTGTTGACGTGCCGCGACGCGTCCAGGTCCGCCCAGCGGATCTCGATCCGGCGCTCGTACACGCTCAGCTCTGCCGGTGGTCCTCGGTCTGCGACAGCATCCCGTACGCGAGCCGCTCGAGCAGGATGCCCGCCTGGCGCGAGGCCTCGGGCATGACGTCGATCGCCTGCTTCGTCAGCGACACGGCGAGCCGAGGCTGCTCGGCGAGTTGCCGCCCGAGCTCCAACGCGCGTGCGCGCGCCCCGCCCTCTTCGACGACGTCCGTCAGCAGCCCCGCCGCCAGCGCCTCGTCCGGGCCGAACCGCCCGCCGAGCAGCATCAGGTGCTTCGCGCGCGCCGGGCCCGCAAGGCGCACGAGCCGGTGCGTTCCGCCGGAGCTCGGGAGGATCCCGAGGGAAACCTCGGGGAAGCCGAAGACCGCGGTCCGGTCGGCGACGCGGAAGTCCGTCGCGAGCGCGAGCTCGAGCCCGCCGCCGAGGCAGTAGCCGTGAATCGCGGCGATCGTCGGCTGCGGCAGCGCGGCGACGCGCTCGTAGACGTGGCCCGCCCCCTGGTAGTACGCGGCGACCCCCTCCGGCGTTCGCTCGCCGAGCTCGGTCAGGTCCGCGCCGGCCGAGAACGCACGGCCCTCGCCGGCGATCACGACGCACGCGCTCGTCCGCACCGCCTCTCCGTCGAGCTCCTCGCCGAGCGCAGTCTCGAGCGACGACGACAGCGCATTCAGCTTCTCGGGACGGTTCAGCGTCAGCAGGCAGACGGCCCCGTCGCGCTCGATCTCGATCATGGCCAAGGCGGCGAGTGTACAAATCACCGGCATGCGCGCGATCGTCGTCGGGGCGGGACTCGCCGGACTCGCGGCCGCCGACGCACTCGCCGCCGGCGGCTTCGAGGTGACGGTCTTCGAGGCCCGCGACCGGGTCGGCGGCCGTGTGTGGTCGCGGACGCTCGACGACGGCTCGGTGGTCGAGCTCGGGGGCGAGTTCGTGCTCCCGCCGGACGACGTGGTGCGGCGAACGGCCCGGCGGCTCGGGCTGCCGCTGTACGAGAAGGGCACGCTCTACGGCGACCGCGAGCCGCGACCGCCCGTGGCCCGCGAGGAGCTGCTGGCCGGGATCGCACGGATCGGCGGGGCGCGCGACGGGACGATCCGCAGCGCGCTCGAGGGCCTCGGGCTCTCGCCGCCGGTACTGGAGGCGATCGCGGCGCGCGTCGAGGTCTCGACGGGATACCCTGCCCACGAGCAGCCGGCGTCGGTGCTCGCGTCGAGCGGCGCCGGGTTCGGGCCGTTCCCCAGCCACGGCGTCGCAGGCGGGAACCAGCGGCTCGCGCTGGCCTTTGCACGGCATCTCCGGGTCGAGCTGAGCGCGCCGGTGGAACGCGTCGCGTGGTCGGATGACGGCGTCCACGTCCGCGCCAACGGCGCGGAGCACGAGGCCGAGGCGTGTGTGATCGCGGTGCCTGCGTACGTGGAGCTCGTCTTCGATCCGCCGCTGCCGGAGCGTAAGCGGCGCGCGCTCGCGGCGGTGCGCTACGGGCATGCGGCGAAGCTGTTCCTCCCGCTTGCCGAGCCGGCCGAGCCGAGCGCCGTCCTCTCCGTTCCGGGCCGCTTCTGGGCGTACACGCAACGCGCGCCCGACGGATCGGCATTGCCGGTGCTCTCGGCGTTCGCCGGATCGCCACTCGGCGTCGAGAGCCTGACGCCGGAAGCCGTCCGGGAGCTCCGGCCTGACCTGACCTTCGCCGATGCCGAGCCGGTCCGCTCGGAGTGGCCCGAGGGCGCATACTCCGTGCGCTTGCTCGAGTCGCCGCTGGACGACGAGGCCCTCGCCGAGCCGGTCGGGCCGCTCGCCTTCGCCGGCGAGCACACCGCGGGCGAGTGGCACGCGCTGATGGAGGGAGCGCTGCGCAGCGGCGAGCGCGCGGCGCGAGACCTGATCTGATGGAGCGCGACATGCAGATGATCGAGCGGCTCGAGCGGCTCTACTCGGCGGTCGTTGCCGACTGCCTCGACCGCGTCGGCCTTCGCACGCAGGTGCTCGACGCACGCATTCGCCCGCTCGACCCCGGTTCGCGCATTGCCGGCTACGCGGCGACGGTGCACTTCGTCGAGGTGGACGGTGTCCCGGAGAGCAGCGACGACTGGTACAGGAACTTGCTTGCCGCGATCGACGCGCTCCGACCGGGAGACGTCGTCGTCGCGTCGACCTGCCGCGGCTCGACCTGGGGCGAACTGCTCGCGACCGCGTCTCGCTACCGCGGCGCCCGCGGCATCGTCGCCGACAGCTACGTGCGCGACACGCTCGCGCTGATCGCGATGGCGTTCCCGACCTTCGCCGCCGGGATCCACTGCGCCGACTCGCTCGGCCGTCTCGAGGTCGACGCCTTCGGCGTACCGGTCGAGTGCGGCGGCGTCGAGGTCGCGCCCGGCGACCTCGTGCTCGGCGACCACGACGGGGTCGTCGTCGTCCCGTCGGCCCGCGCCGAAGAGGTGATCCGGCTCGCGGAGGAGAAGGTCGCGGGCGAGAACCTCGTGCGCGAGAAGCTGGCCGAGGGGATGCCCGTCTCGGAGGCGTTCCGCACGTACGGCGTGATCTAGAGGGAGGCCGCAAGGCTCTCGAGGAAGCGGACGTAGGCGGTCGCGCCCGCGTCGGCGTTCCCCTTGCTCCGCTCGTTGAGCCACGCTGCCCGTCCGCGCTGCGACTGCAGCGGCATCGTCTCTTCGACGCCGCAACGTGCGGCGTCGATCATCGCGGGTAGCGCGTCGCCGTCGGCGCCGTCGAGCGCATCGAGCGACGGGAGGACGGCGTCGAGGATCGTCTTGTCCCCCGGCTCGGCCTTCCCGCGCGCGGCGATCGAGTCCGCAGCGGCGCGGCCGATCCGGCGCGCCTCCTCGGCCCCGAGCTCGCCGGCGTCGGCGACCGTCTTCGCTGCGGCGAGCAGCCCGCCCCCGACGAGTGCGGCGAGCGTGGACGGGTTCGCGTTCGCGAACGCGGCGCCGGCAGCGCGGAGCACCTCGGCGGGCGCCGGGTCCTCGAGCTCTGCGAGCTTCGCGCGGACGGCGTCGCTCCCCTTGCGAACCGTGATGCCGAGGTCGCCGTCACCGAGCGCCGCATCGAGGTCGCGCAGCTCGTCGCAACTCTCGACGAGTCGCGCGAGCGCTGCGTCCAGAACGGTTGCGAGCTCGCGTCCGGTCATTGGCGGAAGAACGGCGACGCGGCCGGCGCGTCGAGCAGCTCCGTCAGCGCGTCGTCGAGCCGGAGCACCGAGATCGATGCGCCGGCCATCTCGAGGCTCGTCGCGTACTCGCCGACGTAGGGCCGGTGGATCTCGACGCCGAGCTCGCCGAGCAGCTGCGCGGCGCGGCGATAGAGGATGTAGAGCTCCTCGGGCGGCGTCGCGCCGAGCCCGTTCACGAGCACCGAGACGCCGTCGCCCGACTTCAGCGCGAGATCCTCGGAGATGGCTCCGACCAGCCGTTCCGCGACGGAGTCCGCGCTCTCGAGCGGGCCGCGGTGGACGCCCGGCTCGCCGTGGATGCCGATCCCGATCTCCATCTCGCCCTCGCCCAGCTCGAACGTCGGCTTTCCGGCAGCCGGGAGGATCGTCGGCGAGAGGCCGACGCCCATCGTCCGCGTGTTCTCCATCGTGCGCTTCGCCGCGTCGGCCACCTGCTCGAGCGAGTCGCCCCGCTCGGCGGCCGCGCCCGCGCACTTGAAGCCGTAGAACATCCCGCCCGCGATCCCGCGCCGGTCCGCGGCGTGCTCCGGCGGCGCCGACGCGACGTCGTCCGTCGACAGCACGGTGCGCGTTTCGATCCCTTCGGCGTCGGCGAGGTCGCCGGCGAGATCGAAGTTGAGCACGTCGCCGCCGTAGTTTCCGTAGAGATAGAGGACGCCCGCGCCGCCCGAGACCGCGCGCGTCGCCGCGAGCATCTGCTCCGAGGACGGCGAGGAGAAGACGTTGCCGATCGCCGCGCCGCTACAGAGACCACGACCCACGTAGCCGACGAAGACCGGCAGATGCCCCGAGCCGCCGCCCGTCACGATCCCGACCTTGCCCTCGAGCGGCGCATCCGCCCGCACGACCGCGCGCTTGTCCTCGGAAGCGAACTTGAGCTCGTCCGGGTGCGCGAGCAGCAGCCCTTCGAGCATGTCGTCGACGAACCGGTCGGGATCGTTCAGCAGCTTCTTCATTGCGTCCTCGCTGTCGAAGGGTCACCTGTGGCGGCCGCGCGCCGCCGGCTTCGGAGCAGCCGCGAGCGCCAGGCGCCGCCGTACCGTTGCGTGAGCGTGTTGAGGCCGATTACGGCGATCAGGATCACGCCCTGCGCGATCTGGTACGCGAACGCGCTGAACTCCACCATGTTGAATCCGGTCGAGACCATCTGCAGGACGAAGGCCGAGAGGACGACGCCCGTCACGGTTCCGTAGCCGCCGAGCGGACTGACGCCGCCGAGCACGACGATCACGATCGCCAGCAGCAGATACGACGCGCCGTAATCGGCGGAGGCGCTCGCCGCCCGCGACGCGATGATGACGCCCGCGATCGACGCCAGCAAGGCGCTCGCGACGTACGTCGCATACAGCACCCGCGTCGGGTTCAGCCCGGAGTAGCGCGCCGCGGTCGGGTTCGCGCCGACAAGGCGCACGCGCAGGCCGATCCCCGTCCGGTTGACGAAGACGCCGGTGAGGAAGGCCGCGCCGAGCAGGATCAGCACCGGAATCGGCACGTGGTAGACGTAGCCGCCGCCGACGTTCAGGAACTGGTTCGGCATCCCGTAGACCGTGACGCCGCCCGTCCAGGCGATCCCGATCCCGTTCAGGATCTGAAGCGTCGCCAGCGTCGCGAGGATCGGCGTGATCCGCAGCTTCGCGATCAGGAACCCGTTCACGAGTCCGCACGCAACGCCGGCGAGCAGCCCGAGCGCGATGAACGCCACCGTCAGCCAGAGCGCGCGCCCGGACCCCGCCGTCGCCGCATTCGTCGCCGCGAATCCCTTCGCGACGACGAGCGCCGCGATGCTCGCCACGGAGACGATCGACAGGTCGATCCCGCCGGTCAGCATCGAGAGCATCACCGCGAGGCTGAGCAGTGCGACTTCCGCGACCTGGAAGCCCATCACCTGGAAGCTGATGACGGTCAGGAACGTGTCCGTCACGAGCGAGAACACGGCGAGAACGACCAGCCCCATCGCAACCAGTGCCACGAGATCCCGCTCCGAGAGGAGGCGCTGAACGGCGCGTTCCGTCAGATCGCTCACGCGGCGACCCCCGGCGCCAGCGCCGGCCCGCGGCGTCGCAAGCGCGCCGAGAGCGCCTGCGCCGTGATCCCGACGAGCAGCAGCAGGCCGACCGCGAACCGCTGCCAGGTGCTGGGGACGCCGAGCAGGATCAGCGAGTTCTTCACGAGCGTGATCAGCACGACGCCGAGCACCGTCCCGGTCACCGAGCCGGAGCCGCCGAAGATCGACGCGCCCCCGAGCACGACTGCAGCGATCACGTCGAGCTCGCCTCCGACGAGCTCGTACGGGTTCGCGAGTCCGACGCGCGTCACGTGCATCATCCCGGCGATCCCGGCGAGCACGCCGACGAACACGTAGATGAAGACCTTGATCCCGGTGACGGGAATGCCGGCGCGGCGGGCCGACTCCTCGTCGCCGCCGATCGCGTAGATCGAGCGCCCGATCATCGTGTACCGCAGCAGCAGCCCGACGAGGACGCAGATCACGGCCGCCGGGATGATCAGGACGCTCAGCCGCGTCGCTGCAGCGCCGCTGTGGACGGTGACGAGGTAGTCGTTCCCCAGCCGGTCGAGCCCGGCCGGGTAGTGCGGGATCACCTTCGAGCCGACCCAGAGGAGCATTGCGCCGCGGATGATCCCCTGCGTGCCGAGCGTGGCGATCAGCGTCGGGATCCGGAGTCCGGCGATCGCGATCGCGTTCAGCAGCCCGAGCCCGAGGCCGATCAGCGCCGCGGTCGCGAAGCCGACGACTGCGTAGTCGCGTATCCGGAGAAGATCCCGATCGCCATGAACGACACATCGATACCGCCGGAGACGATCACGAGCAGCACGCCCATCGCGAAGACGAGGTTGATCAGCGAGTTGGTCCCGAGGTCGAGCAGCGTCGGCCAGCCCCAGAACGACGGGGTAGAGATGCCGACGGCGATCGAGAACGCGATGATCGAGAGCACGAGCACGCCCTCGTTGTTGCGGCCGCGCAGCCGGTTCCAGGGAATCGACCTCACGCGACGAGCTCCTTGACGATCTCGTCCTCGTCGAGCCGGTCGCCCTCGAGCACGTCGACGACCCGGCCCTCGCGGACGACGAGCACGCGATGGCAGACGGCGACGAGCTCCGGGACGTCGTCCGAGATGACGAGAATCGCGACGCCCTCGCCGGCCTTGTCGCGGAGCATGTCGAGGATCTCGTGCTTGGACCCGACGTCGACGCCGACGGTCGGGCTGTTCAGGATCAGGATGCGCGGATTGCGCGTCAGCCACTTCGCGAGCACGACGCGCTGCTGGTTCCCGCCGGAGAGGCTGCGGACGGGCGCCTCGGGCGAGGGCATGAGGATGCGCAGCTCCTTCGCCCCGCGCGAGACGATCGCGCTCGCCGCACTGCGCCGCAGCAGGTTGAGCTTGCCGACGAGCCGGTCGATGCTGCCGGCGATGATGTTCCGGGCGATCGACTGGTCGAGGAAGACGCCCTGCGTGAGCCGGTCGGCCGGGACGTAGCCGATCCCGGCGCGGACGGCGTCGCGCACGCGCCGGATCCGCACCGGCCTTCCCTCGATCTTGACGCTGCCGGAGTCGGCCGGCGTGATGCCGAAGAGGCTCTCCGCGATCTCGGTGCGACCGGAGCCGAGCAGTCCGGTCACGCCGAGGACCTCGCCGGGCCGCACCGCGAACGAGACGTCGGCGAAGTGGCCCGCGAGCGTGAGACCCTCGACTTCGAGGATCGGCGCGGCGTCCGCGCGCACCGAGTCGGACGGCGGGGTGTCAGTCAGCGGCTTGCCGGTCATCGCCCGCACGAGCGCGGTCCGGTCGAACTCCTTGACGTCGCCGTTCGCGACGACGACGCCGTTGCGAAGAACGGTGATGCGCTCGGAAATCTGCATGACCTCGTCGAGCTTGTGGCTGACGAAGACGAACGCGACCCCGCGCTCCTTCAGCGACGCGACGACGCGAAACAGCGCCTGCACCTCACGCCGGGTCAAAGCGGTCGTCGGCTCGTCCATGAAGATGATCCGCGCCTCCTGCGCGAGCGCGCGGCAGATCGCCGTCAGCTGCCGGTCGGCGACGGAGAGCTCTTCGACCGCCGCGTCGAGGTCGAGCCTGATCCCGATCCGCGAGACGACCTCTTCGGCGATCCGCCGCGAGTCGACGTCCCGCACGACCTTTCGCCGCTCGGCGACGTGCGTCGAGATCGCGATGTTCTCCGCGGCGGAGAGATTCGGGAAAAGCGAGAAGTCCTGGAAGATCACCTCGATCCCGAGTGCGATCGCCTGGCGCGGCGTCAGGCTCTCGAAGGTCTGGTCCTCGAAGACGATCGTGCCGGCGTCGGGCGCGTGGACGCCGGTGATGATCTTGATCAGCGTCGACTTGCCCGACCCGTTCTCGCCGGCGAGCGTATGCACCTCGCCGGGCCTGACGTCGAAGCTCACGTCCTGGAGCGCGGCGACCCCTCCGAAGCGCTTCGAGATCCCTTTCGCGATCAACAGCGGCTCGGCTGAGCTCACGCGACGTGCTCCTTCCTCGAACGCCTGGGCGAACCGCCGGCCGGCGGCCCGCCCCTGGCGCTCTAACTGATCTGGATCAGAACGGGTACTTGCTCGCGTTCGCCTTGTCGACGTCCACCCACGCCGACCCGTACAGGCCGTGCGGGCTGCCCGGGATCTTCTTCAGGTTGGTGTAGCCGACGAGATGGAGGTTCAGACCCGGGCCGACCTTCTGGCCCTTGATCAGCATCAACGCCAGCATGTCCTGCGCCTTTCCGGCGAGCGCCGGATCCCAGAAGAAGATCTTGTCGACCGAGCCGTCCTTCAGGAACTTGCCGGCGATCGACGGGATGCTCGTGCCCATGACGCAGACCTTGTTCTGCAGGCCCGCCTCGCGGATTGCGCGGCCGACGCCGGCGACGTCGGTGGCGGCGCTGCCCTCGATGCCCTTGATGTTCGGGTACTTCGCGAGGAGCTCCTTCGTCTTCTGGTACGAGACGTTGACGTCCTCGAGGCCCTCGATCGGGCCGCCGATTCGCGTGATGCCCTTGTACTTCGACTTCGCGCGGACGAACGCGCCCTTGACCCACTCCATGTGACTCTGCGCGGTCAGGTGACCGACGAACGCGGCGTACTGGCCCTTGCCGC
>VAWW01000026.1 GCA_005884575.1 Actinomycetota bacterium
CGAGCAGCGTCAGCAGCGTCGTCTTGCCGGCGCCGTTCGGCCCGAGCAGCGCCCAGTGCTCCCCCACGCCTGCCTCCCAGGCGACGCGGTCGAGCAGCAGCCGCCGCTCGCCCGCGCGGTCGCGGCGCCAGACCTCGACGTCCCCGAGCCGGAAGGCCGGTTCCTCCACGGACGCAGACTAGGCCGGAGATCCGGTGGCACCGCGGTCGAGCGTCTGCTCGAGCTCGGAGCAGAAGCTCCTCGCGAGCGCGATGAATACTTCCCTCGCCTCCGACCTGTGCCGGTCGGCGTGCCAGACCAGGCAGATCCGCCGCGGCGGGAGATCGCGCGGGAGCGGAACCGCCGCGACGCTCGTCGCGTCCGGATCGACGCAGAGCCGCGGGACGAGCGCGAAGCCGAGGCCGGCCTCGACGAGACCGCGCGCGGTGCCGTTGTCCGAAGTCGCGAACGCGCGCTTCAGCTCGATCCCGCGCCGCTCGAGCTCGCCCCGCAGCTCGTGAAAGCTCGGGCAGTTCCAGAAGCCGATCACCGGCGTTCGCGCGAGCTCTCGCAGCGGGACGACCTCGAGGCGCGCGAGGTCCGAGTCGCCCGGCACCAGGAGCACGTACGGATCCCGCATGACCCCGACCGAGGCGAGCGGACCGGCCGCGATGGGGCCGATCGCGAACGCGACGTCGAGCTCGGCCCGCTCGACCAGCGCGAGCGGCTCTGCATCGGAGGTCGACTCCACCAGCTCGATCTCCACCTCCGGCCGGCGCCGCCTGAACCCGGCGACGAGCCCGGGGACGATTCGCGCGCCGACGCTCTGGTACGCGCCGACGCGCAGTCGCGGCGGCGAGCCGACCGCCAGCGCCGCCACGTCCGCGTGCGCCGCGCGGAACCTCGCCATGATCGCCTCGGCGTGGCGCAGCACGACCTCGCCGACCTCGGTCGGCTCGATCGCCTTCCGGCCCTGCCCGCGCTCGAAGAGCGTCGCCCCGACGGCGCGCTCGAGCGCGGCGATCTGCTGGCTGATCGCGGACTGCGTGTAGCCGAGGCGCGCGGCCGCGCGGCTGAACGAGCCCTCCTCGCCGACAGCCTTGAGCGCGACGAGATGCCGGAGCTCGACGCCCGGCCACATATCAGCAGCCGTAATCGACTTCCCGGACATCCTCGTTGTGCTTATACCAAGCGCCGGGTCGAATTGGCCGGTGGCTGCGCGCGGTCTCTCGCCGACGATCGGGGTCGCACAGGGGACGGCGCTCTATCTCGGCGCCGTGCTCGGCGCCGGCGTGCTGATCCTTCCGGGTGCCGCCGCGACGATCGCCGGGCCGGCCTCCGTCGTCTCGTGGGCGCTGCTCTCGCTGCTTGGGCTGCCCCTCGCGCTCGCGTTCGCGGCGCTCGCCGCCCGCTACCCGGACGCCGGCGGGGTCGCGAGCTTCGCGGCCCGGGCGTTCGGCCCGCGCACGGGCGGCGTCGTCGGCTGGCTCTACTTCGTCGCCGCGGCAACCGGCCAGGTCGTCGTCGCGCTGACCGGCGCCTACTACGCGGCCGTCCCGCTCGGGCTCGGCCGCGCCGGGATCTTCGCCGTCGCCGCGGCGATCCTCGCAGTCGCGGTCGCCGCCAACATGCGCGGGCTGCGCGTCAGCGCCGGGCTCCAGCTCGCGCTGGCCGGGGCCGTCGCGGGACTGCTCGCCGTCGCCGCGCTCGCCGCGATCCCGCGGATGTCGGCCGCGAACTGGAAGCCCTTCGCGCCGCACGGAGTCCGCGCCGTCGGCGACGCCGGCCGCGTCATCTTCTTCGCCGTCTTCGGGTGGGAAGCCGTCGCGCAGCTCAGCGCCGAGTTCCGCGACCCGGCCCGCGATGTGCCGCGCAGCACGCTCCTGAGCGTCGGCGTCATCTCCGCGCTCTACGTCGGAATCGCCGCCGCCACAGTCGGTACGCATGCGTACGGCTCGCTCGCGGTCGACCGCGTCTCGGTCGCGAAGGTCCTCGGAGACGGCGTCGGCCTGCGCGCCGCGGACGCCGCCGCGGTGATGGCGGTCCTCGTTGCGACGGCGACCGCGAACGCGTTCGTCGCCGCGACTTCGCGGCTCGGCTACGCGCTGGCGAGAGACGGGCAGTTTCCCCGCATCTTCGCTGGGCTCGGCGAGGACGGCGTTCCGCGGCGCGCGGTCGCGCTCGTCGGCGCGTACGCCGCGTCCGGGCTCGCGCTCGCGTATGTCGCCGGCTGGGGAGCGGAGCGGCTCCTGCCGGTCCCCAACGCGCTCGGCCTCGCGACCTACCTCGTCGCGATGGCCGCCGCGGTGAAGCTGCTCGCCGGCCGGGCGCGGTTGTTCGGCGCCGCCGGCCTTGCGTTCTGCGCGGCGGTGACGCCGTTCTTCGGCGCCTCGCTCGCCGCGGTGGGCGTCGTCGGCCTCGTTGCCGCCGCCTATCTCGAGCTCGCAGCGGGCTCGCCGGGGCGCTCTCGCGGTCAATAATCGATTCTTGATTTTTCCGGGTGGGTGGGCGAAGATCCGCCGCGGCACCCCGCCTTTTCACAGGAGGAACCCATGCTGAGAGCACTTGCTGGGCCGGGCGCGCGGCGGCGGCGAAGGCTGCTGGCCGGCGGCGGCATCCTGGCGGTGGCCGCGACTGCGGTAGCCGTTCTCGCCGGTACCTCGGCGGCGCGCTCGGCTGCGTCGCCGATCAAGATCGGCATCCTCTCGACCTGTCAGGGACCCTTCGCTCCCTTCTATCCCGAGACGACCGCGGGCGCGCGGACGGCGCTGATCCAGCTCACCGGCGCCAAGCCGAAGGGCAGCGGCGCGACCAGCCCGGTCGTCGGCGCCAAGATCGGCGGGCACCCGATCCAGCTCGTCTACGGCTGCTCGAACGCACAGCCGGACAACGCGCTGAAGGAGGCGCGGCGGCTCGTCGAGCAGGTCAAGGTGAACATCCTCCTCGGCCCGCTCTCGGGCGACGAGGGCATCGCCATCTCCAACTACTCGAAGAAGCAGCCGGGGACGACGTTCGTGAACGGGACGTCGGCGGCGCAGGACACGACGCTGCACGTCCGCTCGCCGAACTTCTTCCGCTTCACCACCGACGGTGCGCAATGGATGGCGGGTCTCGGCACGTACGCGTACAAGACGCTCGGCTGGAAGAACGCGGTCGTGATCGGCGACGACTACTCGTTCCCGTATACGCAGGCCGCGGGCTTCGTGGCGGAGTTCTGCTCGCTCGGCGGCAACATCACGAAGCGGATCTGGCCGCCGCTCGGCACGAAGGACTACTCCGGGTTCATCACGCAGATCCCGAAGAGCGGCGTCGACGGCTTCATGATGGCCGTGGGCGGCACCGGCACCGTCGCGTTCGTCAAGGACTTCTCCGGGCTCGCGGGGAACGTGTCGAAGAAGATGGTCGGCGGCTCCGTAACGATCGACCCGACCGCCGTCTCCGCCCTCGGCGACCGTCTCGACGGCGTCGTCGCCGGTGAGCCGATCCCGGCCGGCGCGACCGGCGCCGCATGGCAGAAGTACGCCAAGGCGATCACGAAGTACTACCCGAAGGTCTCGCCGAACAGCCTCTTCACCGCGGGCTACTACGACGAGATGTGGGGGATCGTGCTCGGCCTGAAGAAGGTCAACGGCGACATCTCCGGCGGCGGCAAGAAGTTCCGTGCGGCGCTCGCCAAGGTTGCCTGGAGCTCGCCGCACGGGCCGGTGAAGCTCGACGCGAACCGCAACGCGATCGCCGACAACTTCATCGTCCAGGTCACCTCCGGCGGCGGCTTCAAGACCCTGCGCGACATCAAGAACGTCGACCAGACATTCGGCGGCCACTTCAGTCCCTCGACGCCTGCACCCGGTCGGAACAGCCCGGCCTGCGTCCACGGGAACGCACCGTCCTGGGCCAAGTAGCACGGCGTCTCGTCCCGGCGGCGGCCGCGCTCGCGCTCGCGGCCGCCGTCGGGGCTGCTCCTGCATGGAGCGTCACGCGCGCGCAGTACTCGCACTCGGTGACGGCCGTCCTGCTGCAGCTGCGGACCGACTTCCGCGCCGCGGGCAAGGTGCCCGAGACGTCGAAGGCGCTGCGCTCGATGAAGACGTCGCTCGACCGGGCGGTTTCGCGTCTTGCCCTCGTGCGGCCGCCGGCGCAGGCGGCATCGCTGCACCGCTCGCTCGTCGGCGACGTCCGTGACTACGCACGTCAGGTCGACCTGGTCCGCGCGAGCGTCGACTACGGCGACGTCGGCACCATCGCGTCGCATCTCCGCGAGATCACTGCGCCCAGGGCGATCAACCGGACGCTCGACAGGCTCGCGGCGAAGGGATACGAGATCCCGGTCCGCGTCGCCGGCGTGCGATGACGTGGCGCGTGCGGATCGCGGACAGCGCCGGCGCGGCCGCCGGTCTGCTCGTCCTCGCGTTCGCGCTCGCCTGGGTCGGCTACAAGGCGTTCGGCGCGGGCTTCGGCGTGAACGGCGGCGTGCCCGACTGGATCCGCGTCACGCTCTCGGGCCTCACGCTCGCAGGCCTCTACTTCGTGATCGCGAGCGGGTTCACGCTGATCTTCGGGCTGATGCGCGTCGTGAACATGGCGCACGGCTCGCTCTACCTGCTCGGCGCGTACGCCGCGTTCGAGTTCCAGCAGCACCAGTTCGTCAGTTGGGGCTGGGGCGTCGTGCTCTCGACGCTGCTCGTCGGCTTCTTCGGCGCCGTGATGCACCAGCTCTTCCTGCGCTGGAACCAGGGACAGGAGCTGCGGCAGGCGCTGATCACGATCGCGCTCGCTTTCATCTTCGGCGACCAGATGCTCGCGTACTTCGGCGGCGCGCAGCACTACGTGCGTCCGCCGGACGCGCTCGAGGGCAACGCAGATCTCGGGATCTTCTGCAACACCGGCGGAATCTTCGCCGGCTGCCTGACCTTTCCGTGGTTCCGCTTCGTCGCGATCGGCGCAGCCGTCGTGGTCGCGCTCGGGCTCGTCGTCGTCCTCAAGAAGACGCGCTTCGGGATGATCGTCCGCGGCGGCGTCGACGACGGCGCCATGGTCTCCGCGCTGGGCGTCAACATCCAGGCGGCGAACGCCCTCGCGTTCTTCATCGGCTCGGCGCTCGCCGGCCTCGGCGGGGCGCTCGCGGGCGTCTTCCTCGTGATCGCGCCCGGCGAGGACGCCGACTTCCTGCTCAAGGCGCTCGTCGTCGTGATCGTCGGCGGGATGGGCAGCCTCGGCGGGGCCGCGCTCGGCGCGCTCGCGCTCGGGATGATCGAGACCTGGGCGCCGCAGTACCTGCCGGGCGCCTGGAGCAACTACTCGATCCTGCTGACCTTCCTGCTGCTCGTGTTCGTCCTCTCCGTGCGTCCCTTCGGGTTGTTCGGGCGCGCGACGTGACTGTCGCGTGGATCAACCGTGGGCTCGCCGCGGCGATCCTCGTCTTCCTGGTGCTCGTGCCGCCGCTGCACGTCCTGTCGGAGTTCAACCTCAGTCAGGTCGGGACGCGGTCACTCTGGCTCGGGATCGCTGCGGCGAGCGTCGTGTTCCTCGCCGCGAACGGGGGGATGGTCTCGCTCGGCCAGGCGGCGATCTACGGCGTCGCGGGCTTCACGTATGCCGATCTCGTCGTCAAGGTCGGCTGGGGCCACTGGCCGGCGATCTTCGCGGGGATGGGGACCGCGATCGCGTTCGGGCTCGCCGTAGGCCTCGTCGCGCGGCGGACGACGGGCATCTACTTCCTGATGCTGACGCTCGCCGTCGGGGTGATCGTCTACTACTTCTACCTGCAAGTCGAGCAGGTGTCCGGGCAGACGGGACTGCACCTCGATCGCGCCCCGGCGCTCGTGGGCGGCGACACGATCAGCCACCCGACGCGGCTGTACTACGCCGCGCTGATTCTCTCCGCGCTCGTCTACGTCTTCATCCGCTACCTCGTGCGGACGCCGTTCGGGATCGCGCTACAGGGGATCCGGGACGACCCTGTGCGGATGGCGTCGCTCGGGTACAACGTCGAGCTGCATCGCGCGGTCGCGTTCGCCGTCGGCGCGGCGATCGCGTCGATCGCGGGGATTCTGTCGGTCTTCTTCAACCTGCAGATCTCGCCCTCATCGATCGACATCAACCAGACGATCATCGTGCTGGCGATCGCGGTCGTCGGCGGGCTGACGCGGCTTCGCTCCTCTTCGAGTACACGCAGCCGTGGGCGGCACACCTGCCCGGAGTCCTGCAGCGGCCGCTCGGCTCGGAGCGGTACCCGACCTGGCTCGGGTTGCTGTTCCTGCTCGTCGTCCTCGCCTCGCCGGGCGGGCTGATGGGGCTGTGGCACAGCGGGCTCGAGTGGGTCGAGCGGCGCTTCGCGCCGCGCGGCGGCGGGGCCGCCCAGGTCGGCGAGTCGGCCTAGTAGGCGCCCCCAATGATTGCACTAGACAGTCGCGACAGGCTGCACTAGACAGTCGCGACAAGTTGATCTGACCAAGTCTGACTAGTCGATCGTCTCGTAGAACCAGCGCTCGCGGTTCTCGAGCAGCGGGATCGCCTCGCCGAAGCCCCAGCGCTGGAAGTGATCTGACTCGCCGTGCGCCTTGTAGCCGTCCTCGTCGTCGTAGATCTCGTAGAAGAAGAAGACGCGCGGATTCTCCGGATCGCGGTTCGGCTGGTAGAAGCGGTTGCCGGGTTCCGCCCGCGACGGCTCGAGCAGCTCCCGGATCGCTGCGTACACCTTCTCCTCCTCGCCTTCCTTCGCAGTCCACTTCGCGGTGACGACGTATCCCATGCGTCAGGCTCCTTTCGTTCCGATGCGGTTGCGGAGGATGCCGATCCCCTCGATCTCCAGCTCGACTTCGTCACCGGGTTGCAACCAACGGTCGAGCTCGAGGCCCGAGCCGCCGGCGGCGGTGCCCGAGCCGAGCAGCTCGCCGGGGTGGAGCATCTGTGCGAGCGACGCGTACGCGATCAGGTCGGCGAACGAGTGGTGCATGTTCGCCGTCGTGTCCTCGCCCCAGGTCTCGCCGTTGACGCGAACGCTCATGCGTAGATCGGACACGTCGAGCTCGTCCGAGGTGACGATGCACGGGCCGAGGACGTTCGAGCCGTCCCAGTCCTTGCCCTTCGCGGGACCGAGCCCGATCTTCAGCTCCTTCGCCTGCACGTCGCGCGCGGAGAGGTCGTTCCAGATCGTCCAGCCGAAGACGTGGTCGAGCGCCCGCTCGCGCGGGATGTCACGCCCCGGCTTGCCGACGACGGCCGCGAGCTCGAGCTCGTGGTCGAGCCTGTCGGTGTAGCTCGGCCACGGGATCTCGGCGTCCGGGCCGATCACGGTGTCGGGCATGCCCTTGTAGTACGACGGGATCTCGTACCACTCCTCGGGAATCGGCAGGCCGAGCCGGCCGAGCGCGTTCTCCATGTGGCCGCGGAAGCTGAGGAAGTCGCGCATCGTGCGCGGGCGCAGCGGAGCGAGCAGGCGCGCGCCGTCCACGGGCCGTTCGTCACGGACGGGAGCGCCGGCCTCGATGAACGCGACCATGTCGCCGTCGAAGCCGACGTCCAGCACCTGCCCGTCGTCGAGCCTGCCGACGCGCGCGCCGCTCCCCGCGTCGTACGTGACGAGCTTCACGCGTTCGCCGCCTGCAGCACGGCCTCGACGATCTTGACGTAGGAGCCGCAACGGCACAGGTTGCCGGACATCGCAGCGCGCACGTCGTCCTCCGTCAACTGCGGCGTCTCCTCGAGCAGCCGCTTCGCCGTCAGGATCATCCCCGGCGTGCAGTAGCCGCACTGGAATGCATGCGCGTCGGAGAACGCCTGCTGCACCGGGTCGTCGCCGCCGAGACCCTCGACGGTCGTGATCTCGCGCCCGTCGGCGAGCGGCGCCAGCAGCAGGCAGCCGGACACGGGCTCGCCGTCGAGCAGGACGGTGCATGCTCCGCAGACGCCGATCCCGCAGGTCTCGCGGACGCTGAGCAGGCCGAGCTCGCGGCGGACGACGTCGAGGATCGACTCGTCGGTGCGTGCCTCGAGCTCGTGGTCGGCGCCGTTGATCCGCACGCGTAGCTTCACACGCGGACCTTCATCGCGGCGAGCACCGTCTCCGGCTTCAGCGGCAGCTCGTCGACCTCGATCCCGAGCGACGCGACCGCATTGCCGACCGCGGGCGGCACCGGCGGCAGCGCGGTCTCGCCGAGCCCGTGCACGTCGGCCCCGTCCTCCTCGATCAGCTCGTACGTGAACCGCGTCGGCACGTCGGCGAACGACGGCGTCGCGTAGTCGGAGAGGTTCGCGTTGATCACCTGCCCGTCCTCGAACGCGACCTCCTCGAAGAGCGCGGTGCCGAGGCCCATGATCATCGAGCCCTCCGTCTGCAGCTCGGCACCGAGCCGGTTGACGACGCGCCCGGCGTACGTCGTCGTGTGCAGATGGGTGACCGTCACCTTGCCCGTCTCCTCGTCCACCTCCACGTCCGCAGCCGCGGCGCCCTGGTGCCAGTGCGTCGACGCAATCCCCTGTCCAGTGTCGGGGTCGAGGCCGCCCTCGTTGCGGATCTCGCCGTACCCGCGTGGGTCGCGCACCGCCTCGGCGAGCGCGCGGCTCATCATGTACGTCGACCGGCTCGACGTCGTGCGCGTGTCGTACGGGACGAGTGACGTGTCGGGGTCGGGGAAGCGGATCCGCGCGACGTCGACGCCGAGGAGGCGCGCGGCTTCGAGCGACAGCGCCCGCTTCGCGCCCTGGCCCATCTCGGTCGTCGCGCAGCGCAGGACGTAGTCGTCGCCGTCGCGCTCGATCGCGATCGCGGCGCGGCTCGGCGTCTGCATCCCCTTCATCACGAGCGCGATCCCCTTGCCGCGACGGCCCTCGCTCCACCGCACCGCCGCCGCCGCGGCTTCGAGGCACTCGGCGAAGCGGACGTCGTGCAGCGTTTCGCCGGTGCAGTAGACGTCGCCGTCACGGACGATGTTCCGCAGGCGTAGCTCGACCGGGTCGAGGCCGAGCTGCTCGGCGAGCGTGTCGAGCGCCCGCTCGCGCGCCCACGTCGACTGCATCTGTCCGTAGCCGCGGAAGGCGCCGTTCGGCGCCAGGTTGGTGTAGACGCAGTAGGCATCGACGCGCACGTTCGGGATCCGGTACGGGCCGGGCGCGGCGAAGCCCATCTTCTGCGCGACGCCGGGGCCGCAGTCGGCGTATGCGCCGGTGTCGGCGTAGCACGTCGTCTGGCTCGCGACGAGCGTTCCGTCGGCGCGCGCTCCGAGCTTCACCGTGACCGTCGCGGGATGCCGGTTCAGCGTCTGCCACTCCTCGCTCCGCGGCAGCACGAGCTTGACCGGCCGCTGCGCCTTGCGCGCGAGCGCGGCGGCGATCGCCTCGGTGCGGACGAAGGTCTTCGCGCCGAACGAGCCGCCCATCGGCAGGCTGACGATCCGGATCGCTTCCGGCGGGATCCCGAAGATGGTCGCGAGGTCGTCGCGCATGCTGAACGGCGTCTGCGTGCCGGTCCAGAGCTCGAGCCGGTTGCCGTCCCAGTGGGCCACGCAGGCGTGCGGCTCCATGTGCGCGTGCTGCGCGCCTGCGATCCGGTACATGCGCTCGACGATCGCGTCGGCCTCGGCGAAGCCCGCGTCGACGTCGCCGTGGCGGATGCGGAACCGATGGCAGATGTTCGTGCCGGGCTGCGGGCGCATCGCGAAATACGCGGCCGCGCCACCGGCGGCCGCCGTCTCGTGGAGCAGCGGCGCGCCGGGTTGCGCGGCCTCGACGGCGTCGAAGACGGCCGGCAGCTGCTCGTAGTCGATCTCCACGAGCGGCACGGCCTCCTCGGCCTGCTCGGGCGTCGGCGCGGCGACGGCGGCGACGGGATCGCCCACGTGGCGTGCACGCTCGGCGAGCACGTTCTGGTCCTCGATCTGGCAGCCGTACGGGCTGAGGTCGCGCACATCGTCAGGCGTCAGGACGATGCAGCTTTCCGGAACGGCCGAGGCGTCGACACGGACGACCCGTGCGTGCGGAAAGAGCGAACGGACGATGCGCGCGTGCAGCATCCCCGGCAACTCGAAGTCCTCGGCGTAACGCGCAGACCCAGTCGCGCGCGGATCGCTCATCCCGCGCCCCTCGGCCGCGCACCGTCCCGCACAGCCATGACCCGGGACCTACCCCGGTCCAGGTCGCGGGACGCGGCGGGACGAGCCATGCCAGGGCGGCAAAGCCGTGATGTTCCGTGCGTGGCCTCGCCTGTGGGCACATGTCCCGGGACCTGCCCCGGTCCAGGTCCCGGGACGTGGCCCGGTGAGCCGCTCGCGCGCGGATCGCTCACGCTGCGATCTCCTCCAGCGCGCGGCGCACCTCGACCGCGATCACGCGCCGCCGGTACTCGGATGAGCCGCTGATATCGCCGATCGGGTCGATCGCCTCTGCGTAGGCCTGCGCGATCGAGGCCGGCTCGCCGGTGCACAGCTCGGGGAAGTACTGCGGCCGGCCGGCGACCGCGCCGACGACGACGCGCAGCCCGCCATCGCGCGCGCACGCCGCCACGCCCACAGACGGCCGGTCCTCGTGAGAGCGCGTGCGGAACTTCCGGTACGCCGCCCGGTGCGGCCCACCGGGGACGATCACCTCGACGATCAGCTCGTCGGGCGCGAGCGACGTCTCGTAGTAGCCGACGATCAGCTCCTCGGCCGGAATCTCCCGCGCGCCGTGCCGGCTCTGCACGACGACGCGCGCACCGAGTGCGACGAACATCGACGGCGGGTCGGATGCGTAGTCGGCGTCGCCGAGCACGCCGCCGACCGTCGCGCGGTTCCGGACGCGTGGACTCGCGACGAGCGAGAACGCACGCGCCAGCGCCGGCCACTTCTCCCGGACGAGCGGCGAAAGCTCCACCGCGCGATGCGTCGCGAGCGCACCGAGCCGCAACTCGCCCTCGTGCTCCGCCACGAACCTGAGCCCCCGGATTCCGCCGAGGCTGAGGAACGCCGTCGGCGCGAGCAGGTGCTGGTTGACGAGGATGCCGACGAACGTCCCGCCGGCGACCACGGTCGCGTCCGTACGCTCCGCCTTCAGTGCGAGCGCCTCCTCGAGGGACGCCGGCGCGAGCCACTCAGGTTCGTGCAAGCGATCTCACCCGCTCGTAGAGAGGCCCGGCCAGCTCGCGCGCGCGCGACACGTTAATGCGCTCGAACATCCAGCGGTGCTGGTCGATCCCGCGCTCGAGGCTGCAACGGCCCTCGGCGGCCCATTTCTCCGGTAGGTCGACGTTCACCTCGAGGAACGAGAGCGAGTCCGCCGCCTGCAGGAGATCCTCCTCACGACGGCCGCCCGTCTCGTGCGCGAGGATCAGCCGCTCTACGTCGGCGACCAGTCGCTCGCCCGCGCCCTGCTCGCGCAGCCACGCCGTTACGAAGCCCGCGGACCGCTCGGAGTGCGCGCGGCGATACTCCATGTCGTCCTCCGGCGCCACGCTCAGATCGTTCGCCGGCCCGCCGGGAAAATGGCGCTCGATGTCGTGCGTCAGCGCGGCGAGCCGCAGCGCCTCCGACGCGTCCGGATCGAGCTCGAGCAGCCAGTCGCGCGTCCCGGCGCGCTGCTCGAGGGTCACAGCGTCGTCACCGGCCGGGACTGGAGGAGGTAGAGCCGGCCGTCGGCGATCGCCCACTCGACGTCCTGCGGCCCGCCGAACTGCTCCTCGAGCGACCGGCCGAGCGCGGCGAGCTCCGCAAGCTCCGACGCATCGAGCACGCCGCCGTTCGGAACGTGCTCGCGCTTCGTCGCTCCCGCGCGGTCGAGGACGTAGTGATCCGGAGTCGCCTCGCCCGATACGACCTGCTCCCCGAGGCCGTAGATCGCCTCGACGATCATCTGGTCCCGCCGCCGCTGCACCGGATCGACCGTGAAGAGGACGCCCGACTTCTTCGGCTCGACCATCTGCTGGACGACGACCGCCATGCGCAGATCCTCGAGGGAACCCTTGCGCGCCCGGTAGAAGAGCGCCCGCTCGCTGAAGAACGACGCCCAGCACTCGACGACTCGGCGGCAGACGTCCTCGCCACCCGAGACGTTGAGGTACGTCTCCTGCTGGCCCGCGTAGCTCGCCGCCTCGGAGTCCTCCGCGCACGCGGACGAGCGGACGGCGACAAGCGGCTCGCCGAGCTCCGCGTACGCCGCCACGATTTCCTCCCGCCGCGGCTCACAGCCGGCGACGAGGGCCTGGGCGGCCGCATGATCCTTCGCAACCGCCAGCCGGCGCAGCTTCTCGGCGTCCACCGACCGCTCGAGCACCCACGATGCGAGGACGAACCCGGGCGGAACGGGCAGCCCGAGCGCCGTCATCGCCGCGAGGCTCGCGCCCTTGCCCCCGGCGCAGGCGACGTCGCGGCACCCGTCCTCGTTGAACCAGACGAGTGCCGGATCAGCCATCGAGGATGGCGACGGCCCGCACGGGCGCGGCCGTCGTGCCCGTCCACTTGACCGGGAAGACCGAGAGCTTGAAGCCGTGTGGCGGCAGCTGGTCGAGGTTCGTCAGGTTCTCGAGGTGCCAGTAGTCCTCCTCGTTCATCACGAGGTGCGCCTCCCAGAAGTGCTTTTGCTCGAACATCGCCCACACCGGCGGGTCGAACGTGATCGCGTCGCAGCCCATCATCCGCACGCCCTTCGAGATCAGGTAACGCGTCGCCTCGGCGGTCATCCCGGGGAAGTCGGTCTTGTACCGCTCCTCGGTGTTGTACGCGCCGGCGCCGGTGTGGATGAGGACGATGTCGCGCGGCTTCAGCTCGTAATCGACCTTCGCGAGCGCCTCGTCGATCTCGTCGGGGAAGATCCGCGTGCCCTTCTCCTTGTGGCGGAAGTCGAGCACGACTCCGTCCGAGAAGCAGTACTCGAGCGGGATGCCCTCGACGCCCGGCGCCTCCGGCCCACGGATGTGCTTGACGGCGTCGACGTGCGTGCCGACGTGGTCGTTCTGGACGACGACGTAGCTCGCCGTCAGCGACGTTGCGCCGTACTGCGCCGCGCCAATGCGCTCCGCGAAGTCGGTCCAGCTCTCGTACAGCATCAGCATCGGCGGCGGCACGCGCGGAAAGGTGAGCATGTCGGGGTGCACCGGCATCGAGAGGTCGACGAGCCGCGTCACTTTCGTTCCCTCACGTATTCGGCGAACTCCTCGAGATGGCGCCGCAGCGCAGCGCCGGCCCGTTCGGGATCGCGTTCGCGTAGCGCGTCGAGCACGGGCCGGTGCCGCTCGGCGATCTCGTGCCCGTCGAGCCCCGTTCGCAGCGCAGTGACGATCGTCCGGCTCTCGACGCGGAGGAACTTCCAGACGTCGAGGAGGATCGCGTTGCCCGCGGCCTCGACGATCAGCCGGTGGAAGTTGACATCGTGCACGACCTGCTCGTGCAGGTCGCCTGCGTCGGCGGCCTCGTGCATCGCCGCCAGCTCGGCCTCCAGCGCGTCGACCTTGCCGTCGAGCTTCACGGTCGCCTCGCGCGCGGCCAACTCCTCGAGCGCGGCCCGTACCGGATAGATCTCGAGCAGCTCTTCGTCCGAGACCTCGCGCACACGCGAGCCCTTGAACGGCGCCGACTCGACGAAGCGCAGCAGCTCGAGGTCGCGCAGCGCCTCGCGCACCGGCGCCTGGCTCGTCCCGAGCTCCTGCGCGATCCGCGTCTCGACGAGCCGGTCGCCGGGTGCGTACGCGCCGGTGAGGATCCGCTGCAGGATCAGCTCCTTCACCTGCTCGCGGAGGACGACCCGCGAGACTGCGCTCAACGCAAGACCTCGACCGTGCCGGTCGTGCCGTTGACGCGGACGCGGTCGCCGGTCGAGATCCGGTCGGTCGCGAGCGACGTGCCGACGACGGCCGGGATCCCGAACTCGCGCGCGACGACCGCGGGATGCGACGCGACGCCGCCCGCGTCGGTGACGAGCCCGCCGATCTTCGTGAAGAGCACGACCCACGCGGGGTTCGTCATCTGGCAGACGAGGATCTCGCCTTGCTGCACCTGATCGAACTCATCCGTCGACGAGACGATACGCGCCGTCCCCTCGACGACTCCCGGCGAGGCGGCGAGGCCGGTGATCTCGTCGACCTTCGCCGGCGGCTCGCGGTGAAACTTCTCGGGGAAGCCCCACAGCGACCAGTACGGGAACGCGAGCGCGTCCTCCGTCGCCGTGCCGAGCCACTCCGGCGGGCGTACCACGGCCTGCCGCTCGCGCTCGTCGCGCCGCGACGAGACGAGCGACTTCGCGTCGGACGCCTGTGGGTCGGCGGCGAGGAGGCGCAGCTCGTTGTAGCGGAGATAGACGACGTCGCCGGGATCGTCGAGCGCGCCGGCCTCGACGAGCTTGCGACCGAGCGCAACGGCGGCGAGGCGCACGCGCGCGTTCGTGCCCTGGTCGATGTAGAAGTGGTGGTCGGGCGTCAGCGGGTTCATCCGCAGCGAGAGGTCGAGCGCTTCCTGCAGCTTGTCGCGATCGTCGGTGACGCCGTTCATCAGCTCGGCGATCGCGTCCTCGAGATCCTTCTTCACCGCGGAGATCGCGGCCGGATAGTCGTAGTCGGTTGCGAGGTAGCCGCGCACCGCCTCGACGATCGGCGCCGGGTTCTCGCGCCACGTCGGGAACGAGAACTCGTGCGACCAGATCGACTTGTAGCCGAACTCCTGCTGGTACGGCTCGAGCCGCTCGCGGACGAAGCGCAGCCCGCGGTCGCTCCCCTGCAGCGCGCGCATGATGTCGCCGGCGGTGTCGGCGTCGAAGGCGGCGCGCAGCTCGTCGTCGCCCTTGATCTCCTCCTTCATCTGCCAGAGCGCCTCGATCGAGTCCCAGTTGCGGTCCTCGACCGAGCTCTGCAGCCGGCCGGGCAGCGCGGGATCGACGTCGCCCTTGACCTCGGCGATCACTCCGCTCAGCGCCATCGTCGCCGAGAACTGCGCGAAGTTGAGCATCCAGTGAATCTTCCAGTGGCGGTCGTGGACGTCGATCGCGTCCTCGAGCAGCACCGCGAGCTCGACGAGCGAGGCGTTCTCGGTGTCGAAGCCGTCGAGGTACGCGAAGTTGCGCTCGATCTCGGGGCGAAGGCGGTCGCGCCACCACTCGAGGAAGTTCGCGGCGTAGTGCGGCAGCACGGCGCCGAGGTAGGCGCCGATCTTCGCCGCGTACTCCGCGTCGTGCGGGACGCGCGGGACGTAGCGCGCCTGGTACTCGTTCGCCTCGGCGCGCGCGTTCGGGTCGGCGGGGATCGCGGCGGTGTACAGGTAGCCGTTGACGTTCTTCGCGATCCAGTCCGCGGCGAACGGCGTCCCGAAGCGGCGGAACATGTGGTCGCACGTGAGCCACCAGCCGCCGAGGTCGAAATAGAGCGGCGACAGTGGATTGGGACAATGCAGGTCGTCGAGCACCCAGAAGAGCTCGGACTCGCCTTCGGCCCACTCGACCGGGAACGAGTCGTCGCCCAGACGGGTGCCCAGCACCGCAGACTCGGTTGCAGCCATTCGCGCGCCTCCTTGCAGGTCGCGAGGATGATCGATGATCGATTAGGGTTCTGTCAATGGACGAGGTGGAGCGCTTCAGGCTGGACGGACGGGTCGCGGTCGTCGCCGGCGGGTCGGGCGGGATCGGCGTCAGGACGTGCGCAGCGCTCGCCGGGGTGGGCGCCCGCGTCGCAGTGATCGGCCGCTCTCCGGAGCGGCTCGAGGAGGCCCGCGCCGCAGTCGAGGACGCGGGCTCGGAGGCACTCGTGATCGCCGGGGACATGGCGAAGCAGGACGATGCGGAGCGGGCGATCCAGGAGACACTCGAGCGCTTCGGCCGGCTCGACGCGCTCGTCAACGCGATCGGCGGCGGGGCGGGCACCGCGCTCTATCCCGCCGAGGAGTACCCGGAGTCGGAGTGGGACCGGATCGTCGACCTCAATCTCCGCGCGACGCTGCTGCCGACGCAGGCCGCGGCGCGCGCGATGATCGCCGCGGGAAACGGCGGCCGGATCCTCAACGTCTCGTCGGTGCGCGGCCAGCTCGGGATCGACAACGGCTTCTCGGCGTACGTCTTCGCGAAGGGCGGGCTGGACGCGCTGACGCGGCAGTGGGCGACCGAGTGGGCGAAGCACGGGATCACGGTCAATGCGATCTCGCCCACGTTCGTCCGCACCGCGCAGACCGAGAGCCTGCTCGCGGATCAGGAGTTCTACGAGCGGCTCGTCGGGCGCATCCCGCTGCGGCGAATCGCCGAGACGGACGACGTCGTCGGCGCCGTCCTCTTCTTCTGCTCCGACGCCTCTGCTTTCGTCACCGGCCAGGTGCTGACGCTCGACGGCGGGCTCACCGCGACGCAGTGAGCATCTGGACTGCGGCGCGGGCGCGGCGCCTCGACGAGATCGCCGGCCCCGACGGGATCATCGTCGGCGCGGCCGTCGACCATCGCGACTCGCTCCGCGCGGCGATCGTGAAGAAGGGGCTGCCGAAGAAGACCGCTGCCGAGCTCTCGGAGCTCAAGGTGCGCATCGCGGCGGCGCTCGCGCCGGCCGCGGCGGTCGTGCTGCTCGACGCGGAGACGAGCGCGGCGCAGGCGCTGGCGGGGGGTGCGCTGCCGGGGGACGTCGCGCTCGCCGTCCCGCTCGAGGCGCAGGGCTACGCGGACGCGGATGTTCCGGTGACGAAGTTCCTCGCGGAGTGGTCGCCGGCGTATGCCGTGCGGCTCGGAGCGTCGGCCTGCAAGCTGCTGCTGCCGTACCGCGTCGACGAGTCCGAGCAGGCGGCGGCGCTCGAGTCGCCCGACACGCTGGAGACGGTCTCGCATCCGCTCCTGGAGCGGCTCGCGGCCGGCGCGCGAGCACGCGACGCCGTGGCGCGCACGGGTCGGCCCGATCAGCGCTCCGCCGCCGGGCGAGGTGCCTGGAAGCGGGCGACCGTGAACGCGAGGATGACCGGCACGTTGGCGGCGAACATCACGAGCAGCAGCGTCATCACGACGAGCACGCTGCCGCGCGTTCTGTCGTAGACGAATGCGTACTCGATCATCCCGGCGATGACCAGGTAGGCGAGCAGCGCCCAGCGGCCGACCTGGAAGAACCGCCACCACGCGAAGTCGCGCACGCGTGCGAGCAGCATGAGATTGACGCCGAACAGGACTGCGGAGGCGACCAGTAAACCGACCGCGACCCCCAGCGGCGCGCGGCGCGGCAGGTACGACGCGAGGTAGATCACGGCGACGATCACGAGCACCATCGACGCGGCGGCGACCTCTGTCACCGGCGGCAGGCGGCGCTCCGTCACGACGCGAGCCTCGTCATGATCACGAGCGTCGCGACCTGCATCGCGCCCGTGATCCCGGCGGTGTAGACGAATCGCTTCATCAGCTTGTCGATCACGCGCCCGTCTGGCTGCGGCTTCTTCAGCTCGAAGAGGACGGCGAGATTGGCCGGCTCGAGATACGTGAGCGCGATCGTGGCCATCACGCCGACGACGATGAACGACGCGACGATCCAGCCGTGGCGCGGGTACGAGGTGTCGAGATAGCCCGACTTGCGCGCGAGCTGGAAGCCGGACGCGAGCGTCATCGTCACGAGCGTGGGGATCAGCAGCAGCATCTTCGGCATGAAGCGCGTGGAGAACTCGATGCGCGCCGGAATCGACATGCGGCCGATGATCGGGCCGACGACGAAGCCGACGAAGAGGTCGATCCCCGTCCAGAGGCCGCCGCCGACGACGTGGAAGAAGTTGAGCGCCCACAGCTCGTTCGATGCGATCGCGGCGATTACGCCCGCGATCGCGAGCGCGACGAACGAGAGCCCGCGGAGGGGCACGATGCTGAACGCCGGCACAGCCGGCCGCGGTTGGGTCCCGTGCGTCTCTTCGGCGACGGCGGTCATGGCGGGCCGGAGGATATACGGGCCGGCTGCCGGACCTCGCGCTCGGCCGAACGAGACAAGACCCGGGACCTGCCCCGGGGTAGGTCCCTAGACATGGCCGCCAGATCGCCCCTTGGGACGTGACCGCCGCGGGCAGCGGTCACGCACAGGAGCGGACTCGCGCGCGGATTTCTCGACCGACCCGCGACCAGGCGGGACCTGGACCGGGGGAGGTCCCGGGACGTGGCTCCTTCGGCCGTGGACTACGCCCATGCGGGCTACGTCCGTGACGAGAGCAGCGCCTCGATCTCGTCGGCGGTGCCCATATCGTCGGCGCAGCCGAGTCGCGACGCGACCAAGGCGCCGGCGGCGTTCGCGAAGCGGAGGGTTCGCTCGAGCGGCCAGCCGCTGAGCAGCGCGTGGCACAGCGCGCCGCCGAAGGCGTCGCCTGCGCCGAGGCCGTTGACGACCTCGACCGGGATCGGCGGCACGACCACCTGGTCGTCACGCGTCGCACCGAGCACGCCCTCCGGGCCCAGCTTTACGACTGCGAGCTCCGGACCGAGGTCGAGCAGCGCGCGCGCCGTCTCCGACGGCGAGAGGTCGCCGACGAGCGGCACCGCCTCCGTCCGCCCGCCGACGACGACCGTCGCACGCGCCACCGCCTCGCGGCCCCACCGCCCGGCCTCCTCCCCGGAGCTCCAGAACACCGGCCGGTAGTCGAGGTCGTGCACGGTGTGCGCGCGCCGGCCGCGCGCGTCGAGCGCGGCGAGCGTCGCCGTCCGGCTCGGCTCTTCCGACAGGCCCGTCCCGGTTGTCCAGAACAGGTCCGCCGCAGCGATCTCGTCAAGATCGAGCTCCCCAACGTCGAGCGTCATGTCGGGTGCCGTCGGCTGGCGGTAGAAGAGGATCGGGAAGTTGTCCGGCGGGAAGATCTCGCAGAAGACGACGGGCGTCCGCAGCGTCGGATGCGTCCCGACGCGCGACGCATCCACGCCGAACTCCCCGAGCGCCTGCCGCACGTACGGCCCGAACGGATCGTCCCCGACCTTCGTGATGACGCCGCTTCTCCGACCCAGCCGCGCCGCGGCTACGGCGACGTTCGTCGCGCTGCCGCCGAGCATCTTCCGGAAGGTCCGCACCTCCGCGAGCGGCACGCCGATCTGCTCCGGGTAAAGGTCGACGCCGACGCGTCCCATGGTCAACACCTCGAACGCCATCGCAGCGAACATATCGCTGGGTTAGGGTTGGGCGCATGGAATACGGCGAGTTCCTCCGCAGAGTTCCCAAGGTCGAGCTGCACTGCCACTTCGAGGGCACAGTCCGCGCGGCGACAGCGGCCGACCTCGCGCGCAAGCACGACATCGCGCTCCCGACCGACGACGTCGAGAAGCTCTACGACTACGACTCGATCTACGAGTTCCTCAAGATCTTCGCGCTCGTCTCCTCGGCGCTGATCGACCAGGAGGACTTTGCGCGCACCTCCTACGAGTCGCTCGAAGACGGCGTCAAGCTCGGCAACCTCAAGTACCGCGAGATGTTCTTCAACCCGACGCTGCACACGTCGCGTGGCGTCCCGTACAAGACGGTCGTCGACGGGCTCGTCGATGGGATCCACGCGGCGGAGAAGGACTTCGGCGTCCGCTGCCGCCTGATC
Organism: Actinomycetota bacterium; assembly: GCA_005884575.1. GTDB lineage: Bacteria > Actinomycetota > Thermoleophilia > Gaiellales > Gaiellaceae > AC-16. The sequence continues at coordinate 19,443 of VAWW01000026.1, forward strand.
GCGGACGTCTACCGGCAGGATCCGCCCGAGCAGGCGCGCGAGATGGTCGAGCAGGTGCTCGAGCACCGCCCCGACGAGCTGATCGGGCTCGGGATGGACGGCGCCGAAGCGCCCGACCCGCCCGAGAAGTTCGTCGACGCGTACCGGCTCGCGAAGCAGGGCGGCCTGCGGCTCACCGCACACGCGTGCGAGGACGCGCCGGCGAAGAACATCACGACGTGTCTCGACGTCCTCGGCATCGAGCGGATCGACCACGGCTACCACGTGCTCGGCGACGACGCGGTCGTCCAGCGCTGTCTCGACGAGGGACTGACGTTCACGGTCTGTCCGACCGCCACGGCCGTGTGCTATTTCGACCCCGACGACCTGACGAAGCATCCGATCCGCGAGATGGCCGAGCGCGGCCTGAAGATCATGCTCAACTCGGACGACCCGACGATGTTCCACACGGACATCGGCAGCGAGTACGACCGGATGACCAGGGCGGCCGGCTGGCCGCCCGAGCGGATCCGCGAGTTCGTGCTCAACGGCGTCGACGGCGCGTGGCTCTCGGACGACGAGAAGCGGACTATGCGGAAGGCGTTCGAGCAGGAGCTCGACGAGCTGCAGGCACAACTGGATCAGCCGGCGCGCGCGTAGCCGTCCATATGCGGCACGATGCTCGCTTCGGGCTGGTGTACGCGCTGCTGGCGGCGTCGCTCGTAGTGGCGGGACTCGTCGGCTACGCTGCATGGGATTCGCATCTGTCGCCTCGGCTGCCTACCGGGCGATGCTGGACCCGCGGCGCGGATCTCGGAGGCGCGCTCTACGAGGCGGCGCGGTGCCGGTTCGGCGTCGCACACGTGGATCGTCTCGGCTGGATGCCCTACCTCGGCGCCCGCGCGAACGAGACGCTGGCCGAGGTCGCCGTGCTCGACCCGCTCGGCCGGGCGAGCTTCTGGGTCGCGCAGTACGGCCGCCCGCCGGACGGCTCCGGGGTCGAGGTTCGCCGCTGGACGACCTGCCCGGCGTCGAACATCTACTGCTAGGCGTAGAGCTCGAGAAACGCGCCGAGGATCTCGTCCGCGGCGGCGTGGTCGTTGACGTTGGCATCGACCTCGCGCAGGTCGATGTCGCGCCGGAGATTCGCGCGGATCGCATCGAAGAGCGCAGCGTCGGCTTCCGCGTCAACGAACGGCCCGTCCGTGAGCTCATAGGACGAGCACCCACGGAGGGGGAGCACGACGGCCGCCGGCCCCCCGGCGGCATTGACGCGCTCTGCGAAGACCGTCCCGGTCGATGCGGACGGCGCAGACGCTCGGGTTGTGCACGACGATCCGGCGCTGCTCCAGACGGGGCGGAACGGTGTCGCGCGCGCCGAAGTTGACGAACTCGGTCGCGCCGGGGACCGCGACGAACGGGAGGCCGCGCCTGCCGGCGACTGCCAGCCGCTCCGGACCCGCGTCGAAGATCCCGCCCAGCTCATGATCGGTCAGCTCGTGCGTCGTCACGTCGCAGACGCCGTCGACGAGCCCGTCGGCGACCATCTCCTCGAGCGCCCGGCCGCCGGTACCGACGGCGTGGAAGACGATCGTCTCGAATCCGTTCTCCTCGAGCCCGGCCTGCACCCGGAGCACGCACGGCGTCGTCACGCCCATCATCGTCAGTGCGACGAGCGGGCCGTCCGCGTCCGCGGACCGCGCCGGCGCTGACGCCATGGCCGCGATCGCGCTCGCCGCGTTCCCGAGAATCGTCCGCGAGACCCGGTTCAGGCCGGCGATGTCGGTCACCGGTGAAAGGACGGCGATGTCCCGCGTGCCGACGTCGACACCAGCGCTCGTGCCGGCCATCGTGCTGACCAGCAGCTTCGGCACGCCGACGGGTAGCGCGCGCATCGCCTCGGCGATCACCGCCGAGCCGCCGCTGCCCGCGAGCCCGAGGACGCCGTCGCAGCGACCTTCCTCGCGCAGCCGCCGCACGAGCGCCGCCGCGCCGCGTCCCATCACCGCCAACGCGTGAGCTCGCGTGTCGGATCCCTCGCGCGCGAAACGCAGCGCCTCCAGCCGCTCGCCGCCGAGCGCGGCAACCTGCGCCGCGCGAATCTCCGCCTCGAACGCCGGGTCGCCGAGCACGCCGACGTCGACGACGAGCGGCTCGACGCCGGCCTCGCGAAGGAGGTCGCGCACATACGCGTACTCACGGCCCTTGGTGTCGAGCGTCCCGATCAGGACGATGGTCGTCAACGAAGGCGCAACGCCTTGAACGCGCGAACGACGCCCGCGACCGCCCGCTCGACCGGGATTCGCTCGATCGACGACGCGCCGAGGTAGCCGTCGACCGGCACGCGCTCGAAGAGGGCGCGCACGCTGTCCGGATCTTCGAACGGACCGCCGTGGCCGACGATGAGGACGTCGTCGCGGGTAGAGACCGCAGCGTCGCGCATTCGCTCGGTCGCGGCACACGCCTCGTCGAGCGACAGTGTCTCCTCCGCCCCGATCAACCCGCCGCTCGTCAGGCCGACGTGCGCGCCGACGACGTCTGCCCCCGCCTCGGCCATCGCACTCGCCTCCTCCGGCGTGAACGCGTAGGCGACCGTGAACACGTCGCGCTCCCGGCAGAGCCGGATCAGGTCGATCTCGCGCGGATACCCGAGGCCGGTCGCGTCGATGTGGCGCCGAAAGTCGCCGCTGTAGAGACCTGCGGTCGGCACGTTCGTGATCCCCGAGAAGCCGACGGCCAGGTACTCGTCGAGCAGTCGCTCGACGTCGCGGTACGGATCGGCCGCGCCGATGCCGCCGACGACGGGCGTGTCCTCGACGACCGGCAGGAGCCGGCGGCCGAGCTCGAGCGTGATCCCGTTCGCGTCGCCGTAGGCGAGGTAGCCGGCGAGCGAACCCTGCCCGTCCATCCGGAACGGTCCGGTGTTGTAGGCCATCAGAACGTCGATGCCCGCGCGGTCCGCCGCCTTCGCGACGAGGCCGGTCCCCGCGCCGCCGAGGACGAGCGGCTCGCCGCGCGCTCGAACGGCGCGCAGCCGCTCGAGAATCTCGGCCCGCGCGAATTGCCTCATCGCGAGCGACTGTAACGCGTGCTCAGTCTCCGGCAACCACAGAATCGGGGAGGCCGCGATGCCTGCTGCGCATATCAACGGCGTCGAGCTGTACTACGAGCTGACCGGCTCCGGCGAGCCGCTCGTTCTCGTCCATGGCTGTGGGGTGACCGCCACTGGGATCCCGTGGTATCCGCGCTCGCCGAATCGTTTCGCGTCCTTGCCTACGACCGGCGCGGGCACAGCGCCAGCGAGCGACCGGCCGGGCAGGGCAGCGTGTTCGAGGATGTTGATGACCTCGCCGGGCTGATCGACGAGCTGGGTCTCGCCCCGGCGCACGTCGCCGGCAACTCCGCCGGCGCTGCGATCGTGCTGGACGCGCTGGCGGCCCTTTGGCAGACCGGCGCTGTTGACCAGCGGGACCGAGAGCGCCCCTTCTTCGGACCAGTGGTGGACACAGTGGCCGAGCCCCTGCCGCGATCCGAGCGCATCACGATTGACGGCGCGGACCACGTACCTCACATCAGCGTCCCGGGACGCTATGTAGAGCTCGTCAGGACGTTCGCCCGCAGAGGCTAAGGCCCCGACTTGGTCGTGTCGGCCGGCGGCTCGGACCCGCCGCCGACGCTATCGAGCAGCACCTTCGCCCGCCGCTCGCTGAAGCCGGCGATGAAGGCCAGCGTCGCGTAGAAGTAGACCGTGTGCGGCACGTCCTTGACGAAGTCGAGCAGGCCGGCCTGCACCGCGAGATAGAGCGCGAGCGCGAACAGCGCTCCGATCCACGGGCGCAGTCCCCCGAGGAAGCGAACCGACTTCCGGCCGACCTCGAAGTCGATGCCGAAGCCGTTCTCCTTCGCCATGCGCGTCATCACGCTGAGGATCGCGCCCGAGGCGCCCATGGCGATGACGACGAACAGCGTGTAGGTCGCTTCGTCGCCCGGATCGAGCCACCCGAGTCCCCAGCTGAGGAGGAACGCGAAGCCGAGGAACGCGGCGAGCACGGCCGTGCCGAACAGCATCCCCTTGAAGTAGACGATGCGGGCGGAGTTCTCCGCGGCCCGGGTGTAGTACCGCTTCACCTCTTCCTGCTCCGTCGCCTGCTCTGCGAGCACGGTATCGAGCGGCGGCACCTCCTGGTCGCGGTCGACGAAGCCCAGCAGCCGGGCGCCGGCGGTGAAGACCCAGTTCATCGCGATCTTCTCGCTCGTGTCGCGGAGGACCTCGCCGGCCTTGATGCCGATCGTCTCCCAGCGGTGGAGGCACAGCGCGACGGCCGGCGCGCTTGAGGTGCGCCAGTCGGTCGCGGTGTGGAGACGGATGATCGTGTCGCGTCGGTAGAGCCTCGCCGGCCGCCGCCTGCCGAGCTTCTCGGTCAGCGCGGCGCCGGACGCCTCGTAGCGGCACCAGTACGACTCGACGATCTTGCCGTGCTCGCGCTTGAAGATGCCGAGACGGCGGCGGTACTCCTTCTCCCAGGGACCGTCCGGGTCGCCCTTCATCACCTCGTCCTGCCGCTGCGCGTGCGCCCAGACGAGCTCGGCGAACGAGACCGACTCGTCGGGAGTCGCGGGCGGAGCCTCCTCGCGCGCGAGCACCAGATCCCAGAAGCGTCGCCACCAACCGTGCGGTTGCTCGAGCGGCTGCGTGAATTCGGACACGTCACGACCTCCGTTGACCGATCCCGCCGCAGTCCCTCCAGGGTACGCCGCCTTCGGCGCGGATTCCAGACCCGGTCAGAATCCCGAGACGTGCGAGTCCAGGACACGCTCGACGAGCTCGTCCTGCCGTGCGAGCAGTCCACGGCCGAGCGCTGCGTACGCGTTCTGGAAGACGGACCCGGACCGGGTCGCGGCGAGCGTCGTCCAGTCGCTGCGGCTCAGTTGGGTGCCGGGCAAGCGATCCCGGTAGCCGTAGATCTCCGCCACCTGCGCGACGCGGCCGCTGCCAGCCTTCGGCTGCGCGCTGAGCAGGACGTAGTCGGTGACGGCGTAGCCGAACGATTGCCACTCACCGCCGACGTCAGACCCGACGTATGCGCGCAGCTTCGCGCCGATCGCCGCGCTCCTCGTCGTCCAGTCGCGATAGGCGTTGTTCCAGGCCTGCTGCTCGCCCGGCCCGGCGACGAGGCCCGCTGCTACGAACCGGCTCGTCGCGACCGCACTGCTGACGGCTGTGCTCATGTCCGAGACGAGCCCCGTCTGGATCTCCAGCGCCTTCTGGTGGTCCTGCCATTGGCGCGTGATCTGCGGCAGCAGCCAGCTGCCGAGCAACGCGGCGACCACGGTGACGAGCAGCGGATTCGAGAGCCAGGGGCCGATCTGGCTGCTCCAGGCAACCCGGCTCTTGGCTTCCCGTGTGCCTGCGTGCTGCGTTACGGCCTCCTCCGGGGGTTGGAGCGCAGCGGCAGCGAGCGTAGCATCGGGGTAAGACAGCCATATTCAAGGAGCGTGCCATGGGAAGACTCCGCCGCCGTCCCTCCCCTGCGCTCGTCGTCGCGTGCCTTGCGCTCGCCGTCGCGCTGGGCGGTACCGGCTATGCCGCAATCGTCCTACCGGCGAACAGCGTCGGGACGAAGCAGCTCAAGAACGGCGCCGTCGTCGCGACGAAGGTGAAAATGCACTCGCTCGTCGCCGAGAATTTCAAGGACGGCCAGCTTCCGTCCGGTCCGCCCGGGCCGAAGGGCGCCGACGGGCTTGCGGGCGCAGCGGGACCGGCCGGGCAGAACGGCAAGGACGCGACGAAGCTGTTCGCGACCGTGAAGAAGAAGGCGGGCGGCGGCGGCATCGAGCTCGGCCCGTCGAGCGGCGTCTCCGGGCAGCCGAAGAAGGAAGCCGGCGTCGGCGTCTACAGCCTCACCTTCGACCAGGACGTCTCGAACTGCGCGGTGCTCGCGATTCCGGGCGGCAAGGACATCGCCGACGGCGAGGTCTCGGCGAAGACCAGCGGCGGCAACAAGGTCGTCGTCCAGACCTTCGCGCCCGACGGCAGCGGCTCGACCGACCTGGACAGCTTCACCGTCGCACTCTTCTGCTGATGACGGACAACGACCGGCTCGACTACGACAAGACGACCGAGCTGCTGCGCACCCTGCTCGATGTCCGCTTCAAGCTGCTCGCGTTCGTGCCGACGATCTCGGGGGCCGCCGTGGCATTCGTGGGACACGGGGCGAAGCCGGCCCAGCTCCTCAGCGTGGGAGTGCTCGGGCTCGTGGCAACGCTCGGGGTTCTCTTCTACGAGGTGCGGAACTCGCAGCTCTACGAGTACGCGCTGCGCCGAGCGGCCGAGCTCGAGAGGCGGCTCGGCCTGGGACTCTTCGCGGAGCGGCCTGGTCTGTCGGTGCGCCCATTCGGGATCGCGGCCGCCGGCCACCACCGCGGCATCGCGCTCGTCTACGGCGCCGCCCTCGGCGGCTGGGCGTACCTCGTCGCGTGGGGCGGGCTGCGCGAGCTCGGAGTCGGCAACCCGCGGGGCGCGGGCGCGCTGATCGGCATCTTTCTCGGCCTGCTCATCCTCGCGGAGCTCCTGCGGCTCGACGTGCGTCCGAAGGAGGCGACACCGGAGCGCGCGTCAGCCGCGCCTACGCACTGACATCCTCCGGCCGCCCGCTCTCGAGCGACGCGGCCGCCGCGAGCGAGACCGCAAGCGCGAGCCGCGCCTGCGCGCCGGTCCCCTGCTCCGGCGCACGGCCCTGCTCGACGCACTCGACGAAGTACGCGATCTCGGGGCCCCAGGGATCGGTGCTCTCGACGGGGACGGTGACCGGATCGCCGTCGGCGGGATACAGCCGCAGCCCGCGCGGCGCGTCGCTCGGGCCGATGTTGCCGCCGTCCTCGGCCGGGGCGGCGCTGAACCCGTACTCGGCGACGCCACGCTCGCAGAGGACCCGCACGTTGCTCGAGAAGGGATACGACTTCGGCATTGCCATCGAGCCCTCGCCGATTCCCTGCGCGCCGTCGTAGTCGACCGTCGCGACCACGTGGCCGGGATGCGGCGCGCGGGCGTAGACCTTCCGCGGCGTCCCGAGCAGCCAGTTCATCTGGTCGAAGTCATGCACGAGCAGGTCGACCGGCACGCCGCCCGACTGCGCCGGATCGGCCATCCATTGGTTCCAGTCCGCCGGCGGCGAGAGCCGGAACGTCGAGACGGCGAGCGGCCGCCCCAGTTCACCGCCCGCGATTCGACGCCGCAGCTCGACGTACTCCGGCCAGAAGCGGAGGACGAGGCCGACCATGAAGAAGCGGTCGCTCTTCTCCGCGGCCGCGACGATCGCGTCCGCATCCTCGAGCGTCAGCGCGATCGGCTTCTCGAGGAAGACGTGCTTGCCGGCGGCGAGTGCTGCCTCCGTCGTCTGGCGGTGCAGCCCGGTCGGCAGGCAGACGTCGACGACGTCGATCTCGGGATCGCGGATCGCCGCGTCGAGATCGGGATTCAGCTCTGCGCCGAGCGACTCGGCCACGGCCGCCGCCCGGGTGCTCGGCCGCGAACCGACCGTCTTCACCCGGACGCGGTCGCCGAGCGCCTTGTAGTTCGCGGCATGCGAGGCGCCCATGAACCCGCCGCCGAGAATCGCGACGGTGATCATTCGCGCGGCTGGCGGAAGCGGTCGTACCGCGGCGCGATCCGGTCGTGCAGCTTCTCCATGTCGCGCACGAGGTTGACGACGGAGGTCGCACCCCACTGCAGGAACTGCTCGCCCTTCTCGACCGTCGACTCGCTCGGATTGCCCCAGACGCCGCCGCCCTCCTCGAGCAGCGCCCAGAACGACCCGGGCGTCGAGAGGAAGACGGGGTCGAGGAGGGCGAGCGGATGGTTGGCGAACCCCTCGAACTCCGGCACGAAGTCGCGGACGCGTTCCATGTCGACGAGCCCCTCGTCGATCGCGAGCACCGCGGAGGTCTCGCCGACGTTGGCGTGCAGGCCCGCGCTGCCGGACAGGTACGCCTCGGCCTCCTCCGGCTTCAGCCCCTGCCAGTACGGGAACGGGTAGACGCGGACGCCCTGCGGGAGCTCGTCGAACATCTGCGCGGCCGCGTACTGCATCGCCCACGAGTTGACGTAGTGGCCGTTGACGAGCGCGATCCGCTCGAAGCCCGCCTCCGCGAGCGTGACGCAGATGTCGCGCAGCAGCGAGACGAACGTCTCGAGCCGGACGTAGACGATCCCGCTCGCGCCGCGGTGGTCCGGCGCGAGCCCGAACGGCACCGGCGGGCCGACGAGCGCGTCGAGCTCCTCGGCCGCGCGCTTGCACACCTCCAGCGGGATGTACACATCGGTCCAGAGCGGCCCGTGGTCGCCGTGATCCTCCGTCGAGCCGACGGGGACGAGCACCATGCGTCCACCGCCCTCCATGTACTCGCGCACCTGGAGGTTCGTCATCTCGGGCATGTAGCGCTTCATTGCAGCCCCAGTCCGCGCAGGTGCTCGTATGACCGCTTCATCGCCGCGTTGACCTCGGCGAGCGGCGGCCACGGCTCGCCCGAGAACTCGAGCTCGACCGAGTACGGGCCCCTGTAGCCGGCCGCCTCGAGGATCCGCAGCACCTCGGCGAAGTCGACGACACCGCTGCCGATCGCGCCGAAGTCCCAGTTGCCCTTGCCGCCGGTGGTGTCCTTCAAGTGGACGTGGACGATCTCGTCGACGACCTTCGGGATGTCCTCGACGGCGCTGTCGCCCGAGTAGTAGACGACGTTCGCCGTGTCGTAGTTGATCTTCACGTTGTCGCGGCCGATCTTCTCGAGCAGCGGGAGCGTCACCGCGCCCGAGGCCATGATGTCGCCGTGGATCTCGAGGCCGATCACGACGCCCGCCTTCTCCGCCTCGTCCGCGAGCGCGTTGATGTTCCCGAGGAACGCGGCCTCGTTCTCGTCCGCCGACTGGTGTCCGCCGACGGCCGTGTTGACGATCGGGATGCCGTACTCGCCGGCCCAGCGGACGCCCTTGATCCCGTGCTCGAGCCCGTCGGACGTCGTCAGGTCCGAGTGCGCCGAGAGGCTGACGGGATTCAGGCCGTAGCCGTCCAGCTTGCGTCGCAGCTCTCCCTTGTCCGCGTCGAGATCGACGTGCTCCGTCCAGCCCGGCACGGCCGACAGCTCGACGTTCGTGAAGCCCGCGGCGGCGATTCCCTCGAGGGCCTCGTCGTGCGAGTAGGTGTGATACGTGTTCGTGTGACCCGCGAGGGAGTTCGTCATCGCCGCCTCCAGAGGGAAGGCGTGGGACGCCCGCGACGGACGCCCCACGCCGGTCGACTACATCGTGAAGCTCGGATCGACCTTCGTCGCCGCGAACTGGCTGTTCAGCTTGAACGCCTTTGCGTCCGCGCGTGCCTTTGCCCGGTTCGCCTTCCTGTTGGCCGGTCCCTGGAGCGCGTTCGTGATGACGTCGCTCGTCGAGAGCAGCTTCTTCGTCTGACCGAGGTCGTGGATGACCTTCAGGTAGTTCGCCCAGCCGGCCTGGTAGTTGTAGCCCCAGCCCTGGCCCGCGCGATGGCTTGTGCCGTACGCGTGCGCGAGCTCGAGCATCGAGTCGAGCGCGAGCTGCGGCTTGAGCGTCTTGCGCAGATCGGGGAGCGAGCCGTACGTGATCTGCGCCGCCGCCCGCGGGTTCGCCTTCGTGAACTCGAGACCCATGACGACGCCTTGCAGGAACCGCGTGTAGAGATCCCGCTTCTTCGCGTCGTTCAGGTCGGCCGCCCGCACCGAGTAGACGTTCGATGGCTGCTTCGACCAGGTCGAGCCGATTAGGTACTTCAGCTTCAGGCCCTGGCCGGCGAGCTGGTGGCGGAGACCCTCCCAGGCGAGCGCCGCGTCGGCCTTGCCGGTCGCCGCCGCCTGCGTCCACTGCGCGCCGGAGGTCACGTACTTGACCGACTTCGGGTCGATGCCGAGCTCGACGAGCATCGGGTCGACGATCACCTGCCAGCCGGAGCTGCCGAGCGAGATCGTCTTGCCCGCGAGATCCTTCGGGGACGTGATCGGGCTGTCGACCGGCAGCGCGAAGTCGAAGACCTGGCCCGAGATCACGTCCCAGACCGACTTGACCGGGATGCCGCCGTCGATCGACGCGGTGAGGACGCCCGGCGACGGGTAGCCCATGTCGGCGCGGTTCTGCGCGACGAACTTCGTCGACGCGAGCGCGTCCGAGACCGAGCCCGCGATCAGCTGCGCATTGATCCCGAGCTGCTTGAAGTAGCCCATCTTGATGGGAACCCAGAGGTTGAAGTCGTCCATGACCTGCAGCGTTCCGCGCGGCGAGATCCAGCGGACCGTCTGCAGTCCTGCGGCCGAGCGGCCGAATGCGCTGCCGGCGTTCAGTAGCGAGCCGGCGGACAGGAGCGTCGCCCCTGCTGCACCGCGTTTCACAAGCTCGCGGCGCGAGATCGTGCTTTCCTGCATCCCTCCTCCTTTGATTTCCGAAGGCGCCGCTTGTCGGCGCCGACGTCAGGATGCGCAGGCCCTGCCTGCGCATCCGTCTGAAATGACCGGTCGACACGCCGAGATAGCGACGCACGCACTAGGCCTCCCAGCTCGCCCAGCGCTTGCCGACGAAGTAGAACAGGACGTAGATGCTGACCCCGAGCGCCGCGATGATCAGGATCACGGCGCCGAACTCGTCCATCCGGGCGAGCGACGAGTAGTAGACGAGGCGCTCGCCGAGCCCGCCGGACTCGCTCGCTGCGACCATCTCGCCGCCGACGGCGGTGAGCAGGCCGAAGATCGAGCCGACCATGAAGCCGACGATGATCATCGGCAGGGCGAGCGGGAACCGGATCTTGCGAAAGATCTGGAACGTCGACGCGCCGTACGAGCGGGCGAGCGCGATCTTCGCGAGGTCGGTGCGGCGGAAGCCGGTTGCGGAGTTGATCATCACCATCGGTCCCGCCGCGAGCGCGACCGCGATGATCAGCGGCCACGAGCCGAAGCCCATCTTCAGCCGCAGGAAGGGGACGAACGCGATCATCGGCGTCGTCACCATGATCAGGACATACGGCGCGATCACCTTCTCGGCGAACGGCTTCTGCGTGATCAGCGCCGCGAGCAGGAGCCCGACCGCCGAGCCGATCGCGTAGCCGGCGAGGAACTCGTACATCGTCACCCAGAGGTGGTGCGCGTAGACGGCCGTGAACTCGTTCGCGAGCGTGCGGACGACGGCGATCGGCTTCGGGAAGACGTACGTCGGCGTGTTCGTCCAGCGGAGGATGAGCTCGAGCCCGAAGAAGACGAGGGCGAAGAGGGCGATGATCGAGCCGACCTCCATCGTGCTCCTGGCGCCGCGGATCGAGGTCAGGCCGGTCCAGTCGATCGGGCCGTGGTCGGCGGTCGTGCGCTTCTCGAAGCTCGGAATCTCGTCCCGCAGCTCGCTCACTCGACCTCCAGCAGGTCACGCCCACCGGTCTCGACGACGCGCTTCATGTCCTGCACGAGCTCGATGAAGCCGGACTCGAACATCATCTCGACCGTGCGCGGGCGGGGCAGGTCGATCTCGTACACGCGGGCTAGGCGGCCGGGCCGCGGCGTCATCACGACGACGCGGTCGGCGAGGAAGATCGCCTCCGAGATGTTGTGCGTGACGAAGACGATCGTCTGGCCGCTCTCGCTCCAGAGGCGCATGAGCAGCAGGTTCATCTCGTCGCGCGTGAACGCGTCGAGGGCGCCGAACGGCTCGTCCATCAGCAGCACGCCCGGGTTCTGCGCGAGCGCGCGGACGATCGACGCGCGCTGCTGCATGCCGCCGGAGAGCTCGCGCGGCATCGAGCCGACGAAGTCACGGAGACCCGTCTCGCCGAGCAGCGCGTCGATGCGCTGCCCGTCGACCGGCCGCTTCTTGATCTCGAACGGGAACTCGATGTTCTGCCGGAGGTTGCGCCACGGCAGGAGGTTCGCGTCCTGGAAGATCATGCCGATCTCCTTCGGACGCGGACCGACGACCGGCGTGCCGTCGAGCAGGATGCGTCCGCTGCTCAGCGCGTGCAGTCCCGACAGCGCCCACAGCAGCGTCGTCTTGCCGCAGCCGCTCGGCCCAAGGATGCAGACGAGCTCTCCCTCATGGACGTCGAGCGAGAAGTCCTCGAGCGCGTGCACCGCGCCGCTTTTCGTCGCGTAGATCTTGCTTGCGCCCTCGATGCGGAGCTTCGGCTCCAACTAGAACCACCCCTCCTCGTCCGGATTGCCGTACTGCATCAACTCGACCACGGCACCGTCAACTTCGACGAACGCGACGCGGAGAAAGTTGTCGCCGCGGCCGGTCGGGTCGAACGGCTCTGCGAGGACGTTGTGGCCTTCGATCGCGCTCTCGACGTCGTCGACCCGGTAGGCGACGTGCGGCTGTTCACGCAGGAGGCCGGTCACCGGGCTGTCCGGCTCGAACCGGAGCCACTCGACGTGGCAGGAGCTCGCGCGCGGGCTCGTCACCCAGACGCGCGTCGCCTCGACGAACGTCTCGCCGTCCTTCGTCTCGTTCGTGACGAGGCCTATGTGGTCGAACTTCGAGCGGTCGATGGTCAGGAGAGGTTTCTATCATTGTCCGATCCAAGGCCGCAATCGGTTGCGGCAATCGGTTGCACTGGTCCAGAATGGCCACGGCATGGCGATCGACTCCGAGCTCCGGCTTGCGCGCGAGGGTGGAACACCCGCCCGGACCGGGCCGGAGCGGCCGATGTTCCCCGGGGGCATGGAGGTCGGCGACGAGGAGCTCGCGGCGCTCGAGCGGGTGATCCGCAGCCGCAACCTCTTCCGCTATTACGGCGTCGGCGACGGGCCGCAGGAGGTGTCCGCCTTCGAGGAGGAGCTTGCCGCGTTCATGGGCTCGGCGCATGCTCTGTGTGTCAACGCGGGCTCGTCGGCCCTGATCTGCGGGCTGATCGGCGCGGGGGTCGGTCGCGGCGACGAGGTGATCGTCCCCGCGTACACATGGAACGCGACGGCGAACGCCGTCCTTGCCACGGGCGCGCTGCCGGTGCTCGCGGACGTCGACGACTCGCTGACGATCGATCCCGAGGACGTCGAGCGGAAGCTGACCCCGCGGACGAGGGCGCTGCTGTCGGTGCACATGCGCGGCAACGCGGCGAACATGCGGCCGCTCGTGGACCTGGCGAGCGAGCGCGGGCTGGCGCTGGTCGAGGACGTCTGCCAGGCCGCGGGAGCCTCGTTCGAGGGCCGGCGGCTCGGCACCTTCGGCGATGTGGGCGCGTTCAGCCTCCAGTTCAACAAGATCATCACGACCGGCGAGGGCGGCGCGATGATCACGGACCGCCGCGACGTCTACGAGACCGCGATCGAGGTGCACGACTGCGCGGGGCCGGTGCGCTTCGGCGGGCAGCCGCCGAGCTTCCCGGGCTGGAACTTCCGCGCGTCGGAGCTCACCGGCGCGGTCGCTCGCGTCCAGCTGACGCGGCTCGACGGGCTGCTCGAGCGGATGCGCGCGAACCACGCGCGGCTCGCGGCGGCCGTGGAGCAGCTCCCGGGTCTGACTCTCCGCCGCTCGAACGACGTGGCCGGCGATGCCGGCGTCGCGCTGATCGCGTATGCGGAGACGGCGGCGCTCGCCGCCGACGCAGCCGACGCGCTCCGAGCCGAGGGGGTGCCGGCCGTGCAGATGTACTCGCCGGACGTCGTCGACATGCACTTCTATCCGTTCTGGCGACCCGTGCTCGACGCGCTCACGGCGGCCGGGATGCCGGCGCCGGAGTGTCCACGCACGCTCGACCTCGTCGGCCGCGCCGTCCACGTCGACGTGCCGCCGCAACTCGACGAGCGCGACGTCGAGGAGTACGAGCTCGCGCTGCGAAAGGTGGCCCTCGGGGTGCTCGTGTGACGCTGCGCGTCGGCGTCGTCGGCGGCGGCCTCGTCGCCCAGGCGATGCACCTCCACTACCTGGCAGCGAAACCTGATCGGTTCGCGCTCGCGGCGCTCGCCGAGCCGAGCGGGACGGTTCGCGAGGCGCTCGGCGCCCGCTATGGGATCCGCGGTGTCCACGCCGACTACCGCGGGATGCTCGACGCGGGCGGACTCGACGCGCTCGTCGTCTGCTCGCCGGCCGCCACGCACGCAGAGGTCGTCCTCGATGCGCTCGATGCAGGGCTCGACGTCTTCGTCGAGAAGCCGATGTGCATCACGCTCCGCGGCGCCGACGCGATCGTGGCTGCCCGCGACCGCACCGGCCGCGTCGTTCAGGTCGGGACGATGAAGCGCTACGACCCTGCGTACGAGCGGATGCTCGGCGAGCTGCCGGAGTCCGCGGAGACGCTGCGCTATGTCAGCGTCGTCGTCAACGACCCGGAGTTCGAGCCGTTCTTCGGGCCGGGCGAGATCGTCCGCGGCTCGGACGTCCCGCGCGATCTGATCGAGGCGACGATCCGCAGCGAGGCCGAGCAGGTCGAGGAGGCCGTCGGCGCCGGCGATCCGGAATCCGTGCGGGCATTCTCGGAGAGCTACCTCGGGAGCATGATCCACGACCTCAACGTCGTGCACGGGCTGCTGGAGCGGATGGGCGAGCCGCTGCCCGCGGAGGTCGTCGACGGGGCGTGGTGGAACGAGGGGCGCGCGGTGGCCGGCGCGCTCCGGCTCGCGAACGGCTCGCGCTGGGACAGCGCCTGGATCCAGCTGCTCGCGACGCACGACTACCAGGAGACGATCGCGCTCTTCTTCGACGAGTCGGTGCGCTCGCTGCACTTCCCGTCGCCGTGGCAGAAGCAACGGCCGACCCTGTACCGGCGGGCGGAGCGGCGCGACGGCACGAACGCGGCGCAGGAGTGGACGGCGTTCGAGGAGGCGTTCTCCCGCGAGCTCGACCACTTTCATGCCTGTGTCACGGCCGGCGTTCCGTGCCGCACGCCGCCGGAGCAGGCGCGGCTCGACATAGAGGTGCTGACGCAGATGTTCCTCGCGGCACGCGCGTGACGCGGGCCGCGATCGTCGGCACCGGCTACGTCGCCCGCGTGCACGCGTACGCGCTGCGCGAGCTCGGCGTGCCTGTCGTCGCCGTGTGCGGCCGTTCGACGAAGGAGGAGTTCGCGCTGGAGGTCGGCGGGGCGCCGTACGACCACCTCGCGCGGCTGCTCGACTCGGAGCAGATCGACGTCCTGCATGTGTGCACGCCGAACGCCGTCCACGCGGAGCAGGCGTTGCTCGCGCTGGGGCGCGGCGTTCACGTCGTGTGCGAGAAGCCGCTCGCGGTCTCGACTGCGGAGGCGCGGGAGATGGTCGCGGCGGCCGAGGGCCTCGTCAACGCCACGTGCTACCACACGCGCTTCTACCCGCTCGTGCGGCGAATGCAGCAGGAGATCGCGACGATCGGCAGCGTGACCGCCGTCCACGGGCGGTACGCCTGCGACGACCTGATCGTCATGCCCGGCGGCTGGCGCGTCGATCCGGCCGCCGCCGGCCCGAGCTACGTCGTCGGCGATCTCGGCACGCACTGGCTCGACGCCGCGGAGCACGTGACGGGCCTGCGTGTCGAGGAGGTGCTGGCCGAGTTCAGAGGCGAGCCGCTGGAGCACACGGCCGCGCTGTCGCTCCGCTTCGACAACGGCGCCGTGGGCTCGTGCCTGTTGTCAGCCGGCGCAGCCGGCCGAAAGAACCAGCTGCTGCTCGAGATCGAAGGAGAGCGGGGCGGCTTCACGTGGGACCAGGAGGAGCCGAACGTCCTGCTGCACCGCTCGGCCGAGCCGACGCGGATCGTCATGAAGGACGCCGGCGTCCTGGCGCGCTACCCGGCCGGCCATGCAGAAGGCTACGGCGATGCCTTCCGCAACCTCTTCGCCGAGGTGTATCGCGCAGTGCGCGGCGAGCCGCACGATCCCTTCCCGACCTTCGCCGACGGCGCGCGCGGCGTCGCCCTCGTCGAGGCGGCCGTCAGCAGCGCGCGCGAAACACGCTGGGTCGAAGTCCCATAGCCATGTCCGTCGCAGCCAAGACCCGGGACCTCCCCCGGTCCAGGTCCCCGGTCGTGGCCGCCGGAGACATGGAGGCGGTGCCGAGTTGCCGCGACGCGTGCGGGACGACGCGAAACCTCCCCGACAATCCGGCCAGGTCCCGGGACCTGGACCGGGGTAGGTCCCGGGTCGTGGCCGTTGGAGACGGGCGCGGTGGTTCTATGAGCGCGCGCCGGCGGCGCCGTGTCGTAGTCTCCTCGCTCGCCTGATCGCGGTCGGGAGAACAAACGCGATGCCGATCAGCAGGATCGACGCGCCGAGGAGCAGCGACGCGAGGGCATTGACCTCCGGCGTGATCCCGAACTTGACCTGCGTGTAGATGTAGATCGGCAGCGTGTTCTGCGCACCGATCAGGAACAGCGTGATGATGAACTCGTCGAGCGAGAGCGTGAACGCGAACAGCGCGCCCGCGAACACCGCCGGCATGATCAGCGGCAGCACGACGTGCCGCAGCCGCCGGAACGTGTTCGCACCGAGGTCGCTCGCAGCCCTCTCCAGTGCCGGGTCGAACCCCTGCAGCCGCGCCGCCACGAGCAGCATCACGAACGGCGTCGTGTAGACGCTCTGCCCGATCACGGCGGTCTGCGGCGACAGCTGCCAGTGGAACACGCTCGTGAACAGGACGAGCAGGCTGATCCCGATCAGCAGTCCGGGGATCATGATCGGCAGCGTCATCCCGATCCGGATCCCGCTCCGGAACGGCAGCCGCGAGCGGACGAGCGGGAACGCGGCCGCGGTCCCCACGACGGTGCTGATCAGCGTCACCTCCGCCGAGACCTTCAGCGTCGTCGTCAACGCGTCGCGGATCTGGTAGTCGCCGAACACCTGCCCGTACCACTTCGTCGTCCAGCCGGTGAACGGGAACGTGCCGTAGCGGTTCGCGTTGAAGCTGAACGCGACGAGCAGCACGACCGGTGCGAAGAGGAAGACGTAGACGAGCACCGCCCAGCCTCCGAGCAGCCCACGCATCAGCCCCGCCCGCGGCGAGACGACTTCAGCGTCCCGAGGCATACGGATCCTTGATCTCGAGCGAGCGGCGGAAGACGACGAGCAGGACGACGATCAGCGCCGCGATCAGCAGCGACGCGGCGGCGCCGCGCGTGTACTCGGCGCCGGAGAAGAAGTTGACGATCAGATTCCCGATCATGATCCCGCGCGTGCCGCCGACGAGCTGCGGCGCGAGGTACTCGCCGAGGATCGGGATGAAGACGAAGATCACCGCCGTCGTGATCCCCGGCCTGATCTGCGGCAGCAGGATCTTCCGCATCGCAGTCGCCGGCCGCGCGCCGAGATCCATCGCCGCCTTGAACTGATCCCAGTCGAAGCGCTCGAGCGAGGCGTACAGCGTCAGCGCGGCGAACGGGAAATAGAGATACACGAGCACGAGCACGACCGCCGGCCGGTCGTAGAGGAAGAAGGAGACCGGACTGCTCGTGACGTGCGTCCACTGCAGGAAGCGGTTGATCGCGCCCGACGGGCCGAGGATGTTCAGCCACGAGTAGACGCGCAGGAGGTAGCTCGTCCAGAACGGGAGGATCACGAGCACGAGGAGCGTCCGCTGCAGGCGCCTCGGCACGTGGCGGACGAGCCAGTACGCGAAGGGAAACGCCACCGCGATCGTTAGCGCGGTCGAGAGCACCGCGACCCAGACCGTCGCCCACATCGTGCGGACGTAGGTCGGGACGCTGAAGAAGTAGCGGTAGTTGTCGATCGTCCACTCGTGGACGACGTTGTAGTCGCGCACCTTCCAGAAGCTGTACGCGACGACGATGCTGAGCGGGACGGCGAAGAAGGCGCCGTAGAGGATCAGCGCCGGCGCGAACCCGAGGTACTCGCCGACCGCGAAGCGGCGCGCGCCCACCCGTCCGCCTGCCGGGCGGGTGGGTGCGGTCGCTTCCGGTACGACGCCCAAGTGCTACGCCCCCAGCGCCTCGTTGAATGCGTCGACGTATGCCTGCTCGTTGCCGGCCGGGCCCTTGATCGTCATCTTCAGGGCCTTCTGCGGCTGGTTGTAGAGCAGCCGCTTCGCGCGGTCGCCGTGGCCCTGGTTGACGAGCATCTTCCAGGCCTTCTCGTTGAAGAGCGGGCGGCCGTTCGTGAGGAAGTTCTGGGCGATCCAGGGCGCCTGCTCCGTCGTGTTGATGAACTTCTCGAACACGGCCTTGTTCTTCGACGCCTTCACCATCTGCTCGGAGTCGATGAAGCCGATCGTGCCTTCCTTCGGGTAGGCCGTCTTGATCACCGGGCCGCCCGCGTCCTTGACGCGGTCGTCGGTGCCGAGGTTCGTGATCCCGATCCATGCCGACCCGTCCGCCAGCGCACGCACGACCTCGTTGTTCTGCGAGGCGAGCTTGAGGACGTTCGGCTTGAACGCCTTGAGGAAGTCCTTCGCCTTCGAGATCTCGGCCGTGGTCATCGAGTACGGCTTCTTCGCGCCGGTCGCGCGCGCGGCGATCGCCATGACGTCCGTCGGGATGTTCTCCAGCGAGATCTTGCCCTGGTATTTCTTGTCGAGCAGGGCGTGCCACGAGTCGGGCTTCGTCGTGACGTACTTCGGGTTGTAGTAGATCTGAACGGTCGACCACGAGAACGGGTAGCCCATGTAGTGCGACCCGTCCTGCCAGAACGGGAACGAGCGGGCGATCGAGAAGAGCTGCTTCGACACCGGCAACGCCGACAGGTCGAAGGACTCGGTGAGCCCGTCCTTGTGGTATTTCGGCACCCAGAGCGCGTCGCCGGAGACGATGTCGAACTGGCTGCCCGTGCGCTTGATCTTCAGATAGGCGTCCGCGTTGTCGCTGAACAGCGTCGGCCGGCCCTGGATCCCGATCGACTTCGCGACGGCCTTCAACTGGTCGTTCGCGTAGTGATCCGACCAGGTCAGCCAGTTGAGAGTCGTGCTCTCGGCGCGGGCGAGTCCGGCGAACGCCGGCCGGGCTGCGACGAGCCCGAGGGCTCCCGCTCCGCCGGCTTTCAGCAGGTCGCCGCGGGTGATGCCGCGTTCGTAGACGCTCACGTTTCCTCCTGTGGGGAATGCGATTCCGGAAGCAGCACTGCGTCGTCAGGCTCCCACCAAAGGGTCACCTCCTGGTCGGGTTTCAGGTCTCGCTCGCCGGCCTGGTCGCGGCCGAACAGGGATGCGAGCACCGGCGCGTCGACGCCCTCGCACGCGACGGCGACGCGCGTCTGGTTGCCGAGGAACGACGTCTGCAGGATGCGGCCGCGCAGGCCGTCGCGCGGCTCGGTCGAGATCCGAACGGATTCGGGCCGGATCATCAGCACCGAGCCGTTCGAGGAGCCGCCCTCGAGGAAGTTGGACTCGCCGATGAAGTCGGCGACGAACCTCGAGCGCGGCCGGTTGTAGATCTCGCCCGGCAGGCCCACCTGCTCCACCCGACCCTCGTTCATGACGGCGATCCGGGTGGCCATCGCCATCGCCTCCTCCTGGTCGTGCGTCACGTAGACGAAGGTCGTGCCGACGTCGCGGTGGATCTGCGCGAGCTCGACCTGGAGCCGCTTGCGCAGCTTGAGGTCGAGCGCGCCGAGCGGCTCGTCGAGGAGGAGCACCGCGGGCCGGTTGACGAGTGCGCGCGCGACGGCGACCCGCTGCTGCTGGCCGCCGGAGAGCTGGCCGGGAAGCCGATCGCCGTGCTGGTCGAGGCCGACGAGCGCGAGCGCCTCGCCGATGCGCGACCCGGCCTCCTGCTTGGGGACGCGCGCCATCTTCAGGCCGAAGGCGACGTTGTCGCGGACGTTCATGTGCGGGAACAGCGCGTAGGACTGGAAGACGGTGTTCACGGGCCGGCGGTGCGGCGGCAGCCGGTCGACGCGCGCCTCCCTGATCAGGATCTCGCCCGTCGTCGGGGCGACGAAGCCGCCGATCAGGTTCAGCGTGGTGGTCTTGCCGCAGCCGGACGGGCCGAGCAGGCAGAAGAACTCGCCCTCGGCGATCTCGAGGTCGATCTCCGTCAGCGCCTGCTGCGCGCCGTAGCGCTTGCTGACTCCGCGGAGCGAGATTGCCGCGGCGGTCAGCGCTCCTCCTCGCAGCCGCAGGAGCGGCGCCGGATCAACGTCACGGGAACGCGAACGTCCCTGCGCGGGGCGTCCTCGTCCTCCATCGCGCCGACGAGCAGCGTGGCGGCGGCGCGGCCGACCTCGGCGGGGTCGTAGCCGACTGCGGTCAGCGACGGCTCGAGCAGTGCGCCGAAGTACGGGTCGTCGAAGGTCACGAGGGCGAGTTCGTCGGGGAGCCGCACGCCGAGCTCGCGGCACGCGGCGAGGCAGCCGAGCGCGAGCTCGGCGCTCGACGCGACGATCGCGGTCGGCGGCCGTTCGAGGGCGAGGAGCGCGCCTGTCTGCTCGGCGCCCGAGTCCAGCGTCCACGGCCCGGTGCGGATCAGCTCCGGCGCCGGGCGGGCGGCGGCAACGAACGCGTCCAGGCGCTCGCTTCCCGACGTCTCCTGCCGTGGTCCGGCGAGAAGGGCGATGCGAGTATGGCCGTGGCCGCGGAGGTGCTCGACGAGCATCTCGATCCCGGCGGCGTTCTCGAGCGTCACCGTGCCGGCGCCCGCACCGTCGAGCACGCTGTCGAGGAAGACGCACGGCGTCTCGGCGTCGACGACGTCTGCGAAGGCGGCCGGGCCGACGCCGGCGGTCGCGACGAGCAGGCCGTCGACCTGGTGGTTGACGAGCGTCCGGAGCGCAGCGACCTCCCCCTCGACGCTCTGCTCGGAGTCCATCAGCATCACGCGGTAGCCCGCGGACTCGAGCACGGACTGCGCGCCCTTGAGCGAGGCGGCGTAGAACGGGCTCGCGATGTCGGGGACGACGTAGCCGACGGTGGTCGTGCGGCGGGTGCGCAGCGACCGGGCAAGGGGCGACGGCTGGAACCCGAGCCGCTCGGCGGCCTCGATCACCGCGGCGCGCGTGGACGCGGAGAGCTCACCCCGGCCGTTGAGCGCGCGCGAGGCGGTCGAGGCCGAGACACCGGCCGTGGCGGCGACGTCGGCGAGGGTCGCAGGCCGCCGCCGGCGGCCGACCTGATCCGTCGTCAATCGATTGCGCAAGCGATTGCTGACGCTGACATACTCGATTCCGGCGTGTCAAGCGCTCCCGAGATCCGCCTCGGCGTGGCCGGACTCGGCGGCATGGGGATGGTGCATGCGGGCAACGCCCGGGCGCTTCCGGGGGCGCGGCTGGTGGCGGTCGCGGCGGCCCGGGAAGGGCGCGCGGAGGAGGTCGGCGCCGAGCTCGGCATCGACGCTTGCTCCTACGACGAGCTGTTCGGCCGGAACGACGTGGACGCGGTCGTCGTCGCGGCCCGTTCGGTCGACCATGCGGAGGTCGCGACCTCCGTGCTGGAGGCGGGGAAGCACCTGTTCCTCGAGAAGCCCGGGGCGACGACGCTCGCCGGCCACGAGCGCCTGCGTGCGGCGGCGCGTCCGGGGCTCGTCGTCCAGCCCGGTTACCAGCGGCGCTTCGACGAGGGCTACGCCGAGGCGCGGCGACTCGTCGAGGAGGGCGCGATCGGCGAGCCGCTCGTCGTCCTCGCGACGAGCCGCGACATGGACTGGCCCGAGGTCGAGCTGCCGTCGGACACCGGCGGGTTCCTCCTCGACATGGCCGTCCACGACTACGACGTGGCGTGCTGGTTCCTCCCGGTCGAGGTGACGGCGGTGCGGCAGGCGCGCGTCTATCCCGAGCTGGAAGCGCTCGGCGACCTCGACAACGCGCTCGTGACGATCCGCTTCGCCAACGGCGGCATGGCGGTCACGCACGTGTCGCGCACGTGCGCGTACGGGCACGACGTCCGCTGCGAGATCGTCGGCAGCGAGGGCTCGGTCTTCGTCGGCGAGACGGGCGCCGGGCTCGTCACAGCCGCCGAGCGCCCACGCTACCCGCAGGACTTCCGCGAACGATTCGCCGACGCCTACCGCGAAGAGCTCGCGGCGTTCGTCGCCGCGTGCCGCGGCGAACCGCAGCGCGGCGCGAGCATCGAGACGACCGTCGCGCGGTGGCGATCGGAATCGCCGCCCGTGCAAGTGCCGTCGCCGGCGAGCCGCGCGCGGTGGGCCGCGACTGGCCCTGGTCCTAGCGGCCCCGCCTGGGGTCAAGTCTTGCAATGACGGACGGGGTTGCAACGCAAGACCTGACCTCGGCCTTGGCTTGTCGGGACTAGAGGCCCGCGACTTCGGTGAGCCAGCGGCGGTTGCGGGCCTGCGCTGCCGCGGCGACTGACGCATCCTCGTCGGCGGCCGGGATCAGGTCCTGCTCGACGACGAGCCAGCCGTCGTAGCCGATCTTCTCGAGCTCCGCGAAGAACGCTGGTAGATCGACGTCGCCGGTACCGAGCTCGCAGAAGACCCGGCGGCGCCATGCTTCCTCCATCCCCGCGCGGTCCGCGATCACCGATTCGAGGATCGAGAACTTGACGTCCTTCACGTGCACGTGGTCGATTCGGTCCGACCAGTCGCGGAGGGCCTGCACCGGATCTCCGCCGCCCAGCGCGAGATGGCCCGTGTCCAGCAGCAGCCCGACGTCCGTCAGCTCGAGCATCCGCTCGATCTCCCACGGCGCCTCGACGTACGTCGCGGTGTGGTGGTGGAACGTCGGCCGGAAGCCGCGGGCCCGCGCCTGCTCCGCCGCTCGGGCGACGCCGTCGGCAAAGCGGCGCCAGCGGGCGTCGTCGAGGCCGACGGAACGATCCTTCGCCGCGGCGCCCGGCCGGGCGGCGCGCGCCGCCGAGCCCGCGTCGGCGAAGATCGGCCGCGCGTCCGCTGCGCCCGCAGCCTCGAACAGGTCGAGCGTCCCATTCATCGCCTGCAGATCCTCATCGAGCGCATCCGGCTCGCTGAAGCGAATCGGGATGTAGCCGCCGGCGAGCGCGAGGCCGCGGCTCTCGAGCCGCCCGCGCAGCTGCGTCCGGTCGCCGAGGTAGCCGGGCGGCCCGAGCTCCGTTCCCTCGTAGCCGGCGTCCGCGATGGCGTCGAGAACCTCCGACGCTTCCGGGACATTCGGAAGGACGCCGACCGTTATCTCGAAGGCGCCGTAGCTACAGGGCGCGTTGCCGACGCGGACGGCCACGGGCGCCGATCATACGCGGACGACGTCGCACAGCAGCGCCTTGAAAACGGGGAAGCCGGAGATCGGGTCGAAGTTCCCCTCGTCCGTCAGATCGTTCACGTTCGCGTCGCGCCACGACTTCGAGCCGAGCGGTCCACCGCCGCCCATGTTCGCCTCGACGGCGCCTCGGACGATGTCCTCGCTGAGATGCGCGCGGAAGCGAACGCGCCCTCGCGGGCTGACGACCTCGACGAGATCGCCCTCCGCGATCCCGCGCACCTCGGCGTCGTCGGCGTGCAGGTGGACGAGCGGCTCCGGTTGCAGCCGGACGAGCCCCGGGATGTTGTGGTGCTGCGTTCGGAAGTCGGCCTTGATGCGCGCGCCGGAGTTGAAGACGAGCGGAAACTCCTCGGCGATCTCGGGCGACGCGAGCGGCCCCTCGCTCGGCTCGGTGTAGACGGGCAGCGGCTCGTAGCCGTGCTCGCGGAACCACTCGGACGCGATCTCGAACTTCCCGGTCGGGGTCTCGAAGCCGGGCTCGCCGTCCGCGCGCAGCTCGCCGCTCGCGTACTTGCGGAAGCGCCGCGGCGGCTGCGCCAGCGCCACGACGCCGTCGGGCGCGTCCCGCAGCTCGTCGAGCGTGACGCCCGTCCCCTCGAGCGCGTGCTCGATCATCGCCTCCTCGGTCTGCGGCCAGCGGTCGCCGTAGCCGAGGCGTTCGGCAAGCTCCGCGAAGATCAGGTAGTCGTTGCGCGCCTCGCCGACGGGCTCGATCACGCGGCGGCGCAGCCCGACGTGGCCGTCGTACTCCGTGTACGACTCGATCTCGAACATCGTCGTCGCCGGCAGGATCAAATCCGCGTAGGCCGCGTCGGCGGTCGGGAAGCGGTCGATCACGACGAGGAAGTCGAGGGCGGCGAGCGCTGCGCGCCAGCGCGCCGGATTCGGCCACGCGGTGACGATCGAGCCGCCGCTGACGATCAGGCTGCGCACCGGATACGGCTCCCCCTCGAGGATCGCGCGCGGCAGGAGTGCGGCGTGCGCCTCGTTGCGAACGGCGTAGAAGAGCGGGAACTCCTCCGCCCCGAGCGGCGGCGGGCCCTCGGGCGCCTCGGTCAGCAGCCGGTTGAGCCGGGGGCGATCCGGCGACCTGAACAGCTTCCCGCCGGGCACGTCGACATTGCCGCTGACCGCCTGCAGCGTCAGCGCCGCGCGGATCGCCTGCACGCCGCTGTTCGAATATTCGAGCCCGGTGTACATGAGGATCGAGACGCCGCCCGCGTCGCCGATCGCGCGGGCGAGCTCGCGGATCGTCTCCGCCGGAACCCACGTCAGCTGCTCGACGCGCTCGGGAGTGAACTCGCGGACGTACTCGCGCAGCTCGGCGAAGCCGTGCGTCCACCGCTCGACGAACTCGCGGTCGTAGCGCTCCTCGTCGATCAGCACGTGCAGCATCCCGAGCGCGAGTGCGCCGTCGGAGCCGGGGCGCACGCCGACCCACTCGGCCCGGAGCGCACGCGCCGTCTCCGAGCGGCGATGGTCGATCACGACGACGCGGGCGCCACGGGCCTGCGCCGCCTTCAGCTTCGGCAGGTTGACGGGCGGCGACGCAGTGGCGGGATTCGCGCCCCAGACGAGGATGAGGCCGGCGTTGTCCAGATCCTCGTGCAGCTCGCGCATCGGCGCGCCGAACAGCGAGCGCGGCGCGATCAGTCCGTACGAGACGAAGCAGAGGGAGCCCACGCCACACGCGTTCGGCGAGCCGAGCGGGAAGAGAACCGAGTTCGCGGACGACTCGGCGGTTCCGGTCGGGGCGAACATCTCGTTCAGCCCCAGCTCGAAGTTGCCCCGTCCGCTGTAGATCGCAAGCGCCTCGGGCCCGTGCTCGGCGGCGATCGCGGTCAGCCGCTCGACCATCAGCTCGTACGTGTCGTCCCAGGAGATCCGTTCGTACCGGCCGGAGCCGCGCTCGCCCACCCGGCGCTGCGGATAGAGCAGCCGGTCGGGTGAGTAGACGATCTCGGGAGCCCGCGTCCCACGGGTGCAGACGATTCCGAGCGGATGGCCCTTCAGCGGCTTGAGGAGCGCGATCCGGCCGGCTTCCAGCTCGAGCTCGACGCCGCATCCGGCGGGGCACACGCCGCAGACGCCGAGTGTCGTTGTCCTCTCGACGACGCTCATGCCCGCACATTACTTCAGTTTGTATAGCCAGTCCAGAGGAACCCCGCAGGACCGCCCGGGGTAGTAAGGTCACCTCCTCTCGAAAGGACTGCCATGCGCAGGTATCTCGCCGCCGCCGCCGTCCTCGCGACGGCGCTCGCGCTCCCGACTCTCGCGCTCGCGAAGGGCCCGTCGAGCGCGTCGATCACGGGCCCGGGCCTCAACCAGCTGCTCGCCGTGAACGGACAGGGTGAGGGCGGCCTGGGAACGCCGCTCGGCAACCTCGTCGACCTCGGCGGCTTCTTCCCGCAGATGTACGGCCAGTCGGCCGACCCGACGCTCAGGCACCAGCCGAAGGGCCACGTACGTCGTGCCGGGGCCGAACAACACGAAGAGCAAGGTCGTCCAGAGCGTCTACCCGTACGCGAAGCCGGTGCCGCTGACGTTCATGAGGCCGGGACAGAGCTTCTGGGGCTCGCGGAGGACGTACGGCGGCTGGTTCCGCTCCACCTTCAGCCTGAAGGACATCCTCGTCAAGGCCGGCCTGCCGGCGACGGCGCCGATCCGCTAGGGCATAGTCGGCTGAGCAGGCGGCGCGGGCATCGCCGTGTACGGCGGGGGCCTGCGCCGCCTCAGCGTCTCGTTCACCATCCGCCGCAGGCGCGCGGCGAGCGCGGACGCGACGCCGCGATCGCCCGTCGCGCCGCAGCCCTCGAGGATGCGCGGCAGCGTCGTCCCGACGGTGTTGCCGCTGAAGCAGTTCCCTGTCCCGGAGCCGGACGCGAGCGCGAGATCCGCGCGCCCGCTGCCGGAGACGACGTTGTTCGCGATCCGGTTGCCGCGGGGCCGCCACGGCGGGCCGGGCTCGGGGACGTTCGGGTTGAAGGTGACGAAGCGCGCCGTCGGAAAGACGGCGATCCCGTATCGCTCGCTCCCCGTGACGCGGTTGTCGTGGAGCGAGTTCTCGTTGCCGCCTGCGATGCCGATCCCGACGCCGACGAAACCCGCAAGGGCGGTGCGGATCGGAACGCGCGCCCGCCCGCTCCCGGTGATCGTATTGCCGAAGATCTCCGTCTTGCCCTGCGGCGGCAGCGCCTCGTTCGCGTACGTGTTTGGGACGATCCCGGCGCCGTTGCGATCCCAGACCGAGTCGCGGATGACGACGCCCGTTGCGTTCGTGCCGGAGTATCCGACCGCCGAGAGCGTCGCCGTCAAGTTCGTGAGCGTCGCGCGGCAGCTCTTGCACTCGCCGACGTAGTACGCGGCGTCGGCCGCGCCCGTGACGTAGTCGTGGTCGAGGATTCCGTCGACCCCGTCCTCGACGTAGATCCCGTAGCCGCGGACGCGCCAGATCGTGAGGTACGACGCGCGGTAGCGGCCGGCGCCCTCCCAGTAGAAGGCGTTCTCGAGGTAGTTGTGCGCCGACATGTTGAGGATCGAGACGCCGTCGGCATGGACGACGATCCCGTTCTTCCGCGTGTCCCGGCCGTCGAGGACGACCTCGTTCCGGTCGACGCCGCGGATCGCGATGTCGTGCTTCTCCGGCGGCACGACGTTCCCGCCGGCGTAGACGCCGCGGTCGAGGACGATCGAGTCGCCCGGCTGCGCGAGGCCGATCGCGAGCTGTACCGTCGCGGCGTCCTGCGGCACGCGGATGTCCGCCGCGGACGCAGGCGCCACTGCGATCGCTGCGACGAGAACGGCCAGCCGCCACATCCTCCCGCAGTACACGCCTCGGCCGCGGTCGGTTCCTTTCACGCGGAGGCCGCGGCGGTCGCGACGTCCTGCGGATAGGTGCGGAGCGCCTTGAAGAGGAAGTACGCACTGGCCGCGAGGGGCACGAGCATGACGACGAACGTCCACTGCAGGCCCGAGCGCCCGCCGCCGAAGACGTAGTCCGAGACGGCGCCGAAGAGGAGCGGTGCGAGCGCCTGCGCCATCGTCCGCAGGAACGTGCGGATGCCCTCGGCGCGGCCCCAGAGGAGCGGCACGACTATGTCGAGTCGCGCGGCATCCAGGGGCGGGTTCTGCGCCGCGAGCGCCGCCGCGGCGAGAGCGATGTACGGCAGGGCTGTCAGCGCGCTGTGCGTGAAGATCGCAGGAATGAAGAGGATCACGGCGATCGTCGCCGCGATCGCACTGACGAGGATCCGCCCGTTCAGATAGCCGCGGTGCAGCAGGAAGTCGCCGAGCGTGCCGCCGACGAGAACGCCGACGACTCCCGCGGCGCCGATCGCGAGCAGCACGAGTGTCGAGAGCACCTGCGCGATCCCGTACTGCTTCGTGACGAACTCGACGCCGAACGTCTGGACGCCTGCGAGGAAGTAGTAGCCGAACGCGCTCGCGAGGATCAGCCCGACGTTCGTCTTCACTCCCAGCACGTAGTGGACCGCTTCCATCAGGCTCATGCGGCGCGGGTCCTTTCTGAGGACGAGCTCGGGATCCGGCTCGATCCCGTGTTCCCGCGCGATTCGTTGTGCGTCCGACGCGTGCGGCTCGTCATCGGCCGCGATCTCGACCGGCGCGGCGCCGGTCTCGGAGAGCAGCGGCTGCGTGCCACCCCGCACCGGCTCGCGCAGCCGGAACACGAACCAGGCGAGCACGAAGGTCGGCAGCGCGAGGATGACGAACGCGGCGCGCCACGAAAGCGCCGAGACGCCGCCGCTGACGGCGAACCCGAACGCCGCGCCGATGAGCTCCCCGGAGATGATGTAGCCGTAGATGCGGCCGCGCTCCGACGGAGCGAACCAGTCGCCGACGAGCGACGCGACGAAGGGGCCCGCAGCGGCGGTGACACCGCCGAGGAACACGCGGGTCAGGAGCAGCTGGTCGAAGGTCGGGACGGTCGCGCTCCAGATCATCGCCGCGCCCCAGAGGACGATCGCGGCGCCGAGCATCCGCGTCCGGTTCACACGGTCCGCCAGGACGCCGAAGGGGATGCTCGCCACCGCCGCCACGAGCGACGTCACGGTCACGAGGAGGCCGACGTCGGTGTTGTTGATGTGGAGCTCGTTTCGAAGCTGCGTCGCCGACGCCCCGACCGTGGCCGCGTCGGCGCTGCTGAGCGCGAGGATCGACGCGAGCAGCAGGATCACGCGCGCCCGTTCGGCGCCGCCGAGCGCGTGCGTGAGCCGGCGGGACCCCGCACGTCCGAGCCGCCCGGCCACCGCGGCCGCGGTCGCGCCCGCTCGCCGCCCCCCGCTCCCGCCGGTCGTCATCCGTTCATCCTGCCGCAGGCGCGACCGGCCGCGGCGTTTCTATCGGACTGCGTGAGGGCACGCGTACGGAAACGTCCGACAACGACGCAAGGAGGTCGAGGTGGCGAGGAAGCGCACGCAGGCGAAGCGCGGCGGCAGCTCCAGGAAGAAGACGGCGACGAGCCGGGCGAAGACGAAGACCGCGGCAAGCCGCAGGAAGACCACGACCGCGAGCCGCAGGAAGACGACCGCCGCGCGGCGCAAGACGACGACCGCTGCTAGCCGCAGCAGGGCGAAGAAGACGACGACCGGCCGCTCCAAGACGAAGACGGCGAGCAGGTCGAAGACCTCCGCCCGCTCGAAGACGAAGACCGCGAGCCGCTCGAGGAAGACGGCCGCGGCCCGCAGCGCGCGCCGAGCCCCGGCACGCCGGCCGAGCAAGACCCTCGGCTCGCTCGACGACGTGCTGAAGGACCAGCTGGCGGACCTCTACAGCGCCGAGAGGCAGCTCGTCGACGCGCTGCCCAAGGTCGCGCGCGCGGCGACCCACCCCCGCCTGCGCGAGGCGGTCGAGCAGCATCTCGAAGAGACGAGGGGACATGCCCGGCGGCTCGAGGAGATCTTTCGCGGGCGAGGGATGAGTCCGCCCTCCGAGCACTGCAAGGGGATGGAGGGCCTGATCGAGGAGGGCGAGGAGGTCGTCTCCGCCTCCGGCGACCCCGCCGCGAAGGACGCCGCCCTGATCGCGGCCGCGCAGCGGGTCGAGCACTACGAGATGGCCGGCTACGGGACCGCCCGCACGCTGGCCGACGAGCTCGGCCTCGACGACGCGAAGGGCCTGCTCCAGGAGACGCTGGACGAGGAGGCCAAGGCCGACGAGCTGCTGACGCAGATCGCGACCGGAGGCATGATGCGCACGGGCGTCAACGAGCAAGCGGTGAGCTGAGAACCGACGGAGGATCAGGGCCCGCACGCGCGGCGGGCCCGCTCCTCCCGGTCAGGGAGCGGTAACGCCCGTCTGCAGGACGCCCAGGCACATCTCGTCGGTCGTGCCCTCGCCCCAGAGCACGTAGCGCGGCAGGAGCCGCTTCGTCCCGATCACCGGCTGCTTCAGCGGCGAGTTGTCGAACCGGCAGGTGACCCGCACGGTGCTGCCCGCGGGCGCGAACACCGGCTTCTTCAGCGCGTAGAAGTCCTGCCAGTGGAAGTTCCAGGCCGGCATGTGCATCAGCGTCGAGCCTGGCCGGCCCGGACTCAGCTCGACCCGGATGTCGAGGCCCCGCATGTGCATGTGGCCCAGCACGGCGTAGATCGTCGTCGCCCCGTCGAGCTTCCGGTCACAGGTCGTCGTCGGGCCCGCCGCGGCCGGCAGGCGCTTCCCGCAGAATTGCAGGAGGCCGTCGGGCGTGGCCGCGGCATCCGGGCCGTACGCCTTTCCGAGGTACCTGATCGCAGCGGCGCGGTTGCAGAGCGGATTCTTGATCCCCGCGGGACACGGGAGCTCGATCGGCGCGAAGTACTGCTTCGTCTCGAGCGGCTTCACCTTCGTCCCGACCGGGGCGAAACGGAGCGACACGCGCGTCAGGTCGGGCTGCGCCTTGTGGATCAGGTTGTAGTGGATCTGGAGGACGATTACGGCGCCCTTCGGCAGGCTCATTCCGGTACCGGCCGGGAAGGCGTCGTTCACCTTCCCGGGCACCCAGACTCCGAGCCAGTGCCCGTGGTCGTTGTCGTCGTCCGCGACTCCGGGCCCGCCGAAGCAGGTCCAGCCTTTGCCGCCCGTCGCCTTGTCGCGTGCGCGGGCCGCCGCGGCGCCTGCGCCCCTGACCTCGAACATGATCGCGTGGTGGACGATGCTCTGCCGGCCGGGGAAGACCTGCGCCGCGGTGACCATCCGTCCCTGCGTGAGCTTCGGGTCGAGCATCGTGCAGTGGTAGTCGTCCAGGCCGACGGCGGGATGCGGCATGTACGCGGCGCGAGGCTGGAGGACGAGTCCCTTCGGGGCCGCCTTCTTCGCCGGCAGCGTGACATGGGGGCCGAGCTTGGCGCCGCCCGCGACCCAGCGCGCGATCAGATCCTTCTCCTGAGCGGTCAGCTGTCGCGCGCTCTGGCCGACGAAGGCCATCGAATCGCGAGCCGGCGGCCAGGGGGGCATCGCGTTCGCCTGCGTCATGATCTTGATCAGCTGCGCGTGCGCCTTGGCCTCCTTCGCGCTCCTGAGCGAGAAGGGCGCGATCCCGCCCTCTGTGTGGCAACCCGTGCACTTGTCGTTGAAGACGTGGGCGACGTCGGCGTAGGTCGGCGGCGGCGCCGCGGCGAGTGGTGCTGCGAAGACGAGTCCGGCGGCGAGTGCTGCGAGCGAGGCGGGGAGCCAGCGCACGAGCCGACCTTCTCACTCGCCGCGCCCGATGTACATCGGAGTCAACCGGTGTACCGGGGTACGGCTAGCCGTACCCGTAAACGCTTCGGGCCTGCTCCTCCGTCGTGAATCCGTTTCGCAAGTCGTCGTCGACCAGGTTGTGAGCGCGTCGCTTCGGGTCGCCGTAACCGCCGCCGTGGCCGGTGTGGATCCGGATCACGTCGCCCTCGTTCACGTCGAGCGCGGTCACGACCGCGTACTCCTTCACCGAGCCGTCGGCGCGGATCACCTCGGCGTAGTTCGGCGAGCCCTCGCGCCCGCCCTCGAGCGCCCACGGCGTGTGCTTGTTGCGCGTGTACGCGCAGGTAAAGAAGCAGCCGTTCGAGCGGACGCGGTACTCGAGCACGATCCCCTTGCCGCCGCGATGCTCGCCCTCGCCGCCCGGCGCGTCGTTCAATGCGAGCCGGTCGACGTAGAGGCCGTAGCGCGTCTCGGCGACCTCCGCGGGGCAGTTGAACGTGTCGCCGTGGAAGCCGCTGAACATCGCGCTGTTGCCGTCCCGCTCGCGCGAGCCGCCCCAGCCGCCGACCTGCGGCTCGACGATCGTGAAGTGACGACCGGTGTCCGGGTGCGGGCCGCCGATGAACGTTCCGCAGATCGAGCCGAAGCTGCCGGCGGGGAGGCGATCGCCGAGGTGCGGCGCGAGGCAGCGCCAGATCAGGTCGTAGAGCCGGATCTCGACCTCGTAGTAGACGGCGAACGCGGCGCCGGGGTTCGGGTCGAAGACGGAGCCGGGGCGGGTCAGCAGCCTCAGCGGCCGGAAGTGCCCCTCGTTCGCGGAGCTGTGCGCGTCGGTGATGTTCATGAAGACCATCTGCGCGGCGACGAGTGAGCCGTCGCGCGAGGCGTTGTTCGGCCCCTTGTCCTGATCAGGGTTGTCGCGGAGGTCGACGACGAACTCGTCGTCCGTGATCTCGACGGTCACCTTGTAGACCGCGCCGCTGTCCTGCTCCTCCTCGAGCGTGAACGTGCCCTTCGGCAGGCCGGCGAGCGCATGGCGGGCGACCTCCTCGCCGTACTCCATGAAGAGGTCGAGCGCGGTGACGAAGGTCTCGAGTCCGTACTTCGCGACGAGCTCGAGGATCCGCCGCTCGCCGACGCGTGCGGCGGCGATGCCCGCCCACATGTCGCCCTGCAGGAAGTCGGGCAGGCGGCTGTTGACCTTTATGATCTCCATCACCGACTTGATCGGCTCGCCGCCGGCGACGAGCTTCACGCCGGGCAGGCGCAGCCCTTCCTGGTAGATCTCTTTCGCCTCGTTCGAGATCGAGCCGGGGACCATCCCGCCGACGTCGTTCCAGTGGGCGATGTTCGCCGTCCAGGCGACGAGCCTGCCTTCGGCGAAGACGGGCATCGCGAGCACGACGTCGTTCAGGTGCGTGACGCCGCCGTAGAACGGGTCGTTCGTGGCGAAGATGTCGCCGGGTCGGATGTCGTCGCGGTTCAGCTCGATGACCCGCTTGACGGCCTTGTCGAGCACGCCGACGAAGGCGGGGATGCCGGCGCCGGACGACGCGAGGTTGCCCTCGCCGTCGGTGATCGCGGTGCCCATGTCGAGCACCTCGTAGATGATCGCGCTCATCGCCGTCTTCCGGAACGCGGCGAACATCTCGTCGGAGATCGCCTGCAGCGAGTTCTGGATGATCTCGAGCGTGATCTGGTCGGCGGCCGTCGTCGTCACAGCTCGATCACCAGGTTGCCGTAGTCGTCGACGGTGACGGCGTTCTCCGGGTGGACGACGGTCGTGCTGCCCTTCGTCTCCACGACCGCGGGGCCCTCGAAAGCCATTCCGGGTTCCAGCAGGTCCCCGTCGTAGACGTCCGCGTCGTGGACGCCCTCGGTCGCGTAGTCGACCGCGCGCCGGCCCTTCACGGCGTCGTCGAGCGTCCGTCCGGTCGGCGCGAGCGGGACGGGCGTCAGCTTGCCGACCTCGGCGATCGCGACGAGGTGGACGCCGACGAACTCGACCGGCGCCTCGAGTCGGTAGGTGTACTCGCGCTCGTACGCGTCGTGGAAGGCCTCCGTGATCTCGTCGACCGTCGCGCCGTCGCGCAGCGGGACCTCGACGCCGTGCTCCTGGTTCTCGTAGCGGAGGTTGCCGTAGCGGAGGAAGCGGATCCGGTCGCGCTCGATTCCCTCGCGCCGGAACTGCGCGGCGGCGGTTTCGGTCACTTCATCGATCAGTCCGTCGAGGCGCTCGGCGTTGCCGGCGTTCAGGCCGAAGAGCCGCGTGACGAAGTAGTCCCGCCGCAGGTCGCTCATCAGCATCCCCCATGCCGAGAAGACGTCGGCGGCGCGCGGGATAACGACCTTCCGGATGCCGAGCTCCGCCGCGAGCGCGACGGCGTGCATACCTCCGCCGCCGCCGAACGCGACGAGGGTGAAGTCGCGCGGATCGTAGCCGCGGTTCAGGGAGATCAGCTTTAGCGCGTTGATCATGTTGTTGTTCGCGATGCGGACGATCCCGCGCGCCGCGTCGGCGCGGTCGACCCCGAGCTTGTCGGCGAGCTCCCCGAGCGCACGGTCGACCGCGTCCATGTCCGCGTCGATCTCGCCGCCGGCGAAGTAGTCTCGGTTGATGCGCCCGAGCGCGAGGTTCGCGTCGGTCGTCGTCGGCTCGGTCCCGCCGCGGCCGTAGGCGGCCGGCCCCGGCTGCGCGCCCGCGGACTGCGGGCCGACGTGGAGCTTCCCGAAGTCGTCGACCCAGGCGATGCTGCCGCCCCCGTTGCCGATCTCGACGAGGTCGACGACCGGCACCTGGATCGGGTAGCCGGCGCTGCGGCGGCTCCGCTCGATCCAGTAGTCCGAGATGATCTTTACGTGGCCGCCCTCGATCAGCGAGCACTTGGCGGTCGTGCCGCCGATGTCGAGGGCGAGGACGTTTGGGTCGCCGAGCAGCCGGCCGAGCTCGGCCGCGCCCCAGAAGCCGCTCGCGGGCCCCGACTCGACCATCGTGATCGGGATCTCCTTCGTCCGGTCGACCGAGTCGACGCCGCAGTTCGACTGCATGATGTAGAGCTGTCCGCCGAAGCCGCCGCCGCGCACGCCGTCGGCGAGCCGGCCGAGGTAGCGCTCCGCGACCGGCTGCACGTACGCGGAGAGGACGGCGGTGCTCGTCCGCTCGTACTCACGCCACTCGCGGGTGATCTGGTGCGACGCGACGGCGGCGGCTTCGGGCCAGAGCTCGGTCACCTTGTCGAGCACGGCGCGCTCATGGTTGGGGTTCGCGTAGGAGTGGAGCAGGCAGATCGCCACCGCCTCGACTCCCTCGGCGCGGAAGTCGTCGAGGATCTTCGGCAGGCCCCTCAGGTCGAGCGGAGCGCGCTCGCCTCCGTGGTGCGCGATCCGGCCCGGCACCTCGCGGCGCAGGTGCCGGGGTACGAACGGCGCGGGCTTGACATAGTGGAGGTTGAAGTAATCCGGTCGGTTGCCGCGGGCGATCTCGAGTGAGTCGCGGAAGCCCTCGGTCGTGATCAGTCCGGTCTTCACGCCCTTGCGCTCGGTCAGCGCGTTGATGACGACCGTCGTACCGTGCGCGAGGAACGCGATCTCGTCGACGGGCGCGCCGCTCTTGGCGATCACGTTCAGGACGCCGCGCTCGAAGTCCGGCGGCGTCGTGTCCGTCTTGGCCGTGACGATCCGCTGCGCGCCCGTCTCGGGATCGACCGAGAAGTAAACGAGGTCCGTAAAGGTGCCGCCAACGTCGGTAGCGGCGCGAATCTCAGCACTCATTGGACACACTTTTGCATCGGTACCTGGTACCGACGTCGGATCGGAATCCCAGCGCCCGCCCGGTGGATCGCGGTGCGCGTGCGCACTTTCGTGACATTCCCGTGACACTTTTGCGTCGGTACCTGGTACCGATGTTCGCCGTGGTTCCGGGGCCGGCGTTGGTGGTTCCGGGGTTCAGGCACGGCGACGGAGGAGTTGGTCGGCTGCTACGGCTATCAGGATCAGGCCGCCGTAGACGATTTGCTGGTAGGTCGTGTTGATGTTCAGCAGGTTGAAGCCGTTGCCGATGATCGCCAGAAGCATGATGCCGAGGAAGCCGCGCCACACGGCTCCGTCGCCGCCGAGGATGCTCGTGCCTCCGACGACGGCGGCCGAGATCGCTGTCAGCTCCATGCCCGCGCCGAGGTTCGCCTGCGCCGACTGGGTGCGCGACGCGAGCAGCATCCCGGCGAGCCCGGCCGCGAGGCCCGAGAGCGCGAAGCACGCGCCGCGGATCACGTCGACGCGGATCCCGGAGAGCCGTGAAGCCTCGGCGTTGCCGCCGACGGCGTAGACGTAGCGGCCGAACGTCGTCCGCGCGAGCAGCAGCGCGGCGAAGACGGTGAACGCGATGAACGTCCAGCCCGTGTACTTGATCCCGAGGCCCATGTCCTGCCCGATCGCGCCGAACGACGAGTCGGTGACGGTGACGATGTTCCCGCCGGTGATCAGAATCGCGACCCCCGCGTAGACGATCGCCATGGCGAGGGTGCCGATGAACGAGTTGATCCGAGTCAGGTGGATCACGATGCCGTTCGCGATCCCGAGGCCGAGACCCGTTGCGACCCCGGCGACGAGGCCCATCGTCGGCGAGACCGACAGGGCGACCTTGCACGCGACGACGGCCGTGACGCTGACCATCGCGCCGGTCGAGAGGTCGAAGACGCCCGCGATGATACAGATCGTCTCGCCGATCGCGAGCAGGCCGAGCGCCGCCCACTGGTCGAGGATATTCGCGAAGTTGTTCTGCGTGAAGAAGGTGTTCGTCGAGAAGGTCAGCCCGATGAACAGCGCGAGGAACGCGACGACGATCCCGTAGTCGCGCAGGTTGACGCTTCGCACGACGCGCATCCACGGCGGCTGCTGGGCGGCGACGGGCTCGGCGCTCACGCGACGGCCTCCGTCGCGAACGCCGCGGCCATAACGCGGTCCATCGTCGCCTGCTCGCTGTCGTACTCGGCGACGATCCGCCCCCGGCGCATGACGAGGACACGGTGCGCGAGCCCGATTACCTCCTCGAGCTCGGACGAGATCAGCAGTACGGCCATTCCCTGGTCGGCGAGCTCGACGATCAGCTCGTGGATCTGCCGCTTCGCGCCCACATCGACGCCCCGCGTCGGCTCGTCCGCAAGGAGGACGCGCGGCGGGCGGACGAGCCACTTTGCGAACAGCACTTTCTGCTGGTTCCCGCCCGAGAGCGTCACGACCGGCGCGTCGACCGACGGCGTGCGAATCGCGAGCTCCGACGCGAGCCTCCGCGTCGTCGCCCGTTCGCGCAGGCCGTTCACGAGGCCCGCCTCGGAGAAGTCGCCGAGCGTCGCGAGCGTCACGTTCTCCCGGACGGAACGGATCATCACGAGTCCCTGCTCCTTGCGGTTCTCCGGCAGCATCGCGATCCCGTGCCGCGCCGCCTGGCGCGGGCTCCGCAGCCGGACGGGCCGGCCTTCGAGCTCGATCTCGCCCGCGTCGACGCGGTCCGCGCCGAAGACGGCGCGCGCGACCTCGGTGCGGCCGCTGCCGACGAGGCCCGCCAGCCCCAGGATCTCGCCCGCGCGGATCTCGAAGGAAATGTCGTCGAGCTCGCGCCCGCGCGTCAGCCCACGCACCTCGAGCACGACGGGCGCCTCTTCGGGCCGGAGCTTCTTCGACGGATACTCGAGCGTGATCTCGCGGCCGACCATCGCGTTGACGAGGCTCTGCGGCGTCTCGTTCGCGGCCGGAGACGTCCGGACGATGCGACCGTTCCGCATGACGGTCACGGTCTCGCAGACGGACAGCACCTCGTCGAGGTAGTGCGAGATCAGCAGGACGGCGGTGCCGCCGGCCGCGAGCTGGCGGATGATCTCCAGCAGCCTGTCGCTCTCGTCGCGCGTCAGTGCGGCGGTCGGCTCGTCCATGACGATCATCCGGGCGTCGCGGGCGATCGCGCGCATGATCTCGACCTTCTGCTGCTCGGCCGTCCGCAGCGCGCCGACGCGCGCGGTCGGCCGCAGGCGGAAGCCGGTGCGCTCGTTGAGCGCGTTGAAGCGGCGCCGGACGTCGCCGCGCCTCACGACGCCCGCCGTGTTCGACTCGATGCCCAGCATGACGTTCTCCTCGACCGTCGCCTTCGGGACGAGCGCGATCTCCTGCGCGATCGTCGCGATCCCGGTCGCGAGCGCGTCGCGTGGCGAGTGGAAGCGCAGCGGCTCCTCGTCGACGATCAGCTCGCCCTCGTCGGGCTCGTAGACGCCCGAGATGATCTTCGACAGCGTCGACTTGCCCGCACCGTTCTCGCCGACGATCCCGTGGATACCGGCTCGTGCGAACGAGACCGAGGCGTCGACGACGGCGTGCACGCCGCCGAAGCTCTTCGAGACGTCCCGAAGCTCGACGAGCGGCGGCATCACTCGACGCCGTAGACGTCGCGGGCCGCCTCCGGAGTCACGTGCCGGTTGCGGACGTCCCGCCGCACGTCCTCGGGATCCCGCTCGCGCGGCTCGCCGAAACCGCCGCCGCCGCCGGTCATCGTCCGGATCACGTCGCCGCGGACGAGCGCGACGCGGCTGGCCTTCAGCATCCGCCGCTCGTGCCCGGTGTTCGGATTCACCACGACGACCGGCGGAGTCGCGTCGCCGCCGCCCGCGAGCCCCCACGCGGGCGTCACGGAGCGCTCGAACCACAGGAAGAGCTGCGCCTCCGGGCAGTCAATCGTGTACTCGCGGACGATCCCGTTGCCGCCGCGCCACCTGCCGGCGCCGCCGGAGTCGGTGCGGAACGCGTACTCCGTCATCCGCATCGGGAACTTCGTCTCGAGCACCTCGATCGGCAGGTCCTTGAGCGAGCCGTTGACGTTGTTGATCAGCCCGTCCTCCCCGTCGCTGCCGCGCCACGCGCCCCAGCCGCCGACGGTCGGCTCGAGGTCGAGCCACGGACGGCCGTTACGGTGGTCGATTCCGGTGATCCCGATCACCATCGAGTCGCCGTAGCTCGCGCCGGCCGCCTGGTCGGGGAGCACGTCCGCGAGGGCCTTCACGACGAGGTCGATCAGCAGCCCGAGCGGCGTGAAGTACCACTGGCACGGATACGGCTCCTCGGCGCCGAGCATCGAGCCGCGCCTGACCTCGACCGTCAGCGGCCGGAACGCGCCGCCGTTCGGCGGGTTGCCCGGGTTGATCAGGAGCTTGTACGCGACGCGGCACGCGGAGATCGCCTGCGCCTCGCCGCAGTTGACGGGTCCATGCTTCGCGTCGTCCGTCTCCGTCAGGTCGATCGTCATCTCGTCGCCGCGGATCTCGACCGTCAGCCGGACCCAGCACGGATCGGTGCCGTTGCCGTCGTTGTCGAGCGAGCCCTCGGCGCGGTAGACGCCGTCCGGGATGGCGGCAACGGCCGCGCGCTCGAAGCGCTCGGTCTGAGCGAAGATCTCGTCGCGCGCGGCGTCGATCGTCTCCTTGCCGTACTTGGCGATGATCGCCTCGAGCCGCCGCTGGCCGGTGCGGACGCACGCGATCTGCGCGCCGAGGTCACCGACGGCCGGGTACGAGAAGCGGCTGTTGCGACCGAGCAGGTCGGCGACGTCGCGCCGCTGGACGCCTCCGTCGACGACCTTCATCGGCCCGAGCCGGATCCCCTCCTGGTAGATCTCGGTCGAGTCCATCGGCCCGCCGGGATCCTTCGCGCCGACGTCGAGCCAGTGCGCGCGGCAGGCGGCGAAGCCGACCAGCTCGTCGTCGACGAAGATCGGCCCGAACACGGTCATGTCGTTGAGATGCGTCCCCGTCAGGTAGGAGTCGTTCATGATCCAGACGTCGCCGGGCTGCCAGCCCTCGCGGCCGTACATCTCCTCCGTCAAGCGCGTGCAGATCTCGAGGTTGCCGAGGAAGATCGGCAGGCCGGCGGACTGGCCGAGGACGCGATGGTCGGCGTCGAGCAGCGCCACCGAGCAGTCCTTCATCTCGTAGATGATCGGCGTGTAGGCGGAGCGGATCAGCGTCGCGTTCATCTCGTCCGCAGCGGCCGAGAACGCGCTGCGGACGATCTCCGTCGTGATCGGGTCGAGCGTGCGGACGGCCGTCACGAGAGCTCCATCGTCAGCGTCCCGAACTCGTCGACGCGCAGCGTCCATCCGGGCGGGACGACCGTTGTCGCGGTCGCCTCGACGATCATCGCGGG
This sequence comes from Actinomycetota bacterium, assembly GCA_005884575.1. Taxonomy (GTDB): domain Bacteria; phylum Actinomycetota; class Thermoleophilia; order Gaiellales; family Gaiellaceae; genus AC-16. The sequence goes on from VAWW01000026.1 coordinate 58,382, forward strand.
ACCCTCGACGACCGAGCCCGGCTGCAGGTCGTCGCGGCGCGCGACGCGAGCGCTGCGCTCACGCCGGCCGAAGACGATCGCCTGCTCCTCGGAGGGATAGCCCGCGCCGTCGCGCGACCCGAGTCGCTGCGGCTCCGCGCGGCCGAGGTCGCCGAGCCCCGTCGAGCGGACGGCGACGAGCTCGATCGGCGCCCCGGGGTTCGCGTGGCCGAAGCGCGTCTCGTGCGCCGCGTCGAAGCGCGACGACAGCGTCTCGGGGAAGCCGTCGGCCGCGGGCTCGTCCGCGCCTTCCAGCGGGATCGTCAGCGTGTACTCCTGGCCGACGTAGCGGATGTCGAGCGCGTGCTCGACGCGGGCCGCCGACTCGGAGATTCCTTCCTCGGCGAGCGCCTCGACCGCCTCGCGCTCCTGTCCGGCGAGGACGGCCGCCAGATCCTCGTGGTGGAGATCCGCGAGCGGCGTGAAGTAGGAGCGCGCGAAGTCCTTGCGGATCGCGGTCTCGAGCATCCCCCACGCCGAGAACGCGCCCGGGAAGCGCGGGACGATCACCTCGGGCACGTCGAGCTCCTGCGCGAGGAACGCCGCGTGCATCGGCCCGGCGCCGCCGAACGCGACGAGCGCGAACTCGCGTGGCTCGATGCCCTTCTCGACGGTCAGCGTCCGGATCGCCTGCGCCATCTTCGCGTTGATGACGTCGCAGATGCCCTCGGCGAGCTCGACCGGATCCAGGTTCAGCTCGTCGGCGAGCGTGGCGACCGCGCGGCGCGCGGCCTCGACGTCGAGCGTCATCTGCCCGCCCGCGAACCATGCCGGGTCGACACGGCCGAGGACGAGGTTCGCGTCGGTGACCGTCGGCTGCGTGCCGCCGCGCCTGTAGCACGCCGGGCCCGGATCGGCACCGGCGCTCTCGGGCCCCACGCGCAGCCCGCCCGCCTCGGCGTGCGCGATCGAACCGCCGCCCGCGCCGACGGTATGGATGTTCACGACCGACATCAGCAGCGGGAAGCCCTCGAGCGACGCCTCGGTCGAGACGTCGGGCCTGCCGTCGACGACGAGCGAGACGTCGAAGCTCGTGCCGCCCATGTCGATGCAGATTAGGTTCGGCCGATCGAGCATCCGCGCGAGCGCGACGCCACCCATCGTCCCGCCGACCGGGCCGGAGAGGAGCGTCTGCAGCGAGAGCTGGCGCGCGGACTGCGCCGTCACGATCCCGCCGCTCGACTGCATCACGTGCAGCGGTACCCGCAGGCCCTTCTGCTGCAGCGCCGCCTCGAGGCGGTCGAGGTAGCGGCGCACGACCGGCGACGTGTACGCGTCGAGCACGGTCGACGACGTGCGCTCGTACTCGCGCCACTCGCGGGCGATTCGGTGCGAGAGCGAGACGGGGATCGCGTCGCCGAGCTCCTCGAGCAGCACGCGCTCGGCCTCGAGCTCGTGCGCCGGCTCGAGGAACGAGAAGAGGAACGCGACCGCGACGGCGCCGAAACCCTCCTCGCGGGCGCGGTGGGCCGCGGCCCGAATCGCGTCGACGTCGAGCGGCTCGAGCTCCTCGCCGGCGTAGTTCAGCCGGCCCCCGATCTCGACGATGTCCGCGCGCGGGACGAGCGGGGTCGGCTTGCGGAAGTGGATGTCGTAGAGGCGCGTCCGGTTCCCGCGTGCGATGTGGTAGACGTCGCCGGCCCCTGCGGTCGCGAGCAGCAGCACGCGCTCGCCGCGCCGCTGCAGGAACGCGTTCAGCCCCTGCGTCGTCCCGTGCACGGTGAAGCCGCAGAGCTCGGGATGCGAGTCGATCGTCGCCAGCGCGTCCAGCACGCCCTCGGTCAGGTCGTGCGGCGTCGTCGACGACTTGCCCGCGACGTACGTGCCGGCCTCCTCGTCGTAGGCGACGACGTCGGTGAACGTGCCGCCGATGTCCATCGAAACTCTGAAGCGGCTCACGGTCGCGCCTCGACTGCGATCTCGTAGAGCTCGCCCTTGACGCCGCTGTCGAACCCTTCGACGAGCTCGGCGAGCTCGTCCGCACCGGCGGTCGCGCCAGAGCGCGGTCACGAGGACGGCCCCGGTGCCGCCCGCCGGCAGCTGCAGCTCGGCGCCGAGGCAACCTTCCTGCTCGCAGGCGCGCTCGAGCACGCGGTGCCGCCGGTAGAAGCCGACGAGCCCCTGCGGGTCGCCGCCGCGAGGCTCCAGATAGAGGACGCTGCGGATCATCGAGACCTGTCCGGGGTCAGGTCTTGCATTGCAACACGGTCCGTCATTACAAGACCTGACCCCAGCTGTTGGTCAGTCGCAGTACTGGGCCTTGAAGTTGCCGAGGTTCGCCTTCGTGCCGATCGGGTTCTGCAGCTTGCGGCTGTCGTAGCTCGTCGGCACCTTCTTGCCGTTCGCCTTGTTGATCGCGAACTGCGCCGCCTTCGCGCCCGACGACTTCTCCGCGATGATGTACGTCGCGAACCACGTGCCGTCGCGGACGCCGGCGATCGCCTGGCACGAGCCGCCGTTGCCGATCAGCTTGATCTTTCCTTCCTTGCCGGCCGTCTTGACCGCCTGCTGCGCGCCCTCGATCGCCTGCGCCGAGCCGATCATCACGTCGATGTCGGGATGCGCCTGCAGCACGTCCTGCGCCGCCTTCAGGCCGGAGGCCTGCGTGTAGCCGCCCTCGACGTCCGCCGCGAGCTTGACGTTCGGCGCCGTCGCGAGCGTCTTCTTGACGGCGTCCGTTCGCGCATTGTCGAGCGGCAGGCTCTTGAAGCCCTCGAGGTACGCGACGTTGCACGGATTCTTCCCCGCGCACGCCTGGATCCCGAGCTTGCCGAGCGACTGGCCGTTCCACACCGGCGCCTCGCCGACGAAGACGAGGCCCCGCACGGGCGGCTTGATCGTTGCGTAGTTGCTGCCCACCGGCGTGAACTCGGCCACGACCGCGATGTGCGCCGCGAGCGCCTGCTTGATCGCCGGGATCACGGCGTTCCCGTCGTTCGCCTGGATCACGAACGCCTGGTAGCGGCCGGTCGTGATCGCGTCCTGGATCTGCGAGACCTGCGTCTGCGCATTGAAGTTCGGGTCGAAGAACTTCGCCGAGACGTGGTTCTTCTTCGCCGTCTGCTTCACGCCGGCCCACGTGGCCTGCGCGAACGAGTTCGCCGCTGCGAACCCGAAGAAGGCGATCGCCTTCACCTTCGCCTGCTGCGCGGCAGGCTGCGCGCCCGCGCCGACCGTCGCCGTGATCGCGACGGCGGCGACGGTTGCGACCGCCGCGACAAACCGCATCGACTTCACTTCTTCCTCCCTCGGGTTGGACTACGACGGAAGCTCGACCAGCTCGAGCGGGAGCGTGGACAGGATCTGCGGGCCGTCGGGACCGACGAGAACGTCGTCCTCGAGTCTGATCCCTCCGGTGCCGTGCTGGTAGAGGCCGGGCTCAATGGTGAAGACCATCCCTACCTCGAGCGGCGTCTCGGTGCGCGGGACGAGGAACGGCGGCTCGTGGAGGGCGAGACCGATCGCGTGGCCCGCGCCGTGCAGGCACTGGCCGAGCTCCGGAGCGGCCTCGACGATCCGGCGCTGCGCGGCGTCCAGGTCGCGCGCAGGGACACCGGCGCGGCACGCTTCGATCGCCGCCGCCTGCGCTTCGCGAACGACGGCCCAAGTGGCGCGGGCCCAGTCGCCGGCGGGGCCGACGGTCGCGCAGCGCGTCAGGTCGCCCCAGTACCCGTCGAGACGGGCGGAGAGGTCGGCACACACGACGTCGCCCGCGCGCAGCTTGCGGATCCCCGGCTGCGCGTGCGGGTTGGCGGCGTTCTCGCCGAAGAGGATGAGCGGGTGCGAGTCGGTCGCGCCGTGCTCGCGCAGCCGGCCCTCGACCCGTGCGTTGACGGCCTGCTCGGTGTCGCCCAGCCGGAGCTCCGCGAACATCTGCTCGAGGCCCACCTCGACGAGCTCGCACGCGCGCCGGATCTGCTCGACCTCGGCCGCGTCCTTGCGCGCCCGCAGCGAGGCGAGGATCGAGCCCGCCGGCACCGGCGCGACGCCGCGATTCTCGAGCGCCAGCGTGCGCGCGAGGACGATGTGGTCCTCCTCGACTCCGACCGAGCGCGCGCCGCCGAGGGCTGCCACGAGCTCCGGGATCCCGTCCGACGCGGCCTCGTACGAGATGCGCTCGAGGCTCGCGGACGCGCCGGCGATCTGCCCCTCGTCGAGCTTCGGCACGACCACCGCGGCTCCGCTCTCCCTGAGGACGACGCCGAAGAAGCGCTCCAGTTGCAGCGGACGGAAGCCGGTCAGGTATGCGATCGACTCGTCGCTCGTCGCGACGTACGCGTCGAGGCCGGCTTCGGCTGCAGCCGCGCGCACGTCGTCCAGCCTGGCGTCTACCGCTCGATCTGCGAGAGCCGACATTCGAGGGTGGCAAACTAGTTGAGCTCAGGGCAAACTGTCAACTGAGAGTAAACGAAGTTTGCTCGTACAAAAGTGGACACCGTCACCAGCCTCAGTCACATCGGGCAGCGGCTGCAGGCGCTGCGGCGCGAGCAGAGCCTGACGCTCGAGCAGCTCGCCGGCGACAGCGGCTTCTCTACGGGCTACCTCTCGCAGATCGAGAACGGCTCGGCCGTCCCGTCGCTGACCGCGCTGCAGCTGATCGCCGCAGAGCTCGGCGTCGACGTCGCGGACTTCTTCCCCGAGGAGCGGCGGCGCGGCACCCGCCTGATCCGCGCGTCGGAGCGGCACGAGTTCCGCATCGATCCCGGCTCGGGCGAGGAGTACGCCGTCCTCGCCGGACAGGTGCACGACCGCGCGTTCTCCGCGCTCTACGCGAAGCACCCGCCGACCGGCAGCGGCAACGAGCGCCCGTTCAGGCATCTCGGCGAGGAGTTCGGACTCGTCCTCGAGGGCACGCTGCAAGTCGTGATCGACGGCGAGACGTACGACCTCGGGCCCGGCGACTGGATCCACTACTCGTCGCATCCGTCCCACGCGACTCACGTCACCTCCGATGAGCCGGTCGAGGCGCTCTGGCTCCTGACGCCGGCGGTCATTTGAGCGCATCGCTCGAGCTCGGCACGCGGCTCGGGACGCGGCTGAAGGAGCGTCGCCAGGAGCTCGGCAAACGGCTTGCCGAAGTCGCCGCTGCGGCCGACGTCTCGGGCGGCTACCTGTCATCGATCGAGAACGGCGCGAGCGTGCCATCGCTCCCGGTGCTGGCGCGTCTGTCGCACGCGCTCGAGCTGTCGCTCGCAGAGATGCTGCGGACATCGGCGTCGACGCGACTCGCGCGGGGCCACCTCGGCGGCGGCGTCGGCGGCAAGCGGCTCGCCGCAGAGGGATCGCGGATGCAGATCGTGCGCCTTGGAAGCAGGCCGGGCAGCACGGGACGCGCGCCGATCGCGCTCGAGCAGACGGACGTCTTCGTCTTCCTGTACCGCGGCCGGCTCGCCGTCGAGGTCGACGACGCGCGGTTCGAGCTCGAGGCCGGCGACGCGCTGCAGTGCGACATGCCGCGGCGGGTGACGTGGGAGGCGCTGGGCCGGGAGCGGGCGGTCAGCCTCTGGACGGCGGCGGCGCGGCCGGGCCGCGCGGGCTGATGGAGCGTGCGCCCGCGCTCGACATCGATGATCTGTCGAGCCTGACGTCGTACCTGCGGCGAGGCGGCTGGATCGCGGCGGGCGAGCGACCGCGCGCCCGCATCCTTCCGGGCGGCGTTTCGAACAAGACGGTGCTGGTCGAGCGAGACGGCGAGGCCTGGGTGCTGAAGCAGGCGCTCGCCAAGCTCCGCGTTCCCGTCGACTGGTTCAGCGATCCGATACGGATCCATCGCGAGGCGAGCGCGCTCCGCTGGTTCGAGGAGCTCGCGCCGGGCGCGGCGCCCAAGCTCGTGTTCGAGGATCGCGACGAGCACGTCCTCTGCATGGAGGCCGTCCCCGAACCGCACGAGAACTGGAAGGACAAGCTCCTCGACGGACGCGTCGATCGGGATGACGTGCGTCAGTTCGGAGCCCTGCTCGGAGACGTGCACCGCCGGAGCGCGGCGCGACTCGACGCGCTCGAGCCCGAGTTCGGCGACCGCTCGTTCTTCGAGTCGCTCCGGATCGAGCCGTACTACCTCTACACCGCCGAGCGAGTTCCGGCGGCCGCGCCGTTCCTGTTGGCCCTGGTGGACGAGACGCGCCCCATCGCTGCCGCGCTGACGCACGGCGACTTCAGCCCGAAGAACGTCCTCGTCTACCAGGGGCGGCCGAAGCTGCTCGACTACGAGGTCGCACACATCGGCGACCCGGCCTTCGACCTCGGCTTCTCGCTCGCGCATCTGCTGAGCAAGGCGCGCCACCTTCCGCGTGTGCGCAACGAGCTCCTTGCGAGCGTCGATCTGTACTGGACCGCTTACCGGGAGGCCGTGGCGGACGCGCCGTTCGTCGACGGACTCGAGGAGCGCGCTGTCCGGCATGCCTGTGCGTGCCTGCTCGCGCGAGCCCGGGGCCGCTCCCAGCTCGAGTACCTCAGCGACGAGGCCAAGGATCGCCAGGCGGCGGACGTCGTGCGCATGCTTCCCGGGCCGCCGACGATCTCCGAGCTGGCGGCGGAATTCTCAGCGGCGTAGCGCGTCGCGTCCCGGATAGACGGCGTCGTCGCCGAGGGCTTCCTCGATGCGCAGGAGCTGGTTGTACTTCGCGAGGCGTTCGGACTGTGCGAGCGATCCGATCTTGATCTGGCCCGCGTTGACCGCGACGGCGAGGTCGGCGATGAAGGGATCCTCGGTCTCGCCCGACCGTGCCGACACGACGGTGCCGTAGCCGAGCCGCTGCGCGGCGGAGACGACGGCGAGCGTCTCGGAGAGCGTGCCGACCTGGTTCATCTTGACGAGGATCGAGTTGGCGACGCCGTCTGCCGCGCCGCGCTCGAGGCGGGCGAGATCGGTTGCGAAGAGGTCGTCGCCGATTACCTGCACCTTCGACGTCAGGCGGCTCCCCTCGGAGGCCCATCCCGCCCAATCGTCCTCGTCGAGCACGTCTTCGAGCGAGACGATCGGGTACCCGGCGAGCCAGTCGTCGAGCAGCTGCACGAGGCCGGCCGCGTCGAGCGTGAGATTCTCGGCCTCGAGGCGGTAGCGCCCGTCGAAGAAGTGCGAGGCGGCAACGTCGATCGCCAGCGCGACGTCCTCGCCCGGCTCGTAGCCGGCGCGCTCGATCGACGCGACCACGAGCTCGACCGCGGCGCGGTTGCTCTCGAGTGCGGGCGCGAAGCCTCCCTCGTCGGCCTTCAGCACCGAGAGGCCTCGCTCGGCGAGCAGGTCGGCGGCCGACTCGCGCACGTTCGCCGCCATCGCCATCGCCTCGGCGAACGTCGACGCGCCGACCGGGACGATCAGGAAGTCCTGGAAATCGACCTGACGGCCGGCGTGGAGACCGCCGCTCACGAGGTTGACCATCGGCACAGGCAGCACGCGCGCCGCGGCGCTGCCGAGGTGGCGCCACAACGGCACGCCGGCGGCGACGGCCGCGGCGCGCGCTGACGCGAGCGACACGCCGAGCAGCGCGTTCGCGCCGAGGTTCGACTTGTCGGCGCTGCCGTCCGCGGCGATCAGCGCCGCGTCGACAGCGGCCTGATCCTGCGCGTCGAGGCCGACGACCGCGGGACCGAGGATCTCGTTCACGTTCGCCACCGCCCGCCGGACGCCGAGGCCGCGATAACGCGCGGCATCTCCGTCGCGAAGCTCTACGGCCTCGTGCCGGCCGCGGGACGCTCCGGCCGGGACGCTCGCCGCGGCGTGCGCGCCCCCGCTGACGGCCACCTCCACCTCGACGGTCGGGCGGCCGCGGGAGTCCAGGATCTCGCGCGCGTGGACGCTCTCGATCACGCCTTTCGGAGGCGGACGGCCGTCCCGTACGCGCAGATCTCGGTCCAGTTCTGGCCCATCTCCGAGGTGTCGAAGCGCATCGCGATGATCGCGTCGGCGCCTTTCGCCTCGGCTTCGGCGGTCATCCGGTCGATCACCTCGTGGCGGCTGTCGACGAGCGCCTTCGTCATTCCCTTGAGCTCGCCGCCGAGGATCGACTTGAGCCCGGCGCCGATCTGCGAGCCGATGTTGCGCGAGCGGACCGTGAGTCCCATCACCTCGCCGTAGACCTCGGCGACCTCGTGTCCGGGGATGTCGTTCATGGTCGTGATCAGCATGGCTCCTCCTCGTAGGCTCGTCGGCAAGTATCGCTAGTGGCTCAGAGCCACAAAGTCGAGAACCGCCGCTGCGCTGACGAACGCAGCTCGAGAAGCCGGTTAGTGGCTCAGAGCCACAAAGTCTTCCGCCAGGACCTCTTCGGCGAAATGGCACGCGGCCAGCCGGCCCGGTGCCACCTCGCGTAGCGGCGGGACGTCGGTGCGGCAGACGTCGGCCGCGAGTGGGCAGCGTGGATGGAAGACGCAGCCGGGGGGCGGGTCGGCCGGGTCCGGCGGCGGGCCGGAGACGACGACGCGCTGCCGCCGCGACGCGAGGTCGAGCTCCGGCACGGCCGAACGCAGCGCGTGCGTGTACGGATGCGCCGGCCGCGCGAGCACCTCCTCCGTCCTCCCCTGCTCGACGATTCGTCCGAGATAGAGGACGACGGTCTCGTCGCAGAGGCGCTCGACGACCGCGAGGTTGTGCGAGATCAGCAGGTACGCGAGGCGGCGCTCGTCCCGCAGGCGCTCGAAGAGCGCGAGGATCCGTGCCTGCACCGTGACGTCGAGCGCGCTCGTGGGCTCGTCGAGGACGAGCAGCCGCGGCTCGACCGCCAACCCGCGCGCGATCGCGACGCGCTGGCGCTGGCCGCCGGAGAGCTGGTGTGGAAACCGCGACGTATGCGCAGGCTCGAGTCCGACCTCCTCGAGCAGCGCGTCGATTCGCGCACCGACCTGGGCGCGCGGAACGACGTCGTGCACGCGCAGCGCCTCGCCGAGCGCCGCGCCGACGCGCATGCGCGGGTCCAGCGTCCCGCCGGGATCCTGGAAGACGATCTGGGCGTCGCCGCGGAACGACTTCAGCTCGCGCCCGCGCAGACGCGCGACGTCTCGGCCGGCGAACGCGACGACGCCGGCGGCCGGCCGCACGAGGCGCAGCACCGCCCGGCCGAGCGTCGTCTTGCCGGAGCCGCTCTCGCCGACGACGCCGACGCCGTACGGGCCCTCCGGCACGTCGAGCGAGACGCCTGCGACCGCGCGCACCGGGCCGAACGTGACCTCGACGTCCCGCAGCGACAGCAGCGCCGTCACGCCGTCCTCCCCGCCGTGATCCGCGGCACGGCGGCGATCAGCTCGCGGGTGTACGGATCCTGCGGCGCGTGGAGAACGCGCTCCGTGCGCCCGGTCTCGACGATCCGCCCTTCGCGCATGACGGCGACGCGGTCGCAGAGTTGCCCGACGACGGCGAGGTCGTGGCTGATGAAAAGGATCGCGATTCCCTCGAGCTCGCGCAGGCGCGCGAGCAGCTCGACGATCTCCGCCTGCACAGTGACGTCGAGCGCGCTCGTCGCCTCGTCCGCGATCAGCACCTCCGCGCGCAGCGCCACCGCCAGCGCGACCGCGACGCGCTGCGCCTGGCCGCCCGAGAGCTGGTGCGGGTAGCGGTTGAGCAGCTCGTACGGGAGCAGCACCTCCGCAAGCGCGCTCCGCGCCCGCTCGACCGCCTTGGCGCGCGACGCTCCGTGCAGGCGCAGCGCCCGAAGGAAGATCTCCCCGACCCGGAACACCGGATTGAACGCGGAGACGGGGTGCTGGAAGATCATCGCGATCCGCGAGCCGCGAATCTCCCGCAGCTGCGACGGGGGCGCGCCGATGAGCTCGCGGCCGTCGAGCTCGATGCTCCCCGTGACGCGCGCTCCCGCCGCTTCGGCGAGCCCGAGCACCGCGAGCGCCGTGATCGACTTCCCCGAGCCGCTCTCGCCGACGAGCCCGACGATCTCGCCGGCCGCGACGTCCAGCTCTGCCAGCTCGACCACGCGCCGATCTCCGAAGCCGATCTCCAGGTCGCGAATCGCGAGCTTCATCGCCGCTCGATCCGCCGCGGGTCGAGCACCTCGCGCAGCCCGTCCCCGAGCAGGTTGAACGCGAGCGCCGCGACGAGGATCGCCGCGCCCGGGAACGTCACGAGCCACCACTGCGTCGTGAAGTACGACTGGCCCTGGCTGACCATCAGCCCCCACTCCGGCGTCGGGTCCTGCGCGCCGAGGCCGAGGAACGACAACGCCGCCGCCGTCAGGATGATCCCGCCGACGTCGAGCGACGCTTGCACGATCACCGGCGTGATTGAGTTCGGCAGCACGTGCCGGAGCAACGTCCGCACCGGTGGGACGCCGAGCGCGCGGGCGCCCTCGATGAACGGCCTCCCCGCGACCGACGCCGCCTGCCCGCGCGCGAGACGTGCGTACCACGGCCACCACGTGACCGCGATCGCGATCGTCGCGTTGCCGACGCTCGGCGTCAGCACCGCCGCGAGCGCGAGCGAGAGCAGCAGCGCGGGGAACGCGAGGAAGACGTCGGTGACCCGCATGATCACCGAGTCGATCCAGCCGCCGAAGTAGCCTGCCGCGAGCCCGAGCGGCACACCGATCAGGATGCTCGACGCAAGCACGAGCCCGGCGATCCGCAGCGAGATCCGCGCGCCGAAGACGACGCGGCTGAGCAGATCGCGTCCCACCGCGTCGGTTCCGAACAGGTGATGCCACGACGGCGGCAGCAGGGACTCGATGGGGTTCGTCGCCGTGCCCGCGTCGGCCGGGTGCGGTGCGATCAGCGGCGCGAAGACGGCAACGACAACGAGGAGGAACGCGATCAGCGCGCCGCTCAGCAGCAACGGGTTCCGCCGCAGCGCCCGTGTCAGTGCGCGCCGGCGCGCGACGAGCGGGAGCGCCGCGACCTCGGTCACGAGAGCCGGATCCGCGGGTCGAGGAACGCCTGCACGATGTCGACGATCAGGTTCGAGACGACGTAGACGATCGCGATCAGCAGCGTCACGCCGATGATCGCCGGCGTGTCGAGCGACTGCGTCGACGCGGCGACGTAGCTCCCGAGCCCGGGCCAGTCGAAGATCGCCTCGACGAGGAACGTGTTCGCGAGCGAGTACGCGAACACCAGAGCGGTGATCGCGACGATCGGGTTCAGCGCGGGCTTCAGCCCGAAGCGCCAGAAGACGGCACGCTCCGGGAAGCCGAGCGCGCGCACCATCCGCACGTGCTCCTCACCGAGCGTCTCCAGCACCGACGCGCGCACCATCCGCGCGATCACGCCGAGCGGATACGCCGCGACGACGACGGCCGGCAGCACGAGGTGTTGCAGCGCGCTCCACAGCACCGGCCAGTTCCCCTCGACGAGCGCGTCGACGACCGCCATGTGCGTGTGCGCTGCGAGCGGGCTCGTGTAGTCGAGGTTCGGGTCGTACTGGCCCGCGACCGGCAGGATGCCGAGCTTCTGGAAGAAGATGAGCTGGAGGATCAGGGCGAGCCAGAAGACGGGCATCGAGACGCCGGCGACCGCCGCGAAGCGGACGAGCAGGTCAGGCGCGCGGCCGCGCCAGCGCGCCGACGCGAGGCCGAGCGGGATCCCGAGCGCGAGCGCGATCAGGAGCGCGGCGACGACGAGCTCCACCGACGCCGGCGCGCGGCTCGCAAGGTCGGACAGCACCGAGTGCTTCGTGTGGATCGAGACCCCCCAGTCGCCGACGACGATCCCGTGGAGGTAGTCGACGACCTGCCGCGGCACCGACTTGTCGAGCCCGAGATCGTGGTGCGCCTTCGCGAGCTCCTGCGGCGTCGCGTGCGGCCCGACCCAGGACGCCGCCGGATCGCCCGGGACGACCCGGGCGATCACGAAGGTCAGGATCAGGACACCGACGACGACGAGCAGCCCGAGCGCGAGCCGCTTCGCGACGTATAGCGTCAAGCGGCGGGATGCAGGTCGTACGCGAAGACGACGTTCGGGTAGGCGGGATTCTCCACGAAGCCACCGACGGACTTCAGCATCGTCCGCTGGTAGGCCTGGTCATAGAGCGGCACCGACGGCGCGTCCTGGAGCAGCTGCTTCTGCAGCGTCTGGTAGAGCGCGTCGGCCTTGGCGCGATTCGTCGCCGTGAGCGACGGCGCCTTGTCGATCATCTTGTCGATGCGCGGATTGGAGAAGTACGAGAGGTTGAAGTACGGCGTCTTCTCGGTGTGGTAGAGGTTGATGAACCACGAGTACGGGTCGGCGTAGTCGGGCCACCAGTAGAAGACGAGGATGTCCTGGCGCTTCGACTTGTCCGCGGACTTCGCCTTGTCCCACTGCGTCGGCCACGCGAGCGGCCGCGCGTCGACGTTGATGTTCAGCCCGGCGAGATTGGACTTGATCAGCGTCGCGACGAGCTGCTGGTCGGTGTCGCCCTGCGTGTACGTGAGCGTCAGGTTCAGCTTCTTGCCGCCCGGGCCGAAGCCCTTGCTCTTCAGCAGCGCGGTCGCCTTCTTCGGATCGTGCGGGTAGCCGGTGATCGAGTCGGAATGGCCGAGGAGACCGGGCGGGATCACTCCGTGGGACAGCGTGCCGCCGCCGTGCAGGCTGGCGACGATGCCCTGGTAGTCGAGCCCGTAGGCGATCGCACGGCGCACGGTCTTGTCGGCGAGCGGGCCCGACGCGGTGTTCATCATCGCGAGCAGGTTCTGGAACGAGGTCTGGCTCGTCACCGTCACGTTCTTGTCGCTCTTGAACGAGTCGCGCAGCTGCGGCGTCAGCCGCTCGGCGAAGCTGATCTCGCCCGCGCGTAGGAGCTGCGCCGAGGTCGTCGCCTGCGGGATCACGCGGTAGACGACGCGCGTGTAGTGGCCGCCGTTCCAGCCGCCCCAGTACTTCGGGTACGACTTCAGCCGCACCTCGACCTCCTGGCCCTTCGCATACTTGTCGATCGTGTACGGGCCGGTGCCGGCATCGTGTGCCGCGCTGAACCACTTCGGGAGCTGCTTCGCCGGCGCGGCTTTCGTGTCGTAGATGTACGCGGCGTAGTCCGCGGACGAGATCAGGTCGAGCGGCGCCGGATACTTGAGGTGGAAGACGAGCGTCGACGGGTTCGGCGTCGCGATCGACTTGACCGCGTCCCAGATGTACGCGGCGCCCTGGTGCAGCTTCATCGTGCGCGCGATGGCAGCCTTCGCCGCCTGCGCGGTCATCGGCCGGCCGGTGTGGAACGTGACGCCCTTGCGCAGCGTGAACGTCCACGTCTTGCCGTCCTTCGACTTCGCGACGCTCGTCGCGAGCAGCGGCTTGATCTTCTTCGCGCGCGAGTCATAGCGCGTGAGCGTCTCGTACATGTTCTGCATCGCAAGGATCTCGTTCGAGTACGAGGTGCTCGGATCCCACCCGACCATGACGTCGGTGTAGGTGCCGTAGGTGAATGTTCCCGTCGTTGCGGCGCTCGTGGCGCCGAGGGCGAACGGGGTCAGGACGACCGCGGCGGCGGCTGCAACTAGAACGAGACGATGCACGGAAGGAACCTCCTCAGCGTGTCACACCGCCAGCGGGCCGGCGGCCTTGGCGCGGATTCGCGTTGCATAGTTTGTCACGTAGGCGAGCGGGATCTCGTCCAGTTCGACGATCTCCACGGCGTCCGGTTGGGCCCCCGCGCGGATCGCCTGCTCGCGCGCCTCGGCGCACGCCTGCTCCACCGCCTCGTCGCGCCCGCTCGGGCCGGGATGGAAGATCCGGTCGACCTGGCCGCTGACGGCGGCGATCGCGGCGCCGATCGCATTCGCGACATCGGCGTGCGGCGCGCGGAGCACCTCGCTGACACCCGGCAAACGGTCCGGGACGACGACGCTGCCGCCGCCGACGACGATCAGGGGCCGGTCGCCGCGGACGAGCTTGACGCGGTCGATCGCGTCGGCGATCAGGTCGTCCGCGTGTGCGAGCGCGCGCTCGAGGACGGCGCGGTGCGCGTAGAGGGCGGCAGGGTCGCCGATCTCGGCGCGGCGGCCCGCGACGGCTGCGTCGGTGATCGTCGGCGTGGAGCCGCCGAAGACGAGCGCCTCCTCGGTGAGGCGGTAGCCGACGCTCGTCGGGCCGACCGTGACGGCGCCGTCCGAGCCGGCGACGACGGTGCCGCCGCCGAGCGCGATCGAGAGGATGTCGGGCATGCGGAAGTTCGTGCGGACGCCGCCGATGTCGACGCCCGCGGACGACTCGCGCGGGAAGCCATGCGCAAGCACGCCCACGTCGGTCGACGTGCCGCCGACGTCGGCGACGAGCGCGTCTGTCGCGCCGGTGAGGTAGGCGGCGCCGCGCATCGAGTTCGCCGGACCGCTGCCGATGGTGAGGACGGGATGACGGAGCGCGAACTCGAGCGCCATCAGCGTCCCGTCGTTCTGCGCGAAGAACGTCCGCGCCTCGATCCCGTGCGCGGCAAGCGCGCCGTCGAGCGCGCCCGCGACCTCGCGCGCGACCCCGACGAGGGCGCCGTTCAGCACCGTCGCGTTCTCGCGCTCGAGCAGTCCCACCGAGCCGATCTCGTGGCTGAGCGAGAGATGGACGTCGTCGCCGAGCTCCTCGCGCGCGATCTCCGCCGCCTCGAGCTCGTGCCGGTCTGAGACGGGCGCGAAGACGCTCGAGATCGCGACGCCGTCGACGGTGCCTGCGACGCTCGCCAGGAAGCGGCGCGTCTCCTCTGCGTCGAACGGGACGAGGTCGCGGCCGTCGAACTCGATGCCGCCGCGCACGATCGTCTCCCCGCCGGAGACGGCCTCGCGCAGGTCGGCCGGCCAGCCGAAGAGCGGCCGCACGCCGAGCGTGGCCGGTGCGCCGATGCGGAGCACCGCGACGCGGTTGAGCTTCCGCCGCTCGAGCACGGCGTTCGTCGCGTGCGTCGTCCCGAGCATCACGTGCGTGATCCGCTCCTTCGCGACGGCCTCGCCGGCGAGGATCGCGTCGATCACGTGGCGGATGCCGCCCGTGACGTCGGCGGTCGTCGGCACCTTGGCCCGCGCGAGCATTGCTCCGTCCTTGTCGAGCACGACCGCGTCGGTGTTCGTCCCGCCGACGTCGATGCCCAAGCGCAAGTCAAGCCCGCGCATGCAGCTCCTCCACGGGGACGTACGGGTAGTCGTAGCCGAACGCGCTCGGGCCGGCCAGCTGCAGACCGCCGGGCGTGCGCCAGATCGGATCGCACGGATACGCGATCACCGCGACGCGCTGCCCGTAGCGCAGCCGCTCGGTCGTGATCGCCTCCGCCGACTCGACGTCGAGCACCGAGATCAGGTCGGGGACGATCGCGCGCAGCTCGGCGCCCTCGAGCGCGACGAGGTTCTCGTTCTGGATCTCGAGCACGAGCGTGCGGCCCGCGTCCTCGCCGAGTCCCTCGATCGACGCGGAGCCGCGGACGAAGCCGCCCGTCGTCCGGCGCTCGACGTCGACGACCTTGCCGCGGATCAGCACCGCGGCGTCGAGCTCCGCGACGAGCGCGTCGAGCGGCTCGGTCTCCGCCTCCTCGAGCACGCGGCCGATGCGCACGGCGAGCGAGATCGTGTTACGCACAGTCGCGGCACGCGCCTCGGCTACGGTCAGCATGTACTCGGCCGAGGCGCCCTTGCCGCCGAACTCCGCCGAGACGACGCGCTCGAGCCGCTCCGTCCACTTCCCGTCGACGGCGTCGAACGTCACGACGTTTCCGCGCTCGTCCGTCATCACGCTCGGGTTCGGCGCGATGCCCGCGATCTCCATCGTCATCATCGGGATCTCCGGGAAGGCGCGGCCCATGCCGTCGGCGTCGACGACCGGCAGGCCCACCCGCACCGCCCAGGACGCGGGCAGGATCCCGTTCGAGCCGCCGATCTCGCCGGACATCAGCGCGACGACCGGGTTCCCGAAGAGCGCCTCGACGCGGTCGCGCAGGCGCACGCCCTCCTCCCCGTTGCCGAGCTTCTCGATCCCGACCGTCGGCGCGCCGACCATCCCGCACGGCATGACCAGTCCGTCGTCGGGCAGGTCGTCGAGGTCGGCGACCGTCACTGGGCCGAACTCCTCGATCGCCTGGAGTGCCATCAGCAGGCCGACGTCCGGATCGCCGCCGCCGCCGGTGCCGAGGATCGCGCACCCTCGCGCCAGCGCCGGCAGATTCGACGCATCGAGCTGCGTGACGCGTTCCATCAGCTCGCGGCGGCGGGGACGAGGGCGCCGGCGCCCGGCAGGAACCGCCCGTGGCCGGGCTCGACGCGGATCTCGCCGTCCACGTAGACGGTCTCGCCGCGCACGAGCGTGCGTACGACGCGCCCGCGCACGGTGCGGCCGTCGAACGGCGACCACGGGTTCTTCGAGAACTGCTGCGACGCGGAGTCGACCGTCCACTCGGCGTCGAGATCCCAGAGGACGATGTCCGCGTCGGAGCCGGGCAGGATCGTGCCCTTCCGTGGGAAGAGGCCGACGATCCGCGCCGCGTTCGTCGACGCGAAGCGGACGAAGGCGTCGAGCGGCATCCCGCGCACGTGCAGCGCCTCGGAGAGCACCGCCGGCACCGTCTCCTGGATGTTCTGCAGGCCGAGCGGCGCGGCGAAGATGTCCTCCCACCCGGGCTCCTTCTCCTCGCGCGTGTACGGCGCGTGGTCGGAGATGAGGCAGTCGGCGTTCCCGCTCAGCACGTGATCCCAGAGGCGCTCGACGAGCGCGCGGTCGCGCAGCGCGGGTGCGCAGCGGCCGTACGGCCCGAGGCGGACGAGATCGTCGAGGTCGAGCAACAGGTGGTGCGAGCAGACCTCCATCGTCACGCGCTGCGCGCGCGCCTTCGCGCCGGCGACGAGTTCTGCGCTGACGGGACTCGAGACGTGGACGACCTGGAGGCGAACGCCCGCCTGCTGCGCGAGGAAGATCGCGCGGTGGACCGCCTCCTCCTCGACGAGCGGCGGCCGTCCCTCGTGGTGCGCGAGCGGGTCGCGCCTCCCGTCCGCCTGCAGCCGCGCGTGGTTCGCGCGCATCATTGCGTCGTTCTCCGCGTGCACGAGCACGAGGCCGTCCAAGCCCGCGACGATCTCCATCCCCGCGAGCAGCTCCGCGTCGTCGACGTTCGGGTACTCGGGTTCGGAGAACGGCATGAATGCCTTGAAGCCGCGCGCGCCCTCGCGCCACTCGCCGGGGATCTCGGGCAGCGACGGCCGCGTCAGCGCGCCCCAGAGGCCGAAGTCGACGACTGCGAGCTCGCGCACGCGGTCGCGCTTCTCGGCGAACGCCTGGGCGGTGATCGGGAGCGGGATCGTCAGCGGATGCTCGACGATCGTCGTGATCCCGCCCGCAGCCGCCGCCATCGTCCCGGTCGCATAGTCCTCGCGCTCCGCGTGGCCGAGATCCTCGTAATGGACGTGCGGGTCGACGGCGCCCGGGAGGACGTGCAGGCCGTCGGCGTCGACGACCTCGTCAGCGCCGGTGAGCGCGCCGTCATCGTCCGCAAGCGCGACGACCCGCTCACCCTCGATCACGACGTGCGCCCGGAAGACGCCGTAGGGCGCGGCGACGGTGCCGTTGGCGATCACGGTCCGCTTCATGCGCCCGTCAGCATACGGCGAGGCGGGCGAGGGCTCTCGCGAGGACATCCACCGCGACCGCGACGTCCGCGGCGTCCGAATGCTCGAGAGGCGAGTGGCTGACGCCGCCGGCGCGGCTGCGGACGAAGAGCATCCCACCCGGGATCCCGGCGCGGGCGACGATGCCCGCCTCGTGCCCCGCGCCGGAGGGCAGCTCGGCGAACGGAACGCCCGCGTCCACCGCGGCCGCACTCAGAGCCTCGCGCGCGCGCGTGTAACTCGATTGGCGCGTCGCGCCACGGCGCCTCGACCGAGTACGTGCATCGCTCGCGCGCGGCCGCCTCGGCGGCGAGGCGGTCGACGGCGGCGATCAGGCGCTCGAGCGTCTCGGAGCTGCGCGAGCGCACGTCGACGCTCAGCCGTACGCGCGCCGGGACGACGTTCGACGCGCCAGGCTCCACGGTCAGGGCGAGCCGCTGAACGCAGGGCGCGCTCGGGACTGAGGCCGAGGCCGGCGAGCGCGTCCGCGACCGAGATCTCGGCCCCGTCGCGCAACTCGAGATCCTCCGGCGCGAGCAGCCCGCAGACGGCGCGGCTGCCGAAGAAGCCGCGACCGAACCTCCACCCCTCCTCGTCGCGGAAGGCGACGACGGCGACGGTCGCGCGAGACGGCGGCAGCCGCTCGACCGCCTCGATTGCGGCGACGACGCCGAGCGCGCGGTCGAAGCGCCCGCCCGCGGGGACGCTGTCGAGGTACGAGCCGGTTCACATTTCCGGCAGGTCCGGCTCGCTCGGTGCCGCCGGCGATCAAATCGCGTACAGCTCGTCGACACGTGCGTCGATGCGATCCATAGGCGCAGCCTAGAAGGCGCTGTTAGCGTCGGCACGCATGCTGCGCCGAGCCTCCAGCGCTGCGGACGACGAGCTGCGCGGCACGCTCGCGCTGCTGGCCACGATCGTGACTTGGGGCGTGACGTACGCGCTTTCGAAGGTCGCGCTGCGCCATCTTCCCGCAAGCGAGCTCGCCTTCGTGCGGCAGGCGGCCGCGCTGCCGCCGATCCTGTGGCTCGCGTGGCGGCAGCGAACGTTCCTCCTACCCGTCCGCTACCTGCTCCCGCTCGCGGCGACAGGGACGATCGGCTTCTTCCTGTTCGCGAACCTCGGCCTCGAGCGGGCGAGCGCGAGCGTCGGGGCGCTCGTACAGGGGATCGCGCCGGTGCTGATCGCGGTCTTCGCCGTCGCGTTCCTCCGCGAACGGCTGACCGGGCGGATCGTCGCCGGGATCGCCCTCGCGCTCGCCGGGGCCGCCGTGCTCGCGTGGGGAGCGATCCACGTCACGTCCGCGCTTGGGCTTATCTTCCTCTTCCTCAGCGCCGCCTCGTGGTCGGCCTACACCGTGATCGGTCGCAGCATCGGCCATCGGGTCACCGCCCTGCAGGCGACCGTCCTGCCCGTGACGCTCTCCGTGGTCGTTTTCGCCTTCGGCCCGCTGTTCGAGGACTGGCGGCCGGGTGGGACCGGCCCACTCGTGCTCGCCGTCGCGCTCGGCTTCTTCGGCTCCGGGCTTGCGTATGTCACCTGGAACTTCGGCATCGCCCGGGTGCCCGCGGCGCGCGCGGGCGTCTACTCGAACCTCGTCCCCGTCGTCGCGCTGCTCGTCGCGTGGCTCGCGCTTGGCGAATCGGTCGGATGGCGGCAAGCGCTCGGCGGCGCGGTCGTCGTCCTCGGCGCGCTGCTCGCGTCCTGGCGCGGGCCGTTTTCCCGAGCGGCGCCATCGATTACAGTCGAGCGGTGCGAAGCCTCTGGCTCCAGGAGGCCCTGACCGGCGCCGAGGACTCGCCGCAGCTCGAGGGCGAGGAAGAGGCCGACGTCTGCATCGTCGGTGGCGGCTTCACGGGCCTCTGGACCGCAATCCGGCTCAAGGAGCACGATCCGGCTCTCGACGTCGCGCTGGTCGAGGCCGACGTCTGCGGCGGCGGCGCGAGCGGTCGGAACGGCGGCTTCGTGCTCAGCTGGTGGGCGAAGTTCGGCTCGCTGAAGAAGGTCTGCTCCGGCGAGGACGCGGTGCGGCTCGCGCACGCCTCCGCCGAGGCGGTGGACGGGATCGGCGCGTTCTGCAGCGAGCACAGAATCGACGCGCACTACCGCCGCGACGGCTGGCTGTGGGCGGCGACGAGCGAGGCGCAGCTCGGCGCGTGGGAGGAGACGCTCGAGACCGTCGCGGCCTACGGGCACGAGCCGTTCGAGCGGCTCTCGCCGGAGGAAACTGCGCGCCACGCCGGCGAGTCGACACACCTCGGCGGCGTCTTCGAACCGACGGCCGCGACCGTCCAGCCGGCGCTGCTCGCGCGCGGTCTGCGCCGAGTCGGGCTCGAGCGGGGCGTCCGGATCTTCGAGCACTCGCCGGTGAGGAAGCTCGAACGCACGCGGCCGCCACGGGTCGTCGCCGAGCTCGGATCGGTCAAGGCGGACAAAGTCGTGCTCGCGCTGAACGCGTGGGGCGCGGCACTTCCCGAGCTACGGCGCGCCGTCGTCGTGATCGCGAGCGACATCGTCGCCACCGCGCCGGCACCCGAGCGCCTCGAGGCGATCGGCTGGACCGACGGCAGCTGCATCTCCGACTCGCGGATGCTCGTCAACTACTACCGCAACACGCTCGACGGACGGATCGTCTTCGGCCGAGGCGGCGGCAAGCTCGCGTTCGGCGGGAAGATCGGCACCTCGTTCGACGGTCCGTCGCCGCGCGCCGCGGCCGTGACGGAGAGCCTGCGGGCGCTCTACCCGTCGTTTCGCGACGTCCCCGTCACGCACAACTGGATGGGGCCGATCGACCGCAGCCAGGTCGGGCTGCCGTTCTTCTCGCGCCTCGGCGGCCGCGAGGACATCCTCTATGGCATCGGCTACTCCGGCAACGGCGTCGGACCGACATTCGTCGGCGGCCGGATCCTGGCCTCACTCGCCCTCGGCCTCGACGACGAGTGGTCGCGCGCCGGGCTCGTGCGCGATCCGGCCGGTACCTTCCCGCCGGAGCCTCTGCGCTACGTCGGCGGGCGCCTCGTCCGCAGCGCCGTCGAGCGCAAGGAGGCCGCGGAGGACCGCGGCGGACGCGCCGATCCGGCGACGCTCTTCCTCGCGAACCTCGCGCCCGCGGGGCTCGTGCCGCTGAAGAAAGATGCCGGAGCCGCGACGGGATGAAGGACGCCGTCGTCGTCGGCGGCGGGATCGCCGGACTGACCGCAGCGTGGCGGCTGCGCGACCTCGACACGATCCTGCTCGAGTCGGAGCCCTGCGTCGGCGGCCGGATCAGGTCGTTCGAGCGTGACGGGCACTGGGTCAGCGTCGGCGCTCACATGTTTCCCGGCCGCGGCTCCTTCCTCTGGGAGCTGCTCGACGAGCTCAGGCTCGAGCGCGCTCGCATCCACGGCAGCCTGCTCGGAATTGCGTACCGCCGGAAAATCGTCACCGGCGGACACGCCGAGACCTTCCCGTTTCGGCTGCCGCTCTCGCCGGCGGCGCGGATCTCGTTCGTCCGCGCGGGTCTCCGGATCCGGCGAGACGCGGCGCGCTACACCGAGCTCGCGCGCCGGGCCGAGGGAGAGACCGAATCGGACGTGCGGCGCCGGCTGCTCGGCTTCCTCGACGACCGGACGTGGGCGGAGTACGTCGGGCCGGTGCACCCGCAGGTGGAGGCGATCTTCCGCGCGACCGCCAACCGGCTCACAGCCGAGCCGGACGAGGTCGCCGCCGGCTGCATGGTCGCACTGTTCGCGCACGTCTGGTCGACCGGAGGTGTCGAGCTCGGCTTCAACCTGCGCAACGGTCCCTCGAGCCTGCCGAGCGAGCTCGCGCGGCGGCTCGGCGAACAGGTGGTGACGGGCGCGCAGGTGGTCGAGGTCGCCCGGGAGGCCGGCTCCGTGCGCGTGCGCTACCTGCGCCGCGGCCGCGAGGAGGAGGTGTCGGCGCGGTGTGCGATCGTCGCGACGCCCGCGCCGGTCGCCCGCCGGATCGTCCTCGATCTCCCGGCCGAGACGGCGGCTGCGCTCGACGCGATCGTCTACGGCCCGTTCGTCGTCGCGGGCATCCTCACCGACGCGACGACCGCGTGGGACGATGTCTACTCCGTCCTCACCGTCGACTCGTCGTTCAACATGCTCTTCAACCATTCGGACGCAGGCGGCGCGTTGATGGTGTACGGCGGCGCCGGCCGCGCGCGGCGCCTGCTCGCGATGAGCGACGACGAGATCGCTTCGACGGTCACCGCGGACCTGCACGAGCTGTATCCGGAGGCACACGTGCGCGAGGTGATCGTGCAGCGCTGGGAGAATGCGATCCCCTTCGCCGCACCGGGGCGTGCGCGCGTCCAGGCGGCGCTCGAGCGCGGCGTCGACGACACCGTCTTCTTCGCGGGCGACTACGTCGGCGAGTGGACGCACATGGAGTCCGCGGCTCTGACCGCCGCCGAGGCCGCCGCCGCAGTCCGCGCGCGTGTCGACGCACCGCTCGCCGTCTCGTAGTGCGGCTCGTCTGCGCGGACGGCGAGCCGCAGTACCGCGCCATGCTCGCGGAGGAGCAGCTCGCGCGGATGCGCGCCGACGGCCACGAGCTCGTCTGGTTCGACGGAGTGCCGGAGACGACCGAGGGCTGGATCGAGCGGTTGCGCGGCGCCGACGGCCTGCTGCTGCTCTGGGATCTGCCGCGCGGCGTCATCGCCGCGAGCCCGCAGCTGCGCGTCGTCAGCTTCGCCGGGACGGGCGTCGAGATGTACGTCGACCTCGACGAGGCGCGTGCGGCGGGCGTCACCGTCTGCAACGTCCCCAGCTACGCGGCGAACGCCGTCGCCGAGCACGCGCTGGCGCTGATCCTCGCCGTCGCGCGCGGCGTCGTCGACGGCGACCGCGAGGTTCGCGCCGGAGCGTGGGAGCAGACCGAGGGGCTCGAGCTGCGCGGACGCCGTCTCGGCGTCGTCGGCGCGGGGCCGATCGGCATGCGCATGATCGAGCTCGGCAAGGCGCTCGGAATGTCGGTCGTGTGCTGGACGAGGCGTAAGCGCAAGGTCGGCGTGCCGCTCGTCGAGCTCGACCAGCTGTTCGCGACCTCGGACGTCGTGTCGCTCCATCTCGCGCACCTCCCCGAGACGGAGGGGATCGTCGACCGGCGGCTGCTGGGCCTGCTCCAGCCGCACGCGATCCTCGTCAACACCGCCCGCGGCTCGCTCGTGGACGAGGCCGTGCTCGCCGAGCTGCTCGAGGAGGGCGCGATCGGCGGCGCGGGCCTCGACGTCCTCGTCGCGGAGCCGCCGCCGCGGGATCACCCGCTCCTCGCTGCGCCGCGCGTCGTCTTCACGCCGCACGTGGGCTTCCACACCGCCGAGTCGGCCCGGGAGATGATGCGCGGGACGCTCGAGAACCTGCTCGCGTTCGCCCGCGGCGCGCCGCAGAACGTCCGCTGGCGGTAGCCTCGGACCGTGCCGGACCGTCGTCGGTTCTTCAAGGAGCTCCTGCGGGAGGCGGCGAGCGTCGCGCAGGAGGTGAGCTCGGCCCTGCGCCCGGAGGAGGAGCCGGAGGAGGAGTGGCGGCCGCCGCCGCCCGTCGCGGCGCGGCCGGCGACCGAGCGGGTCGACGTCGAGGAGCTGCTGGAGCTAAGCCGGGAGGCAGGGCTCGAGGCCCGCGCCGAGGACGTGCGGCGGCTGGCACGCGTGGGCATCCGCCTCACTCCGGCCCCGGCGGAAGGCGACCAGGTCGGCCGGACCCGCCTCGGCGGCCTGCCCGATCTCCCGCGCGGGGTCGAGTGGCCGGCCCGCGACGGGCGCGAGCTCGCCTTCGTCGGGCAGGTGAACCTCGCCCACGTCGCCGCGGTCAATCCCGAAGCGCCTCTCCCGCGCGAGGGTCTGCTGCTCTTCTTCTACGACCTCGGCCGCCGGCCGCGGGGCGTCGACCCGGCCGACCGCGGCAGCTGTCGCGTCCTCTACGCAGACGATCTCTCGGAGCTGGAGCCGCACGAATCGCGCGCGCCACATCTGCGCGCGCTGCCGGTCGAGCTGTCGCGCGAGCTGCAGCTGCCGGGCGCGTGGTCCCTCCACGGCGAGGCGCTCGAGTTGACCTACGACGAGAGCACCGCATGGGACGAGCTGCGCGAGCGGCTCGCCGCCGCGCAGGGCGTCGAGCTCGACGACACGTCGCCGGATCGCGTCGCCCTCCACCGGCTGCTCGGGTACCACGAGGAGTTCGGCCGCGAGGTTGAGATCGACTGCGAGCTGGCCGCGACCGGTGTCGACGCGGACGACGACTCGACCTACTACGACCAGCGCGTCGACCACGAGGCGCAGGCACGCGAATGGCGGCTGCTGCTCCAGCTGAGCGCCGACGAAAGCCTCGGCACACCGCGCGACGAGTTCGACCGCCTCTACATCTGCATCCGCGACGAGGACCTCCGAGCCGGCCGGTTCGACGGCGCGTGGGCGATCCGCCGCTAAAGTGGACAGCCTCCGAGATGTGCCGACAGGTGCGGCTGATCTCGCTTCCATCTT